>CAVVWD010000024.1:0-65333 GCA_963751835.1 uncultured Thermoleophilaceae bacterium | reverse complement strand
CGACCTGGGCGCCGGGGAGCGCGTACAGCTCGAAGGCGCCCGCATGGAGAGCCTGGCCCTCGAAGTCCGGAGCGATGAAGTACTCGCGCAGCTTGCACTCGGACTGCTCGCCGACGACCGCCAGGGTGTGCGCCCACTGGGCGGTGCCCGGCTCGTCGATCAGCCAGACCACCTGGATCGGCTTCTCGAGCTGCACGTTCTTGGGCACGTGGACGAACACGCCGCCCGTCCAGAACGCGGCGGTGCCGGCCGCGAACTTGGCCTCGTCGTACGGCAGCCGCTTGGCGAAGTAGGGCTCCACGAGCTCAGGGTGCTCCTCGACCGCCTGCTCGAGTGGCATCACCGTGATGCGCTCGTCGGCGACGTGCGAGTAGACGACGCTCGCCCCGTGCTGGACGATCAGCGCCGCGTGCTCCTCGTCGCCGAGGTCGTCGCGGACGATCTGCGGCAGCTCCTCGACCGGCGCGTAGCGCTTGGGCTCGAGGGCGTCGAGGTCGAGCCCGCGCAGCGAGGTCGTCCAGAAGCCGGAGCGGCGCCAGGTGGGAACCGGCTCGGCCTCGTAGGCCTCGAGCGCGGCGCGGCGGCGCGATTCGACGAACTCAGCCGGCACCCGCGGCCACCTCCTCGCGCACCCACTCGTAGCCCTTCTCCTCGAGCTCGTCGGCGAGCTCGGCGCCGCCCTCGCGGACGATGCGGCCGTCGATGAGGATGTGGACGAAGTCGGGCTTCACGTATTCGAGTATGCGCGTGTAGTGCGTGATGATCAGGAAGCCGCGCTCGGCGCCGCGCATGGCGTTGACGCCGTCGGCGACGATCCGCAGCGCGTCGATGTCGAGACCCGAGTCGGTCTCGTCGAGCACGGCGAAGGCGGGCTGCAGCATCGCGAGCTGGAGGATCTCGGCGCGCTTCTTCTCGCCGCCCGAGAAGCCCTCGTTCAGGTAGCGGCTCGTGAACTCGCGGTTGATCCGGAGCAGATCCATGTTCTTCCCGAGGAGCGCCCCGAACTCCTTGACCTTGATTGGCTCCTCGCGCGTGGCGTTCATCGCCATGCGTAGGAAGTTCGCCACCGAGACGCCAGGGATCGTGGCCGGGTACTGGAAGGCCATGAAGAGCCCGGCGCGCGCCCGCTCGTCGGGATCGGCCTCGGTCAGGTCCTCGCCGTTCAGCAGGACGCGGCCCTCGGTGACCTCGTAGTTCGGGTTGCCCATCAGGGTGTTGGCGAGCGTGGACTTGCCCGAGCCGTTCGGGCCCATCAGGGCGTGGGTCTCGCCCTTCTTCACGACGAGGTCCACGCCGTGGAGGATTTCCCGCTCCTCGGTGCGGACGTGCAGGTTCTGGATCTCCAGGGTCATGCGGTAACGGTCTCCGTTTGCTTCCGGGTGCGAGCCGGCCTCGCGAGGTCGGCCAGCGTCATCTCGTTCAGGGTGCGGACGATGGACCCCTGTACACGGGTCCAGAGCAGCTTGGTGGGGCAGGGGTCGTGGCCCTCCTGGCCGTCGCGGACGCAGACGAGCGTCCCGTCCGGATCGGCGCTGATGCACTCGATCGGGGCGATGTCGCCCTCGAGCGCGCGTACGACCTCGGCCATCGTGATTGTCTCGGCGGGCCGCGCGAGCGTGTAACCCGCCGTGCGCCCCGCGCCGCGACTCCACGAGCTCGGCCTTGCGCAGGCGCTGCACCAGGTGCTCGAGGTACGCGAGCGGCAGGCCCTCGGCGTCGGCGATCGAGCCGAGCGAGATCGGCCTGCCCGCGTCGCTCCTTGCGAGGTGCGCCATCACGCGCACGCCGTACTCGGCTTTGGTCGAGAACATCATCAGTCGCTAAATCCTACTCGCAGGGTAGGAGAAACTCAGCCCTGGGCTTCCAGCAGGCGCAGATCGTGGGCGAGAGCCTCGGGCGTGGCCTCCGAGCCCGGGTAGCCGATCCGCTGGAAGCCCTTGGCATCAACGAGCGTGAAGCGCGCCTGGTGCTCCTCGGTGACCGACTGGGGGCGGACGAAGAAGCCGTCCCAGACGGGCTTTAGCGCGGCCCTCGTGCCCAGTACGAAGTCGATGCGGCCGAGGGCGCGCTGCTCCGACAGGAACGCCTTGGCCCGGTCCGGGGTGTCGCGCGGAGGATCGACCGCGATCGCGATCGCCGGCACGTCATGGCCGAGCTGGTCGAGCGCGCCCCTCACCGTCTGCGCCTGGATCGGGCAGGTGTCCTCGCATGTCGTGTAGAGGAAGGTCACGACTACGGGGCTGCCGCGGAGGGAGCGCATGCTGATGGTGTCCCCGTCCTGGTTCGTGAGGTTGAAGTCGGGCGCCTTGACGCCCTCAGGCATGAGGGCGCCCTGGAAGCCGGCCGTGGCGGCGGGTTCGTCGCCGTCTGCGTCGCGCCGGCTCGCGGCGAAGGCGATCGCCCCGAGGGCAAAGACGGCTATGAGGAACAGGGTGATCAGCACCCGCGGGTTCACTGGCTCGGGAGGCTAGAGGGGGCGATTTTCGGAGTCGTCCTGCTTTGACTACACAATGTGTAGTCGATCCAGGATCGCTGCTCGGTTGGTCGCGTCGTTGGCCTCCGCGCACGGCTGCGCGCTGCGAAGCTGCCGCTGCCGAGAACGAACAAGCAGGCGGGCGCCCACTACGTCGACTGCCGCTGGCCCGGCCACGCCCTGACCGTCGAGCTCGACTCCTACCGCTACCACCACACCCGCCACGCCTGGGAGCAGGACCGCCGCCGCGACCGGGCTGCCCGCGCGCGAGGCGACACGATCCGCCGCTACACCTGGACAGACGTCTTCGACCAGCCGGAGCAGATGCTCGGCGAGCTACGGGAGCTGCTTCAGCCCTCCACCAGCCCCCGCCGGATTGCCTAGCGCTCGGCCGGGACTCAGCCGCCGACCGTCACCTTGGACACCATCCCCTTGACCGCGTGGGGCGGCCCGCCGGCGCGGTCGGGCACGAAGCAGAGCAGGGCGTAGTCGCCTGCCTCGAGGTCGACCTCGATCGACTGGCTCTGGCCGCCCTCGATGACCGCGGTGCTGAAGCCGCGGCTCTCGTCGACCGGGGCCTCGCCCTTCTCGGTCTCGAGGAACTTGCGCACGTCGGCGATCGTCTTGCCGGGCTTGATTCCCACAGCCGCGATGAAGTGCGGCTCGCCGCCCGCGTTGTCGAACAGGATCGGAGCGCCGCCGGACTTCAGGCCGCTCGCCGTGAACTCGTACTCGGTGGCTTCGATCGTGCCGCCGTCGCTCGGCAGCTCGCTGGCTGCGGCCTCGCCCGTCACTTCGAACTCGGCGTTGGCGCCCGTCTCGAGGTCGGCTACGAGGTACTTCCCGGGAGCGAGCTCCTGGGTCACCGTGGCGGTCTCACCCGGCTCGACGTCGCCGAGGCCGCCGGCCGTCAGCGCCCAGTCGGGGAGCCCCTTGCCCTTCTCGCCCCAGGCCTCGCCCGCGGCGAGCGCCTCCTGCGGCGTGTGTCCCTGCTCGGCGCGCACCAGCTGTGCGCTGTGGCTGCCCTTGGCCGAGTTTGTGAAGCTGATCTCGACCACGCCGCCCTCGACCGACTGCGGCACCTCGAACGTCGGCTTCTTCGCCGATCCGCTCAGCTCGATCGCGAGCTTGCTCGCCTCGGCCGGCTTGGCGGCGGCGGACCCGCCGCCCCCGTCGTCGTCATCACCGCAGCCGGCCGCGCCCAGCGCGAGCACCCCCGCGATGGCCACGCCGGCCAACTTCGTACCAACACCCTTCATGACTTCACCCCTGCCTGCGTCGTTTGCCGGCCTACCTAACGCGCGACTAGCCACGAGCGCTTCCGGTTGAGCCGAACTTCGTTCGCGCTGACGCGCTCCCGGCCTACGCCTCCACCAGCCCCCGGCGGATCGCGTAGCGCACGATTTCCACGCGGTCGCGCATGCCGAGCTTCGCGAAGACGTTCGAGCGGTGCGATTCGACGGTCTTCTCGGAGAGCTTCAGCGTCTCGGCGATCTGGCGGTTCGTGAACGCCTCGGCGATCAGCTTGACCACCTCGAGCTCGCGTGGGGTCAGCGGGTCCTCGGGCTCGGCCCGGCCGCTCTCGAGCCACTCGTCCATGAGCGTCTTCTGGGCCTCGTCCGAGAGGAAGGCCCGGCCGCCCGCGACGGTGCGCACGGCGCCGATCAGGTCGGTGTCGGCGGCGCGCTTGAGCACGTAGCCGGCCGCGCCAGCCTCGAGCCCTTCGAGGAAGTAGCGCTCGTCGTCGTGCATCGAGAGCAGCAGCACGCGCGTGTCGGGCACGTGCGAGCGGATCTCGCGTGCCGCCTGGAGGCCGGTCATGCGCGGCATCGACACGTCCAGCACGGCCACGTCGGGCCGCTCGGCCTGGGTCGACTCCAGCGCCGCCACCCCGTCGTCCGCCTCGGCGACCACCTCCATGTCGTTCTGGCGCTCGATCAGCATCCGGAGTCCCGCACGGACCATGCCGTGGTCGTCGGCGATCAGGACCCGGATCATGCCGAGCGTCCGATCGTCATGGTCACGGTCGTGCCGCCGCCGGGCGCGGAGCGCACGTCGAGCTCCCCGCCGGCCAGGCGGGCGCGCTCGGCCATGCCGCCAAGACCGAGGCCGCCGCGGCCCTCCTGGGCGCCGCGCGCCGCAGTACCGGGATGGAAGCCCGCGCCGTCGTCGCGCACGCGTAGCTCGATTCGGTCGGCGGCCAGCTCTAGGTCGACCTCGACCGCGGTCGCCCCGGCGTGGCGCGCCACGTTGGCGAGCGCCTCCTGCGTCACCCGGTAGAGCGCGGTCTGGACGTCCTCTGGCAGCTCGTCGGGATCGCCCGCCCGGTTCAGGCGCACCTCCACGCCGGTGCGCGCCGAGAAGCGCTTGAGCTGGGCCTCGAGCGCGGGCAAGAGCCCGTGGTCGTCGAGCGCGGTCGGACGCAGGTGGCGAGCGAGGTTCAGGAGCTCGTCCATCGCCTGGTTCACGAGCCGCTTGAGCTCGGCCAGCTCGCCCGCGCGCGCAGGCGGGGTGTCCTGGGCGAGCGCCTCCAGGCGGAGCAGGATCGCGGTGAGCGCTTGGTTGACCTCGTCGTGGAGGTCGCGCGCGAGGCGGCGGCGCTCCTCTTCCTGCGCGCGCATCACCAGCGTGCCGGAGCGGCGCCGCTCCTCCTCGATCCGGTCGAGGAGGCGTCGAAAGGAGTGCGAGAGGCGGTCGATCTCGGTGATCGGTTCGTGTTCGGAGAACGCGTGTGCCACGGGCTCGGCGGGATCGATGCGCTCCACGCGGTCGATCAGCCGCTCGAGCGGCCGGAAGCGGCGCTGGAGCATCCATAGGTTCACGCAGAGCGTGAGCACGATCGAGAGCGCGAGGATCATGAAGGACCAGCGCTGGGTCTCGACGGTCAGGTCGAGGCCGGCCGCGAGGCTCGCCGCGAGCAGGGTGAGCGCGACCAGGACGACGTTTGCCGCCACCACCTGGCCGATTAGGGAGTCGTCACGCCGAGTCACGTTCGCGTCATGGATCGGAAGAACCCCAGCCGGGACAAATGGGGTCTCCACCCCATATCGGCAGGAGGCCGCCGGGACGAAAATGCTCGTGAAGCTTCAAACGGCAGGGACACCTGCCCGGGGCTTCCGCACAATCTAGGTCTGGGTCTTTCGCCGGGGCGCCCGAGAGGGCGCCCCGGTACCCTTTCAGGGCCCGAAAGGAGGCCGGACAGGCCGGCTGAACGCCGCTACACTTTCTGAAGTATTGAAAGCGGACCGAGATTCAGGGGATTAATGCGATGGCAAGTGGCGCGGAACTGCTGCGCAGGGTCAAGGAGCAGATCGAGGAGGTGGACCCCAAGGAGGTCCACGAGCTGACGCAGAACGGCAACGGAGCCGTGATCGTCGACGTGCGCGAGCAGCACGAGTTCGAGCAGTCGCATCTGCCAGGCGCCCTGCACGTGCCGCGCGCCCACCTCGAGACCCGCATCGAGGGCGCCGTGGGCGACCGCTCGCAGCGCGTGATCCTCTATTGCGCCTCGGGCAACCGCTCCGCCTTCGCCGCCCAGACGCTCCAGGACCTGCTCGGCTACGAGGACGTCGCGTCGATGCGCGGCGGCATCACGCTCTGGAAGGACCGCGGCTACGAGGTCGAGGTCCCGCGCACGCTCACGGCCGAGCAGCGCGAGCGCTACTCGCGCCACATGCTCGTCCCCGAGATCGGCCTCGAGGGGCAGATGAAGCTCCTCGACGCGAAGGTGCTGCTGCTCGGCGCCGGCGGGCTCGGCTCGCCCGCGGCGCTCTACCTGGCGGCGGCGGGAGTCGGCACGATCGGCCTCGTCGACAACGACGTGGTCGACCTCTCGAACCTGCAGCGCCAGATCGCGCACTCGAACGACCGCATCGGCGTGCCGAAGGTCGACTCGGCCGAGATCTCGATCCACGACATCAACCCGGACGTGAAGGTCGAGAAGCACCCGGTGCGGCTCGGGCCGGACAACATCATGGAGATCATCGACGGCTACGACGTCGTCGTCGACGGGCTCGACAACTTCCCCACCCGCTATCTGCTGAACGACGCCAGCGTGCGCAAGCAGATCCCGGTGGTGTCCGCCTCGATCCTCGGCTTCGAAGGCCAGCTCTCGGTCTTCCATCCGTACGAGGGCCCCTGCTACCGCTGCCTCTATCCCACCCCGCCGCCCGCCGAGCTGGCGCCGAGTTGCGGCGCCGCCGGCGTGCTCGGCGTGCTGCCGGGCGTGATGGGGTTGCTGCAGTCGGTCGAGGTGATCAAGCTGATCACGGGCGCCGGTGAGACGATGGCCGGCCGCCTGCTGCTCTACGACGCGCTCGGCACCACGTTCACCGAGCTCAAGGTCCGGCGCGATCCAGACTGCCCGATCTGCTCGCGCGAGCCCGGCGAGATCACCGACGAGGAGATGGGCGTCTTCCCGGACTACGAAGCTTTCTGCGCGGGTGCGGGCTAGTCTGCTCGTCCCAGCATGAGCACCATCAAGATCCCTCCCGTCCTGCGCGGTTCCGTCGGCGGCGCCAAGGAGGTCGAGGCGTCGGGCTCCGACGTCGGCGAGGTGCTCCGCGCGCTTGCCGCCGAGCACCCGGCCACCGAGTCCCAGCTCTTCTCGGAGGACGGGGAGCTCAACCGCTACGTGAACGTCTACCTGAACGACGAGGACGTGCGCGTGCTCGACGGGCTCGGCACAGTGGTATCCGAGAACGACACGATCGTGATCCTGCCGGCGATGGCCGGCGGGGAATGAAGGTCACGAACCTCCACGGGGTCGAGCCGTTCACGACGCTCGACGGCTCCGAGATCCGCGAGGTGGCGCACCCGCAGCGCGGCGATGCCCTGAACCAGAGCCTCGCCGAGGCGACCGTGCCGCCCGGCGGATCGACCCAAGAGCACTACCACCGTACGACCGAGGAGATCTACTTCTTCACGCACGGGCGCGGTCGGATGCGCCTGGGCGATGAGGAGCGCGAGATCGGGCCGGGTGACACGGTCGTGATCGCGCCCGGGGTGCGCCACAAGCTCTGGGCATCGGACGACGAGGACCTGCGGTTGCTGTGCTGCTGCGCGCCCGCCTACTCGCACGAGGACACCGTTGTCACGGAGTAGGCGGGTCGCCCCAAATCGCACCCGGAACGCGCTCGCGCCGGCTCGACCGGGGTACTACACTTTCTGAAGTTTTATGGAGGGAGGCCTCGACACCAGGCCGTGCGGTGGGAAGTACGGCGACATTGTTCAGGCGATCGGCAACACGCCGCTGGTTGAGCTCAAGCGGCTGAGCCCGAAGCCCGGTGTCCGCATCTACGCGAAGCTCGAGAGCCACAACCCCACCGGCTCGGTCAAGGATCGCGTAGCGCGCTCGCTGATCGAGCGCGCCGAGGAAGACGGGCTGATCGCCCCGGGCCAGACGATCCTCGAGCCCACCTCCGGTAACACCGGCATCTCGCTGGCGATGATCTGCAGGCGCAAGGGCTATCCGCTCAAGGTCGTGATGCCCGACAACGTGACGGCCGAGCGCACGCAGCTGCTGAACATGTTCGGCGCGGAGATCGTGTACTCGCCGGGCGAGCAGGGCTCCAACGGCGCTGTGGCGCTCGCGCTCGAGATGGCCGAGGCCGACGCGAGCTACTACATGCCCTATCAGTACGGCAACCAGGCGAACCCGGACGCCCACTACCACGGCACCGCGGTCGAGATCCTGGAAGAGCTCGACGAGGTGACCGCCTTCGTGGCTGGGCTCGGGACCGGTGGCACGCTGATGGGCAACGCCCGGCGCCTCAAGGAGGTGGACCCGGACACGCTGATCGTGGCCGCCGAGCCGCTCCAGGGCGAGCTCGTCCAGGGACTGCGCTCCCTGGAGGACGGCTACATCCCGCCGATCCTCGACCTGTCGCTGCTCGACCGCAAGATCTTCGTCTCCAACCGCGACGCGGTCGTGTGGACGAAGAAGCTGCTCGAGGAGGAGGGCATGTTCGTCGGCGTCTCCGCGGGCGCGATCGCTTCGATCTGCGTGCGGGTCGCCAGCGAGCTCGACGATGGCAACGTCGTGTTCGTCGTCCCCGACGACGGCTGGAAGTACCTCAGCTCGGGGGTCTACACCAAGACGATCGAGCAGCTAGAGGACGAGGGCGTTCTCGAGACCGCCTCGTTCTGGTAGGTCCTTAGGCGAGCCGCTCGCGCTCGCGCTCTTCCTCGTCGTCATCGTCGTTGATGCCCGACAGCGAGTCCTTCAGCTCGCGCATGCCGCGCCCCACTGAGCGCGCAGCCTCCGGGAGCCGTTTGGGTCCGAGCACGAGCAACGCGACCACGAGGATCACGAGGATCTCGAGTGGACCGGGTGCCGAGATGAAGCCCATCGCAGTGCAGGCTACTCCACGACCTCGACCGTGCCTGTCATGAATGGGTGAAAGCGGCAGAAGTACGGGTAGCTGCCGGGCTCGTCGAACTCGATGGTGCCGTCGTCGCTCGTCTCGAGGCGCTTCGTGTCGAACTCCCAAGGGGAGCCCTCGTCCGAGCTTGCCGTGTGCGGCGCCTTGTCGAGGTTCTCGAATGTCACCCTGCCGCCTGCCTCGATCTCGACCGCGACCGGCGAGTAGCGGAAGCCAGCGACCCGGACGTCGGCCTGGCGCTCGCCGGACTCGCCGGACGAGCAGCCGGCGAGCCCGAGCGCAAGCGGGAACAGCGCTATGAGGGCGAGCCGTCTCAGGCCTGCCCCCCGGTCTCGAACGCGTCGGGAACGGGAGGCTGGTTCACGAGCGGCCGGAGCACGGCCAGGTGCTGGCCCTCGTTGGCCATGATCTGCGCGCCGGTGGCGAGCAGCTTCGGGTCCTTCAGCTTGCCGTGCGCGTCGTAGTACGCCGCCACCGCCATGTTCTCCAGCTCGATGGCGAAGTTGGCGACGTCGGCCTGGCTCTTCAGGTCCGAGAGCCCCATCACCTCGGCCGGCTTGGGCGGCGCCGGCGCCATGCCGCCGAGCGCGTCGAGTGCCGTGCGGAGGCCGTCCACATGCTCCTGTTCCTGGTCGCGGAACAGCTCCGCGACGGGCTTGACCGTGGCGTCGAGCAGGCCGGAGCCGACCGCCGCGTCATAGGCGACAACGGCCGTCTGCTCGAGGCCGACCGCGGCCTCGAGGATCGCGGCGTCCCCGTCCGACTGGGCAAATGCGGTCCGTACGCGCAGGAGCGTCGGGATCGCCGTGGCGGCGATCACAGCGCCACCGAGCACGATTCCGCGCCGGACCGCCTCGCGGCGCGTGGCCTCGTACTCGGCGATCACGGCGGTGTCGACCGCCCCGTCGATGATCACGAGCTTCTCGCTCATGCGCTCTTACCTCCAGTCACGTAGGCGTCCGGAACCGGCGGCTTCCCGAGCGCGCCGAGGAGCACGGAGATGTGCTCCGCCTCGTTGGTGTTGATCGCTGCGGCCGTCTGGCGGAGCTTGGGGTCGGAGAGCTTCGGGATGGCGTCCACGTAGGCGGCCACCGCGGTGTTCTCGAGGTCGACGGCGAAGCGCAGCACGTCATTCTGCGAGCGCAGCTTCGGAAAGCCCTTGGCGTACGCCGCGGCCGGCTTGGCCTTGTTGGGCGTGCCGCCGAGGTCGCGGATCGCCTGGGCGAGGCCGGCCGCGTGCTCCTGCTCCTGCGCGAGGAAGAGCTTGCCGGTCGCGAGCACGGGGCCCTTCAGCAGCGCGGCGCCCGCGGTGTAGGCGGCGATCGCAGTGTTCTCGAGGTCGAGCGCCGCGTTCAGGATCATCACATCGCGCTCGCCGCCCGCCCCGTTCTCCATCACCGCCGCGGTCGACCCGCCGCCACTGTCGTCGTCATCGCCGCACGCGGCGGCGAACACGACCGATCCGCCGGCGGTCGCCAGCCCCGCCAGACGGAAGAAATCTCTGCGCGATGTCGACATCGCGACCTCCCACGCTCGGTTCCCTTGCCGGGCTTTCTTCGGGCGCGGGGGAAGGGTGGATCAGCGCGGGCGCGCCAGGGAAGTGCGGATCACCGGGCGCGCCACGGGAGGACGGATCAGCGTGCGGGCGCCAGCAGCGGCAGGCCTGCCGCCGAGCGCAGTGCCACCTGGTGCGCCGCCTCGCAGGCCATGATCGATCCGAGTGGACGGCGGAGCCCAGGGGCGGAGATGCCGCCCGCCGCGTCGACGTAGGACGAGGTCGCCCGCTGCTCGAGGTCGAGCGCGAAGCGCGCGAAGGTGTCGCGGCCGCGGAGCGCCGAGCCGAGCTCGGGTGGGGGCACGGTCGCCCGCGGCGAGCGGCTGCCCATCCCCCGCAGGACCTGTTCCAGCGCCCGGATGTGCTCGCGCTCCTGGTTTCGCAGCAGCTCGCCGAGCTCGACGTCGATCGCGTCGCGCCGGAGCGCGGCCGCGTATGCCGACTCGAGCCGGTGCTCGAACGTGAGCAGCTCCTCGATGATCTCGACGTCCGAGCGCTCGGACTGCGCGGCCACCGCCGGTGTGAGCGCTGCGAGCGCCAGCGCGCCGGCGCCGGCGCCGGCCAGGACCGTCCGCCGCGTGCTCGGCTCCCTCACAGGGCCCCGGTCTCGAACGGGTGCGGTGAGGCGGGCCGTCCCCCCAGCACCCGGATCACGGCCAGCTGCGAGCCCTCGTCGGCGCCGATGCCGGCGATCGACAGCCGCAGGTCGCGATCGGGCAGCTCCGCGAGCGCCTCCAGATATGCGCGCACCTGGCGCTCCTCGAGGTCCTCGAGGAAGCGCAGCCCGTCCTCCTGGCTCCTCAGGCGCGGGAAGGTGCGCTCGTACTCCTCCGCCGAGCGGCCGGCCGGTGGCTCGCCGCCCAGGTCGCGGATCGCCTGTTCGAGGAAGCGCACGTGGTTCTCCTCGTGGCCGCGGGCCACGGCCGCGTAGCGGAGCGCGTCGCCCCGCAGCACCTCGGCGGAGGTCTCGTAGGCCGCGATCACGGCCCGCTCGAGCGCGAGCAGCGAGCCGAGCAGCGCGGCCCCCGAGCCCGGCCGCGGGCCGGTGCTGGGCGGGGGATCGCCGCCTCCGCAAGACGCGAGCACCACGGCCGCAGCGCCGCCGAGGGCAGCGCGTCTGGTCACGAAGGTGGCCACGCTCCGCACACTAGCCTTCGCACAGTGAGGATCTCGCAGGCCCACTGGGACGAGCTCGTGGCGCACGCCCGGGACGAATCGCCGAACGAGTGCTGCGGCTATCTGAGCGCTCAGGCCGGCGAGGTCCAGCAGGTCTTCCGCGCCGAGAACGAGCGCCACTCGCCGTACGGCTACGAGCTCGACGACCGCAGCCTGTTCGCCGCCAACGAGCTCGACGACGACGGCTTCGAGGTCGGCATCTACCACTCGCACCCCCGCAGTCCGGCGGAGCCCTCGCAGACCGACATCAACCTCGCGACCTACCCGCACTGGACCTACCTGATCGTGTCGCTCGAGAACGGGGCTGCCCCCGTGATCCGCGCGTGGCGAATCGCCGACGGAGCGGTCCGAGAGGAGGACCTTGTCCTCACCGCCTGAGCTCACCTGTCCCTCCTGCGGCAAGGGCCAGACCCAAGGGAGCGCCTTCTGCGCCGGGTGCGGCATGCCGCTCGTCGAGGCCGGCGAGCCGATCGAGGCTCCGCTGAGCGACGCCCATGAGAAGGCGCGCAAGATCAACCCGTCCTACACCGAGGGCGAGCTCGTGCGCGTGGCCGGCGGGCGCAACCAGCCCGAGGCCGAGCTGATCCAGAACCTGCTGCTGGAGGAGGGGGTGCCCAGCGTGCTGCGGCGGACCGCGGGCTTCGACGTCCCGGACTATCTCGCCGCCGGCCCGCGCGACGTGCTCGTGCCCCAGGCGGGCGCCGAAGCGGCCCGTGACGTGCTGCTCGAGGCCGAGCTCGCGCCCACGCGAGCGGGCGCATCGCGCGGCCCGAACCCGGTCGTCCTGCTGGTAACCGTCCTGCTGGGCGGCGGTCTCGCCGCGCTGATCGCGTGGCTGCTCCTCCAGGGCGGTTGACACCCGTCGGCAGGTAGGCTCCCCGCCCTATGGAATTCGCACCATCGGAGCGCGTGGCCAACCTCCTCGAGCGCGTACGCGGCTTCATGGAGGAGCACGTCGACCCCGTCGAGGCGCAGGCGCTGGAGGCGCTCGACAGCGAGGTGCGGCCGGGCAGCGCCTACCCCGAGATCCTCGTCGAGCTGCGCGAGCGGGCGAAGGGCGAGGGGCTCTGGAACCTGTTCATGCCCGACGAGCGCTACGGGCCCGGGCTCACCAACTGGGAGTACGGGATGCTCTGCGAGCAGATGGGCCGCAGCGGCGTGGCGCCCATGGTCTTCAACTGCGCGGCGCCCGACACCGGCAACATGGAGATCCTCGCCGAGCACGGCGGCGACGAGCAAAAGGAGCGCTGGCTGACGCCGCTGCTCGAGGGTGAGATCCGCTCCTGCTTCTCGATGACCGAGCCGAATACCGCAGGCTCCGACCCGACCCGGCTCGTGTCGCGCGCCGAGCTGGATGGCGACGAGTGGGTGATCAATGGGCACAAGTGGTTCACCTCGGGCTACAACGGAGCCGAGGTCGCGATCGCGATGGTCGTCACGGACCCGGACGCGCCGCCGCACAAGCGCGCATCGATGATCCTCGTGCCGCTCGACACGCCCGGTTTCACCGGCGTGCGGCCCGTGCCGGTGATGGGGCACGACGAGGGACCGGGGCACTGGGAGGTCCTCTACGAGGACTGCCGCGTGCCCGCCGCCAACCTGCTCGGCAGTCGCGGCGGCGGTTTCGCCATCGCGCAGGACCGGCTCGGGCCGGGGCGCATCCACCACTGCATGCGCGCGATCGGCTCGGCCGAGCGTGCCTTCGAGCTCATGTGCCGGCGCGCGTACGGCCGCGAAGCGTTCGGCGGCCCGCTCGCCGAGAAGCAGTTCGTCCAGGACTTCGTCGCCAAGTCGAGGATGGAGATCGACCAGGCGCGGCTGATGGTGCTGCACGCCGCATGGAAGATGGACACCGCGGGCAAGCGGGCCGCCCGTCAGGAGATCTCGATGATCAAGGTGATCGCCGCGCAGATGCATCAGCGCGTGCTCGACCGCGCCATGCAGGTGCACGGCGCCCTCGGGATGTCCGACGACACGCCGCTCGCCGCGATGTGGCGCCAGGGCCGCTGGCTGCGCATCGCCGACGGGCCGGACGAGGTACACAAGATGGTGATCGCGGTGCGCGAGCTGAACCGCTTCAAGCCCGACGAGCAGGACGTATCACCGGCGCCCGCCGTCGCCGGACCCGCCACGTGACGACCGGCCTGACGGACGAGCAGCAGGCGTTCGTCGCCGCGATCCGCGACTTCGCGGAGCGCGAGCGCTTCGAGCGGCCCGAACATGACGGGCACGACCCCGCCGTGGCCGCGCGCATGGGCGAGCTCGGCTGGTACGGGCTCCAGATCCCCGAGGAGTACGGCGGCTCCGGCGGCAGCTTCCTGGACGCGACGCTGTTCCTCGAGGAGACCACCCTCGGCGGCATCCCGATCGGCGGCTACGGGGTGACGCTGATCGTGGTGGGTGCTCTCAACCGCTTCGGGAGCGAGGATCAGAAGCGCGACCTGTTCGGGCGCGTGGTCAAGGGCGGGACGCTCGCGATCGCGATGTCCGAGCCCGACGCCGGCTCGGACGTGGCCGCCCTGAAGACGCGCGCCCGGCGCGACAACGGGGACTGGGTGCTCGACGGCGCCAAGATGTGGTGCTCGTACGCGCATCGCGCGAGCCACATCCTGATCGTCTGCCGGACCGGCCCGGGCGAGCGCCACGACGACATGTCGATGATCCTCGTGCCGCGCGACGCGGAGGGGATGACGCTCACGCCGATCCAGACGCTCGGCGGCGAGGAGACCAACGAGATCCACCTCGACGGGGTGCGCGTGCCCGAGGACGCGCTGCTGGGCACCGAGGGCGGCGGCTGGACGCAGCTGATGGCGGGGCTCAACTACGAGCGCACGATCCTGGCGGCCACCGCACTCGGGCTCGCCCAGCGCACGTTCGACGATGCGCTCGCGTACGCCAAGGAGCGCAAGCAGTTCGGCCGGCCGGTGGGCAGCTTTCAGGCGATCGCCCACAGGTTCGCCGAGCTCGCCACCGAGATCGCGCAGGTGCGCCTCCTGGTGCGCTGGGTGGCGGCGCTGACCGACGAGGATCCGAGCCGCATGCTCCCGCAGGAGGCCTCGATGGCGAAGCTGGCGGCCACCGAGCTGGCCAAGCGCTGCGCGCTCGAGGGCGTGCAGGTGATGGGCGGCTACGGCTACGCCAACGAGTACCCGATGGAGCGCCACCTGCGCACCGCCGTGGTCACGACGATCTACGGCGGCACCTCCGAGATCCAGAAGAACATCATCGCCAAGACGCTCGGCCTGTAACCGCGAGCCGTGGCGCCGCGCCTCGGTCAGGCGGACGCGGACAGCGAGTCGAGCTCCGCGCGCCAGTCACGCTCGACGGCGGCGGCCTGACGGCCGAAGGCGTCCACCAGCAGCGAGCGCGGGCCGCGCTCCAGCGGGCTCGTGGCGAGCCGCGCTGCGGCGCGAGTGCCGGCCTCGCGCGCGAGTACCTCGAAGATCGTCCCGCCCAGCAGCATCGCGTCCGGCGCGGCCGGCGGGAAGTCGGGCCGTCCGCCCTCGCGCAGGCGCCGGACGATCGCGGCGCGCAGGTGGGGGGTCTGCCCAGAGAGCCAGGTGGCGGCGCCCTCGCACAGCCAGGCCCAGCGCACGTAGCCGCGGAAGGCGGCGAGCGAGAAGGGCGGCGGAAGGTCGGGGTTGTTGGCGCCGATCACGACGTGCGCGTACTCGTGCAGGGGCGTGAGCAGGAGAGCCTCGCGGGAGCCCTCGACGTTCGAGGCGCGGCGCGCGAGCGCGGGCGGAGAGAGCACGTGGATGTCCGTCTCCGAGAACCAGCCCGCGAAGTAGCGGCGACCGGCCGGTGCGCTCACCCGGCGGGCGAGCGGCAACCAGGGGTGGGCGAGCGTGAGCGCGGCCGAGCGGGGGTGGAGCACCACCGCGATCTCCGCGGGCACCTCCGCGAAGAGGCGCTCGAGCTCCGCGCGGAACACCTCGAGCGAGTCGAGCACCCCGGCGGCCTCGGCGGCCTGGGAGGAGTCGTGGCGCGCCGAGAAGGAGGGGGAGTGGGACTCGACCCAGGGCACGCGCCCGAACTCTTGCACGATGGGCGGGACCTCTCAGACGGCCACGCCCGTAGTGACTGCGGGTGAAGCGCATGCGAAGCTCTGCGGCCAGTGTGAGCGAGGACCGGCCCGCGGCCCTGCTGCCCGCCGCGCGCGGCGGGTCGGGCCTGTTTGCGCGTGTGGCCGGCGGAGAGGCACGAGCGCTCCGCGAGCGCCGCCTGGTGCGCGAGGCGCAGCGCGGCTCGGCCGAAGCGGTCGACGAGCTCTTTCGCAGGGAGTGGCCGCGCGCCTATCGCGCCGCCTACCTCGTGGTCCACGACGCGGCCGCGGCGGAGGACATCGCCCAGGAGGCGTTCCTCGCCGCGCTGCGCGCGCTCCACCGCTTCGACCGGCGGCGGCCGTTCGGGCCCTGGATGCACCGGATCGTGGTGAACCGCGCGATCGATGTGGCACGAGCGCGGGCGCTCCGCCGCGAGGTGGATGCGGCCGCGGGCGAGACCGAGGAGGCCCCTCCCGACGAGCCTTCGCTCCCGTTCTCGGACCAGGTCCTCGAGGCGCTGCGCGGGCTGGGGCCCGAGCAGCGGGCGGTAGTCGCGTTGCGCTACCTGTTCGACTACACGCCCGGCGAGATCGCCCGCGCGCTCGAGCTTCCGCGCGGGACCGTCAACTCGAGGCTCCGGCGGGCGCTCGACCGGCTGGCGGAAGTCCTGGAGGCGGACCCCGTGGAGGAACCGCGGTGAGCCGGGCGCTCGAGAAGCGGCTGCGGAGCGAGCTGCGCGAGCACGCGGCGCCCGGCGAGCTGGCGGCCGGGCGGCGCAGCTGGGCCGTCGTCGAGGCGGCCATCGCCGAGCGCGCCGACCTCGGACATGGCGGGCGCCCCCGGCGACCGGTGCTCCGGCTCGTGCTGGTCGCGGCACTACTGGCAGCCGGGCTCGCCGCGGCTCTGACGCCCGCCGGAGCCGAGATGGGCGAGTGGATCCAGAAGCGGATCGGGCTCGGCCCCGAGGAGACTCAGCCCACGCTGCGCGGCTTCCCCGGCGGCGGCAGGCTGCTCGCGGTCTCCGACTCGGGGGCGTGGGTGGTCAACCCGGGCGGAGGAATGCGCCGGCTGGGCGACTACTCGGAGGTCGGCTGGTCGCCCAACGGGCTGTTCGTGATCGGGACCCACGGGCACCGGATCACGGCGGTGGAGCCGGACGGCGAGCCGCGCTGGTCGCTGGCACGGCCCGGACGGCTCAGCGATCCGGCCTGGTCACCGGGGGACGGCTTCCGGGTCGCCTACCTCGAGCGCGCCCGGGCGGGCGCGTCCGTGCGCGTGGTAGACGGAAGCGGCCGGCTCGACCACCTGGTTGCGCGCCGCGCGGCCCGCCTGACACCCGCTTGGAGGCCGGGGCGGGGCTACGTGCTGACCTTCGCCGCGGGCGGCTCCGCCGCGGTGCTGACGGTGGACGCCGACAGCGGCCGCCGGCTCTGGTCGGCTCGAACCGGCGGCGCGCCCGTGGCACTCGCCTGGACCCGCGACGGCCGGCGCCTCGTCGTGCTGCTTCGCGGCTCGCTACGGGTCTACGGACGTGACGGCAGGCTGCTCGGGAAGCGTGTGCTGCCGGCCGGCGGGCGGGCCCGAGCGCTGGCCGTTCATCCGGCCGGCAGGCGGGCGGCGGTCGCCGTCACGCGGCACGACGTCTCGTCGGTGCTCTCGCTGCGACTCGACCGGGCGGGCGCCGGGCCCCGCCAGCTCTTCACCGGCTCCGGCACCTTCAGCGACCTCGCCTGGTCGCCGAACGGGCGTCGCCTGCTCGTCGGCTGGCCCGAGGCGAACCAGTGGCTGCTCGTCGGCGGGCGGCGCCCGCGGGCGTTTGCGGGCGTCTCGCGCCAGCTCGATCCGGGTGCGACGGGGGCGGGCTTCCCGCGCCTGTCGGGCTGGTGCTGCCCCGGCTGAGCCGGGGGTTGGTCTCCGCCGGCCGGGCCAGGGCTGGGGAAGGGTGTGTGGACAGCGGCCGCACAGGCTCTCCTGCCGAACAATCTTCGGCTGACCCTGGACTTGTCGAATCGTCATCGGCACCGGCGGCGCTCTCGCCCGGCACCCGGCGCAATCGTCCTGCGTCGACGGTCTCCTGGACCACTAGTCCAGGACAGCTCGCGACTGCCCGGGCCGAGCGGCCGAACAATCTTCGATTACGCCCGGCTCGCCGCGGCCGCCCAACCAACACCCCTTACCAGCCCATACGCCAGACCGACCCAGCGCCACCCCGCCGAGCAATCCCCAACCGAACGCGAGTGAACCGAAGCCGCTAAGCCAAAACCGGCACGGCGTCCGACGCGATCGCCTCGATCTCCTCCGAGGCGCGCTCGAACTCCTCGTCCGAGAGGACCGGCGTCCCCTCGAAGGGCAGCGGGCGGTAGAGCTCGAGCCAGGACCGGCAGCCGTGGTACTCGGGGCGGACCTTGACCGTGACCGGGCGCGGGATCCGGTAGGTGCGCAGCAGCATCACGTGGAGGGGATGGCGGCGCTTCCAGTGCAGGCGCTTCTCCGCGTAGTCAGTGGTCCAGATGTAGTAGGGCGACAGGGCGTCGATGCAGCGTGGGTCGGTGATCAGGTAGCTCGACGCGACCTCGGCCCACGCGCGGATACGCACACGATCCGGCTGCGGGATGCCGCCGTCCTGGATGAGCGCCTCAGCGGGAGGCTCGTCCTCCGGCCACACGCCCTCTTCGAGCGCGCGGGCAAGCTCCGGCAGGTGGGACTGCCGGATCAGGTCGTTGCGCTGGTGGTCAAAGGTCGGATAGAGGAAGAAGCGGTCGTGCTCGATCTCGAAATGCTTGTTCTCCTCACGGATCCCACCCTTGCGGAGCGTGACGAGTTGCTCGCCCTCCGCAAGGGCGCGCACGGTAACCGCCCATTCCTTCAATGCAACTGGCATAGACGAGAGAAACCTCCACAGCCGCGCCCAGAAGTTCAGCTCCGGTGATTCGAGGGGGGCGCGGGCGGCCATTGTTGCGAACGCAAGCCGCTTACGCAAGGGAAATTTCGTGGCGAATGCAACATTCTCGGGGGCCTATTCGACGGCCGTTATCACCGCCGCGAAGTCCTCCTCGCCATGACCCTCCGCGGCCGCCCGCGCGTACAGGCCCTCGACGAGCGAGCCGAGACGCAGCTCGACTCCGAGCGCCTCCGCCTCGGCTAGGCAGTGGCGCACGTCCTTCAGCATGTGCTCGAGCTTGAAGAGCGGCTCGAAATTCCGTTCGAACATCGGCCTGCCCTTGAGGCCGAGCACCGTCGAGTTGCCCGCGCTCCCGGCCGCCACCTCGAGAAATGCATCCGGGTCGATGCCCGCCCGGCGCACCGCCACGACCGACTCGGCGAGCGCGACGGCGTGCACGGCGCCCATGGTGTTCGTCAGCAGCTTCGCCATCTGGGCGTGACCCTGGGGGCCGACGTGCACGATCAGCTCGCCCATCGCCTCGAACAGCGGCATGGCACGCCGGAACGCCTCCTCCTTGCCGCCGACCATGATCGTGAGCGTCCCGTCCTCGGCCTTGGGGCGCGAGCCCGACACGGGAGCCTCCAGGAAATCGAGGCCTTCGCCCCCGAGCCGCTCTCCGATCCGCCGCGCCGCGCTTGGCGCGATCGTGGACATGTCGATGACCAAGGCGCCTCGCTCGAGCGCCGCCGCCGCTCCCGAGTCGCCGAACAGGACCGCCTCGACCTGGGGGGAGTCGGGGAGGATCGTCACGAGCGCGTCCGCGCCCTCGGCCGCCGCCGCGGGACTCGCGGCGGCGCGGGCGCCGTGCTCGCTCGCGAAGCGCTCCGCCTTCTCGCTCGTGCGGTTCCAGACCGACAGGTCGAAGCCGGCTCGGGCCAGGTTCGCGGCCATCGGCCCGCCCATGATCCCGAGGCCGAAGAAGGCCACGCGTTCAGGTCTCTCGGCCAAATCCCCCACCTCCCGGGGTTTCGATTCGCAAACGATCTCCGGGCCGCAGCGTGCCGGACGCCTTCGACGGCAGCTCGTGCCCGTTCAGCAGGTTCCTACCAGGAGCGCCCGGCTCACCGCCCTCCGCTCCGGGCGGGGCGTGGCGCCGGCGCTCGGTTGCCAGCGAGTAGTCGATCTCCTGCAGCGCCTCGAGCTCGCGGATCACGCCGTCGCCGCCGTGGTGCTTGCCGGCGCCTCCCGAGCCGCGGCGCACGGCGTACTCGATCGCCCGCAGCGGGAACTCGAGCTCGAGCGCCTCGACCGGCGTGTTGAGCGTGTTCGACATCGCCACGTGTACCGCGCTCGGGCCGTCCGCGTCCGGGCAGGCGCCCTGGCCACCGCCGAGCGTCTCGTAGTAGGTGAAGCTGTCGTTGCCGAGTGCGACGTTGTTCATCGTGCCCTGGCCCAGCGCCCGGCCGAACGCCTTCAGCACCAGGTCGGCGACCCGTGACGACGTCTCCGTGTTGCCTGCCACGACGGCGGCCGGCGGGCGCGCGTTCAAGAGCGAGCCCTCCGGCACGGTCACCGTCAGCGGCCGGTAGGCGCCTGCGCAGGGCGGGACGTCGGGATCGGTCAGGACTCGCAGCGCGAAGTAGGACGCGGACAGGGTCACGGCCAGCGGGCAGTTCAGGTTGCCGTCGTACTGACCGGCGCTGCCGGAGAAGTCGAGTTCCATCTCGTCGCCCGACACCGTGGCGCGCACGTGCAGCTCGAGGTCCTCGCCGGGCGCCTCGAGCACGTCGGTCGCCTCCCGCTCGCCGTCCTCGAGGTCCTCGATGCGGGCGCGGGTGCGCCGCTCGGCGTAGTCGAGCGTTTCGCTCATGGCCTCGCGCAGGGTGTCGAGCCCATGCCGCTCGGCCAGGACGGCGAGGCGCTCGCCTCCGGAGCGGTTCGCGGCGAGCTGCGCGCGCAGGTCGGCCTCGCGCTGGCGCGGGCCGCGCATCTGCGAGGTCAGCTCCTCGAGCAGCTCGCCGTCGACCTTCCCCTCGCGCGCCAGTCGGGTGGGGGAGATCACGACGCCCTCGTCCTCGAGCTTGCGCGAGTCGACCGGCAGGCTGCCAGGCACCGCGCTGCCGACATCGGCGTGGTGGGCGCGGCTGGCGGCGAACCCGGCCAGCTCGTCGCCCACGAACAGCGGTGACACGACCGTGATGTCCGGCAGGTGGGTGCCGCCGCGGTAGGGGTCGTTGAGGATCCAGGCGTCGCCCGGCGAGTGGTCCTCGCCGAGCACCGCCTCGACCGAGGCGGGCATCGCCCCGAGGTGCACGGGGATGTGCTCGGCCTGCATGACCATCTGGCCCTCGGCGTCGAAGAGCCCGGTCGAGGCGTCGCGGCGTTCCTTGATGTTCGCCGAGTGGGCGGAGCGCACGAGCACGACGCCCATCTCCTCGCAGGCCGCGCTGAGCGCGCCGACCATCACCTGGAGCGTGATCGGGTCGAGGCTCATCCGCCGGCCGCTTTCTCCATCACGACGGCGTCGCCGCCGCCCTCGGCCCGCCAGCCGGGCGGCACCACGAGCGTCGCGCCGGGCAGCTCGAAGATCGCCGGGCCGTCGACCTCCGCGCGGCCCGGCCCGAGCACCTTCGCCTCGGCGAGCTTCTCGCCGAAGCGCAGCTCGCGCGTCCCGCGCTCCTCGGCATCCTCGGGCTCGGTCTCGCGCGGGTCGGTCCCCGGCAGGGCCGCCGTTACGCGCACCGTGACGAGCTCGAGCTGCGCGTCGGGATCGTCGTAGCCGTAGCGCTCCTCGTGGGCGGCGTCGAAGTCGCGGCGCAGCTCTTCCGGATCGGGCTCCAGCTCGCCCTCGATCGCCAGCTCGAAGGCCTGGCCCGCGTAGCGCAGCTCGTAGGTCGCGCGCAGCTCGGCGTCGGGCGCGTCCATCTCCTCGCGGCCGCGCTCGCCGAGGCGCGCGACGATCTCGGCGACGCTCTCCCTCGTCAGGTCGTCGCCCGCCAGCAGCACGCTCTCGACGATGTCGCGTCGGCGCTCGGAGACGACCAGGCCCGAGCGCCGAGAGCACGCCGGAGGCGACCGGCGCGACCACGCGCGTCATCCCGAGCTCCTCGGCGATCGCGGCAGCGTGCAACGGGCCGGCGCCGCCGAAGGCGACCATCGCCAGGTCACGCGGGTCGACGCCGCGCTCGACCGTCACCACCCGCACGGCCTGCGCCATCTCGGTGCCGGCCACCCGCACGATCCCCGCGGCCGCCTGCTCGAGCGAGAGGCCGAGCTCCTCGCCGAGGCGTCCCACGGCGCGCGCCGCGGCCTCGCGATCGAGCTCCACGCCGCCCGCGAGCGGCGAGCCGGGATCGAGGTAGCCGAGCAGCAGATTCGCGTCGGTGACCGTCGGCTCCTCGCCGCCGCGGCCGTAGCAGGCCGGACCGGGGTCGGCGCCCGCGGACTGCGGGCCCACGCGCAGGGCGCCGCCGGCGTCGCGCCAGGCGATCGATCCCCCGCCGGCGCCGACCGTGTGCACGTCGACCATCGGCAACGCGAGCGCGCGCCCGCCGACCTCGCGGCCGCCGCTCACCTCGACGCGCCCGTCGAGCGCGACCGACACGTCGCAGGACGTGCCTCCCATGTCGAGCCCGACGACGTCGCCGGCGCCGGCGAGCGCGGACATCGCCGCGGCGCCGACGGCGCCGCCGGCCGGCCCGGACAGGACGGTCCACGAGCCGTGGCGGGCGGCGGTGGCGGAGTCGGCGATGCCGCCACTCGAGAGCATGATCTCGGGCACCGGGAGCCCCTCGTCGCGGGCGCGCTCGGCGAGCCGCTCGAGGTAACCGCGCAGCAGGGGGGAGAGGGCGGCGTCGACGACCGTGGTGGCGCAGCGCTCGTACTCGCGGAACACGCCGGCCGTCTCGTGGGAGGTGGAGACGTGGGCGTCGGGCAGGGACTCGCCGGCCAGCTCCGCCACCCGCCGCTCGTGGTCGGGGTGGCGGAAGCCCCAGAGCAGGCAGATCGCCACGGACTCGACGTCGAGCTCGCCGAGCGCCTCGCGGAGCCCTTCCTCCTCGAGCTCGCGCAGGACGCCGTCCGGGCCGCAGCGCTCGGGGACGGGCACGCGCAGCTCGGCGGGAACCAGCGGCGGCGGGTGGCCGGCGCACAGGCGGTAGAGATCCGGGCGGGCCTGGCGGCCGAGCTCCTCGAGGTCGACGAAGCCCTCGGTGGCGAGCAGCGCCGTCTTGGCGACCCTGCCCTCGAGCAGGGCGTTCGTGCCGACCGTCATGCCGTGGACGAAGCGCTCCACATCCCCGGCCTCCGCGCCGGCCGCGGCGAGCGCCTCGCGCACGGCGTTGGCGACCCCCTCGGACTGGTCCTTGGGCGTGGTCGGCGCCTTGCCGGTGACCGCGCGGTCGTCCGTCAGCAGGACGGCGTCCGTGAAGGTGCCGCCCACGTCCACCCCGAGGATCATCTCGGGGTGGAAGCTATGCGTTTCAGGCGGCGGCCACGGCCACGACGTCCTCGAGGTGCTTGTGCGACGGGCAGTACTTCCGGCCCGGCAGCGGCACCCGCCGGCAGGGGCTGCCCCTGCGCGTGCTCGCGTGGCAGCAGGCCGGGCTGCCGTCGAAGGTCACTCCCGTCCGCAGCCTGCTGTCAACGAACTCGGTCGCCAGCGTCATGTGCTCCTTGCACAGGCGGTAGACGCGCAGCTGCTCGCTCATCGGGAAGAACTGGCGCACGTCGTTGAACAGCGTCTTGACCGGCTTCGCGAAGTAGTGCCGGTCGAGCGCGATAGCCCGATGTTGAGTTTGTGTTAAGCAGTTTACGATCAACTCCATGGCCAGCCTTCTCGACCTCACCAGCCAAGGCGATCCCGCCACCATCACCGACGACGCCTACCTCAACCGCACGCTGAAGCTCATGGACCCGCAGCAGTTATACGAGCTGTGGGAGCGCCAGCAGTGGCAGTCGCAGGCGATCGACCTCGAGCGCGACAAGGAGCAGTGGGCGGCAATGCCCGAGGAGCAGAAGGACGAGCACCTCTGGGGGCTGTCGTCGTTCTTCGTCGGGGAGGAGCGGGTGACCACGCAGTTCTCGGGCCTTGTGATGGCCTACGAGAACGAGCAGGAGGAGGCCTTCCTCACCACCCAGCAGGTGGACGAGGCGCGCCACATGCAGTTCTTCGACCGCTACTACCGCGAGGTCCTGGGCGTCGACCACGAGTTCATCCGGGACCGGCTCGCGGCGGTGCGCGTGCACGTGACCGACTCCTTCGTCGAGCTGTTCGACGAGCATCTCGTCAAGGCCGGCGAGCGCCTGATCGCGGACCCCTCGGACATGGACGCCAAGGTCGATTTCGTGACCGCGTACCACATGGTCATCGAGGGCACGCTCGCCCTCACCGGCCAGCACTTCATGCTCGACTTCTACGAGAAGAACGAGCTCCTGCCCGGCTTCCAGGAGGGCTTCGGCAACATCGCCCGCGACGAGCACCGGCACGTGGCATACGGGACGTGGTTCCTGCAGCAGAAGTGCGCGGACGCGCGGATGCGCGAGCGCGTCCGGGCCACGCTCAACGAGCTGCTGCCGATCGCCGCCGGCGTGCTCGTGCCCAAGGGCTACGCGCTCGGCGACGAGTACGAGTTCTTCGGCTACACCTCGCAGGAGCAGGCCGAGTTCGCCTACAGCGCGCTGTCGCGCCGGCTGAAGGTGATAGGGGTTCCGCTCGTTACTGCATCGGCTGCATGAGCCAGTCCATCCGCCGGCGCGCGTAGACGAGCGGATGGCCCTCCTCGAGGCGCCCGCCCTCGAGGTCGCCGATCAGGACGGTGTGGTCGTAGCGCCGGAAGTTCTCGACCCGGCGGCAGCGCAGATAGGCGAGCGTGCCCGCGAGCTCGGGCACGTCGCCGTCCCAGGACCAGTCGACGCCGTCGAACTTGTCGGGCGCGGCGCGGTCCGCGAAGCGCTCAGCCAGGTACAGCTCATCGCTCTTGAGCAGGTGGACGCCGAAGTGGTCGCTCGCCGCGAGCGCGTCGTGGCAGCGCGATCCGTGCCAGACGGACACGAGCAGCGAGGGCGGGTGAGCGCTGTAGGAGGTGAGCGAGGTGGCGGAGATGCCGCACGGACCCCCGTCCGCGCGCCGTGCCGTGACCACCGCGACGCCCGACGCGAGGTGGGTCATCGACTCTCTGAAGAGCTCCATGAGCGCTGTCTCGCCGGTCATTCCCATCGCTCGAAGCGGGCTCCCTCGCCCGCGCCCACCAGCGTATGCATGTGGTCGAGCGCGGGATCCGTCGAGGGCTGGTCCGTGCGCTGGTGGGCGCCCCTGCTCTCCTCGCGCTCGAGGCACGAGGCGGCGATGAGGCGGGCGAGCGGGTAGGGGTCCTCGAGCAGGGCGCGCAGCCGCTGCGGGTCGCGAAGCAGGCCGGCGTTGCGCCAGAGCGCACCCCGCGTCTCCTCGCCGGGCACGGCCGGTCCGGCGGGCTCCGCGGGCTCGGCGGCCGCCGGCGGCTCGGGGTCCGCGCACGCCGCGAAGGCCGCCCGGCTGCCGAAGACGAAGCACTCCGCGAGCGAGTTCGAGGCCAGCCGGTTGGCGCCGTGCAGTCCGGTGCAGGCGCACTCTCCGACCGCGTACAGCCCTCGCAGAGAGGACCTGCCCTCGAGGTCCGCGGCGATCCCGCCCATCGTGTAGTGGGCGGCCGGTGCCACCGGGATGAGCTCGCGCGCCGGGTCGAGCCCGACCTCGGCGAGCGCCGCGGCGATGTTGGGGAAGCGCCCCAGGTCGATCCCGCGCATGTCGAGGCCTACCGCCGGCGAGCCGCCGGTGTCCAGCTCGTCCTGGATTGCGAGCGCCACCCGGTCGCGGGGCGCGAGCTCGTCGACGAAGCGCTCTCCCGCGGCGTTCACGAGCTTCGCTCCCTCGCCGCGCACGGCCTCTGTGATGAGGAAACCGTCGCGCGGGCCGGCGTGGCGCAGCGCGGTCGGGTGGAACTGCATGAACTCGAGGTCGGCGAGCCGCGCCCCGGCGGCGTCCGCGAGCGTCAGTCCCGCGCCAATCGCGCCGCGCGGGTTGGTCGTCCGCTGCCAGAGCGCCGCCATCCCGCCGGTGGCGAGCACGACCGCGCGCGCCAGCAGCCGGCGGGCCTCGCCGCCGCGTGAGCGTGCCACCAGCCCGGCGCAGCGGCCCTCGTGCGTGAGGAGCGCCGTCGCGATCAGCGGCTCGAGCACGGTGATGCGCTCGCTCGTGGCGGCGATCGCCGACAGGTCGCGCGTGATCCGGCGGCCGGTGGCGGAGCCGCCGGCGTGGACGATGCGGCGGCGCGAGTGCCCGCCCTCCAGCCCGAGCGCGAGTTTGCCCGAGCGGTCGGCGTCGAACTGCACGCCGAGCTGCTGGAGATCGTGGACACTGGCCGGCGAGTCCTCGCAGAGCACCCGCACGGCGCTCTTGCGGGCGAGGTCGCGTCCGGCGACGAGCGTGTCCTCGACGTGGAGCTCCACGGAGTCGTCGTCCGCGAGCGCGGCCGCGATCCCGCCCTGGGCCCAGAAGCTCGCCGTCTGTGCCAGCGGGGAGCGGCTCACGAGTACCACGCGCGCACCTTCGCGGGCGGCCACCAGCGCGGCGTAGAGGCCGGCGGCGCCGGCGCCCACGACTGCGACATCGGTGCGGAGCGGCTCCTCCACGGCGCGCAGGTACCGTACCGGCGCCCGTGCCGCTCTTCTTTCGCCATCCCGCCTCGCTCGATCACGACACCGGTCCCGGCCACCCCGAGCGCGCGGACCGGATACGCGCGATCGAGGCCGAGCTCGAAGCCCGTGGGATGTTTGGTCGTGCGCACCCGGCCGAGCCGGGTGCTTCGCGGGAGATCGGTCGTGCGCACCCGGCCGAGCCGGGTGCTTCGCGAGAGGCGGCGCTGGGCTGGGAGCCGCGCGACGCACCGCGCGCGAGCGAGGAGCAGCTCCTGCGCGTGCATCCGCCCGAGTACGTCGAGCTCGTCGGGGAGATGAGCGCGCGCGGCGCCGCCTTCGACCTCGACACCCCCACGAGCCCCGGTTCGCTCGAGGCGGCCCTGCGCTCCGCCGGCGGCGCCTGCGCGCTGGTGGAGTCGCTGCTCGCCGGCGGCGAGCGCGTCGGCTTCTCGGCGCTGCGGCCACCGGGCCACCACGCGGAGTTCGCGCGCGCGATGGGCTTCTGCCTGTTCGCCAACGTGGCGATCGCGGCGCGCCATGCGCTCGACGCGCTCGGCGCCGAGCGCGTGCTCGTCCTCGACTGGGACGTCCACCACGGCAACGGGACCAACACGATCTTCCACGGCTCCCGCGAGGTGCTCTTCGCGAGCATTCACCAGTACCCGTTCTGGCCTGGCACCGGGGCGCTCGGCGACGTCGGCTCCGGGGACGGGGAGGGCTACTCGCTCAACCTGCCGGTGCCTGCCGGGACCGGCGAGGCGGCCTTCCTCTCGCTCGTCGAGCACGTGGTGGCGCCCGTGGCGAGGCAGTACCGGCCGGACCTGATCCTCGTGTCCGCCGGCTACGACGCTCATCGCGACGATCCGCTCGGTGGGCTCGCGCTCGACACGGCGTCGTTCGGCGCGCTGGCACTCCAGGTGCGGGCACTGGGCGAGGAGCTCGGAGCGCCCGTGGGGGCTGTGCTGGAGGGTGGCTACGACCTGCGCGCGCTGGCGGGCTCGGTGGCCGCGACGATGGAGGCGCTCGCGGGCGAAGGCGACCCGCCCGCGGGCGTGGCCCGCCATCCGCTCGCCGATGCGGCGGCAGAGGTGCTCGGCCGCTACTGGGACCTCTGAACGAACTGCGGGTAGGCGCCCGGGTAGCGCTCCTGCAGTCCGGCGGCCTGGCGGGCGGCGCCCTCGGGGGTGTCGAAGCGCCCGGTGAACACGACCCACTGGCCGCTGCCGAGGTTGTAGGGCTCGGACCTGATGAGTCCCGCCTCCAGCCCCGAGCCGCGCGCCGCTCGTGCCACCCGGCGGGCCGCCGGGCCGTCGCTCGTGGTCACGAGCACCACCGTGTGGGCGCGGACGCCTGCGGGCCAGCCCGGCACGGCGTTGGGGTCGGTGGCGGGGTCTTCCGCGGGAGCGGTCTCGGCCGGCGCCTCTGTCTCGGGCGCGGTCTTCGTCGAGCGCTTGCTCTCCTGACCCGTGCCCGACACGACGGCCGGGCCCTCCGCTCCGGGCTCCTCCGACGCCTGCTGCTCGTCCGGCACGACCTCCGCCGCCTGCTCGGCCCCGTCTCCCTCGTCGCTCGTCAGCTCCGCGAGCGCAAAGCCGAACAGGCCCGCGCCGATCACGATGAGGACGACGAGGGCGGCCGCGAGAGGCGCGAGCGGCTCGGTCGCCCAGGAGCGCTGCTCCTTGAGCGCCACGCGCGCGCCGCAATTGAGGCATACGAGCTGCCGGGGGTCGACCGGCTCGCCGCACGACCGGCACGTGGCGGAGGGCCCGTCAGGCGTCCGCTCCCCGGATGGCCCGTCCTCGGCCGGCCGCGGCGTCTCCTCGGGCTCGCGCTCGTCGCTCACTGTTCGAGCCTCTCCTCGAGAGCGCGCACCTCCCGGTCGACCTTGCCCAGCTCGATCGCCTTGTCCTGGAGCAGCTCGGGCGCGCGCCTGCCCTGGCGGTGGAGCTCGTAGACGAGCGCGCCGAGGTCGAGCAGGAGCGCCTCGCGCTCGCGGCGGCGCTCGCGTAGGCGGCGCCACGCGCCAACGTCGGGGAGGTCAGCCATCGAAGGCCTCCTCCACGACTCGCAGGATTCCCTCGCGGCGGCGCTCCATCGGGAAGCTGGTGAGGATACGCTCGCGTGCACCGGCGGCTGCGTCAGGTCCGAGGTCGAGTGCGCGCCGGATCCCGGAGGCCACGTCGTCCGGTCGCTGCGACTCGAGCAGCACCCCGGCATCGCCGACCACCTCCGGCATGGCGGTCACGTTCATCACGACCGGCACGCAGCCGGCCAGCATCGCCTCGGCCACGGCGAGCCCGAAGCCCTCGTGGCGGGAGGCCTGCACGTAGACGGCCGCCCGGCGGTAGTTGTCGAGAAGCTCCTCGTCCGAGAGCCATCCGGTGAGCTCGAGGTTCGTGCCAGCGACGGCGCGCAGCTCCTCCACCGCCTCGTCGAGCCACCTGCCGGCGAGCACGAAGCGCACGTCGGGAAGCTCCCGCGACGCCTGCGCGAATGCGAGCTGTCCCTTCTGGACCAGGGTCGAGCGATCGACAGCCCCGACGGTAAGCGCCACACGCTCCCTCGGCTCCGCGGGCAGCGCGCCGAACCGGTCCGGTACGCCGTGGTGGATGACGGTCACCTCGGACGGCGAGATCGGCGTGTTGCGCTCGATCTCGCACAGGGAGTACTCGGAGTTGGTGACGAGCCGTCCGGCGCGGCGGAAGATCCAGCGGCTCGCGTGTTTGCGCAGCCCGCCCTGCTGGTGCCCGTAGCCGATGTCGGGTATGTTCGCGACGTCGAAGCCCCCGATCACCATCACGGACGGCTTGCGCAGGAGCCAGGCGAGCGTGATCGGAAAGAACGTGTGCCAGGAGGCGAACCAGCCGAACACGAGGTCCGCGCGCAGGACGCCGCCGACGACCTTCAGCGGGTTCGGGACGCGTCCCGGCTGGTACAGGTCCTCGATCTCGTAGCGCTCGGCGAGGATCTCGCGGTCGATCGCCACGAAGCTGGCCTTGCGCGAGTGGACGTAGAGAATGCGCTTCACGCGGCCACGGGCTGTCGCGCCTCGACGAACGCGGAGTGCCACTCGGAGAGCTCGAGCAGGCAATAGAGGATCGCCTTGTGGTCGGCCCTGCCGCGGCGGTGCTCGTGCACGAGCCGGCTCACGGCATCGGGGTCGAGGAGATCCGCGAGCGCCGTGCCGGGCGCGTAGCGGCGCTCCACCTCCTCGCCGAGCGAGGCGCGCAGCCAGTCGTCGTAGGGGGTCGCGAAGCCGTGCTTGGGGCGATCGGCGAGTCCCGGAGGTAGCACGTGCTCCATCGCGGCCCGGTGCAGGCGCTTGCCGGCGCGCGGCCGCATCCGCATGCCGGCGGGGATGCGTTCCACGAAGCGCATCAGGTCCAGGTCGAGGAACGGCACGCGCAGCTCGAGGCCGGCGGCCATCGACATCTTGTCGTTGCAGATGAGGATCCCGTCGGGGAGGAACATGCGCGTGTCGAGGTAGAGGGCCTGTTCGAGCAGGCCGCGCCCGGCGACGTCGCCGAGGATGTCGCGGGCCCGGCCGAGACGCTCGGTCGTGGCCTCGTGGCCCGTAGCGCCGCCGGGCGGCGCGCCCAGCAGGGCGGCCCGGACCGGGGCGTCCGTGATCTCAACGAGGCGCAGCAGGCGCTCCGCGTCCCCGCGGCCACCCAGCACGTGGGCGGTCCGGCGGGCGCGGGCGGCCCGAGGGAGCGCGCGGGCCAGGGCGGCCGCAGGTACGGCGGCGGCGGCTGGGACGAGCCTCAGCCGGTCGAGGACGGCAGCGGCCTGGTGGCGCCCGTACCCTCCGTGCGGCTCGTCTGCCCCCTGGCCCGCGAGCACCACCTTCACGCGCGCCGCCGCGAAGCGCGAGAGCTGCATCAGTGCGGGCGCGCTCGGGATGCCGCAGGGCTCCTCGAGCCGGGGCACGCTGCGAGCAAGCTCCGCGAGGAAGTCGGTCTCCGTGGTTGCCGTCGAGTGGTGGTCGGTGCCTATGAGGCGCGCGCTCTCGGCGGCGAGCTCGCGCTCGTCGAGCACGTCGTCGTGGCCCGGGAAGCCGATCGTGAAGGTGGTCGGCGGCGCCGGCGAGCGGGCGGCCATCGCGGCCACGACGGCCGCGGAGTCGACGCCGCCCGAGAGGAACGCCCCGTAGGGGACGTCGGACATCATCTGGCGCTCGACGGCGTCCGTGAAGCGCTCGGCAAGCTGCTCGGCGAGCTCCTCCTCGCCGGCGCCGTCGAAGGGCGTGCCGGGCGGCTCGCGCCAGCTCTCGACGCGCGGCGCTCCGTTCTCGGCGACCACGAGCGTGGACGCCGGAGGCAGCTTGCTCACGCCCTCGAACAGCGTGCGCGGCGCGGGCACGAAGCGGCAGGCGAGGTAGTGGTCGAGCGCCACGCGGTCGACCCTCGGCTGGACCACGCCGGCGGCCAGCAGCGCGCCGATCTCGGAGGCGAGCGCGACACGGCGGCCGTCGCTCCACCAGTAGAGCGGCTTGACCCCAAAGGCATCGCGGGCGGCCACCAGGCGGCGCCGGCGCTCGTCCCAGATGGCGAAGGCGAAGATCCCGCTCAGCCGGTGGACGCAGTCGAGCCCGTGCTCCTCGTAGGAGTGGACGACCACCTCGCTGTCCGAGTGCGTCGCGAAGCGGTGGCCGCGCTCCTCGAGCGCCTCGCGCAGCTCGCGCTGGTTGTAGATCTCCCCGTTGACGATCGCCGTGACCTGTCCGTCCTCGGAGTCGAGCGGCTGGTCGCCGCCCGCGACGTCGATGATCGCCAGCCGGGTGTGGGCGAGCGTGAGCGGGCCGATCCGCCTCAGCGCGTCGCCGTCGGGCCCGCGATGGCGCAGCGCCTCGACCATCCGCTGCGCCGCGTCGGGCCCCACGGTGCCGGCCGGATCGAGGATTGCGCCGATCCCGCACATGCGCCGGTGATCATGGCAGGGCCTGACCCTGGATCCACCGATCCTGACGGCGTTTCCGCGCCGGATCCCTTCGCCACCCGCCGCCGGCTCACTCGCGAGGGTTGACCCTCGCTCCGTTCGCCGGCGGCGCCTGGCTCGGCCTCCGGCGCGCAAACGCTCGCCAGTCCCGGTGGATCCAGGGTGACCCTGGATCCACCGATCCTGACGGCGTCACTCCCTTTTCACGGACCCCTGCGCGATTCGTCACGCGCGCGTCTGGAGCCGTGCGCCGCCGCCCCGGACGATCCCTGGCGTCCGCGTTCAGATCTCCGAGGGAGGAAGGAAATGCACCGCTTGCTGGGACGAATTCACGCCGGCCTGATCGGCCTGCGCTCGAGCCACGGCCAGGGCACGGTCGAGTACGTCGCGCTGATCCTGCTCGTCGCGCTCGTAATGGCCGGGGTGATAGCCGCGATGAAGGGATTCAGGACCGACGAGGGCAAGGAGCTCGGCGACGTGATCATCGGCAAGATCAAGGAGGCGGTGCGCAAGGTGGAGTTCTGATGTGGGGTGCAGCGTAGAGCGGGATTTGGCTCTGCTAAGCCAAATCAACCGCTGGGGAACCGCTCAGAACCGCCGGGAAAGGGGTGCCGACTGCAGCGCAACTGCAGCGCACCCGGTCCGCCGCGGGACTTGTGCCTGGCTGCGGGCCGGGTCCTTCGAGGCCCGAGTCCCGCGCCCCGGCGAAGCCCGGCCTGACTGGATGCGTCAGGCCGGGCTGGACGTGGAGACCAACGGGCGGCCCGGCATTCAGGTAATCACCGGCTCGGGAAAGCTCTCTCCGGTTCCGACCCGCTCAGCCACGCCCCGTGTCTAGTCGATCCCGATCTCCTTGGGGTTGTACATCTGATCGTCGGCCCTGGTCGGTGCCTTCACGCCCTCGCTGCCGACCTGCGTGCCGAGCGCGTTGGGCTCCAAGCCGATCACCTCGCCCTTGAAGGTGAATGAGACTGTCTCCAGCGGCACGTCGTCCTTCACGCCCTCGCTGCCGACCTGCGTGCCCGCGTTCGTCGGTGCCTTCACCGGCAAACCGGCCATCTCGAAACGGAACGCCGGGTCTTGGGGGCCGCCCTGGGCGCTGGCCGGTGCCTTCACAGCCAGCACCTCGTCGTTCACGTCGGGGAGGTGGTACATGTTGTCGTCGGCGCTGCCGTTCGTAATCAAGGTGCGGTCGGCGTCGGATGGCTTAGGTCCCTTCACGGCGTCGAGTAGCTCTGCGTTGTCGAGCGTGGAGGAGTCCCCGCCGCCGCTACCGTTGAGGGTGACGGCGCTGGCCGGTACCGCCGCCGCGAGCAGTCCCGCCACGACGCCGACGGTTGCGACTGACCGCTTGATGGTGGTGCTGAGCATGATCGGTTCCTTTGGGTGGGGTGCTTGTCGGCGGGTATGACCCCGACCCGCCGCTCAGGTTGGTCACATGCGAACAACCGTCGCCGCCCCGGAGTAGCCTCGGCGGCGCTTCTCGTTTGGCTCAAGGCCAACCTGGACGCGACCCGTGGGAACGGCAGATACTGGGCGGGCGATGTCGCGCAAGAACGTTGAGGTCGTGCGCGCGATCTACAGCGCGTTTGCACGCCGCGACAGAGAGGCGCTGGTCGGACATCTCGATCCCTCCATCCGGGTCTACGACCGGCCGTTTCATCCGGACGCGTCGGTTTACGAGGGCCGGGAGGGCTTTCTGCGTTTTAGCGAGAGCGACTGGGAAGCCTTTGAAGAGGTCGTCTACGAGCCGCAGGACTTCCTCGCCAGCGGGTCGTACGTCGTCGTCCCGATCAAGCAGAGCGGGAGAGGCAAGAGCAGCGCGCTCGGGATCGAGGAACGCATTGTCAACGTGTGGAAACTGCGGCGAGGGAAGTGTGTCGAACTCCGCGTCTTCTCCACGATCGAGGAGGCCCACGAAGCCGTGGGGCTGCGGGACTAGGCGATGCGCAGGAGAACTTAGAGGTCGTTGCGCCTAGAAGTCGCCCAGGATAGGAGGAGCCATGCGAGCGAAGGGCATCCATCACGTCGACCTCGCCGTTGCCGACGTCGACGCGTCGCTGGCGTTCTACCTCGACCTTCTGGGGCCGCTCGGGTTGGCTGAGGAGGTCCGCTATCCCACATACCGCGGCACTGAGGAGGTCGTATACCTGGTTGACGCGCGCGACCGCCGGGGGATTGGGCTGCGCCCGGCCGACGGCGGCGCCCACAGCTACTACGACGTCGGTATCGAGCACCTCGCCTTCGAGGTCGAGAGCCGGGATGAGGTGGACGCCGCCCACAAGCGATGCCTGGATCGCGGCGCGCGGATTCATTTCCCACCGGAGGAGGATCGCGACGAAGAGGGTTACTACGCGTTCTTCGTCTTCGACCCGGACGGCATTCGGGTTGAAGTGTTCTACTGGCCGCGCTGAGCGAGTCCAACGACTGAAAGCAGGCTGGGCTATAGACCCCCTTCGATGCTCCCGGTGGACAGGCAGCCATGCCCGGCCGCACGATCCCGCGAAATTGGGGAACGGTTGGCGGAAGTGGCGTTGGCCTACTGGATCTCGAAGCCTTCGTGGCAGAGCGTGATGCCCTCCACGGCGACCTCGTTCGAGTCCTGCTTCGCCGTCGCCGCTCCGGGCGCGGCGCCTGCGACGCCGATCAGCAGTGCTACGAGGAGAAATAGTTTCCGCATGGACGTGGGTACGGCCGCGCGGCGATGGCAGATCACTCGCCTCGCCGCACCCCAGGGCGGACGTCCGCGGGCCGGGCGGCCTGCGAGGATTGGCCGCCGTGGCCGACCTCGACAAGAGCCTCCCGGTCGCTGTCTTCGACTCCGGCGTCGGGGGCCTCACCGTCCTGCACGAGTGCCTCGTGTCGCTGCCTCATGAGGACTTCCTTTATCTGGGCGACACAGCGCGCTTCCCGTATGGCGACCGCACTGCGGACGAGCTGCTCCTGTTCGCGCGCGAGCTGGCGGCGATCCTCCTCGATCGAGGCACCAAGCTGCTCGTGGTGGCCTGCAACTCGGCCACCGCGGCGGCGCTGCCGGCGCTCCGGGAGGAGCTCGGAGGGCGGGTGCCGGTCGTGGGGGTTGTCACGCCCGAGTCGCGGCTCGCCGCCACCGCCACGCGCAACGGGAAGGTGGGGCTGCTCGCGACGCCCGCGACCGTCGGCAGCGGCGCTTACGCGGCCGCGCTCGCCCATGCGGCGCCCGCGGCGGAGCTGCACGCGGTCGCCTCGGCGGAGCTCGCGCCGCTCATCCAGGAGGGCGGCGAGGTGGACGACCGCGTGGTCGCGTGCGTCGATGGGCTGTGCCGGCCGTTGCGCGCCGCCGGGACCGACACGGTCATTCTCGGCTGCACCCACTACCCGCTGGTGCGTCCCGTCCTGCAGCGCGCGCTCGGCCGCGGAGTTGCGATCGTCAGCTCGGGCGAGGCGATCGCGGCGGAGGTCGACACCTGCCTGCGAGCGTGCGGCCTGGCGAACGATGAGGACCGCCGCGGCCACTATCACTTCCTTGCCAGCGGCGACCCCGAGGAGTTCAGGCGTCTCGGCACCCGCTTCCTGCAGCTGCCGATCGGAGCGGTGGAGCACGTGGCGGTGGAGCCGCCCGCGCGGAGGGCCGTCGCGTGAGCGAGGCGCGCAGCGATGGCCGGGCGGCCGCCGAGCTGCGGCCCGTCACGATCACGCCGGGCTTCATGCGCACGGCCACCGGCTCCGCCCTGATCGAGATGGGCGGCACGCGGGTCATCTGCACGGCGACGGTCGAGGGGGAGGTGCCGCGCTGGATGGCGGGGCGCGGGCGCGGATGGGTCACGGCCGAGTACGGGATGCTGCCCGCGTCCACGGGCGAGCGGAAGCGGCGCGACGTGTCGAAGGGGCGCCCGGACGGCCGGACTGTCGAGATCCAGCGCCTCATAGGCCGCTCCCTGCGCGGGGTGGTCGACTTCGAGGGGCTCGGCGAGCGGACGGTCTGGGTCGACTGCGATGTGCTCGAGGCGGACGGCGGCACGCGCTGCGCGGCCATCACGGGCGGCTACGTCGCGCTCGAGCTTGCGCTTCGCAAGGTGATCGCCGAGGGCGGGCTCGAGCGCCTGCCTCTCAACCAGTCGGTGGCCGCGGTGTCCTGCGGGGTCGTGGACGGCCATGCTCTGCTCGACCTCGACTACTCCGAGGACTCGAACGCCGAGGTGGACGCGAACGTCGTGATGACCGGCGACGGCGGGCTCGTGGAGGTACAGGCCACGGCCGAGCGCACACCGCTGTCGCGCGCGTCGCTCGACGAGCTGCTCGCGCTTGCTGCGGACGGCATCCACTCGCTGCGGGCGACCCAGGAAGCGGCTGTGGCGGGGGCGGACGCGCCGGCCGCAGACTGAGCCGTGCGGCTGATCCTCGCCAGCCGCAACCCACACAAGTTGCGCGAGCTCTCACAGCTGATGCCCTACGAGCTCGAGCCGCTGCCGGAGGGAATCGAGCTCCCGCCCGAGACCGGCACGACGTTTGCCGATAACGCGCTCGGCAAGGCGCGCGCCGCGGCTGCCGCCACCGGCAGGCCGGCCATCGCCGACGACTCCGGTATCGAGGCTGCGGCGCTGCACGGCGCGCCGGGCGTGTGGTCCGCCCGCTACGCGGGCGATAACGCCACGGACGCGGAGAACCTCGCGAAGCTGTTGGATGAGGTGCCCGCGGACGGCGACCGTCGGGTGGCGTACGTCTGTGCGCTGGCGTATGTCGAGCCGGGCGGCGGGGAGGAGGTGGTGCACGGCCGCTGTGAGGGCATGCTCGCTCTGGAGCCACGCGGCGAGGGAGGCTTCGGCTACGACCCCGCCTTCGTGCCGGACGACTATCCCGGGGATGACCGCACCATGGCCGAGTTGGCACCTGAGGAGAAGGACGCCATCAGCCACCGTGGCCGGGCGGCTCGGGCGCTCGCGTCCAGGCTGATCGAGCTCGAGAAGGAGCGGCGTCCAGCAGGCCCGCTGCGCTCACTTCTCGGAGGACGCCGTCGCGGCCCCCGGGCGAGGCCGCGCCGATGAGCGGTCGCTCGCGCAGGCGGGTTGCCGCCGCGGCCACCGCGCCCGGCCTCGCCGTCGGTCCGGCGGCCCAGGCCCCGCGCAAGGAGCGGGCGGCCGCGATCTCGATCCTCTCCAACACCCTGCTGATCGCGCTCAAGGTGGTGGCGGGCATCGTCACCGGCTCGATCGCGATCCTGACCGAGGCCGCGCATTCGGCCATCGACCTCGTGGCGTCGGTGATCGCCTTCTTCTCGGTGCGCAAGGCCGAGCAGCCGGCCGACGAGTCGCACCCCTACGGGCACGACAAGGTGGAGAACGTCGCGGCGGGGATCGAGGGCATGCTCATCCTCGTCGGCGCCGGGGTGATCGTGTTCGAGTCCGTGCGCCGGCTGGCGGAGGGGAGCGAGGTCGACTCGCTGGGCTTCGGCATCGCCGTGATCGGCTTCTCGGCGGTGGCGAACTTCGCTGTCTCGACATACCTCTACCGGCAGGCGCATATCACCGAGTCACCCGCGCTCGAGGGCGACGCGGCGCACCTGCGCACCGACGCCTTCACGTCGATCGGCGTGACTGGTGGGGCTCGTGCTCGTCGAGCTGACGGGCGCGACGTGGCTCGATCCCGCGGCCGCGCTGATCGTGGCCGGGGCCATCGTGTTCGCGGGCGTGCGGATTCTCAGCCGCACCAGCCGCGTGCTCGTGGACGAGGCGCTCCCTGAGGACGAGATGAACGCGGTGCGAGAGATCGTGGCCGGCCACGGCGCTCTCGAGCTGATCGGCTTCCACAAGCTGCGCGCGCGCCGCGCCGGGAGCAGGCGCTACGTCGACCTCCACCTCCAGTTCCGCGACAGCACCAGCCTGCGCCGCGCCCACGAGATCTCGCACGAGCTTCAGCGCGAGATCGCCCTCCGGCTGCGCGGAGCGGACGTTCTCATCCATCTGGAGCCCGAGGAGGCCGCGGACCGGCGGGCCCGCCTCCGGTCGGGCGCAAGAAACCCGGGTTGATGTCGTGTCACGACATCAGGTCGGGTCTGTTCCCTTGACTAGAGCAGGTTGACCGCCGCGGCGGCGCCGACGGCGAGCAGCACGCCCGAGTACCCGAAGTAACCGTTCAGCAGCAGGAGAAGGGCGGCGATCAGGCAGATCGCCACCGTCACGAGCCACGAGATTTGGGACAGAGGCACGCGGCTATTCTGACTGGCGATGGCCGAGACGCTCACCCCCGAGGCCGCCCCGGCGCGCCTCTGCGAGCTCTCGAGTGACGCGCGCGTCGCCGTTCTGCTGGACGCCGCGGGCTCCCCGGCGGCCTCGAGCGAGACCGACCCGGAGCGGGCCCGTGCCCTCGCCGACCTCGCGCGCGAGCTGTTCGAGACGGTCGACCGAGCCACGCGCGACTGGGAGCCCGAGCCGCCGGAGCAGGTCGAGGTCCAGGTGCCCGGCGGGGCGGTGTTCGCATCGCGCACTCCGCGCTGGACGCTCGCGGTCGTGGCGCGCCGCGCCGCGCTCTCCTCCCTGATGCTGTGGGACCTGCGCGCGGTGCTCGGCGAGCTCGAGGGTGGTCCGCCGATCCGGCGCTCCACCTCCGCCGATGAGGGCGCCCGCGGGCCGGCCACCGAGGAGGCGGCGGCGGGTGACTTGCCCGTGCCCGAGCTCGGGCGCGAAGGCGACGAGGACGCCGCGTGAGGGAGAAGCGCAAGGGTCCGATCTCGCGGGCGGGTGGGCTCGTCGACTCGGTGGCGGCCACGGTCCGACGGATGCAGCGCGACCGCGAACCGCGGGTGCTCGCGTACGACCCGACCGGCTACGCCCGCCTGGTCCAGCCCGAGGCGCGCGGGCACGAGCGGATCCTGGAGATCGGGGAGGAGATGGTGGCCCTGGCGGCCGCTGAGCGCCGCGAAGCCGGCCGGGCGACCCAGACGGGGTCAGGGCCCGCGAAGTCCGGCGGCAGGGGGGCGAGGACCGGATCGAAGGCGGCGAGGACCGGATCGAAGGCGGCGAGGACTGGATCGAAGGCGGCGAGGACCGGATCGAAGGCCGCGAGGACGGGATCGAAGACGGGGGCGGGGACCGGATCGAGGGCGGCGAGGACCGGATCGAAGGCGGCGGCGAAGCCTGGGCCGAAGCGGGCCGGCGCGGCAGGCGCCAAGGCAGGTGGGGCGGGCTCCAAGGAGCGCGCTGCGGGCTCCACCAAGGCCCGGGCCGCTGGCTCCACCAAGGCCCGCGCCGCTGGCTCCAAGGCGCGCGCCACGACCCGTCCCGGCGCCTCACGATCCCGGAAATCGAAGCCGGCCGCGCCCAAGGAGGACACTTGACACTGGTCGACCGAGAGCTCGCCACGACCGTGCTGGAGCGGGCGCTCTCGCATGGCGGTGACCTCGCCGAGCTCTACGCCGAGGCGCGCCAAGGCTTCTCGCTCACGCTCGACGACCGCCGGGTGGAGCGGCCGCAGGGCGGCCGCGAGCGCGGCGTCTGCGTGCGCGTCGTTCAGGGCGAGTCGAGCTACTACGGCTACGTCGACGGCACCGCCGAGGCGGACCTGCTGAGGGTGGCCGGCTCGGTCGCCCAGGGGGTGCGCGGCGAGGCGCGGCGGCCGGCGGCGCTGTCCGCGCTCTGGAGCGCCGACGGGCACCCCGTGACCATCCACCCCGAGGAGGTGGAGGCCCGGCGCAAGGCCGACCTGCTGCGCGCGTGCGACGACCGGGCCCGCGCCGCCGGCGCCGAGGTGGCGCAGGTGCGGGTGGGCTACGCCGAGTCGAGGCGGCTCGTGGAGGTGTACGGCTCGGACGGCCGCGCCGCCGCCGACGACCGCACCCGCGTGCGACTCAGCGCCCAGGTGGTGGCGCGCCGGGACGACCGGGTCGAGACCGGCACCGACACCCGAGGCGGCCACGTTGGCTTCGAGCTGCTCGATTCCGATCCCGAGGAGGTGGCCGAGAACGCTACCCGGCGCGCGCTGACGCTCCTCGACGCGGTCGATGCCCCCACGGGCCGGCTGCCGGTGGTGGTCGGGAACGGCTTCGGCGGCGTGCTGCTGCACGAGGCAGTGGGCCATGGCCTCGAAGCGGACGCGGTTCAGAAGGGGGCGAGCGTCTACGCCGGCCGGATCGGCGAGCAGCTCGCGGGTGCGTTCGTGACCGCGTATGACGACGGCAGCCGGCCGAACGAATGGGGCAGTGACGGGATCGACGACGAGGGCACCCCCACGGGCCGGACGACGATCATCGAGAACGGCTGGCTCACCTCGTACCTCTACGACCTACTGCGGGCGCGCAAGGACGGCGTCGAGTCGACGGGCAACGGCCGCCGCGAGTCCTTCCGCCATCTGCCCCTGCCGCGGATGACGAACACCTTCTTTGCTCCCGGCGACGCCACCCCGGACGAGCTCATCGGCGAGCTGGAGCGCGGCCTGTACGCCGTCTCGTTCGGAGGCGGCCAGGTGGAGCCCGCCACCGGCGACTTCGTGTTCGGCGTCTCGGAGGGCTACCTGATCGAAGGCGGGAGGGTCACCGCGCCGGTGCGCGGGGCGACGCTGGTCGGCAACGGGCTCGAGGCACTCGAGGCGATCGACGGGATCGGCGCCGACCTCGAGATCGCCACCGGCTACTGCGGCAAGGCGGGCCAGTCCGTTGCCGCAGGGGTCGGGCAGCCCCACGTGCGCCTCCGCGAGCTGACGGTCGGCGGGACCGGCTCGTGAGCCTCGAGGACGCCTCCCGGACGGCGGTGGACGCCGCGCTCGCCGCGGGCGCCAGCGACGCCGAAGCCTGGGCGGAGGAGTCGACGAGCCGCCGCATCCGGGTGTACGGCGGGGAGGTCGAGAGCCTGAGCGACGCCGGAGGGCGCGGCGTCGGAGTGCGCGTGTTCGCCGGCGCGCGCGCGGGCTACGCCTACGGCACCGATCTGTCGGACGAGGGGGTCGCCCAGGTCGCGCGCGCCGCGCGCGAGGCGGCCGAGGTGGCCGACGAGGACGAGGACGCGGGGTTTCCGGCCGAGTTCGGCACGGCCGCGGTCGACGGGCTCGCCTCGCCGGCGCTGGCCGAGTGGTCGACCGCTCGCAAGGTCGAGCTGGCGTTGGCGATCGAGCGGGCGGCGCGGGCCCACGAGGGAGTCACGCAGGTCGAGAACGCCGTCTATTCGGACGCCGAGGGCACGGTTGCGCTCGTCAACTCGCGCGGGTTCTCGGCCACCTACTCCGCCACACAGGCCTGGGCGTACGCGTCGGCCTTCGCCGGAGCAGGGGCAGACCTGATGACCGGGCTCGGGGTCGGTCTCGGTCGTGACCCCGACGCGCTCGACGCGGAGGCGATCGGCGACGAGGCCGCCGAGCGAGCGCTCGCTCTGATGGGTGCGCGCCGGCCGGAGAGCAGCCGCTGCGCCGTGGTGCTGGACGCATTCGTGGCCGCGTCGTTCCTCGGGTTCATCGGCTCGATGCTGTCCGCCGAGGCCGTGCAGCGCGGACGCTCGCTGTTCGCGGGCCGCGAGGGCGACGAGGTGGCCGATCCCGCGCTCGCGCTCGTCGACGACGGCACCCATCCGGAGGGCCCTGCGAGCGCACCCTTCGACGCGGAGGGGTCGCCGACCCGGCGCACACCGCTGATCGAGGGCGGGCGGCTGCTCGGCTTCCTCTATGACGCCCGCACGGCGCGCAAGGCCGGTACCGAGACCACTGGCAACGCGAGCCGGGGCTCGTACCGCTCGCCGCCGTCGGTGGGCACGACAAACCTGATCGTCGAGCCGGGGACCGACGACCTCGCCGGGCTCATCCGCGCGGCGGGGGACGGGCTGTACGTGACCGACGTGGCCGGGCTGCACTCCGGGGTCAATCCCGTTTCCGGGACCTTCTCCGTCGGCGCCTCGGGCCGGCTGATAGAGAACGGCGAGCTCGGCGCGCCGGTTCGGGAATTGACCATCGCCAGCGACCTGGTGTCGATGTTGCGCGCGGTCCGGTCGGTCGGCTCGGAAGGCCGCTGGGTGCCCTTCGGAGGGAGCGTGAAGGCGCCCCCGGTGCTGATCGGCGAGATGTCGGTTTCGGGCTCCTGAGGCCCCGCAAACCGCAATCCACGCCGCGTTTGGTCTCCCAGGCGCCCGGAAAGGCTCGTAACGAGCGCGCTTTTCCGCTTGCTGAGCGGGAATTCGCGCTTCTGTCGTCCGGGTGCGTTGTTACGTTGCGCCCGAAGTAGTTGCCCCCGGCAAGGAGGAGATCGTGACGAAGGCCGAGTTCGTGGACCGGGTCGCGGAGAGCAGTGGACTGGGAAAGGGCGAGGCGAGCAAGGCCGTCGACGCCGTTCTCGACTCGATACAGGAGGTCCTGTCCCGCGGCGGTGAGATCAACTTCACCGGCTTCGGGAAGTTCTCCGTGGCGGACCGCAGCGCACGTCAGGGAGTCAACCCGCAAACCGGAGAGAAGATCCAGATCGCCGCTAGCAGGGTGCCGCGCTTCTCGGCGGGATCGGCGCTGAAGTCCGCCGTCAAGGGCAGCTAGCCCCACCCGTTCGATAGCCATCGCCCGCCGGCGTCCTCGACCGCGGACCGGCGGAGTCATCTCCGCACCGTGCGTCCGGGCGAGGCGGGGCCCTCGAACGGCTGAGCCTGAGCCGCAGCCATGACCGGGGGCATGCGGCCCCATTTCGCCGACCGGCTTGCGGCGCTCGTCGAAGAGCGCCGCAGCCGCGTCGTGCTTGGGCTCGATCCGGATCCCGCCGCCCTGTGGCCGGAGGCGGTCGAGCGGCTGGGCCGCGGCGGGGGCGAACCGCATCTCGCGCGCATCAGGACGGCCGAGGCGGTCAACGAGCACTGCCGTGCGGCGATCGTCGCGGCCGGGCCTGCGTGCGTGGCGGTCAAACCACAGCTCGCCTGCTTCGAGAGACTCGGCGCGCCCGGCTGGGACGTCCTCGAGCAGGTCGTGGCGATCGCTCATGACCACGGCCTGCTCGTGATCGCAGACGGGAAGCGCGGGGACGTGCCGGTCACGGCCCGTGCCTACGCGCAGGCTCTGGTAGGCGAGACACCCGGGCCGTTCGGCGCAGTGAGCGGCCTCGGTGCGGACGCGTTCACCGCCAACCCGCTGCTCGGGCGCGACGCGCTCGAGCCGCTCACCGACGCCGCGGCCGAGAGCGGCGCGGGGTGCTTCGTGCTCGTCCGCACCTCGAACCCGGGAGCGGCGGAGCTGCAGGACGAGGGCGAGCCGCCGCTCTACGAGCGCCTCGCACGCCTGGTCGCCGAGCTGGGCGCGGACCACGTTGGTGACGGCGGGCTCTCGGCCATCGGGGCCGTGGCCGGCGCCACCCGTTCGGACCACCTCGCCAGGCTCAGGGAGCTGATGCCGAACGCAATCTTCCTGCTGCCCGGAGTCGGGGCGCAGGGCGGCCGTGTGGAGGAGCTCGGCCCCGCGTTCGCCCCCGGTCCCGCCGCGGCGCTCGTCAGCGCGTCGCGCTCGATAGTGGACGCGCACCGGGAGCGCGGAGGGGATCCCGCGAGCGCCGCGGCGGCCGCTGCGGAGGAGCTCCGCGCCGCCGTCGAGGCGCTCTGAAGGCCGCACGCCGGCCGGCGCGCGGCAGGGTCGCGCGACGCCGCGTTGAACCTCCCTCCAGCACGCGAGCGCCGTTTACGGTGCCCGCCTCCCTATGCTCCGCGGCGCTTGCCTGGGAGGACCGATGCCAGATCACCGACGACGACGCAGCCCCTATCGCCTGCTGGCGCCGCTGGCCTTGGTCCTCGTGGCGGGCGCGGTCACGGTCGTGATCGCCAACTCGGACCTTGCGGACGGCGACAACAGCGAGTCGACCGCAACGACAACGGAGCAGACCAGCACCGAGCGCACAACCACGACCGGTCGGGGCCGCAGGCTGCGCCCGAACTACGTGGTCAAGCCGGGCGACAGCTTCGGCTCTATAGCGGAGAAGACCGGCGTGTCCGTCGAGCAGCTGGAGCTGCTGAACCCGGAGGTCGATCCGCAGGCGCTCGTCGTCGGGCAGAGAATCAAGCTGCGCGAGTGAGGGTGTCCCTGCTGACGCTGGTCGCGCTGGCTGCGTTCGCGGCCGCTGTTCCGGCCCGCGCCGCCGCGCAACGTCCTCCAGACGTGAGCTCCGCCGCCGCCGCGATCGTCGTCGACGCGCGCAACGGCGAGGTCATGTTCGCCAAGCGGTCCGACGAGCGCCGGGCGGTGGCGAGCACGACCAAGCTGATGACCGCCCTGCTCGCGCTCGAACGCGCGCGTCCGGGCGAGGTCTTCACGGCACCGGCGTACGACGCCCTGCCGGCGGAGTCGCGCATCAATCTCCGGGCCGGCGAGCGCATGACGGTCCAGGACCTGCTCGAGGCGCTCCTCCTCGAGAGCGCGAACGACGCCGCGGCCGCGATCGCCGAGAACCTGTCCGGCTCGCGGTCGGCCTTCGTGGAGGACATGAATGCGCGGGCCGCCGAGCTCGGGCTCGAGAACACGAGCTACGCCAACCCGATCGGCCTGGACGATCCGTCGAACTACTCCAGCGCCCGCGACCTCGCCGACCTGACGAGGCTCCTGCTCGGGCGCCCGCGCTTCGCGCGGATCGTCGACATGCCGGTGGCCGAGCTCGACTCCGGAGCCGTCCCGCGCGTGATCGACAACCGCAACCCACTGGTGGCGAGCACGCCCTGGGTCTCGGGGGTCAAGACCGGGCACACGTTGGGCGCGGGCTACGTGCTCGTCGGCTCCGCCGAGGGGCGCGGCGGGGCCGAGGTCATAAGCGTGGTCCTCGGCGAGCCGAGCGAGGCGGCACGCGATGCGGACACGCTCGAGCTCCTCAGCTGGGGCCTGAAGCAGTTCAAGCGCGTGCGTGTGCTCGACCCCGAGCTCTCGCTCGCGCGCGCCGACATTCGCTACTACGACGAGCGGGCGCGGCTCGTTCCGCGCCGCGGCGCGGTCGTCACGGTCCGCAGGGGCGAGCGCATCCGGCGCCGGGTCAGGTCCCGGGAGGAGCTCGAGGGACCCCTTCCCGCGGGTACGCGGGCCGGCCTCGTGACCGTGCTGGTCGACGGCGAGCCCGTGCGACGGGTTGCACTCGTCACGGCGGCGGAGGTGCCCGAAGCGGGGACCCTGAGGGTCCTCACTTCGGTACTGGGCGTCCCCTTGACCTTGGTGCTCGGCCTCGCCATCCTGCTCGCCGCCCCCATAGCCGTGCTGCTCGTGCTCGGGCGCCGGCGCCTACCCACATGATCATCACCGTCACCCTCAACGCGGCGATCGACAAGACCCTCGCCGTCCCGAACTTTCGCCTCGGTCGCCGCCACCGCGCGGTCGAGCAGACCGCGATGGCCGGAGGCAAGGGCGTGAACGTCGCGCGCACGCTGCGGGCGCTCGGCCAGCCGGTGATCGCGACGGGCATCACGGGCGGCCCGACGGGCACGCGGATCGTCGAGCACCTCACCGAGGAGGGCATCCTCAACGACTTCGTGCGCATCCGCGAGGAGTCGCGCACCTCCACCGCCGTGGTCGACCCCACGAGCGGCGAGCAGACCGAGATCAACGAGCACGGGCCGCACGTTTCCGAGGGCGAGCTCGAGCTGTTCCTCGACAAGCTGCTGTACCTCGCCAAGGGCGCGGCGGTGTGCGTGATAGCGGGCAGCCTCCCGCGCGGCGTCGAGCCGGGTCTCTACGGCCGCCTGATCGACGAGATGAAGCGCCTCGGGGTGACGACGGTGCTCGACTCGGAGGGCGAGCCGATGCGCGCGGCCACCCGTCACGGGCCGGACGTGGTGAGCCCGAACGAGCTCGAGGCCGAGGGGCTCGTGGGCTACGAGTTCGACGACGAGAGCGACCGTCGCAGCGCCGTTCGCGAGATGGTCGAGCTGGGCGCGCGCGAGTCGATCATGACGTTGCACGACGGATGCCTTGCCCTGCTCGGCGAGGGCGGGGAGCGGCGCGGCTACCGCGCGACGCTAGAGCCGCTCGAGCCCGTGTCCACGGTCGGCTCGGGCGATGCCTTCCTGGCCGGCTTCGTGGCCTCCCGCTACGGGGGGAGCGGCCACGAGGACTCGCTGCGCTTCGCGGTGGCGTGCGGGGCCGAGTCGACCCAGCACTTCGGCGCCGGCCAGGTGGAGCTGAGGGAGGTCGAGCGGCTCGTGCCCGAGGTCCGCGTGGAGGAGCTCGAGACCCCCGAGCTCCACGTGGGATAGCTCAGCCGGCTCGGACCGGGCAGCCTCGACACAGGCCCAGGATACGCCCGCGAGGCCATTGGTATGGTCAGACGACCGTCCGCCGCCGAACCTAGGATCCCTCCATGGAAGTTGAGATCGGACGCGGCAAGAAGGGTCGCCGCGCATATGGCTTCGATGACATCGCGATCGTGCCGAGCCGGCGCACGCGCGATCCGGACGACATCGATATCACCTGGACGCTGGGGCCCTATCGCTTCGAGCTGCCGCTGCTCGCCTCGGCCATGGACGGCGTGGTCTCGCCCGGAGACGGCCGGCATCCTGGGCAAGCTGGGCGGGCTCGGCGTGCTCAACCTCGAGGGGATCTGGACCCGCTACGACGATGCGGCCGGCGAGCTCGAGCGGATCGCGGAGCAGCCCAAGGAGGACGCCACCGCCGAGATGCAGCGCATCTACTCCGAGCCCGTGCGCGAGGAGCTGATCGCGCAGCGCATCAGGGAGATCAAGGACCAGGGCGTGGTGGCGGCGGCCTCGCTCACCCCCCAGCGCGTGCGCGACCACTACGAGACCGCGCTCGAGGCCGGGCTCGACATCCTCGTCATCCAGGGCACCGTGATCTCGGCCGAGCACGTGTCGACGCGCTCGGAGCCCCTCAACCTGAAGGAGTTCATCCGCGAGGTGCCGGTGCCGGTGGCTCGTCGGCGGCTGCGCGTCCTACGCGACCGGGCTGCACCTCATGCGCACCGGGGCAGTCGGCGTGCTGGTGGGCGTTGGCCCCGGCGCAGCGTGCACGACCCGGGGCGTCCTCGGGATCGGGGTCCCGCAGGCCACGGCCATCGCCGATGTCGCCGCCGCGCGCTCGCAGCACATGCTCGAGACGGGTGAGTACGTCAAGGTCATCGCCGACGGCGGCATGCGCAACGGCGGCGACGTCTCGAAGGCGTTCGCCTGTGGCGCGGACGCCGTGATGATCGGCTCGCCGCTCGCGCGCGCCTACGAGGCGCCCGGGCGCGGCTACCACTGGGGCATGGCGACGTTCCATCCCACGCTGCCGCGCGGCGCCCGCGTCCAGACGGCGCAGAACGGCACGATCGAGCAGATCCTGCTCGGCCCGGCGCACGAGAACGACGGCACCTTCAACCTGATGGGCAGCCTGCGGACCTCGATGGCCACCTGCGGCTACGAGGACATCCCGGCGTTCCACAAGGCCGAGGTGATGGTCGCGCCGGCGCTGCAGTCCGAGGGCAAGCAGCTCCAGCGCGCCCAGGAGGTCGGGATGGGCGCCACCGCCGCCGCGGCCGCGCACCCGGAGTCGAACGGCATCCTCGCGGACCCGGCACTCGTCGAGTGACCCGAGCGCCTGCCACGGCTGCAAACCTTCGCCTGGCGGCGTCCTCGGTCGCTCGCGTGCGAAGCACGCGTCGCTCCCTGCGTCCTTGCCAGGCTCGGTTTTCGCACGTGGCAGACGCTCGGTGAGCAGCGAGGCGGTCACTGCCCCCGCCTCCGCCACCACTCCGGGCGCTGCAACCGACGAGGTTCTCGTCCTCGACTTCGGGGGCCAGTACTCGCAGCTGATCGCTCGCCGCGTCCGGGAGTGTGGGGTGTTCGCCGAGCTGCTCCCGCATCACGTTCCGATCGAGGAGGTCCGCGGACGGCAGCCGAAGGGGCTGATCCTCTCCGGCGGGCCGGCCTCGGTCTACGCGGACGGCGCGCCGAAGCTGCGCCGCGAGCTGCTCGAGCTGGGAGTCCCCGTGCTCGGCATCTGCTACGGCATGCAGGCGATGGTGCTCGAACTCGGCGGGCGGGTCGAGGGCGCCGAGGTGGGCGAGTTCGGCCGCTCGCGGCTGACGGTGAGCGAGCCCGGGCGGCTCCTCGCCGGGACGCCCGGCGACCAGTCCTGCTGGATGAGCCACCGCGACACCGTCTTCGAGGCTCCACCCGGCTTTGCGGCACTGGCCGCCTCGACGGAGTCGCCGGTGGCGGCGATCGAGCACCTGCAGCGCGGTCTCTACGGCATCCAGTTCCACCCGGAGGTCGTGCACACCCCGTACGGCACGCAGATCCTCGAGACGTTCCTGCGCGACATCTGCGGCTGCGACATGGCGTGGACGGCCGAGTCCGTCATCGAGGAGCAGGTGGCCCGCATCCGCGAGCAGATTGGGGACGGCAAGGTCATCTGCGGCCTCTCGGGGGGCGTCGACTCCTCGGTCGCTGCCCTGCTCACCTACAGGGCCGTCGGCGACCAGCTCACCTGCGTGTTCGTCGACCATGGCTTGATGCGCAAGAACGAGGGCAACCAGGTGGTGGCGGCCTTCCGCGACCACTTCAAGGTGCCGCTGATCGCAGTCGACGCCGAGGAACGCTTCCTCGCGCGGCTGGCCGGGGTCAGCGAGCCCGAGCGCAAGCGCAAGATAATCGGCGAGGAGTTCATCCGGGTGTTCGAGGAGCAGGCGTCGAGGCTCGGCAAGCCTGAGTACCTGGTCCAGGGCACGCTCTACTCGGACGTGATCGAGTCCGGCGGCGGCACCGGCGCGGCCACGATCAAGTCGCATCACAACGTCGGCGGCCTCCCGGAGGACCTCGAGTTCAAGCTCGTCGAGCCGCTGCGCATGCTGTTCAAGGACGAGGTGCGGAAGGTGGGCGCGGAGCTCGGCCTGACCGACCGGCTGGTCTGGCGCCAGCCGTTCCCGGGTCCCGGCCTGGCGATTCGGGTCGTAAGCGGAGAGGTCACGAAGGAGCGCCTCGAGATCCTCCGCGACGCCGACGCGATCCTCCAGGACGAGATCCGCGAGGCCGGCCTGTATCGCGAGCTCTGGCAGTCGTTCTGCGTGCTGCCGGCGGACCTGCGCAGCGTGGGGGTCCAGGGCGACGAGCGCACCTACGGCTACGTGGTGGTGATCAGGGCCGTGACCTCGGACGACGCGATGACGGCCGACTGGGCACGGCTGCCGTACGACCTGCTGGAGCGGGTGGCCTCGCGGATGATCAACGAGATCGCGCAGGTCAACCGGGTGACGCTCGACATCACGTCGAAGCCGCCCGGCACGATCGAGTGGGAGTAGGGCTCTCGGCGCGTTCGGCTGCGGCGTGATGCGGATCGACTTTTGATGCCCTTAGGCCGTTCCGCATGGGATCGGTCCTACGGGACGACGTGCCCTATGCCCGGCGCCCCCAGCAGCGCGGCATTGCTGCGCCAACGGGCGATCTCGCAAGCATTGGTCAAATCGAACGCGGCCGACACGCGCATACCCCGGAGCTCCCCCGTGACCCGAGCGGTTCCGGGCCCGCCGTAGACCTGCGCGCAGGCGGTCTCGCGCGGAACGGGGTCCAGATCGCTGGGCTCCAGTCCGCCGAGGACGCGGCAACGCGGATCGATCGCGTCCTCGCCAAGAACCGCGCACTGGATGCGTCGGATCCGCTCGGGACCCCCGGACCCCTCGGGGGCCACGGTCACGCGAAGGTTGGCCGCGAGGTCGCCCGCCTTCGGGACGAGGGCATCTCCCGTGCCACCACAGGAGACGAGCAGGCCAGCGAAGACGACAGCGACGTTCCTGCTGCGCATACGTGTAGTTGTAGAGGCAGGCCCACTGTGACGCAGGCCGGGTTCGTATCTCGATACCTTGCAGGCCGGTGTCCGCCCTTGCCTCATTCGTCACCGGCCGCCGCACCAAATGGGTGGTGATCGCCCTCTGGATCGTGGCCGTATTTGCGCTCTCGCCGCTGGGCGGGAAGCTCGCTGACGCCACCCGCGACGAGACGGCGAGCTTCCTGCCCGCCGGGGCAGAGTCCACCAGGGTCCAGGAGCTTCTGAAGGATCGCTTCCCAGGCGGCGAGACGACCATCGGCTTGATCGTCTACAAGCGCGAGGGCGGACTCACCCAGGCGGACAGGGCGAAGATCGCGCGCGACGCTCAGCGGGTCGACGACGCGATCCCCGTCACCCAGCCGGCGCAGGTGCCGTTCAGCTCGGATGCGCCGCCGGGTCTCGTGTCGGAGAACGGGGATGCCGCCTACACCGTCGTCACCGTGCCGCTCAACTTCGACCGGGTCGCAGATTGGGGCAAGGAGACCCGCGATCTGGTCGGCGACGGCGGCGGCGGGCTCCAGGTCTATGTGACCGGCGACCTCGGGCTGTGGGCGGACTTCGAGGAGGTCTTTGGCGAGGTCGACACAAGGCTGCTACTCGCCACGGTCCTGCTCGTGCTGGTGCTGCTGGGCGCGATCTACCGGGCACCGCTGATCGCGATCATCCCGATCGTCGTCGTCGGGCTCGCCTACCAGGTCGCCACCGCGTTCATCTACCTGTACGCCGACGCGGGCAACACGGTCAACTCGAACTCCACGGGCATCCTGGTCGTGCTGATGTTCGGCGTGGGCACCGACTACTGCCTGCTGCTCGTGAGCCGCTATCGGGAGGAGCTCCACCGCGTCGAGGACAAGCACGCGGCGATGGCACGCGCGCTGCGCCGCGCCGGTCCGGCCCTGCTGGCGAGCGGCTGCACCGTGATCGCCGCGATGCTCGTATTGCTGCTGGCGGACACCGGGTCAACCAAGTCGCTCGGGCCGGTGTCGGCTATCGGCGTGGCGTCTGTGCTGCTCGCCGGGCTCACGCTGCTGCCGGCCCTGCTGACCGCGGCCGGCCGTAAGGGCTTCTGGCCGCGCAGCTCGGCCGTCGCCTGCCAGCCGGATGTCGACCTGGCGCAGCGGCAGGGGCTCTGGCGGCGCTTCGGCGATCGCGTGCTCCAGCGCCCGGGGCTCGCGCTCGCAGCGACGACGGCGCTGTTCGCGCTCTTCACGCTCGGCCTGCTCGCCTACAAGGAGGACTACTCGATCGGCGGGTTCTTCAAGAAATCGGTCGAGAGCGTCGAGGGCTTCGACGTGCTCGCCGAGTCGTTCCCGCAGGGCGCGCTCGCGCCCACGTCGATCCTCGTGCTGCGCGACGACGGCGAGGCCCGGGTCAGCGACGCCGATCTCGCCGCCGTGCGCCGGCGTGTGGAGGGCATCGACGGCGTCGCGTCGGTCAGCGAGCCGCAACGCTCCGAGGACGGGGATATCGGGAGGATCGAGGTCACCTTCGGCGACGATCCCTATTCGGAGGCGGCGCTCGCGCGCGTGGACACGCTGCGTGACCGAGTGCGCGACCTACCGGGCGGAGCCACGGCACTGGTCGGCGCGGGCAGCGCCGTGCAGCAGGACTTCAACGATGCCGCCGCCCGCGACCTCCGTGTGATCGTCCCGGTCGCGCTGCTGGTCATCACGATCATCCTGGGGATCCTGCTGCAGGCCATCGTCGCCCCGCTGGTGCTCATCGCGACGGTGATGGCGTCGTTCTTCGGCACGCTCGGGCTCTCGATCTTCTTCTTCATCGAGGTCCAGGGCAGCGCGGGCGTCGACGCGTCGCTGCCGACGTTCGCGTTCATCTTCCTCGTGGCGCTCGGAGTCGACTACACGATCTTCCTGATGAGCCGCGTGCGCGAGGAGGCGCGAACGCACGGAACGCGCGAGGGCGTGCTGCGGGCGCTGGCGGCCACGGGACCGGTGATCACGAGCGCGGGCGTGATCCTCGCGGGTACGTTCGCGGTGCTGATGACGCTGCCGGTCACGTTCGCCTTCAACATCGGGTTCATGGTCGCCGTCGGGATCCTGCTCGACACGTTCATCGTGCGAACGATCATGGTGCCCGCCGCGGTCGAGCTGCTGGGCGACCGCGTCTGGTGGCCGTCGACCGCACGCGGTGGCGGCCACGCGCTGCGCGAGCACGCCGAGCCCGAGCCCGGAGCGGTGACCGAGCCGGCTTGACAGCGGCTCAGCCGCCCCGCCCTATCCCCGCACCGGCACCGCTACCGTCGCCGGGTCAGGTGCTGCGGCTTCGCAGCACCGTTAGGCCGACGAGCCGCGACACCACCATCGCTATGTATGCGACGCCTGCGAGCTGCTCGAGCATCACGAGGCTGCGCGCGAAGGACTTGATCGGCACGACGTCGCTCAGGCCGGTGCTCGAGAGCGTGGTGAAGCTGAGGAACAGCAGCTCCATCCAGGTGCGATCCGCGCTCGGATCGACCGCCGCCGTGAAGCTTCCCGGCTCAATCGCCTGCAGGACCGTGTACGAGTATGCGAACGCCCAGGCCACGAGCGTGAAGGTGGCGCCGACGGCGAACAGCTCGTCCCGGGTGATCTCGTGGTCGGCGAGCATGTACGCGATCAGGGCGCCGGCCGCATAGAAGTAGATCACCGCCTCCAGGGCCGAGGAGTAGGGAAGCAGCGTGTCGCTGCCGCTGACCGCTTGGATCACGAGCAGTACGGTCGCCGGGATCGCGAGCAGGACGATGATCAGGCTCTGGCCCGGCGAGCTTTGGACCGCCAGCAGCACGAGCCCGAGGATGGCGATGCCCACGACGCTGAGGAGCGCGCGGCCGGCGGAGCCGCCCTCGACGAGCGGGTACAGCAGCACGGCGGCAAGCTGCGCGGCGAACAGCGTGGCGGACGGCTCGCGCCGGGCGAACGAAACCACGGCACGAACCTAACGGCCACACCGGTCGCCACCGGGCGGCGCCGGCCGGTGCGGTCAGTCCGTCCGAGCGCCGTTCCGGGCCGGTCCGAGGGGAAACTCGGCCCGAAGCCGCGTGCCGTCCCCGGGCGGGCTGTGGAGCTCGAGGCGGCCGTCGAGCGCGGCCACGCGGTCGACGAGCCCGCGCAGGCCCGATCCGCGCGCGAGGTCCGCCCCGCCCACACCGTCGTCGGCGACCTCCGCCACGACCCGGTTGTCGTCGCGGTTCACGGTCACGGTCGCGTGGCGGGCGCGGGCGTACTTGGCCACGTTCGTCAGCCCTTCGGAGACGACGAAGTAGACCGCGGTCGCTACCGCGGGCGGGAGGTCGTCGACGTCGCCGGCGACCTCGACGGGGACCGGCGCGCGGCTCGCCAGCATCTCGAGCGCGGGGCCGAGACCGCGGTCGGTGAGCACGGCCGGATGAATGCCGCGGGCGAGCTCGCGGAGCTCGTCGAGGCTCGCCTGCAGCTCAGCGCTCGACTCATCCAGGATCGCCGTGACGTCCGGCCGGCCCTCCGCGCGGCGGCGCGCCATGCGGAGCTTCATGGCGAGCGCGACGAGGCGTGACTGGGCGCCGTCGTGGAGGTCGCGCTCGAGACGCCGTCGCTCGGCGTCGCCGGCGTCGACGATGCGGGCGCGCGAGGCGCGCAGGTCCTCGATCCGGGCGCGCAGCTCGGCCGACAGCCGTTGGTTCTCGAGCGCGAGCGCGGCCGCGGCACCGGCGGTACGCACCAACTGCGGCTCCTCGTCGAGTGCCGGCTCGTGCACTATCGCGGCCACGCGGCGACCATGGAGCTCGACCGCCGTCCAGCCGCGCTCCGGCATCGGAAACGGCCGACCCGCCGCGTCGACGAAGCGCTCGGAGTCCGGCAGCCAGTAGGCGAGCTTCAGAGAGGGATCGCCGAGCGCCTCGGCAAGCGCCGCGCGCAGCGCGTCCTCGCCGGGCACCTGGCCGAGCCGGGCGATCAGCCTGGATACCGCCGCGCCGTGGGCGAGCCGGGTGCGGAGCAGCCCGGCCAGGAAGCCGAACGGCACGGTTGCGAACAGCGCCAGCGCGAGCAGCTCGAGCCCCTCCTTCGGCGAGCCCACGGCGTCGAACGTCAGAGCGAGCATGAACGCGGCCAAGCACGCGCCGCCCGTCCAGAACACCGGGGCCAGAACCGGGCGCTGGGCGGGCGCAACATGGGCCCCGCGCCGGCCGATCATCACGAGGCTCACGAGGATCAGGACGAGCACCACGGCGAACTGGAGCGCGTCGAGCAGGTCGGACAGGTCCTGGTTCGACTCAACCATCAACAGGTTGCTCGGGCTCGATCCCGTGTCCTCGAAGAGCAGCGCCGGCAGCTGGAGGACGGTCACGCTCAGGTAGACCCCGGCGACGAGGAGCCGCTCGGCGCGGGTGGCGAGGCGGCCGGTGGGAAACGCGATCAGCAGGTGGCCGAGCACCGCCGCGAAGATCCCGTCAAGAGCGATCCCGATCGTGAACACGAGGTCGTTGTCCGAGGCGCTCACGCTCGTCGCGAACCAGGCGAAGCCGACCGCGGCCATCAGCAGACCGGTGCGGTTCTCCGGCCTGCGCCACCAGGCGTACAGCCCCGTACCGATGAACGACCAGCCCACGAGCAGCCGGAGCGCCGCCTCGAAGCCGCGGTCCTCCACATGGTCGCTCTCGAGCGTCAGCCACGCGACGACCAGCCCGAAGGCGAGCCCCGCGCCGGCCAGCGCGAGGATGATGCGCTGTGAGGCCCGAGGGCTGGTTGGCATAGCCGTCATTCTGGCCTCCGAGCGGCCTTGACGACGATGGCAAGCTGTCGGTCCAATGGCCGACTTCATCTCGCGCGGCTTCAGACGGCGGCGGCGGACACCGGAGGATCTGGCGGAGCGCCTCCCTCCGGGGCAGTACTACGAGCCCGGCTTTCCGGTGCTCACGGCCGGCCCGACGCCGAGGATCGCCCCGGAGGACTGGAGCCTGCGGATAGACGGCATGGTGGCCGGCGAGCGCGCATGGTCGTGGGACGAGTTCCACGAGCTGCCGTTCGAGAACGTCCCGTGCGACATCCACTGCGTGACCAAGTGGTCGAAGCTCGGCACGAGCTTCAACGGGGTGTCCGTTGACACGCTGCTGGCGGAGGTCGAGCCGCAGGGCGCCTATTCGATGGCGTTCTCGCACGGCGGCTACACGACCAACGTCCCGCTCGCGGACCTCACCGGGGGGAAGGCCTGGGTAGTGACCGAGCACGAGGGCGAGCCGCTTCCGCGCGAGCACGGCGGTCCGGCCCGCCTACTGGTGCCGCATCTCTACTTCTGGAAGAGCGCCAAGTGGATCGCCGGGCTACGGGTGATGGACCACGACGAGCCCGGCTTCTGGGAGGAGAACGGCTACCACATCCGCGGCGATCCCTGGAAGGAGGAGCGCTATTGGAGCGACTGACGCCGGTCACGCAGCGCGCTCCCGGGAAATGGCAGATCGGCACGGTCACGGCGGTCAAGCCGGAGACGCCGCGCGTCAAGTCGTTCCGGATCGAGTTGCCGATGTGGATGCCCCACCTCCCGGGCCAGCACTACGACGTGCGGCTGACGGCTCCCGACGGCTACCACGCTCAGCGTTCGTACTCGGTCGCCTCGTCGCCGCTCGACGCGGGCGAGATCGAGCTGACGATCGACCGGCTCGATGACGGCGAGGTCTCGCCGTACTTCCACGATGTCGTCGTCGCGGGCGACCGCGTGGAGGTCCGGGGACCGTTCGCGTCCTATTTCGTGTGGCGTGGCGAATCCCCGGTGCTGCTGGTCGGGGGCGGGTCGGGAGTCGTCCCGCTGATGGCGATGCTGCGCCACCGCCGCCGCACCATGCCCGAGCTGCCGATGTCGCTCGTTTACTCGGTCCGGTCCGCCGAGGACGTCATCTACGCCGGGGAGCTCGGCGACGAGGCGCTGCTCACGTTCACGCGCGAGCCGCCCGCCGGCTGGGACGGTCACACCGGCCGCCTCGATATGTCGCTGATCTCGGCGACGGGCCTTCACGATGGCGTCGCGTTCGTCTGCGGCACGAACGGATTCGTCGAGACGGCGGTCGCGCTGGTCCTCGAAGCCGGCTTCGATCCCACCCAGGTCCGGACAGAACGCTTCGGCCCCACAGGCTGACTATGCTGCCTTGAGCACGTGCCTTTTGTCGCATACGTCCATGCCCGTGAACCCGATCCCGAGCCGGATGAGCGTCCGGCCTGGGAGCCGGAGTGGCGGCTGTGGCGCTGGGTCGCGGCCGCGCTTGTGCTGGCTGCCGGTGCGAGCCTGACCCAGGGCCTCGTGTCGCTGGTACTGGTTCTCGCCGTCTTCGTGCTCGGCTGCAAGGCCGCCCTCGAGGCTCTGCCCAACGGCGACGGCCTCCGCGACCACAGGCAGTAGCGACGGCGCCTACTCGGGCCAGAAGTCAGGCACCGACTCGATCTCGGCCCTGGGGTCCTCAGACCTGACGGACACGATGATCAGCACCGCGTCGTCGGGCCCCTCGTTCCAGACCGAGCGGGCCACGTGCGGCGGCACTCGCACGACGGTTCCCTCGCCGGCGTCGATCAGCTCGTCCTCGAGCTTGAACTGGAGCGTGCCCGAGGCGACGAAGTAGACCTCCTCTTGGGTCTTGTGGCGGTGGCCGTAGCTCCCCTTGCCGCCGGTCTGCGCCGGCATGCGCCGCCACGTGAAGCCGACCTGCTCGGTTCCCAGGTCGCTCACAGCGCTCATGCGCATCTCGCCCGGATAGTCGCCCAGCACGTCGGGTATCTCCTCGAGCTTCCTCATCGTCCAATCCGCCACGTCGCGAGCCCTCCTTATGACCAGCTGTCCCAGGCCTGGAGCGACGGTAACGGATCGAAGGGACTGCCGCCGTCGTACCAGCCCGGCGCGCTCCAGAGCTCGAAGTGGAGGTGGCAGCCGCGGGCGTTGCCGGTCTCGCCGACGGAACCGATGCGCTGACCCGTGTAGATGCGGTCGCCCGCCCGGAACGGTGAGGGCTCGCCCATGTGCATGTACGCGTAGTCGAGATCTGTGCCCGCGCCGTCGATCACCAGGTAGTTCCCCGCGGCGCCGTGGTAGCCGGTGTACTGAACCGTGCCGCCGCGAGCCGCGACCAGCGGGACTCCGCAGTTGGCGAACACGTCGTGCCCCTGGTGGGAGTGGCCGGCGCGGCCGGAGCCAAACTTCGCGCCGGCGCCGCCGTAGTCGTGGCGGCCGCGCACCGGGAAGACGTGGTCGTAGAGGTCGAAGGCGTCGCGCTGGACGTCGCTGGTCTGGGCGCTCGTCGCGCGTGAGCCGTCGACCGCGGCGGCGGTCAGCCGGAACGAGTAGCGGCCGAGCGCCGCCGGGACCGGGCCGAGCTGACCGTTCCAGGAGATGCTGGTGACCTGGCCCGGCAGGATGCCCTGGGGGACCCACGACTTGACCGCGACGCCGTCGGCCGCGCGGACGAGCTCGACGGTGAGCGCGGCCGGCGCGGGCCCGGAAAGTCGGAACGAGAACGTGACGGCGCGTTGCGCTCCCACGAAGGCCTTGGTGCGGCTGGTGCCGGTCTCGAGCACTGGGGCGCCGGCCGACACCGGCCCGGGCACGGGCGACAGCGCGGCGCTCGGCGCAGGCGGTGGCGGGGGCAGGATTGCCACCGGCTTGGTGAAACCGGAGCGGCCGCCGCTCGCCGTGCTCGCCGAGACCGGGCCGGTCACGGCTCCAGACGGGACGAGCGCGTGGATGCGGGTGTCGCTCCCCGCGCGAACCTGGACGCTCAGGTCGTCCGATCGTCCGTAGCTGCCGTGGAACGTCACACCCGTGACACCGCTGAGCGCGGTCCCCGTGACCTTCAGGGTGCTGCCGGCCCGCGCCCGCCGCCGGGACGCGCAGGATCGCAGGCAGCTCACGCTGCCGATCTTCGGTGTGGCCACGTATGTGGCCCCGCCACCACCACCCGAGCCGGGTGACTGCGCCCCCGCCGCGGGTGCGACGGCGAGCACGCTGAGCGCGAGCGCGCAGGCAAAATGCCTCGCGAAAGCACGGTTGACTCGCAAATCCCTTGGCCTCTCTTCTGGTCCGGCCTACGGGGTTAGCTGACGGGCTCGCGCTCGAAGAGCAGCGCTACGAGCCGGGTGATCGGCTCGATTCGCCCCATCGAAGTCCGTCTTTCGACGGCCTCCGAACGGTTCCCCCGTTCCCACCGACGGACGCCGGCGGAGATTCGGCAGGCACTGACAGGCCGGGCAGTATAAACACGAGCCCCGGGACCCATGGACGGGCTGTCCGGCAGTGGTCGATCCCGGTGTCCATCTGCCACACTACGACGCCGGCCGCCTCCAGGGCGGTCCCTCTGTGATGAAGACGTACGTGGCGACACCGGCTACCCGCGAGCGCAACTGGCTCGTGGTCGACGCGAGCGGCAAGACGCTCGGCCGTTTGGCCACCCAGATCGCCGATGCCCTTCGTGGCAAGCGCAAGCCGGAGTACACGCCGCATGTGGATGTGGGCGACTTCGTGATCGTCGTCAATGCCGAGAAGATCTCGGTAACGGGCAACAAGCTCGAGGAGAAGCGCTACTACCGCCACTCCGGGTATCCCGGCGGCCTTCGCAGCCGCACGCTCGAGGAGATGCTCGCGCGCCGCCCGGAGGAGGTGATCCGGCTGGCCGTGAAGGGGATGCTTCCGCGCAACCGCCTCGGCCGTGCCCAGCTGCGCAAGCTCAAGGTCTACGCCGGGCCCGATCACCCCCACGCCGCCCAGAAGCCCGAGCCGATGGAGGTTGTCGCCTGATGACGGAAGAGCCGCAGCGGCCCGAGGACGAGGCGCCCGAGGGCGCGCCCGGCGAGCCGGGCGAGGCGACGCCGTCGGAGACGGCCCCCGAGGGCGGCGAGCAGGCCGTTCCCGAAGCGCCCGAGGAGAGCCCCGCCGGCGACGGCGAGGAGCACCCCGGCCCCGAAATCGAGGGCATCGAGGAGCTCGCGCAGGCCGCCGAAGCCGGCCAGCCCGAGGAGGCCGCGGCGGGCGAGCCTGCCGAGGAGGCCGCCGAGGGCGAGCCCGCCGAGGAGGCCCCGGAGGGCGAGCCCGCCGAGGAGGCCCCGGAGGGCGAGGCCGCCGAGGAGACCGCCGAGGGCGAGGCCGCCGAGGAGGCCACGGAGGGCGAGCCCGCCGAGGGCGAGGCCGCGGCGGAGGCGCCCCGCGCTGAGCGCCCGCATCCCGGCGCCCGCCGCAAGGAGGCCGACAAGGGCGGTGCCGACGAGGTCATTCCCGGCGCCCACCTGGAGCCCGATCTCGTGCTCGAGGAGCAGCGCCCGACCGAGGGCGAGTTCGGCGAGTACGGCGAGTACGCCGAGACCGAGGCCGGCGAGCAGGTGGGAGAGGCCGCCGCTGAGGAAGCGGCCCCGGAGGAGCAGCAGGTCGCCCACACCCCGCTCGACCTGGCGGCCGACGCCCGCTATCGCGCCACCGGCAAGCGCAAGAGCTCCGTCGCGCGCGTGACGCTCAAGCCGGGCGAGGGCACCTACACGATCAACGGCCGCCACCTCGACGAGTACTTCCCGCGCGTCCTCCTCCAGCGCATGGCCCGCCAGCCGCTCGAGGCGACCGGCAACCAGTCGCGCATGGACGTGGTGGCGCTGATCCACGGCGGCGGCGTCTCGGCGCAGGCCACTGCGCTCCGCCACGGCATTGCCAGAGCGCTGGTCGAGGCCGACCCGGCCCTGCGCGGCGAGCTGAAGCGACGCGGCTACCTCACGCGCGACCCGCGCGTGAAGGAACGAAAGAAGGCCGGTCTCAAGAAGGCCCGCAAGCGGCCTCAGTTCTCAAAGCGTTAGACCTACGTGGCGCTGTTCGGGACGGACGGTGTCCGCGGGGTCGCGGGCGAGTTTCTCAGTGGCGATCTCGCGCTTGCGCTGGGGCGCGCGGCGGCGCGAGAGTCGGGGGCGGAGACGCCCCAGGTCCTGATCGTTCGCGACACGCGCGAGTCCGGCGAGATGCTCGAGGCGGCGCTCGCCGCCGGCATCGCCGCGGGCGGCGGACACGCGCTCCTCGGCGGTGTACTCCCGACCCCCGGCGCCTCGGTGCTCGTGCGCCGCTACGGGTTCGACATGGCCGCGGTCGTTTCCGCCTCCCACAATCCCTACGAGGACAACGGGATCAAGTTCTTCGGCTCCGAGGGCATGAAGCTCGACGACGATCAGGAGGCGCGCATCGAGGCGGCGCTCGACGAGGGCGGCTCGCGCATCGGGCGGGTGCGGGAGCTCCACGGCGCCCCGGGCGACTACCTGCGCGAGCTCGAGCTGCGCTTCCGCGACCTCGATCTCTCGGGCCTGAGCATCCTGCTCGACTGCGCGAACGGGGCCACCTACAGCGTCGCGCCCGAGATCTTTCGCCGCCTCGGCGCACGGGTGGATGCGCTGGCGGTCGAGCCGGACGGGCGCAACATCAACCTGGACTGTGGGTCGACCCACGTGCAGCGGCTCGCCGAGCAGATGGACGGTCACGACGCCGGATTTGCGTTCGACGGCGACGGTGACCGGGTACTGGCGGTGGACCGCAGGGGCGCCGTCGTCGACGGGGACGAGCTGATGGCGCTCATCGCCCTTCACCTGCGCGAGCGCGATCGCCTGCCCGGCCACGGCGTGGCGGTGACGGTGATGACGAACTACGGGTTCCACAGCGCGATGAAGGGCGCCGGGATCGAGGTGGCCACCACCCCGGTGGGGGACCGCTACGTGCTCGCCGAGCTGGTACGGCGCGGCTGGGCGTTGGGGGGAGAGCAGTCCGGGCACATCATCGACACCGGTTTCGTGCCGGCGGGCGACGGGATCGCCGCGGCGCTGCTCGTGCTCGAGGCGCTCGCGGGAGGGGACCTGGCAGAGCGCCATGCGATGGAGAAGCTCCCGCAGCGGCTCGTGAACGTGCGTGTGCGCGATCGCGCGGCAATCGAGGGCGCCGCGGCGGTGTGGGAAGCCGTCGAGGAGCAGTCGAAGCGCCTCGAGGGCCGCGGCCGCGTGCTGGTGCGCCCGTCGGGGACCGAGCCGCTCGTGCGCGTGATGGTCGAGGCCCCGCAGGAGAACGAGTGCCAGGAGATCGTTGATCGTTTGGCGAATGTTGTCGAGACGGAGTTAGGCTGAGCGACCGTGTGCGGGATCATCGGATACGTGGGACCGCGGGAGTGCCGCGACCTGCTGCTGGAGGGGCTTCGGCGGCTCGAGTACCGCGGCTACGACTCGGCCGGCCTGTCGGTGATCCGCAACGGGTCGATCGGCAGCGTTCACGCCGTCGGAAACCTGGACTACCTGCGTGAGGCGGTGGCCTCCACCAACGGCGATCTGCGCGGCTCGACGGGTATCGGGCACACCCGCTGGGCCACCCACGGACGCGTGACTGAGGAGAACGCGCACCCGCACTGGGACAGCTCCGGCCGCGTGCACATAGTTCTCAACGGGATCGTCGAGAACTGGACCGAGCTGCGTGACCGGCTGGTCGCGGACGGCGCGGAGTTCACCTCGGAGACGGACGCCGAGGTCGTGGCACACCTGATCGCCGAGCATCTCGACGGCGACCTCGTCGAGGCCGTGCGGCGCGCGTACAACGAGCTGCGCGGCCATTACGCCTTCGTGGCGATGTCGGCCGACGAGCCGGGGGTGCTGGTCGGGGCCCGCAAGGAGTGCCCGCTCGTGGTCGGCCTGGGCGAGGGCGAGAGCTTCATCGCCTCGGCGATCCCCGCGTTCCTGGCGGAGACTCGTCGCGTGCAGCTGGTCCACGACGGCGAGATCGTTGCGCTGACCCCGGAGGGCTCGCGCTTCCTGTCGCCCGACGGCGCCGCCATCGAGCGCGAGGTCGACGACGTCGAGTGGGACGAGGAGCAGGCCGAGAAGGGCGGCTACGAGACCTTCATGCTGAAGGAGATCCACGAGCAGGCGGACGCCGTGGCGGAGACGGTTGCCGGACGCCTGGGCGACGAGGGCGTCGAGCTCGAGGACATCGGGATCTCGGACGAGTTTCTGAAGGGGATCCGCCGCGTGGTGATCGTCGCCTGCGGCACGTCCTACCACGCCGGGCTGGTGGGCCGCTATGCGATCGAGTGGTGGTCGCGCGTCCCGGTCGAGATGGACATCGCCTCCGAGTTCCGCTACCGCAATCCGGTTCTCGACGAGCGTGACCTCGTCATCGGCATCTCCCAGTCCGGCGAGACCGCCGACACGCTGGCGGCAATGCGCCTCGCCCGCGAGCGCGGCGCCAAGGTGCTCGCGGTCACGAACATCATGGGGAGCCAGGCGACGCGCGACTCGGACGGCGTCCTGTTCACACGCGCCGGCCTCGAGATCGGCGTCGCGGCCACCAAGACCTTCATCGCCCAGGTCACGGCGATGTACCTCTTCGCGCTGAAGCTCGCCCAGCTGCACGGGACGCTCGACGGCGACGTGCTGCGGCGGCTCTGTGACGAGCTGCGCGCGATGCCACACCTGATCGCCCGTCTCGTGGAGGAGGCGGACGAGCCGGTGCGGCGGATCGCCGAGCACTGGAAGGACGCGGGATTCTTCCTTTACCTGGGCAGGCACATCGGGCTGTCGATCTGCCTCGAGGGCGCACTCAAGCTCAAGGAGATCTCCTACATCCCAACCGACGCCTACGCGGCCGGCGAGATGAAGCACGGGCCGATCGCCCTCCTCGACGAGAACACTCCGGTCGTCTGCGTGGCAACCGAATCGCCGGTCCTCGACAAGGTGCTGTCGAACATCGCCGAGGTCCGGGCCCGCGGAGCCCATGTGATCGCGGTCGCCACCGAGGGGAGCGGGCGCGTGGCCGAGCACGCCGAGGAGGTCGTCGAGATCCCGGCGACCGACTGGGTTCTCCAGCCCATGCTTGCGGTGATCCCCCTGCAGATGCTCGCCTACGACATCGCCCGTGCGCGCGGCCTCAACGTGGACCAGCCGCGGAACCTCGCGAAGACCGTCACCGTCGAGTAGTGGCCGCGGTCGGCCTCGACCTGCTCGACATCCGGCGCTTCGAGCGCGCGCTGGAGCGGAGACCGCGGCTGGCGGAGCGCCTTTTCACGGATGGAGAGCGGGACTACGCTGCGGGGCGTGCGCGGCCCGGCATGCACCTGGCGGCGCGCTTCTGCGCGAAGGAGGCGGTGGCCAAGGCGCTCGGGCTGACGGGCTGGAGCTTCCGCGACGTCGAGGTGGTTGCCACCGAGGCGGCGCCCTTCGTGCGGCTGAGCGGGAGCGTGGCGCGCCGGGCGGAGGAGCTGGGCGTGACGGCTTCGGTTTCGCTTACGCATACCGATACGGTGGCCGGGGCGGTTGCGGTTGTGCACGGTCCAACGGCAGCAGTGAGGGGGTCGGTTCCGGGCGGTCCCGGCGGGCCGCCGGCCTAGAAATCGGTGCAGCGTGCCGACTTGGTGTCGTCAGACGACACCAAGTCGGGAACGTTCAGCCGAAAACTGACAGGCTGACCGCTCGCAATGCAGGACTGGCTCGATCCTCTTTACGAGGCCGCCGAGATGCGCGCCGTCGACGCCTGGGCGATCGACGAGCAGGGGGTGCCGTCGCTCGACCTGATGGAGCGGGCGGGTATCGGGCTCGCGCGGGTCGTCGCTGAGGCGGCCCGGCCCGGGCCGGTGCGGATCGTGGTCGGCAAGGGCAACAACGGGGGCGACGGGCTGGTCGCCGCCCGCGTGCTCCGGGAGGACGGCCACGAGGTGGACGTGCTGGCGACCGCGCCTGTCGAGGAGCTGCGCGGCGACGCCCTCGCCAACCTGGAGCGGCTGCCCGGCTCCCCGCCGGAGCCGTTCGACGCGGCGCGCCTCGAGGGCTCCGGCGTGGTGGTCGACGCGCTGCTCGGCACCGGCTTCGAGGGAGTGCCGCGTGAGCCGCTGGCCGGGGCGATCGCAGCGATCAACGCGCAGGACGCGCCGGTGGTGGCGTGCGACGTCCCGTCGGGCGTGAACGCTTCGAACGGCGAGGTGGAGGGCGAGGCCGTCCGTGCGCAGGCGACGGCGACCTTCCACGGCTCGAAGGTCGGGTTGCACGTGGAGCCCGGCAAGGGCCACGCCGGCGCCGTCGAGGTGATCGAGATAGGCATTCCGCGGGGCGCCCCGCCGAGTGGCGCCGCCGGCCTGATCTCGGAGCGCGTGCTCGAGCTCTATCCGCGCCGCGGGCGCAGCGGGACGAAGTTCGACTCCGGTGTCGTGGTGGTGGCGGGCGGCTCCGCCGGGCTGACGGGCGCGCCCACGATGGCGGCGCGCTCCGCATCGCGGGCGGGTGCCGGATATGTCCAGGTCGCCGTCCCGGAGTCCGCCCAAGCGGCCATCGAGATGCGGCTCCTCGAGCAGATGAGCCGCGGCCTCCCGGAACACGACGGCGCCCACTCGCCCGCGGGCGCTGCGGTCGTGGCGGAGATGGCCGAGCGTGCCGGCGCCGTGGTGCTCGGGCCCGGCCTCGGCCGCGAGGAGGGCGCAGCGGAGTTCGCGCGCACCGTCGCGGAGATGGTCGGCGTGCCGCTGCTCGTGGACGCCGACGGGCTGAACGCGCACGCCGGGCGGCTCGAGCTCTTCCGAAGCCGCGCCGCGGCCACGGTGCTGACTCCTCACGAGGGCGAGCTGGCCCGGCTGCTCGAGCTCGAGGCGACGGAGGTCAAGGCGCACAGGCTCGCCTACGTGCGCGATGCAGCCGAGCGCAGCCGCGCGGTGGTGCTCCTGAAAGGCGACGACACGATCGTGGCCGCGGCCGATGGGCCGGCGGCGATCAGCCCCGGCGCCACGCCCGCGCTCGCCACCGCCGGCACCGGTGACGTGCTGTCGGGCCTGATCGGCGCGCTGCTCGCCAAGGGCCTCGGCGCGTTCGAGGCCGCGGCGCTCGGCGCGCTTGCCCACGCGCTCGCCGGGCGGGCCGCCGCCGACCGCTACGGGGCGGATCACGTCGTGGCGGGAGACGTGATCGACGCGCTCCCGTACGGCCTGACGCTGCGGTAAGGTCGCGGCCTCGAATGGCGGAGTTCGTGCGCGACATCATGGATCCGGACCCGGCGACGGTCGCCCCCGAGACCCCGGTCGAGGAGGTCGTTCGGCTGATGCGCGAACACGAGCTGCCCGGCATCCCGGTGGTCGACGACGACGGGCGCTGCGTGGGCATCGTCACCGAGGCCGACCTCGTGCTTCCGGACGACCAGGGCGATCTCCACATTCCGCACTATGTGAACCTCTTCGGCGGGACCGTGTTCCTCGAGCCGCTGAGCCGCTTCGAGCACCGCCTGCGCAAGGCGTTCGCCTCGGACGCCGCGGACATGATGACCCGGCGCCCGGACACCGTGGGGCCCGACACCACCGTCCGCGAGGCGGCGCGCCTCATCCACGAGTCGGGCCACAACCGCCTGCCGGTGGTCGAGGACGACCGCCTCGTGGGCGTCGTCACGCGTGTGGACGTGCTCGGCGCCCTCGCGGCGTGAGCGGCCCGGAGCGCGCGCTCGCCCGCATCGACCTCGGCGCGATCGAGCGCAACTGCGCCCGCCTTCCCGGTGAGCTGTGCGCGGTCGTCAAGGCCGACGGCTACGGCCACGGGCAGGTCGCGGGGGCGGCGCTCGCCGGCGGAGCCTCGCGGCTGGCGGTGGCCACGGCCGGCGAGGCTGCCGACCTGCGGGCCGCGGGCATCGAGGCGCCGATCCTCGTGATGGGCGCGCTGACCCGCGAGGAGCTGCGCATCGCGATCGAGGCGGACGCGGACGTGGTCGCCTGGACCGACTACATGGCCGAGGCGGCGCCGCGCGTGCACGTGAAGCTGGACACGGGCATGGGCCGACTCGGAACGAGCGACCGCGAGCACGCGCTGCGCCTCGCCGCGCGGCCGAACGTGGTGGGGTTGATGACCCACTTCGCCACGGCGGACGAGCCCGGGGACGAGCATTTCGGCGTCCAGCTCGAGCGCTTCCGTGATTTCGTCGAGGCGGTGGGGCGTTCGGATGTTCTGATCCACGCCGCGAACAGCGCCGCGGCCCTGCGCGACCCCGCCTCGCACTTCGACATGGTGCGCTGCGGGATCGCCGTCTACGGCATGGACCCCTTCCACGAGGATCCGGCCAGACACGGCCTCGAGCCCGTGCTCTCGCTCCACTCGTACGTGGCTGCCGTCCGGCGCTTCGAGCCCGGCGAGAGCGCCGGCTACGGGCGCCGCTGGCGCGCCGAGCGGGCCACCTGGGTCGCCACCGTCCCGATCGGCTACGGCGACGGCTGGCGCCGCGGCCTGTCCGACAACGCCGACGTTTTGATCCGCGGTCGCCGCCATCCCTCCGTCGGGGCCGTGAGCATGGACAACATCACGGTCGCGCTCGGCCCGGAGAGCGACGTGGCGGTGGGCGACGAGGTCGTGCTGATCGGCCACCAGGGGGAGGGGCGCATCCTCGCCGAGGAGGTGGCGCGGCGTCTCGGCACGATCAACTACGAGATCACCTGCGGCCTCTCGCCGCGGGTACGCCGCGAGCACTACCGGTGACGCGTGGCTGGATCGTCGGCGGGGCGCTGAGGGACGAGCTG
>CAVVWD010000023.1:0-313846 GCA_963751835.1 uncultured Thermoleophilaceae bacterium | reverse complement strand
AGGTCGGCCGCGTAGAGCGTCGCCCGGCCGGGGCCCACGCCGCCGAGCGAGGCCAGCGAGGCGAGGCCCTCCGCGGAGCCGTCCAGGAGTGTCTCCCCGCGCGCGGGCTTGACGCGCACGATGCCGCTCGCGCCGGCGAGGTCGTGCCGGCGCACCTGCGGCAGCGTCACGGGCCCCCCGGCTCACCGGCCGGCGGCTCGAAGGCGCGCAGCGGGCCGTACGAACGCGTCGGCGACGGCACGCCGCCGGCGCGCAGCGCCGCCGCGGCCTCGTAGGGGGCGACTGCGCCGCTGCGTACGGGGTCGTCGTCGCTACCGGTCACGACCGCGCCCACGCCGAGCAGGTCGAGCAACGGCGGCAACTGGTCGGGCAGGACGCGGCCCTGCTGCACGAGCGTGTCGACGCTCAGCAGCAGGTCGACCGCGTGCAGGTCCGAGTAGGGCACGATGTTGCGAACCGCCACCGGCCGCTCGGCCAGCGCCGGCAGGATCGGGTCCTGCGGCGATCCCCAGCGGTAGTAGGGGAACACCTGGCCCGGCAGCACGAGCGCACGGGTGCCCACGGTCAGCTCGCGGTCGAGGTCGCGGGCGGCCGCCCGCCAGGCTTCGGGCACCTCGCCGTAGGCGACCTGCGAGTCGATGGCGCGCCCGCTCACGAGCGGCCACGCCGAGAGGGCCGCAAGCGCCAGCGCGGCCGCCGCCGCCAGCGGGCGGGCCAGGCGGGTCCGCGCGGCGCCGAGCCGTCGCCACGCCTCCCCCGCCGCCGCGCCGGCAAGGCAGGCCACGCCGATAGAGATGAGCGGCGTCGCCTTGTAGGTGGTGCGCAGGAACTGGACCGGCTCAAGGCGGTAGTAGACGCCCTCGAGCGCCCGGTTGAAGGGCGTGCCCGGAGGGAAGCCCGCCATCACGATCAGCATCCCCACCAGTACCAGCAGGAGGAAGAACGGCCCATAGCGGCGGCGGCGGGTCCACGCGAAGCCGCCGAGCGCAAGTGCCGGAACAAGCAGCGAGGCCAGCACGACCGGGATCGCGAACAGCATCGTGTCCGCGGTGTCGAAGTACGGCACAAGCCGGTCGCCGAAGCCGATGCCCAGGTAGCTCACCCAGTAGCCGCCCTGACGCAGCACTTCGCTCGCGCTTGTCGTCGCCCAGATCGCACCGGCGGACTCTGTGAAGGGCAGGAAGTTGAGGCCGTAGCCCGCGTGCAGCGCCACCGGCACGATCCACCACAACGAGGCGGCCACGCTGAGCGGCGCCGCGCGCACGAGCACCGCGCCGGCGTCGCGCCACAGCCCGCCCCGGAGCCAGGCCTCGTAGCCGAGCAGCAACAACGGGCCCACCAGGAGAAAGGCCGTGACCGCGGTGTTCACCCCTCCCCCCGTGCAGGCGAGCACCAATGCAAAGGCGGCCGGCATCCGCCAGCTCCGCGGCTCCGACATGGCGCGGTGGACGATGAGGAGCAGCCAGGGCAGCGCCGCGTAGCCGAGCAGCGTGACGCTCGTGCGGTTGGCGAACATGACCACGTACGGGTTGAGCAGTACAAGCGCGCCCGCCACGACGTGCGCGGCGCCGCGCTCGCGCGTGAGGAGCGCGTCGACGAGCCGCACCGCCCCCCAGGCAGCAAGTGCGAGGAGCGAGCCTAGCCAGAGCCGTTGCACGAGCCAGTCCGGCAGCCCGAGCGCATGGCCAAGCGCAAAGAACGGTCCCATCGGAAACAGGTAGCCCGCGTACTGGCCGGCCTGCACCTGCCCGAGGCCCCCGGAGGCGCTCCAGAGCGCTGCGACCTCCGACAGGAAGCCTGCCGGGTCGACATGCAGGTCGATCTTCGTGTCGGCAGCGGCAACGCCTGGCCGCTGCGCGAGCGCGAGCGCGAAGGCGGCGGCGCCGAGCGCGAGCGGGACAAGCGTGCCTGCGGAAGGCCGCCTCATCGGCCGCCTCCGTGGCCCCGGCTACGCTTCGCCGGCATGCCCGGCGCCACCCGCATCGCGCTGCGCGTCGCGCTCGCAGCGCTCGCCGTGTCGCTCGCGGCACTTGTCCTCTCGTGGCGGGCCGACGACCGCACATGCGAAGACGCCGGCCGGGCGGTCTTTTTGAGCGCCCGTGACGGCGGCGCGCCGCTCGAGGCGGCGCTCCGAGACGTCCGTGCGCGCTGTCGCGGAGGCGACAGGCTCGTGGCTGCCGCCGCCTCCCTGAAGCAGGCCGGGCGCCTGCGAGAGGCGAGCGCGGCCGCCCGCGAGGCGGTGGAGCGCGCGCCCGAGGACTTCAGGGCCTGGGTTGCGTTGTCGGTCGCTCTGGCGGACTCCGATCCGGCCGGGGCGGCCTCGGCAAGGCGGCACGCCCTCGAGCTCAACCCGCTCGCGGCCCGAAACCGCCGGGCCACGCAGTAGCGAGCGGCCCGCTGCTCGAAGATGCTCTCCTTCACGGGCTCGCGAGCCTACGCGGGTCGGCGGCGCCGGCGAGCAGGCCCGCGAGCACGAGCGCCGGCAGGGTCACGCTCGGCATCTCCCAGTCCCAGTCGAGCGTGGCGTGGAGCAGCCAGACGACCAGGGCAGCGCACGGACCGGCAGCGAGCGCCGGAGCCAGCTCGTATGCGGACCGCGCGCAGAGGGCCGCCCCGGCCAGGAACAGCCCGAGCATGATCAGCCCCACGAGACCGAGCTCGGCTGCAGTCTCGAGCTCGAGCGAGTGGGCGTCCCGCGCCACCTCCTCGAGCTCGCGCTCGCGGAACCAGCTCACCTCGAAGCCGCCGCTCCCCACGCCGCCGAGCGGGTTGGCGGCGAATTCGGAAAGCGCCACGTCCCAGTAGTCGTAGCGGGCGCTCCCGAGCTCGCCGAAGCGCGCAGCCGTGGCGCCCCTCCGCGGCTCCTCGCGGCCTCCCTGGTCGAGCGCGGCGGCGACCCCCACCAACGCCACCACGAGCAGCACGACGGCTCCGGCGACCGCGGCGCGAGGGATCCGCAGGTCCACGCGACCCGCGCCGAGGCGCCCGGCGCTTTCGGCGCGCGCCAGCCGCGCCTGCACCGTGGCGGCGAGCGTGCACAGCACCGTGAGGATGGCCAGCATGAGCGCCCCGTCGCGCTCGGGATGATCTCCTCCGAGCGACTCCACGCCCGGGAACCGGCTCGCCGCCACCGACGCCAGCGCGCCGAGCCCAAGGCACAGCCCCAGCGCGCGCAGCTGCGAGCGCTCGGGCGCGAGCACGACGAGCATCACGAGCCCGCCCGCCAGGGCGCCGAGCGCCCCACGCGAGAAGCTCAGGTACACCCCGGTCGCAAGGGGGATCGCGCCCGCCGCCGCTGCCGCCCGCAGCCAGACAGCACGGGTCCCGTCTCCCGCGACCCGGACCGTGAGCACGAAGCCGAAGGCCGCGAGCGCGCCCATCGCGTTCCAGTACGTGAGCGGCTGCTCGAGGCGCCCGTTGGCGCTCAGCGAGGCCTCGAGCTCGATGATCCCCGGCAGGAGCCGCCCGGCCAGCCCATAACCGATCACCACGAGCACGCCCGCCGCGAGCAGCGGTTCGACCGCGCGGCGCAGCCGCTGTGTCGAGAAGGCAGCGCTTGCCAGTGCCAGCGCGGCCGTGTAGAGGAGCAGCCGGACGAGATCGTCGTGCGCGCGGTCGGAATCGGGCGCCCACGCCGCCGAGATCGCCGTCCAGGCGGTGAGCCCTGCGAGCCCACCGAGCATGGCGATGCCGGCGCCGGTGGGCGGAAGGAGCGGCTGTGACCATGTGAGTGCCGCGGACGCCACGAGCGCGAGCGCGACCGCCGCCGCGATGCTCCGAGGATCATCGAAGAAACCGCCCGTCGCGAAAGCGAGCGCGAAGGGCCCCGCGAGCAGGGCCACGGCGACGGCAACCCTCGTCACGCGCTCGCCGACCCGCGAGGCGGGCAGTGTCGAGGTAGTCGGCGGCAAGTCTGCAATATTGCCAAGGGGTGTCGACGCGGGCAGAGGCAGCGGCCGCTCCGGCTGATGGCGGCGCGGCCGGACGCGCGGGCCGCGACGTCGCGCCGCTCGCCTGGCTCGGGCTGCTTGCGGGCGCCGCGCTTATCTCCGGCTTCACGATCCTCCGTGGTGGCGCGGAGTTCGACGAGGGCGTGGTGCTCACAGCCGCGGCCCGGGTGGCCGCGGGGGAGCTGCCCTACCGGGACTTCCTGTGGCCGTACGGACCGGCCCAGCCCTATGTGCTGGGCGGCTGGTTCGAGCTGTTCGGGCCCTCGCTGCTCTCGTGGCGCGTGCTGCGCGTGGCATGCGACGCGGCGCTGGCCGTGACCGCCTTCGCGATCGTCCGGCGCGAGGCGCCACTGCCGCTCGCCCTCGTCGCATGGCTCGTCACCGCTTGCGTGATGGCGCAGCCAACGAGCGCGACGCCGTTTCCGTTCGCGCTGCTCGCCGTGCTGCTCGGGTTCTACGTCGCCACGAGCGACGGCTCCGGCGCCGGCCGGCTCGTCTTCGCGGGAGTACTCATGGCGCTCGCCGCGGCCTGGCGACTCGACTTCGCCCTCTACGGGAGCCTGGCGGTCGGCGTCGCACTCGCGCTGCGTCCGGGGCCGGGTGGGTGGCGCTCGCTCGCCATCTTCGGGGGCGTCGCGACGGGGCTGTCGTTGCTCGTCTATCTGCCCTTCCTCATCGCGCTCGGGCCCGCCGACCTCTACGACGAGCTCGTGGGGACCTCGCTGCGCGAGAAGGAGTGGTGGACGCTGCCGTTCCCCTGGTCCTACGACGGCGAGCTGCGCGCCTGGCCTCCGGGCACGCTCGCCGCGGACCTCAAGGACGCGACGGGCTACTACCTGCCGCTCATCGCGCTGATCGGGCTCGCCCTCGCCCTGCTCGCATGGCTCCCGCGTGCCCGCGAGCGCTGGCGGCTCGGCGGGCTGCTCGTACTCGCGCTCTGCTGCGTGGCGTACCTCCTCTCACGCCCGGACGAGTTCCACACCACCCCCCTCCTGGTGGCTGTCGCGCTCACACTGCCGCTGTGCCTCGTGCTCGGCGCGCCGCGCGGAATCGTCCTCGCGGTCCTGCTCGTGCTGGGCCTCATCGGCCTCCACGGCCTCGCCAACCGGGTGTCGGCCCTCGCCGACCCGCCGCCGCTCTCCGTGATCGACCTTCCGGTCGCGGACGGGGCCAAGGCGCCGCCCGCCGACGCTCGGGCGCTCGAGCGCGCGGTGTCGGATGTCCAGCGGCTGGTCCCGCCCGGGGAGCCGATCTACGTCACGACACGGCGCTCCGACCTCGTCCGCTTCAACGATCCGCGCTTCTACGTGCTCGCCGAGCGCCCGAACGCCGCTGCCGCGGACTTCGGCCTGCTCGCCCGCGCCGAGGAGCAGCGGGAGATCGTGGAGGCGCTCGAGCGCGAGCGGCCGCAGGCGGTCGTGCGCTGGCTCGACCCGATCACGACCGTGCGTGAGCCGAACCTGCGCGGAGAGCCCACCGGCGTGCGCCTCGTTGACGAGTTCCTGCGGCGCGAGTACCGCGAGACCGCCCGCTACGGCGACTACGCCATCCTCGAGCCGCGCTGAGCGGCGGCCGCGCTTTGTTTCACCTGCCCCTTGTTAGGGCGCTCTGCGCTCAGTGCGGTGCGTGCTTGTTAGGGCCGGACTGCCGCCGACTGCAGCTGGGGAGGGGGCGGCACGGGGAGCGATCTTCCTGCCCGAAACCGCGATTTTTCCCCCACGATGCCGACTTGGTGTCGTCACACGACATTAAGTCGGCAACGTTCAGCGATAAATCCCCTTCCCCAGCCCCAGCCCCACCACGGCCAACGCCAACCTGGGAGCGAAGGTCAGGCCGGCGGGATCGCCTGCCGGAAGCGGAAGCGGAACTCGGGGTCGAGCTGTTTCTTGATCTCGCGCAGGCGCGGGAGGTTGCCCGCGTAGTAGGCCCGCTGCCAGCCGGGCAGCTGGGGGTCGATGTAGTTCTGGTAGGCCTGGCCGGACGCGGACGGCCGCAGCGCGCGCCAGACGCCGTTGATCCACGCGTTGGCCGCGCCGGAGCCGCTTCGCTGGCGGCGCTCGATCCAGCTCACCATCGTCGCGCGGGCCGAGGTTCCACTACCAGGCCGCCGAGCCGCGCCGGTACAGCGAGCCGGGGCGACGCGCCGGCAAGGGCCGGCGCAGCTGCTGGCGGGCCTCCTCGCGCTGCTCCGGCGCAGCCCGCAAGGTCTCGTATACCTCGCGCGGCAACTGCTCCCGGAACACCCTGGCGTCGAAGCGCTGGGCGTTCTCGACGCACACTCGCGGGTCGATGGCCGCGGGATCGAACCGCGCGACCGCCTCGGCCAGCTCGTCGGGCCCGCCCTCCCAGAAGCAGCCCGTCACTCCATCGACCACGGTTTCGAGTAGGCCGCCGCCGGCCCGCGCCACCACGGGACGCCCAGCCGCCTGGGCCTCTACCGCAGCGATCCCGAACTCCTCGACGCTCGTGACCACCAGAGCCCGGGCGCTCGACATCAGGCGCTCGGCCTCGGTGTCGCTGACCCTTCCCACGAAGCGCACCGTGGGGCCGGCGATCCGCCGGAGGCGGCGCCTGTGGGGCCCATCGCCCGCGATCACCAGCGGGAGCCGCAACCGGTTGAACGCCTCCACGGCGACGTCGATCCGCTTGTGCGACACGAGCTCCGAGACGACCAGGTAGTGGTCGGCCACCGGCCCGGGCGTGAAACGTCGGGTGGCCACCGGCGGATAGACGATCCGCGACTCACGCCCGAAGTAGGAGTGGATGCGTCCCTGGGTCACGCGCGAGTTGGTCACGTAGTGGTCGACCCGCTGTGCGGCGATCCAGTCCCACTCCCGCCACCGCCGCAGGAAGCTCCGCAGGGCGGCACGTGAGACCGGATCGCCTCGCTCGGCGAGGGTCCGGTGTCGCTCGTTCCAGGCATAGCGGAAGGGGTTGTGGCAGTAGCAGACGTGCACAGCCTGCTCATCGCATATGACCGCATGGGCCCAGGCGCTGGAACTCGAGATCACGAGCTCGTATGCGGACAGATCGAACGACTCGATAGCGGCCGGATAGAGGGGTAGGAGCCCGCGAAAGGTCCGCGCCGTCGGCCGCGTGCGCTGGAGGAACGAGGTGTGGACGTTGCGGTGGGCGAAGCGGCCCTCTGTGCCGCGCTCGTCGTACACGGGCGTGAAGATGTCGGCCTCCGGCCACAGCTCGCACATCTCGAGGAACACACGGTCAGCGCCCCGCACGCTGACGAGGAAGTCATGAACGAGCGCCGTCCGGGGAGGCCTCGTCTGGGGCATGCGGTTCACATCCACCCGCGCCAGTCTATGTACGGTGGCGGCTCGCACGCCAGCACGGGGCCGCTAGGCTCTCGCCCCCGATGAGCCGCCGCCCCGCCGCAATTCTGCTCATGCTGCTGATGCTCGTCCTCCCGTCGGGCGCGCTCGCACAGAGCGCCGGGGACGAGCAGTACTCCGACCCGTTCGGCGAGGTACCGGCGGACGAGAATCAGGGAACGTCGACCGAGCCGGACACGCCGGCTGCCCCGGAACCCCCTCCAGACCCGGTCGTACAGGAGACCGACGTGGGAGGCGCCGATGAGTCGGGCTCGACCGGGTCGGTGAGCCCGACCGAGTCAGCGAGCTCGACCGAGTCCGGCATCGCGCTCCCGCGTACCGGCCTGCCGCTGGGTGTGCTCGCCGGCGCCGGTGCCCTGCTTTCAGCGGGCGGGTTCATCCTGCGCAGACGAGCCTGACTACCAGCGCCGGCGAAGTCCCATCACGGTGCCCTCGGCAAGTCCTCGCGCCTTGGCCCGGGCGAGCTTCAGGCGCAGCCGCGAGCGATGCCGGAGCGCGCTTCCGGCCATGTGGACTATGTCGATCGCTCCCCAGGACCAGAGCCATAGACCGACAAGTGGGTGGCCGGTCCTGAGCTGCTTCATGGAGAAGCCCGCCCAGGCCCGAACGTATCCGCGCTGGAGCGGAGCGAGGTCGGCAGGGCTGCGCCACTGGTCGTGGCGGAGCCTCACGGCGGGCGAGAGCCATGCCACGGCCCCGCTGCGAAGGAGACGGTGGTTGAAGTCCATGTCGTCGGCAGCGGGGAAGGCGGGAATTCCCGGCCCGAGCCGCTCGTCCCAGCCACCGAGTCTCTCGGCGACCGAACGGCGGACGGCGAAGAAGACCCCGAAGCCGATCGCGCCCGGAATGGTCCAGCGTCCGCGGCGGTGGACGGGTCGATCGACCGGAAAGAGCGTGACCGGGAGGTAGTCGCCGCGCGGCGCGCGTCCACCACTCACATCGCCGCTCACCCAGTCGGCCTCCGGGTGTGCCGCGATCTCGGCCTTCAGCGCGGCCACGCAGCGCTCCTCGGCAATGCAATCGTCGTCGAGGAAGGCGATCCAGTCGCCGCTCGCCGAGGCGAGCGCGAGATTCCGGGACCGCGAGAGACCGGCGCCGTCGTCCCGGATCACCACCGTGCGCGGTCGACCGCGGGCCAGCTCGTCCAACGCGGAATCCGGACGCCGGCTCTGGTCGACGACCACGAGCTCGAAGTCGGTGTCGCTCTGGCACGTGAGCGCGCCGAGCGTCTCCGCCAGCAGGCTCGGCCGGTCCCTCGTGCATACCGCAACGGTCAGGTCCATGGCGGCGCGCCATGCTAGCCCGTGCCTCGAGCCGAGCCTGAACCAGGCCGCGCTCGGCGCTGGTAGCGTCGCGTGCTTGCCGCGGTCGGGTGTTCTCTTCGTGTCGTACTCATCCGCCCTTGGCGGCGCCGAGCGGATCCTGCTCGACGTCGCCCGCGGGCTCGAGCCCGGTCCGACGATCGCGTGCCCACCGGGACCGCTGGCCGAGGCCGCGCGCGCAACGGTCCCGGGGCTGCTCCGGCTGAAGCCGCGCCCGCTCGCGCTCCGCGACGGGCTGCGTGGGCGCACCGCGGCGGCGACCGCGATCGCGGGGCTCGCTCTGGAGGTGCGCAGCGCCGTCCGGCAGATGCAACCCGCGATCGTGGTTGCGTGGAACATGCGCGCGCTGCTCGCCTGCGCACCGGCGCTGACGCGGTTGCGCGACCGGCCGCGGCTCGTCTTTGCGCACAACGACCTGGTGCCGGGGCCCGCCATCGGGCGTACGGTCCGTGCGGCGGCGCGGCGGGCCGACCTCATCGTGTGCCTCTCGGAGGCGATCGCACGGGATTTCGGGGAGTCTGGCCGGGTGGAGGTGGTCCGGGCCGGCGTGGACCTCGCCCGCTTCTCGCCTCGAGTCGAACCGCCACCCGACGCGCCTGTCCTCGTGCTCGGCGCGATCGAGCCGTGGAAGCGCCCCGAGCTTGCCCTCGCGATCGCTGCCCGCCTTCCCGGGCTGCGGCTGCGTGTGGCCGGGGAGCCCATCAGCTCCCGCGGCGCGGCGTTGCTCGCTCGGATGGAGCGCCGTGCGTACGAGCCCGACCTCCGAGGGAGGGTCGAGCTCTGCGGGCGCATCCAGGATTCCGCCCCCGCACTGAGAGATGCGGCGGCCCTGCTCCACTGCGCCGACCACGAGCCATACGGGTTGGCCTTGGTCGAGGCGCTTGCCTCCGGGTTGCCGGTGGTTGCCCCCGCTGCCGGCGGACCCGTCGAGATCGTGGGGGCGGCCGGCCGGCTCTTCCCGCCCGGTGACGTGGCGGCCGGGGCGGCCGCGCTCCTTGACGTCATCGATCCGTCCAACAGGGCGAAGTTCAGAGCAGCGGCCCGCCGGCGAGCGGAGGAGCACTTCGACGTCGAGCGGAGCCGCGAGCGCTGGCGCGAGCTGCTTGGCGAACTGTGAACGCCCCGGTCGCCATCGACGCCCGCGCCGCTGTGCGCGAGGAGACCGGCGGGGTCGAGCGCGTCGCCCGGGAGATGGCCCGGCGCCTTCCCGCCCTCCGGCCCGGCCGCTACGAGCTGATCGCGCCGCGTCCGCGGCTGGCGCACCGTGCGGGCCACGCGTGGGAGCAGATCGTGCTGCCGCTGGCCGCCCGGCGCGCCGAGCTCGTCTACTGCCCCGCGAACCTCGCGCCCCTGGCGTCGCGGCGGAACGTCGTGGTGATCCACGACGTGGCCGCCCTCGCCCATCCCGAGTGGTACGGACGCGTCTACGTGGCGTGGCAGCGGCTCGTGCTCCCGCGCATCGCCCGGCGGGCGCGTCTCGTGATTACCGTTTCCGAGTTCGCGAAGGCGGAGATAGCCGAGCGGCTCGGCGTCCCCGGCGAGCGCATCGCCGTCGTGCCGAACGGCGTCTCGGAGATCTTCTCCCCGACCGCTGACCCGCAACCTGCCAAGGGTGCCCTCGGCCTCGAGCGCCCTTACGTGCTGGCGGTCTCCACCCGCATCGCGCGCAAGAACCTGCGCCTGCTGGCCGGCGCCGCCGGCGCGCTGAAGGACCGGGGCGTCGAGCTGGTCAGCGCCGGCTCGGGGCGCGCCTATATGAAGGCCGGCGAGCCCGCGCCCGGCCGTACGCTCGGCTACGTGCCGGAGGCGCTCCTGCCCGGTCTCTACGCGGGGGCCGAGGCGCTCGCCATGCCCTCGGTGTACGAGGGCTTCGGCATGCCGGTGATCGAGGCGATGGCGAGCGGTACGCCGGTGGTGGCCAGCGACCGGGCGGCGCTTCCGGAGGTCTGCGGCGGCGCGGCGATTCTCGCCGACCCGGACGATCCCGACGCCTTCGCCGACGCGCTGTTGCGGGCCATCGGCCCCGAGCGCGAGCGGCTCGTGGCCGCCGGGCTCGAGCGCGCGGCGAGCTTCGACTGGAACGAGAGCGCGCGGCTCACCGACGATGCGATCGGCGAGCTGCTGGAGCGCGGCTGATCAGCCCGGCAGGCAGTTGCCGGTCGCATCCTTCGCGCAGCCCTGGAGCGTGCGCGCGACCCGCTGGAGGGCGCCGAGCGCCGGCTGGGCGGTGAACCTGCCGTCGCGGTACTCCTGCAGGCCGGAGTAGTTGAAGACGCTCCCGCCGCGGCCGTAGCGGGTGGCCCAGGTGAACCAGTACACCCGCTCCAGGCCGAGCGTTCGGCGGTTCTTCGCGAGCCGGCCGTACGCGGTGGCGAGCTTCGCCGCCATGCTGCGGGATGTCTCGTGGGCGAGCCACCTGACCCTCGGCGTGCGTCCCTTCGACGCAGGCCAGCTGATCTCGGTGAGGTAGATCGGCTTGCGCCCGTCACGGCGCGCCCGCAGCGCCTCGCGGAAGAGCTTCGTGGCGAGTACCGAGCGCCTGACCGTCTGCGGGAAGATCTGCAGCGCGGCCACGTCGAAGGCCCCCTTGATACGGCCGACGGCGTAGAGCTCCTCGATTTCCTCCCAGGCCCTCTGGGTGATCCCCGCGAGAACCACCTTCGCCCCGGGGTCGCGCACCTTGACGGCCCGGTAGGCGCTGCGCAGCAGCTTGCCGTAACCAGCCGGGTAGCCCCAGCGGCTCTTCTCGGGGGCGTCCCAGTAGGAGCGCAGGTGCGGCTCGTTCCAGATCTGCCACTCCCGCAGCGGGCGCTTCGGCAACGTGGGGTTCTCGGTCCAGAAGCTGCCGCTCGGGCCGTAGCGCTCCACCAGGCCGGCGATGAACGAGGCGTAATCCGAGTTCAGGCGCGGCGGCGACTTGTCGCGCCGCTTGTAGGCCCGCGCCCAGCGAGGGGCCTCGTTCACGACCGGCAGCAAGCTGACGTTGCGCAGCGTCGCGCGCCGGACGAGCGCGTCGGAGCGGGTGAAGTCGAGTGGCTCTCTCGCGACCGCCCTGCATGACGGGCCAGCTGAAGTCCGCGCGAACGGACTCGATTCCCGAGCTGGCCATCACGTCCCACTGAGCGTCCTGCGCGTCCGCGGGCGCCGACGCCAGCTCGTAGCTCCAGTGGACGCCGACGAACCCGTGCGGCACGCTGCGCGCCGCGCTTGCGGGCGCGGCGAGCGCGAGGGTCGCGAGGACTGCCAGGACGAGGACACGCACGGTCACGAACAACCCGGGAGCATAGGAAGGGTTGCGGCGGCTCCTACTTCGTGAAGTTCAAAACGAACGGCCCGCACGGCCTCCCGGCGTTCTGCTGCGGCTGCCCGTTGATGCCCCTGGGGGTAATCGTCAGCCGGTTCGCGGTGACCTTGACCTGTCCATAGCTGAACTGATCGAGGATCGAGCAGCGCTTCCCGACGCCGCCAGGCGGCTGTGGCTCGAAGAATGCGCTGTCCACCAACGCGCCTGCTCCCGGGACACCTACCTCGGTTTCGATCTCGAGCTCCAGGTTGGCCGTCGCGGCGGGGCCGACCGTGATGTCGAGGATGCCGCTGTTGCGGGGGCCGCCGGCCTCGAGGGTCTGGAAGCGCGCGTCGTTCACGAGCGTGGCGTGCACGTCCGTCGTCAGGAAGACGACGTTCTTGACGTTCTGCAATGCGCGCAGCACCTGCTGGCGCTCGGCCTCGTAGCCCTCCCAGCGGTCGTACGGGAGCACGTAGTACTGCTGGATCGGCAGCTCGTTCATCACGATCTTGAAGCGCGCGTCCGAGGCCCGGATGTCCCTGATGAAGCGCGCGAGCTGGCGCGCGCCGAGGTAGGTGCGCCGCTCGGAGCGGATCGCGTCGAGACAGGACTGGGGCCACCGGCTGCGCGAGCGAGGGGAGCACGAGCGCGAACGTGTTGCGAACCGCCTGCGGCGCCGTGGGAGCCACGTCCGGCTCACCCGTCATCGAGTTGGTGCAGACGCCGCCCTCGTCGGCCTTGGCGCTGCGGAACGAGCGCTGGTCGAGGAAGAACAGCTCGGCGTTCCGGCCCCAGCGAACCCGGCGGTATAGCCCGTTCTGCGCGCTCCAGCGCACCGGCGCGTAGTCCCTGAAGGCGTCGACGCCGCGCTTGTAGAGCGTGCGTCCGTTGATGTTCACGTCGTTCGAGAAGGTGTTCTCGTTGGGAGAGAAGTCGTTCACGAACTCGTGGTCGTCCCAGTGCGAGAAGAAGCCGGCCGAGCCGCGCAGTCCCCGGAGGTGCTGGTTCTCGAGGTTCGTCCTGTACTTCGCCCACTTCGCCTTGACGGTCAGCGCGATCGGCTGGAGCGCACCCGGGATCTCGCTGTCCGAGTACATCGTGTCGCCGAAGTGGATGTTGAACGCGTTCTTCTCGGCCCGCATGCGCTTGAAGACCCCGCCGGTGTTCCAGAAGGGCGCGCTCTGGCCGGGCGCGGCGTTGAAGTCGGTGTCACCGGTCCAGCCGAATTCGAAGGTGGCGTTGGCGCTCGCCTTGGGGGCGGTGCGGAAGGTACCGGTATCGCTGCGCCTGCCCTTCTTGCCGACGAAGCGGTAGTAGTAGCGCTTGCCGGGCTTCAGCTTGCCGGCCTTCGCCTGGACCGTGTTGTCGTTCCCCGAGCTCGCCTTGACCGACTTCTCGAAGGCCCGCTTCTTGAAGTTCTTCTTCGCAGCGACCTGGAGCGTGTAGGAGCCGCTCCCCGTCGCGTGCGCCCAGAGCACGGCGCTCGAGGGCGACACCTCGCCCGCGGCGACGCCGAGCGAGAAGCCCTTGGCCGCCAGCGCGGGCGGGGCGAGGAGGAGCGCCGCAGCCACGGCGATTGGAAGGGAGCGGGTGAGCGGAGTCATATGCCCTTTCTATCCGATACGGCAGACTTGGGACCCAATGCTCGCCTCTGGCTCGACGCACGACGTCACGAACCAACCGCCCCCGATCGCGCCCTACAACGTCTTCCAGGCGGACCTGCCGCTGCGCGAGGCGCTCGAGCGCGAGGGCGGCGGGTGGGGCGTCGACCGGCTGCGCGACACGGGCGAGCTGGCGGGCAGCCCGGAGGCGCTCGAGCACTCGGAGCGGGCCGAGCGCAACGAGCCGCGCCTCAGGACGCACGACCGCTACGGCAACCGCATCGACGAGGTCGAGCTCGACCCCTCGTGGCACTGGTGCCTGCGCCAGGCGATCGAGCGCGAGATCCACTGCCTGCCCTGGAGGGACCCCCAGCCCGGCGCGCACGTGGTCCGGGCGGCGCTCATGTACACGTGGAGCCAGGTCAACTCGGGCGTCATGTGCCCGGTGTCGATGACCTACTCGGTGGTCCCGGCCCTGCGCGAGGAGCCGGAGCTCGCCGCCGAGTGGGAGCCGCGGATCACGAAGCCCTCCTACGAGGACGGCGCTCTCGCCGGCATGGCCATGACCGAGAAGCAGGGCGGCTCGGACGTGCGCGCCAACACCACGCGCGCCGAGCCCGTGGGCGACGGAGCCTACGAGCTCACCGGGCACAAGTGGTTCTGCTCCTACCCTCCGTGCGACGTCTTCCTGACGCTCGCCCAGACGCCCTGCCGGGCTGTCCTGCTTACTGTTCGAGTCGAGCGACCCGGGCTTCCGGATCCAGCGGCTGAAGGACAAGCTGGGCACCCGCTCGCTGCCCTCCAGCGAAGTCGAGTTCGACCGCGTGCGCGCCCGGCTCTTGGGCGAGGAGGGCCGCGGCGTCCAGACGATCATCCGCATGGTCAACCACACCCGGCTCGACTGCCTGATCGGCTCGGCGGCGTCGATGCGCTGGGGGCTCGTCCAGGCCGTGCACCACGCCCGCCACCGCTCGGCGTTCGGCAGGCAGCTTGCCGAGCAGCCGCTGATGCAGAACGTGCTCGCCGATCTCGCCCTCGAGTCCGAGGCGGCCACCGCCGCGGCGATGCGCGTGGCGCGCGCCTACGACGAGGACGATGCCCCCTTCCGGCGCCTCGCGACCGCCGTGATGAAGCATTGGGTCTGCAAGCGCGCCCCCTGGCACGCGACCGAGGCGCTCGAGTGCCTGGGCGGCAACGGCTACGTCGAGGAGTCCGGGATGCCGCGCCTGCTGCGCGACTCGCCGCTCAACTCGATCTGGGAGGGCTCGGGCAACGTCTCGGCGCTGGACGTGCTGCGCGCGCTCGCCCGGGAGCCCGAGGTACTGCCGGCCTTCCTCGCCGAGTGCGAGCTGGCACGCGGCGGGAACGCGCTGCTCGACGCCCACCTCGACCGCCTGCGCGGGAGCGCCCCGAGCGACCCGGAGTTCGAGGCCCGGCGCGTGGTGGGCGACCTGGCGCTCGCCCTGCAGGCGAGCTTGCTCGTGCGGAATGCCCCTCCCGAGGTCGCGGACGCCTTCTGCGCCGGGCGGCTCGAGGGTGCGGGCGGGCGTGTGTTCGGCACGCTGCCGCCGGGCGTGGACGCGCCCGCCCTGGTCGAGCGCGCGCTCGCCGCGTAGCCGGTCCGGACCGCGCATGAGCCCGTCGACGCTCCGCTACGAGGTCACCGGCCGGATAGCGCGGATCACGCTCGACCGGCCCGAGCGCGGCAACGGCATCACGCTCGAGATGCCCCGTGAGCTGGCCGCCTGCGTGGAGGAGGCGAACCTCGACCCGGCCGTGCACGTGATCGCGCTGGCGGGCGCCGGCAAGGGCTTCTGCGGAGGCTATGACCTGGTCGAGTACGCCGAGACGCAACCGCCGGGCCACGACCCGTCGGCGCCGTGGGATCCGGTGACCGACTGGCAGATGATGAGCCGCAACCTGCGCGGCTTCATGAGCCTGTTCCACTCGGAAAAGCCGGTCCTGTGCAAGGTGCACGGGTTCTGCGTGGCGGGCGGCACGGACATGGCGCTGTGCTCGGACCTGCTCGTGATCGCCGAGGACGCGCGCATCGGCTATCCGCCGGCCCGCGTCTGGGGCGTGCCCACCTCCGCGCTATGGGCGTTCCGCGTTGGCGACCAGCGTGCCAAGCGCCTGCTCTTCACCGGCGATCTGATCGACGGCGCCACCGCCCTCGCTTGGGGATTGGCAATCGAGGCGCCGCCCGCTGACGAGCTCGACGAGCGCTTCGAGGCGCTCGCCGAGCGCGTGGCGCTGACGCCCGTGAACCAGCTCGTGATGATGAAGCTGCTCGTGAACCAGGCGCTGTACGCGCAGGGTCTGCACGCCACCCAATCGCTCGGCGTGTTCTTCGACGGCATCGCGCGCCACACGCCGGAGGGCTACGAGTTCCAGCGCCGGGCCGCCGAGGTCGGCTTCAAGGACGCCGTGCGCGAGCGGGACGCGCCGTACGACGAGCCTGGCTAAGGCGGGCGCCCCTTCGGTCGGGTGGTGGCGCCGGGTCGGTCTCGCGTTTGGGGCTGGGGAAGGGGTTGTGCTCGTCGGCCACGACTGGACGAACGTGATCGAAGATCGTTCGGCCCCCCGCGCTGGAAATCAAGAGCAGTCCTGGATAGGTGGTCCAGGAGGCCACCAAGGCAGGACAGATATGCCAGGTCCGGGCGGGAGCCCGCCCCGCTGGCGATGAAGATTCGGGACCGTCCCGGATCAGCCGAAGATTGTTTGCCCGGAGAATCGCAGTGGGCGCTGTCCCACACCCCTTCCCCAGCCCTGACCCGGCCGGCGGAAGTCAAACCCCGGTACGGCCCTACGGCTCGTTCTCGCCGTCGAAGAAGGCGAACGGGGCGCCGTCGGGGTCGCGCACCACGGCGATCCCGCCCACCGGGGTCTCGGTCCGCGGCAGGATCGTCGCGCCGCCGAGCTCCTCCACCCGCGCACACGACGCCACCACGTCCTCGACGCGGAAGGTCACCTGCCAGTTGGAAGGCACGCCCTCTGCGGGGAGGTCACCCGCGCTCCCGGTGAGCCAGCCGTCGCGGTTCCTCGCGTTCCACCAGCCGCCCCCGCCCTCGAGCTCCTCCCAGCTCCACTCGAACAGCTCCGCGTACCAGTCGCGCGCGGCCGCGATGTCTGCGGTCGACAGGTGCTGCCACACCATCGCGCCCACCTCGTTCACGAGCGCGGCGCCGACGTGCTCGCCGGGCTGCCAGAGCGCGAACAGCGCTCCCTGATGATCCTGGACGAGCGCCATGCGGCCCGCCGTCCCGACGTCGACAGGGCCGTCGACGTCGATACCGCCGAGCTCGCGCACGCGGGCAACGCCCGCGTCCACGTCCTCGACGGACACGTAGGAGAGCCAGCCCGCCGGACCGCCTCGCAGACCCGCGACCTCCTTCCCGTCGAGGCGCATCATGGTGTAGACGCCCCCTGCGGGATTTGACAGGGATTCCGGCACCCAGCCGAAGAGGGCGCCATAGAAGCGCGCCGAGGCCTCCTGGTCGCCGGTGCCGACGTCGGCCCAGCAGAACGTGCCGGGCGTGTAACGCTCGCGCTCGCCCATCAGTCGTCGAACCGCCCGGCGAAGAACGCGAAGAGGGCGCCCTGCGGGTCCTGCGCGACGACTATCTCTCCACCTGGCACCGCCGTCTTGGGCACGAGCAGCGCCCCGCCCGACTCGCCGATCTTCCCGACTGCGGGGTCGATGTCGTCGATCCCGAAGTAGACGAGCCAGTGCGGCGGCGCCGGCGCGTCCTGGGGCTGCTGCATCATGCCGGCGTTCAGGCTCTCGCCCCGGTAGACCCCCCAGTACGGGATCTCGGTGTCGGGCACGGCCTCGATCCGCCAGCCGAACAACCCCGAATAGAACTCGATCGCGTGCTCGGGATCGTTGGTGTTGAGCTGGTTCAACGAGAGCAGGCCGTGACCGTTGACGAGCCCGGCGCCGATCGTGTTACGCGGCTGCCAGACGCAGAAGAACGCGCCCGTCGGATCCTGGATGACCGCCATCCGGCCCTCCTCCATGACGTCGAAGGGCTCGACGACGATGTTCCCGCCCAACTCGGCGGCCTTCGAGGCGGCGGTGTCTGCGTCTTCGACGGTCACGTACGAATTCCAAGCCGGCGGCTGGCCGGGCTGCGCCGGGGTGAGCCCCGCGACGTCACGGCCCCCGACCCTGGCGATCGTGTACGCCCCGCCGTCGGGGAGGGGCTGGTCTTCGGTTTCCCACCCGAACAGTCCGGTGTAGAAGCCCTTGGCCGACTCGACGTCGCTCGTGCTGAGCTCCGCCCACGAGAAGGTTCCGGGGTCGTAGCGCTCTCGTTCACCCATTGGCGCGACAGTACTACCCGGCGGCGGGCCGGGGCTCCAGCTCCGCTCCCGGACCGCCACGATGCGGCGCGGTCGGCGCCTGGCGCGGCTCGAGGCGGCGGCCCACGAGCGGCAGGTTCAGAAAGCCCTCGACGCTCGCGTACAGCAGGCCGACCTTCGGCATGGCGGCCACGTCCTCGACCGCGATCGCCCGCGGCACCCAGCGGGGGTCGAACTTGGCGTTGAAGTCGCGCAGGGACTTGATCTGGAAGTAGGGGTTGAGGATCTCCGCCAGCTTCTTCGCCATGCGCTGCCCGGGGCCGAGCGGGGTGCCGGTGTCGAACAGGCGCCCCCAGGCGGCGAAGTTCATCGACAGACGCCGGAAGCCGCGCTCGCCGAGAGCCAGCGCCGCGTTCGCGATCAGGAACTCGGTCATGCCGTTGGGCGCGTCGGGGTCGCGCTGCATCAGGTCGAGCGACCAGCCCGGGTCGGCCCCGTAGCAGGGCACGAGCCGCAGGAAGCCGAGCGGCCGCTCCTCGCCGTCGAACGCCACCGCCAGCAGGAAGTCCGGGTTCTCGCCGCGCACCCCGCCTCCGAGCTCCATCGTGAACCCACGCTCGGGCGCCTTGCCGCGCCAGCGCTCACGGATCGCATTGAGCTGCTCGACGAGCTGGGGCGACGCGTCGGTCTCGCGCATCAAGCGGAACCTGTGGTCCCTGCCCACGCGCTTGACCGCCGCGCGCACGGATTTCATCGAGCTGCCGGAGAGGCTGAACTCGTCGCAGGGGATGATCGCCTCGTCGCCCAGGTAGATGTCGCGGAAGCCGCGCGCCGCGTAGAGCCGCATGTCGGACTCGCGGACCGCCAGGAAGGCCACGTGCCAGGCACGCTCGCGGCAAAACTCGAGGAACTCGTCGAGCACACGCCCCGCCGAGCCGGGCGCGCCGATCGGGTCGGCGGCGACGAGCGCGTAGCCGTCCGTATAGGTGTAGGCCACCATCGCCTCGCCGTCGCTCGAGAAGAAGTAGCTCTTGTCCGGCCGCAGGGCGAAGTAGTCGAGCGTGTCGGACCCGTAGAGGCGGACGAGCCGGCGCGCGGCGGCGCGGTCGTCGTCGCTCGGTGCCTCGCGCCGCGCTATCGCCCTGAAAAGCAGCAGGGTGAGGATGAGGAGGCCGGCGATCCCGAGAGCCAGCAGGGCTGCCGGGAAGAAGTCCTCGAAGAAGCGGCCCTTGTACTCGTAGGGGCCGTCGAGGCCGAGCATGCCGGCGAAGGTCGCGTGGAGTACGCCCAGCGGGGTCAGGTCCTCCTGGACGTGCTCCCTCTCGAGGATGAGCGTGACTGAGCCGAACACCGGCACCACGACCAAATAGGCCGGCACGAAGCGCACCACGGCGTCGATCGAGCCCGGGTCCGCCTTTGCCCTGAACGCCTCGCGATTCCAGACGAGCGCGGCGAGCATCGCAAGCGAGTAGGCAGCCACGATCGGATGCGGGCCCTTGAGGATGTGGGTGACCGCGGCGAGAGCGAACAGCGCCACGGCCGCCTCCCAGGCACGCCGCTTGCCGCGCCCGAGCTGGGTCGCCAGGAGGATGAGCGCCACGCCCACCAGCACCGACGCCACGTGTCCGACCACGCGCGCGGAGTCATCGCCGACAGTGGTCGCCAGCCCGAGGCGGTGGTGGACGCCGGGAAGCAGGGCGAGCAGGCAGAACACGCCTCCGAGGGCCGTGGCCCAACCGAGGAGACGAGCAGTGCGACGACTTTCTGTCGCCACACGTGCGGAACTCGTCGCGGTAGCCGGCGCGGCGGCGGCCGGTACGGGGTTGGCCGCCGGAGGCGACGCCATCATCGCCGCCGTCGGCACACCGCCGGAGGAGAGGCCCGCCCGCGTCGTGCGCGGCGCGGTCCCGGGCTCGGGCCGCATGGTCGGGAAGAGGATCACCTCGCGGATCGCCGCGGCGCCCGCGATCAGCATCACCAGGCGGTCGAGGCCGATGCCGAGCCCGCCGGTCGGCGGCAGCCCGTACTCGAGCGCCCTGATGTAGTCCTCGTCGAGGCTCTCCGCCTCCTCGTCGCCGGCGGCCTTGGCGGCCGCCTCCGCCTCGAAGCGCGCCCGCTGGTCGACGGCGTCGTTCAGCTCCGAGTAGGCGTTGGCGAGCTCACGGCCCGCGATGACAGCTTCGAAGCGCTCGACGAGATCGGGGTCCGAGCGGTGGGTGCGTGCCAGCGGGGACACCTCGCGCGGGTAGTCGTAGACGAAAGTGGGCGCGAACAGCGTCTTCTCGCAGGTCTCGTCGTACACCTCCGACATGAGCCGGCCCGCCCCCCAGCCCGACTCGTAGGGCACGCCGACCCGGTCGCAGATCGCGCGTGCCTCCTCGATCGGCATCGAGGGGTGCATCCTCGCGCCGTTCACCTCCTCGATGAGGTCGGCCATCGTGACCCGCCGCCAGGGCGGCGCGAGGTCGGTCTGCCTGCCCTCCACCGTGATCGTGGTGGCGCCCGTCGCCGCCGTGGCGGCCTCCGAGCAGATCGCCTCGACCAGGTCCATCATGTCGTGGTAGTCCGCGAGCGCCTGGTAGGCCTCGAGCAGCGTGAACTCCGGGTTGTGGCGCGTGTCGAGACCCTCGTTGCGAAACACGCGGCCGATCTCGAACACGCGCTCGAAACCGCCCACGACGAGCCGCTTGAGCGGCAGCTCGAGTGCGATCCGCAGGTACATGTCGATGTCGAGCGCGTTGTGGTGGGTGATGAACGGGCGCGCGGCGGCGCCGCCCGCCGCGGCGTCCAGCACAGGGGTCTCCACCTCGGTGAAGCCGCGCTCGTTCAGCGTGCGCCGCACCGAGGCGATCGTCGCCGAGCGGATGTCGAAGGTGCGCCGCGCCTCCGGGTTGACGATCAGGTCGAGGTAGCGCTGGCGCAGGCGGGTGTCGACGTCGGTTAGGCCGCGGTGCTTGTCGGGGAGGGCGCGCAGCGACTTCGTCAACAGGCGCCACTCGCGCACCGCGATCGAGAGCTCGCCCTTCTTCGTTCGCATGCCCGTGCCCTCGACGCCGATCCAGTCGCCGCGGTCGAGGTCGCGCACTCGCGGGTCCTTTAGGAAGAGCAACTGGACAGTCGCCGTCTGGTCCTTGAGATCCGCGAACACGAGCGCGCCGTGGCGGCGGATCAGCATCACTCGCCCGGCCACACGGACGGCGGTCTGGGTCTCCTCCCCCGCCGCGAGCGCGTCGAACTCCTTGCGCACCTGCGCGAGCGTGTGGTTCTCGTCGAAGCCGTAGGCCGGACCCACGCCCGCCAGCAGGCGCTCCTCCTTTGCCAACCGCCTCGCGCGCTCCTGGGCCAGGAAGTCGCTCTTCTCGCCCGAGTCCATGGCGGGGCACATGCTCGTTCGCGCCGCGGTCTCCGTCAAGCTGCCCGGGTGGCCGACCGCCTCGAGACGATCCTGGTCCAGGCGCGGCGCGACCGAAAACGCCTCGACGGCGCGGCGATGGGGGCGTTCAGCCTCACGACGCTCGGGATCGCCAGTGTGGTCGGCGCCGGCATCTTCGTCACCACGGGCACCGCCGCCGCGCAGTATGCCGGGCCGGCCGTGGTGATCTCCTTCGTGCTCGCGGGGCTCGCCGCGGCGTTCACGGCGATCTGCTACGCCGAGCTGGCGGCGATGATCCCGATCGCGGGGTCCACCTACTCGTACGCCTACGCCGCGTTCGGCGTCTTCCTCGCCTGGTTCATCGGCTGGGACCTCCTGCTCGAGTACCTGTTCGCGGCGTCGACGGTGGCGGTCGGCTGGGCGGGCTACGCGGTGAGCTTCCTCGGAACGATCGGCATCGACGTGCCGAACGACATCGCCTCGCCGCCGTTCGGCAGCGGCAGCGGCGTCCTGAACCTGCCGGCGCTCGTAGTCGTGGCGGCCACCACTGCGCTGCTCGTGGTGGGCACCCGGCAGTCGGCGGGCGTCAACAACGCGATCGTCGCCCTCAAGATCGTGGTTCTGCTGCTGTTCGTGGCGGTCGGCGCGTTCGCCGTCGACAGCTCGAACTGGACGCCGTTCGTGCCGGCGAACGAGGGGAGCTTCGGCGATTTCGGCGCCTCGGGGATCATCCGCGGCGCGGGCGTCGTCTTCTTCGCCTATGTCGGCTTCGACGCTGTCTCGACCGCTGCCGGCGAAGCTCGCAATCCTCAGCGAACCGTCCCGGTGGGGCTGCTGGCGACCGTGTTGATCTCGACGCTGCTGTATGTGGCGATCGGCCTCGTGCTCATCGGCATCGTCCCCTACGAGCAGCTGAACGTCGCCGATCCCCTCTCCGAGGCGGTCAAGGCCGAGGGCGCGGGCGCCGACTGGCTCGACGAGGCGCTGTCGGTGGCCGCGGTGATCGGCCTGTTCTCCACCGTGCTCGTGACCTTCTACGGGCAGTCGCGCATCCTCATGCGGATGTCGGCCGACGGCATGCTCCCGCCCGCCTTCGACCGCGTGAGCCCGCGCTTCAAGACACCCGTCTTCACCACGATCCTGTGCGGCGCGGCGGGCGGGGTCGTCGCGGCGCTCGTGCCGATCGACGTGCTCGGCGAGCTCGTCTCGATCGGCACGCTGCTCGCCTTCGTGATCGTGTGCGCCGGCGTGCTGGTGCTGCGCCGCACGCACCCCGACGTCGAGCGGCCCTTCAGGGTTCCGCACGTACAGGTCGTCGCCGGCCTCGGCCTAGTGAGCGCCCTCGGCCTGATGGTGACGCTGCCGATCGACACGTGGATCCGCCTGGCCGTGTGGCTCGTGATCGGGCTGACGATCTTCTTCACCTACGCGCGCACGCACACGAACGAGAAGTTCGCGCGCCTCGCCGAGGAGGAGGCGGTGGCGTAGCTCAACGCGGCGCGGGCTCAGGCGCCTGCCGGTGTAGTGCCAGGTAGACGAGCCCCGCGATCATCACTGCGAACGCGCCCAGCGCGAGGGCGAGGCCGCCGGCCGTCTCGTGGATCGACTCCTCGAAGGCGAGCGTCCCGAGCAGCACGCTCGTGATCGGATCGAGCGACATCTGCGTGGCCACCGCCGGCGCCAGCGCCCCGGTCTGAAGCGACGCCTGGCTCAGCGACATGCTCACGTAGCCCACCACGAGCAGCCCGTAGAGGTGCCAGTCGACGAACACCTCGAGCACCCCCTCGTCGAGCACGTCGACGGTGGCCTTGGTTAGGGCCGCACTCAGCGCGAAGAGGACGCCGGCGGCGGTGCCGATCAGCGCCGCGCGCCTTGCCGGCGAGCGCCGGCGCGCGGCGAGCACGAGCACCGCGGCGGCCGCGAAGCAGGCGGCGAATGACACGATCCAAGCCGTGGCGGACGGGTTGTCAACCCCGCCGCTCGGATCGGCCGCGACGAGGAACACCCCCAGGCCGGCCGTGACCGCGCACGCCGCCAGGACGTCCGGGCGCGAGACCGGACGCCCGTCCAGCTTCGCGCCGATCGGCAGTGCGAACACCACGCTCGTAGCCAGCAGCGGTTGCACGACGACGAGCCGCCCGATCGCGAGCGCAGCGGCCTGGGCGACGAAGCCGAGCCCGTCCGCGGCGATCCCGGCCAGCCAGCGCGGCTTGCGGGCAAGCGCGAACAGGAAGCCGGCGCCGCGCGCGTCCTCCTCCGACGCCTGCGAGGCCACCTGCTCCTGAAGCACCGTGCCGAGCGAGAACAGCAGCGCGGCCGCGAGCGCGAGCGCCACTTCCATGTGCGCGCGACCCTAACCGCGCAGCGGGATCGCCGCGCGCAGGAACACGGAGGCGTCGCACACTCGGGCGTCTCGCGGCTAGGGTTGGCCCGGTGCCTGCACGGGCGACGCACCTGTTCGGGGCGGTCCTGCTCGGCGGGGCGGCGGTCCTGCTCGGGCTACCCGCGCAGGCACAGGCGCTGACGCTTCAACTCGAAGGGGGCTCGTTCACCGGGCCGGTGAAGGTCGTCCAGGATCGCGCCGCCGGCGGCGGACGCGCCGTGGCCCTGACCGGCCAGGGCGTGGTCCGGCACCGGTTCACGACCACGGCTCTCGCCAGCGCCGTCGAGCTACGCGTCCGGGCGCTGCCCTGCGTGGGGACGCGCCCGCGAATCGTGCTGCGGCTGGACGGCCGCGCGATCGGCGCGCGTGCGGTGCCTTCGCGGCGCTTCGCACGCGTGCGGTTTCGCGCTTCGGCGCCGGCCGGCCCGCACACCGCGGCGGTGCGGCTCGCCAACCCCGGCCGTGTGCGCTCGTGCCGGCGCACGGCGGTGCTCGACTCGCTGCGCATCGTGGAGCGTCGGTCGCCGCCCCCCGCGCCACCAAGACCGGCCCCGGAGCCGATCGCGGCAGTCCCGCCGGCCGCGGCGGCCCCTCCCGCCGACCCGCCGGTCCCCGAGGGCGGCTACAGCAACCCGGTGTTCGCCTCACCCGGAGCCCCTGACCCGGGCGCGCTCGACGTCGGCTTCGCCCACTCGGAGTACTACGTCTTCCACACGGGCGACCGCTTCCCCATGCTGCGCTCCACCGACCTGGTCAACTGGACGCCCGCCGGGCGCGCCCTGCCGGTCCGGCCGGCCTGGGCCGCACAGACAGGCGACTGGAACCCATGGGCTCCCAGCGTGATCGAGCGCAACGGGGCCTGCCCGGGCCAGAGTGGGGCACGCTGCTTCCTGCTGTTTCACGTCTCGAGGCACGGCACGCTGATCCCGCCCACGAACTGCGTCGGAGTCGCGGTCTCGCCTGTGCCGCAGGGACCCTATGTCGAGCTGGGGCCGCTCGAATACACCGACGGTGGCGTCGATGCCAGCGGTCGCCCGCCCGGCTGCGGCGACGATGGCGGCTACAGCAACATCGACCCGGCGCCCTTCGTGGACGGCGACGGCCGCGCGTACCTGTACGTCTCCACGACCCGGCGCTGCGGCACGGAGCCGCCGGGCTCCGTATGTCCCCCGGACCGAACGATCTCAGTGATCCCGCTGGCCGGGGATCTGCTCACGGCGTCGGCTCCACGCCAGCCCCTGTTCACCGCCGGCCCGGGGTGGGAGGTGGGCTCCTTCGGGCCTGTCGTGGAGAACCCGTGGCCGGTCAGGAGCGGCTCGACGTACCTGCTGCTCTATTCCGGGGGCGCCTACACGGGCAGCTATGGCATGGGCTACGCCACGTCGAGCTCGCCCACCGGCCCGTTCGAGAAGTCCGCGAGCAACCCTGTGCTCGCGGAAGCGGAGGGCGTACTCAGCCCTGGCGGCGGCATGCCGGTCACCGGACCGCGGGGCGGCGCCTGGCTCGTCTACCACGGCCGGCGCGGCGACTACGCGAATCCACGCGAGCTCCGGATCGACAGACTGCGCTTCCCCACCGAGTCGACGGTGGCGGTGGACGGCCCCACCAGCGCCCCGCAAGCGGCCGCGCCGTAGAGCCTCACCTGGCCAGGACGCGGCTTCGCCACGACTTGAGCGGCGCTAGCGGAGGATCCGTCCGCTGATCGCCACTGCGCGGACCGCAGGCGCACCCTCGACCACGCGAACCGGCAGCCGCGCTCCGCCCAACCAGGAATCGAGCCGGTCACGATCGCCGGCCACCTCGATCCACTCGATACCGCCGGCACCGCCTGAGGCGCCGGGATCCTCGCTTCCCGGGTCGCGCGCGATGAAGAACGGCAGGAACGGGGTGGCCATCGCCTCCAAGACACCGGTAAGGCGGGCGCTGAGCCCCTGGCGCACGATCGTGCTCACCGGCGTGCCGAGCCGCTCGGCCACGGGCACGACGTCGTCAACGGCGACCGCCCAGCCCATCAGCCCCTCGCCGGTTCGCGCAATGCCCGCGGCCAGCGCCCGCCCGAGCGGCGACCGCGCCGCCTCCCCGGCATCGGCAACCGCCAGTATCTCCAAATAGCCGCCGCCGAGCGGAACGATCCGGTTGTGGGTGCCGATCCCCTCGTGCCGCCCACCTCCGGAGGCGCGGAGCCCATGCGCGCCCTCCAGCCGGGCCGCAGCGGCATCCAGATCGGTCGCAGCGACGATTACGTGATCGATCCGCACCCCGGCGCGAATCCTACGCGCGGTCCGAGCGCCGGAGACGACCGCTTTTGAGTGTGGACGCGAGCGCCGCCCCGGTTGCCGTGCATGCGGGCGACCCGGCGGATCATCTCGGTGAAGGCGATCGCTCCGGCGCGGGCGCGACCGACGTTGACGTTGTCGGCGGCGCGGCCGCGGCAAGCCGCGCTTGGTACTCCTCCTCCGTGACCCCACCGATCGCGTCGCGCAGGCGCTCCTTGAACCGATCGGTCAGGCGGCCGCCCTGGAACCGCTGCTCGGCACGCGCCTGCTTGGCCGGGCGCCGCTCCCCGTAGAAGCGCTTCGCCCAGACCGACCGCGGCTTGGCGAGCCGCAGCCCGGCGTAGACGGCGAGCCCGGGGACGAAGATGCCGAACAGTGCGTGCACGAGCCGGTACTTGACAGCGGCGATCAACACCCAGGCGAAGTGCAACGTCGCCACCGCCACGGTGGTCGCCAGCACTGCAAGCGAATCGTCGCCGACCCGGGTGGGCACGAACGCGAGCAGTACGAAGCCGATCAAGCCCAGGGCGACCAGCGTCGCGTCGATCGAGCTGCGGCCCTCGCGCGACCAGTAGACGTCGTCGAGGTGGAGCCACAGGGCGTACTCGTCTATGGCGAGGCCGAGGCCAATGCCGAAGAGCACGGCATAGATCGCGTACCAGGGACCGTTGGTCTCCCCCGCCGCGAAGCTGAGGGCACCGGCGACCATCATGAGCACGATCCCGAAGAAGAGGTGGTGCACATGCACGCCGTCCTCGGACACGACGCTGCCCGGCCACCACGGCACGCGCGGACTGCGCATCAGGCGGGTGGAAAGGCGGATGAACCCGAACGCGCACACGAAGCCGATCAAGGTCAGGAAGAGGAACCGGCGCTCATCCAGGCTGCCCCACGCTTCGCCGATGACGGAAGCGAACGTGGAGGTCATCGACCTAGCCTCTCCTATCCGCGCAGGCGCGGCAAGCCCCCGGGGGCCACCGCCGCTCAGCGCAGGCTCTTAACGGAGCGGCCGGAACGTCGCGCGAACCTCGCTGGCAAACAGCTCGGGCTCTTCCCAGGCGGCGAAGTGGCCGCCCTTGTCGACCTCGTTGAAGTAGGCGAGGTCGGGGTAGACCGCCTCGACCCAGCTGCGCGGGGAAGCCCAGATCTCGCCCGGGAACGTGGTGAAGCCGACCGGCACGGTGACCGCCGGAGGGGCCTGGCCGCTCGCAAGCGATGCGGCCAGCGCGCGTGCGTCCTCCCAATACGACCGGGCCGTCGACGCCGCGGTGCCGGTCAGCCAGTACAGCGTGATGTTGTCGACGATGGTCTCGCGGGTGAGATTGCCGACGGGCTCGCCGTCGACAAACGCGCGGGAGATCTTGTAGTAGCTGTCGGTGTCGTGGTCGAGCAGCCAGGCCGCCAGCCCGACGGGTGAATCCAGCAGCGAGTAGCCGATCGTCTGCGGCCGCGTTGCCATCTCGAGGAAGTAACCGAAGCCGTCTTGCCTGAACGCCGCGACCGCCTCGGCCGCTGCGCGTTCCTGTTCGGATTCCTTGGGCAGTTGATCGCCGACTGCGAGCACAGCCGTGAGCAGGTTCAGGTGGTAGCCGACCAAGCCCTCAACCGCCTGGCGACCCATCAGGTCCGTAACGAGGGCACCCACGTCGCCGCCCTGGGCGACATAGCGCGGGTATCCGAGGCGGTGCATCAGCTCCGCCCACGCGCGTGCGACGCGCCCGGCCTCCCAGCCGAGCTCGGCCGGCTCACTGGAGAACCCGTAGCCGGGCAGGGACGGCAGCACCAGGTGGAACGCGTCCTCGGGGGTGCCGCCGTGAGCGGTCGGGTCGGTCAGCGGGCCGATGGTGTCAAGCAGCTCGATCACCGAGCCGGGCCAGCCATGCGTCATGATCAGCGGCAACGCATTCTCATGCCGCGACCTGACGTGGATGAAGTGGATGTCCACCCCGTCGATCAGGGTCATGAACTGAGGCAGCGCGTCCAGTCGCGCCTCGCACTTGCGCCAGTCGTAGTCCGTCGTCCAGAAGCGGGCGAGCGCCTGGATCGTCGCCAATTGCACGCCCTGCGACCGATCGGCGACGAGCTCGCTGGAGGGCCAGCGCGTCGCGGCGACGCGGCCGCGCAGCTCATCGAGCTTCGCCTCCGGAACGTCGATCTGGAACGGGCGGATGTCTGTCGTGACGGACATAGGGGCGCTCCTTCGTTCGCTGACGGCCTACCTGGGGAGTGTCTCGTACGGCTCGGAGGCGAGCATCACCCGGTCTCAGTGCTCGCCGATGTCCTCCTGCCAGAGCTCCGGATGCGCGGCGATGAAGCCCGCCAGAAGCTGTACGCATTCCTCCGAGGCCAGATCCACGACTTCGACGCCGCACTGGCGAAGCCAATCGATCCCGCCGGAGAAGTTGACCGACTCACCCACCACCACCTTGGGAATCCCGAACTGGCGCACGAGGCCGCTGCAATACCAGCACGGCGCCAGCGTCCCGACCATCACCGTGTCCCGGTAGCTGCGCCGCCGGCCGCTGCGCCGAAACGCGTCGGTCTCGCCATGAAGTGAGGGATCCTGCTCCTGGACACGCCGATTCCGGCCCCGGCCCAGCAGCTTGCCATCAGCCGTGAACAGCGCCGCGCCGATCGGGATGCCACCCTCGGCCAGGCCCGACCGAGCTTCCTCCAAGGCAACCTCGAGCATCTCGCGATCTTTCACAACCGGCGCAGCATAGGTACCACCCGGGTGAACCCTGAGAACGGCCACCGTAGTATCGCGCCATGCGTCTGGCCAGGGCCCGGGCGATAGTTGACGACGTGGTGGCGACCGCGTCCGGCCCGGTGTCGGTGTTCGTCGCCGACGCGCACGGTGAGCTGGTCGCGGCGGCGACGATGGACGGCGCCGCGCCGGACACGCGGCTGAACGCGCAGCGCAAGGCCTACACGGCCGCGCGCAGCGACGCGACGTCGACCCGGCAACTCGCCGAGAAGGCGCGCGCCGATCCCGTCGAGCGAGCGAGCTTCGACCCCTTCTTCACCTTCTTCCTCGGCGGCGTCGCCGTCTTCGACGACGGCCGACGGGTCGGCGCGGTTGGCGTCAGCGGCCTGCCTGGCGAGGACGACGAGCAACTCGCGCTCGCGGCGATCGACCGCTCGGCGACCGTCTGACCGTGACGGGGGCCGCGCCCTGGGCCGCGGGCCCTCCGCTGTTGACGCCGCGCGCTAGCGCACCTGCTCGGTCGGGCGGACCAGGATCTCGTTGACGGCCACGTGTCGTGGCCGCGTGACGATGTAGACAATCGCGTCGGCGATGTCCTCGGCTCGCAGAATGTGCTCGGGACCAGCCGGGAACCGGCTGCGGATCTCCTCGCGGACGTGGGTGACGAGCTCGCTCTTGGTCGAGCCGGGCTCGATCAGCGACGAACGGACGTAGCGGGCCGTGACCTCTTGGCGCAAGGCTTCACTGAAGGTCCCGACGCCGTGCTTGGTGAGCTGGTAGATGCCGCCGTCGGCTCCGACGCGCCGGCCCGCGACCGAGCTGACGTTGACGAGGTCCGCGACCTGGCGCGGCTCGCGCTCCGCGGCGCGCAGCAGGTGCGGGAGCGCTGCGTGGGCGATGTAGAGCAGCCCCTGGAGGTTGAGCTCGATCATCCGGTCCCACTCCTCCACGGGGGCGTCGACGATCGGACCGAGCAGCATCACGCCGGCGTTGTTGATCACGATGTCGAGCCGGCCGAGCTCCTGGACGGTCCTCTCGACGCCGGCCAGCGCCTGGTCACGGTCCGTGACATCGGTTTCGATGGCAAGGCCACCGATCTCGGCCGCGAGCGCGTCCAGCCGGTCCTTGCGGCGCGCGAGAACGGCCACCGTCGCCCCCTGTGCCGCGAGAGCGCGCGCGGTCGCCTCACCGATGCCGCTGCTCGCGCCCGTGACGAGCGCGATCGTATCCCGGAGCTCATTACTCATGCCGCGGAGGTATACCGACGGCGACGACGATGCACGGGTCCGCCGCAACCCGGAAGGCCGACTCTCCCCTGCCACCGCTCTCCGACCTTAACGCGCCGCGCGCTAAGAGCCCGAGCCGACCTCGAGGAACGCCTCGTAGCGCTTGACCTCGCGCTCCGCGCGGGCACGCTCCTCCGAGTCCTCCTCGGCCCGCTCGACGGCCTCGCGGGCCTCCCGCAGCCGCGCCTCGAAGGCGCCGCGGTCGATGTCGTCGGGAGCTATCGCATCCTCGACGAGCACGAGCGCGCGGTTGTCCACCACCTGCAGGTAGCCCTCGCCCTGGGCGAAGCGCACCACATCGGACTCCGACTTGTAGAGCCGCAGCTCGGTCGGCTCGAGGATCGCCATCAGCGGCGCGTGGTGGGCGAGAATGCCGATCGAGCCGGTCGTGGTCCGGGTGGAGACCATCTCCACCTCGTCCGCGAAGACCTGCCCCTCGGGGGTCAGGACCTCGACGGGGAAGGCGGAACGCGCCACTTAGCCCTCGTCCTCCTCGGCCCGCGTCCCGGCGTCCTCGCCCGCCTCGGCCTCGGCGTCCGCCTCGCCCTCGCGGGCATCCTCCGCCTCGGCCTCGCCACGGGCGCCGCGCGCGGCCTCCACGACCTCATCGATCGTGCCCTTCAGCAGGAACGCGCGCTCGGGGATGTCGTCGTGCTTGCCCTCGATGATCTCCCTGAAGGAGCGCACGGTCTCCTCGACCGGCACGTACTTCCCGTCGAGGCCGGTGAAGGCGGTCGCGACGAAGAACGGCTGCGAGAGGAAGCGCTCGACCTTGCGCGCGCGCTGCACGGTGAGCCGGTCCTCGTCCGAGAGCTCGTCGATTCCGAGGATGGCGATGATGTCCTGGAGCTCCTTGTAGCGCTGCAGGATCTCGCGAACGGAGTTGGCAACCCGGAAATGCTCCTCGCCGACGATGTCGGCCTTGAGGATCGTCGAGGTCGAGTCGAGCGGATCGACCGCCGGGTAGATGCCCTTCTCGGAAATCGCGCGGGAGAGAGTCGTCGTGGCGTTCAGGTGCGCGAACACCGAGGCCGGCGCCGGGTCGGTGAGGTCGTCGGCGGGGACGTAGATGGCCTGGATCGAGGTGACCGAGCCCTGGCGCGTGGACGTGATCCGCTCCTGCAGCTGACCCATCTCGGTCTCGAGCGTCGGCTGGTAGCCGACCTGCGAGGGCATCCGGCCGAGCAGCGCCGACACCTCCGAGCCCGCCTGCACGAAGCGGAAGATGTTGTCGATGAAGAGCAGCACGTCTTGGCCGCCCTGCTCGCGGAAGTACTCCGCCATCGTCAGGCCCGAGAGCGCCACGCGCATGCGCGCGCCGGGCGGCTCGTTCATCTGGCCGAACACGAGCATGGTCTTGTCGATCACGCCCGACTCCGTCATCTCGAGCCAGAGGTCGTTGCCCTCGCGGGAGCGCTCGCCGACGCCGCAAAAGGCCGACAGGCCCTCGTGCTCCTCGGCGATCGAGCGGATCAGCTCCTGGATCAGCACCGTCTTGCCCACTCCGGCGCCGCCGAACAGGCCGACCTTGCCGCCCTTCGGGTAGGGGGCGAGCAGGTCGATCACCTTGATGCCGGTCTCGAGGATCTCGCGCGTCGGCGTGAGGTCCTCGACGGTCGGGGCGGGGCGGTGGATCGGCCAGCGCTCCTCGACCTCGATGTCGCCCGCCCCATCGATCGGATCGCCGAGTAGGTTGAAGATGCGGCCGAGCACCACCTCGCCGACCGGTACGGTGATCGGGCCACCGGTGTCGACGACCTTTACGCCACGCGAGAGGCCGTCGGTGGCGTCCATCGCGACGGCGCGCACGCGGTCGTCGCCGAGGTGCTGCTGCACCTCGAGCACGAGGCGGGTGGCATTGCCCTCCTCCTCCGCGGCCTCGAGCTCGATCTCGAGCGCGTTGTAGATCTCGGGAAGGTGCTCGGACGGGAAGGCGACCTCGACGACCACGCCTTGGACCTCCTCGACGGTCCCGACGTTGTCAGCCGTCTCGCGGCGCTCCTCGGGTGTCTGCGTTGCGGCTTCCATTCAGATGCTCCTCTATTCCCTTATCGAAGTCCTTCAGCTCCGGCGACGACCTCCATGATCTCCTGCGTGATCTCCGCCTGGCGCTGGCGGTTGGCGGCGAGCGTGAGGTCGTCGATGAGCTCACCGGCGTTGTCCGACGCGTTGCGCATGGCGCTCATGCGGGCGCCGTGCTCGGACGCCGTCGACTCGAGCAACGCCCTGTAGATCGAGATCTCCACGTAGTCGGGCACGAGCCGGGCGAGTATCTCCTCGGGGTCCGGCTCGTAGATCCAGAGGGAGCGCGAGTGCTCCGCGCGCTCCTCGTCGCCCTCGTCCTCTTCCTCCTCGGTGATGACGTCCGCCTGCTGAAGCGGCAGCAGCGTCTCCTCGCGGACCTCCTGGCGGATGGGGGAGATGTAGCCGTTGTAGATGACCTCGACACGGTCGACCTTGTCGTCCACGTAGGCCGCCGTCAGTCCGTCGGCCACGGCGCGTGCGTCGGCGAAGGCTGGACGATCGGTGAAGCCCGTCCAGGAGGCGTCCAGATCCAGCTGGCGGAACTCGAGCGACGAGACGCCCCGGCGCCCGACGGCGTACCAGAGGATCTCCTTGCCGTCTGCCCGGAGCTCCGCGGCGCGCCGGTTGCCCGCGCGCACGATCTGCGAGTTGAAGGGGCCGGCGAGACCCCGGTCACCGGTGATGAGCAGTATGCCCACCGTCCTGACCTCTTCCTTCTCCTGGAGGACCGGCAGGTGCGGGATGTTCTCGGCGGCCTGCGAGGCGCGAGCCGTCATCCGCCGGATCGCGTCCGCGTACGGGCGCAAATGCTCGATCCGCTGCTCGGCGCGACGCAGCCGCGCGGCAGAGATCATCTCCATCGCGCGCGTGATCTTGCGGACGTTCTTGACCGATGCGATGCGGCCGCGGATGTCCTTCAGGTTCGCCATCTAGGCGCGTGCGGCCTCCTGCCGCTCGCTCTCGGCCTCGGACTCGTCGCCGCCGGGCTCGCCGCCGTCGCCCTCCGCGCCGGCGCGGTCGGCCTCCATCCGCGCCTCGCGCTCCTCCCTCGTCACGATGCGCTCCGACTCGCCCTCCTCGATCGGATTGCCCTCGGCGTCGAAGTCGGGCCCGAAGTCATCGATCGACTCGGCGATGGCGTCGCCGAGCTCGGACTCGATCGAGTCGTCCCACTCGCCCTCGCGGAGCTTCTCCATCAGCGGCTGATGCTCGGCGTGCAGGCGCTGGAGCATCGCCTCGTGGAAATCCTTGATGCGCTCGACCTTGATCCGGTCGAGATAGCCGCCGGTGCCGGAGAAGATCGCGGCCACCTGGTCTTCGATCTGCCACGGGCTGCGCTCGTCCTGGTTGAGCGCCTCGACCAGACGCGCTCCCCGGTTGAGCGTTGCCTGCGTATCGGCGTCGAGGTCCGAGCCGAACTGCGCGAAGGCCTCGAGCTCGCGGTACTGGGAGAGCTCGAGCCGCAGCCTGCCGGCCACCTTGCGCATCGGCGTGGTCTGCGCCGAGCCGCCGACGCGCGAAACCGAGATGCCGACGTTGATGGCGGGACGGACGCCCGAGCGGAAAAGGTCGGCCTCCAGGAAGATCTGGCCGTCCGTGATCGAGATGACGTTGGTCGGGATGTACGCCGACACGTCGCCGGCCTGCGTCTCGATGATCGGTAGCGCCGTGAGGGAGCCGCCGCCGAGCTCGTCGTTCAGCTTGACCGCCCGTTCGAGCAGCCGCGAGTGGAGGTAGAAGACGTCACCCGGGTAGGCCTCACGGCCGGGCGGGCGCCGCAGCAGCAACGACATCTGGCGGTACGCGTAGGCGTGCTTGGTGAGGTCGTCGTAGATGGCGAGGGCGTGCTGTCCGTTGTAGAGGAAGTGCTCCCCCATCGCGCAACCCGCGTACGGGGCCAGGTACTTGATCGGGGCCGCCTCGTCGGCGGGGGCGGCGACGATGATGGTGTGGTCGAGGGCGCCGTTGTCGTCGAGCTGCTGGGCCACTTCTACGACGGTGGACATGCGCTGCCCGATCGCGACGTAGATGCAGACCAGGTCCTGGCCCTTGTTGTTGATGATCGTGTCGATGCAGATCGAGGTCTTGCCGGTCTGGCGATCGCCGATGATCAGCTCGCGCTGACCGCGCCCGACGTTCGTCATCGCGTCGATCGGCTTGATGCCCGTGAGCATCGGCTCCTTCACCGGCTGGCGCTGAACCACGCCGGGAGCCTTGAACTCGACCGGGCGAATCTGGCTTGTGTTGATGTCGCCCTTGCCGTCGATGGGGTTGCCGAGCGGGTCCACGATGCGGCCGAGCAGCTCCTCGCCTACGGGCACCTCCATCAGGCGGCCCGTGCGCTTGACCTGGTCGCCCTCCTCGATCTTGTCCCACTCTCCGAACAGCACGGCGCCGACGTTGTCGGACTCGAGGTTGAGCGCGAGGCCGGTCACGTCGTGCGGGAGTTCGAGCAGCTCCAAGGACATGCAGTTGTCGAGTCCGTGCACGCGCGAGATGCCGTCGGCGATCGACAGGACCGTGCCGACCTCGGAGAGGTCGGCGCCGCCGTCCTCGAGCCCCTCGATGCGCTCCTTGAGGATGCTGGTGATCTCGTCTGGCTTGATCTGCACTTCGGCGTCTCCTTAGCCGGCCTTGGTCACTTGCTTGCGTAGCTGTTCAAGTCTGTTGCGGACGGTTGCGTCAAGGACCAGGTTGCCGACGCGCACCACGAGCCCGCCGAGCACGTCCGGGTCCACGTTGCTCGACAGCTCGACGCGCTGTCCGGTCTGCTGCTCGATCTCGCGGCCGATGTCCTCGACAATCCCCTGGTCGAGCTCGACGGCGCTGGTCACCGTCACCGGCAGCAGCTTGTTCTCCTCCCGCCACATCGCGTCGAACTCACGCCGGATCCGGAACAGGGCCGGCATCCGGTGGCGCTCGGCGAGCAGCTCGAGAAAGTTGAAAAGGCGCGGATCTGCGTCCTCCACGATGCGCTCGATCCCCTGCTTCTTCTCCTCGGACGAGAAGTAGGGCGAGAACAGGAAGATCTGCAGGTTGCGCTCGCTGCCAAGCGCGTCGGCGAACTCGCCGAGCTCGTCGTGCACACGGTCGAGCACGCCGTTCTCCTTGGCGGCCTCGAACAGCGCGCGGGAGTAGACCTCGGCGATCTCTTCCATCAGTGAGCCACCACTAGTTCTGGCTTCCTTCCTTGCCGGCCAGGGTGGAGAAGTCGACCTCGCGGAGCGCGTCCTCGATCAGGCGGCGGTGATCCTCTGGCGTGAGCGACTTGCGCGTGACCTTCTCGGTGGCGACGACGGTGAGGTTGGCGACCTCCTTGCGGATCTCTTCGAGCGCGCGCCTGGTCTCCGCCTCGATATCGCGCCGGGTGGCTGCGAGCAGCTCCTCGCGCTGCTTTCCGGCGTCGACCTTGGCGCTGTCGGCAAGCGAGTCAGCGGCCTTGCGCGCGCGGATGGTGATCTCCTCGGCCTGCTCGCGCGCCTCCTTCAGGCGGGCGCGATATTCCTCGAGCAGATCGTCGGCCTCCTGCTTGGCGCTGGCGGCGTCGTCGAGCGATTTCTCGATCGTCAGCCGGCGTCTGTCGAGCGCCTCCGCGATACGCGGGAAGGCGAGCTTGTTGAGGAGGAACAGGGTGACGCCGAATGCGAGCAGCGTCCAGATCATCAGCCCGACGTTCGGGCTGACCAGGAAGCTGCCGCCCTCGTCCTCGCCGCCACCCTCGGTGGTCTCCTGGGCGATCAGGAGGAAGCTCGCGATGTCGCCGATGAAGTCCATTCGCAACCTAGAGGAAGAAGGCGATCAGGCCGAAGATGAACGCGTAGAAGACGATCGCCTCGGTGAGGGCGAAGCCGAGCCACTGGATGCTCGTGATCTCCTCGCGCATCTCGGGCTGGCGCGTGACCGACTCGATCACCTTGCCGAAGATGTAGCCGACGCCGATGCCCGGGCCGATCGTGCCGAGGCCGGCGCCGACGCCGAGCGCGATCGCCTTGAGGCCGTCGGTCGGGTCGGCCGCCTGGGCGATGGGGAGTAGCACTGCAAGGTCCATTCGTCCTCCTTAGTGACCTCCGGCGCTTGCCTCGCCGAAGTAGATGGATGTGAGCGTGGCGAAGATGAAGGCCTGCAGCGTGGCGATCAGCCCCACCTCGAGCGTGAAGAAGGCAACGGCTATCGGCAGAGTGATCCAGCCGAGCGCCGTGATGCCGAGCAGCACGGCGAGCCCGCCGCCCATGAACAGAATCAGCAGGTGGCCGGCCAGGATGTTCGCGAAGAGTCGAACGGAGAGCGAGATGATCCGCATGAACTGGGAGATCACCTCGATGAAGAAGATCGGCACGGCCGCAGCGCCGGATACGCCGGCCGGCAGCCAGCTCTTTACATACTTGATGAACCCGTGCTTGCGGATGCCCTCGGCCTGATAGAGGAAGAACACCGTGAGCGTGAGCACGAGCGGGATCGAGAGGTTGGCGGTCGCTGCGTAGAGCGCGAAGGCCGGGAAGTCGATGCCGAAGATGGCGATCGTTTCGTGGTCGTTCACCGGCAGCGGGATGTAGCCGAGCATGTTCGAGAACCAGATGAAGAAGAACAGCGTGGCGACGAATGGGAACCACTTGGCGGCCGCCTCGGCCGACATGTTGTTCCGAGCGATCTGCGTATAGGTGAGGTCGTACGCCCCCTCGACGATCACCTGCGTTCGGTTCGGCTTCTGCTGCATCCGCTTGGCGATCAGGACCATCGTGGCGCTCGTGAGGATGCAGCCGAGCAGGAGGTAGAGGGTGGCCTTGTTGAACGAGAGGTCGAGACCGCCGATCTTGATCTCGATCCAAGGATCGAGCTTGAACTCGTCCTGCGGCTTGAACTCCTCGTTCTTGCCATCCGAGCCGAAGATGGCGTAGAGCAGGATCGCCACCCCGAGGTAGACGCCGAGGCCGATCAGCACCTTTGCCCTCGTGCTCAGGCCGCCCTGCTCGGGCGTGGTGCCCCCCTGCTCGGGTGGCGCCGTGGCGGCGGAGGCGGTCATGGGCGCTCCTGCTCGAAGGGTCGCGTCATCAACTGGGACGTGAAGTAGAACGTGAACAGGGTGATCGAGAGGATCGCGGCCGACAGCCCCGCCTCGCGCTCGCTCAGCCCGACGACGAAGATCGAACCGGCGACGATCCAGCCGCGCGCGATCATCGAGCCCGTCATGAGCCCGGCCACTGTACGCGGATCACCCGACTCCCGCGCGCGCTTGGTGATCCCCGCGGCGATCAGGCGCTGAATTATCCAGCCCACCGCCGCGCCGGCCCAGCCGAGCAGCGGGAGGCCCGCCGCCACGAAGATGGGAAGCGCGAGCACGAGCACGATCAGATCCAGGTACCGCAACATGCGCAGCGGCATTTGACCGGATGCTTTCAAAGCGTGCGTCGTCAAAGGGGTCTCCCGGGGGAGCGAAGGGCGGGCGGCTTGGGGTGCTCCCTACCGGGGTCAGGAAAGCTACATGAGTTGGCGACTTTGTGACTACTTTGTGACAGTTGGCTCGGGGCCCGTGACGCCGGGTCGGCAGAAGGGCTCGTCCAGCACCGTTAACCGGTGATATGCCCATGAACCTTCGTCCGCTCGTCATCTCGCTCTTCGTCCTCCTCGCCCTTCCCGCCGGCGCGGCCGCTGATCCCTTCACCGCTCCCGGGAACCAGGTCCTGTGGGGCGGCCAGGGCGGCTACAGCGCCGGCTCGATCGCCGACTTCACCGTGCAGTCGGGCAAGCACCCGGCCGTCTTCAATTACTTCATCTCCTGGCGGGCGTCCCAGCCGGACATGCACTGGCTGTCGTTCCGGCTCGCCGACGCCACCCGGATGCGCTCGCGGGCGATGCTGTCCGTGTCGACCGACGACACCGGCCTCTCGCCCCGTGACCTCGCCCGCGGCGGGGGCGACGGCTTCCTCGTCGCGCTCTGCCGCCAGCTCGCGGAACACGGCGGCATCACCTACCTGCGGCCGCTGTCCGAGATGAACAACGGGAACAACCCGTACTCGCCTTACGACCTCTCGGGACGGTCGCGCGGCACGGAGTTCTCGACGTCCTGGTTCAAGAACGCCTGGCGCCGTCTCGCTCTCATCGTGCGCGGCGGCGACGTGGCGGAGATCGACTCGAGGCTGCGCGCCCTGGGCCTCCCGCCCGTGAAGACCGGCGCCGGAGAGCTGCCCGAGCCGCCGGTGGCGCTGATGTGGGTGCCGCTGTCGTTCGGCAACCCGGAGATCGCCAAGAACCACCCGAAGCACTTCTGGCCCGGCGCCGCATACGTCGACTGGGTCGGGACCACGTGGTACTCGCCCTATCGCAACGCGAAGGCGATGAACAGCCTCTACAGCTACCCGAAGTGGCGCAGCAAGCCGTTCGCGTTCGCCGAGTGGGGCGTCTGGGGCGCCGACAGGGCGGATTTCGTCGGCCAGTTCTTCGGATTTCTGAAGAGCCACCCGCGGGTGCGGATGGCCGTCTATTACCAGTCGGCCTCGCTGAAGCCCGAGTTCCGCCTCTCGAACCACCCAGCGTCGCGTGCCGCCCTGCGGCGTGCGGTCGAGTGGCCTCGCCTCGCGGCATTCGCGCCAGAGCTCGCCCCGTAGAAGAGGCCGTGTCGCCAGAATCCCGGAGCGTGTGGATCCAGACCCGGATCGAGCTCCGCCCGCGGCCGCGCGGTTTCCATCTGGTGACCTCGGAGATCGTCGACGGGGTGCCGGAGCTCGGCTCGGTATCGGTCGGCATCGCGACCGTCTTCATGCAGCACACCTCCGCCTCGCTGACGCTCAACGAGAACGCGTCCCCGGACGTGCGGCGGGACTTCGCCGCCTGGTTCGACAGGGCGGTGCCGGACGGCGCCGGCTACTTCGCTCACACGCTCGAGGGGCCTGACGACATGCCCGCGCACATCAGGACGTCCCTGACGGGCAGCTCGCTCGTGCTGCCGGTCTCGCGGGGGCGCCTCGCTCTCGGCACCTGGCAGGGCATCTACCTGTGCGAGCACCGCAACAACGGCGGCGCTCGCAGCGTCGTCGTGACAGCGTTCGGCGAGTGAGCGTTTGGCCTGGATCCAGGCCTAGACGGACGCCTTGGCGCCCGCCCACTCGGCCTTGTGGATGCGCTTGGCGGCCAGGTAGCGCTCGAGTGCCTGCGGGGAGTCGACATCGCCCAGCGTCGGATGCCACGGAACGAGCTCTTGAGCCGCCTCGACACCGAAGCGCTTGGAGAGCACCGCTGCCAGCCCCTTGACCTTCATCTCCCCGAAGCCGGGCAGGGCCTCGAGGTTCTCTCGCAGCTCATCCGCATCCGCTGCGTCGGTCCATACCCGCGCGGCATCACCGTCGTAACGGTCCCGCAGATAGACGGCCAGGTCGTGCACGCGGGCGGCCATCGAGTTCGGGTAGCGGTGGATCGGGGGGCGCTCGCGGAAGACCGGCTCGAGATCGGCCGACGCGAGTGTCTGGGCGTCGATCGAGCCGAGCCGCTCCTTGAGCGCGAGCGGACCGGTGAACGCCTTCTGGACGGTGATCTGCTGGTCGAGCTCGAAGCCGACGACCAGAGCCATCGGATCCGAGGCGATGAGCGCGTTGGCCTCGTCGGAGTCCGTGAAGTAAAGGCGATCGGGCATGGGTCCATCGTACTCGCCGGCTGTTGACAGCCCTTCTTGCCGCGGTGAGCATCGGCGCGCCGTTGACCTCGTCGTCAGAACGAGGTCTCGGCGACGCGCTTGGCCATCGTCTCGCGAAGGGACTTCGTGAGCCCGGGCATGCGGCCTTCGAGCTTCTTGAACTCGCGCGTGAACATCGCCAGGAGCCGCAGGGGGGACGTCGCGACAACGGATGCCGTGCGGGTGCCGGTCGCGAGCAGGCCGATCTCGCCGACGACATCGCCTGGGCCGAGCGTCCGGACGACCTTGTCGTCCATGCGCACCTCGGCGTTACCCGCCTCGATCACGAACAGCTCGTAGGCGTTGTCGCCCTGCGTGACGAGCGGGGTGCCCGCATCGACCGTCACCTCGCGCATGCACGCGGCGAGCGCTTCGCGCTCGTCAGCGGTGCGGTCGGCGAACAGCGGAATCTGTTCGAGGCGAGCTGGCTCCATGGTGCGGCCGAGTCCTTGGGGGCATCCTCTTCTCGGCTGTCCGCCCGGGTGTGAAGAGGGTGTGAACCAGCCCGCGGGCGCGCCCTCGGCGAGACGTTCCGCCCGAGCGATGTGCGAACATGTGTTCGTGCGCTGGGACAACCTGACAGTCGACGCCGAGGAGAGCCGGACCCTCCCCGGCTACCGCGAGCCGGCGACCGTCCGGACCTTCGACGCCCCCGAGGCACTCGACACCCGCTTCTACGAAGTGCGCTCCAAATCGGCGCTGAACCGCGTGCCGAAAGCGTCCCGAATGCCATTCCGCTGGACGATCAATCCGTATAGGGGATGCGCGCACGCTTGCAGCTATTGCACAGGCGGCGACACGCCGATTCTGATGGCCGACGGCAGGACGAAGCCCATGCGCGAACTCGAGGTCGGCGACTTGCTTTACGGGACGATGCGCGACGAGACGTGCAGGCATTACGTCACAACTCGGGTCCTGGCGCACTGGTCCACGGTCAAGCCGGCCTTCCGAATCACGCTTGAAGACGGCACCGAGCTGATCGCCAGCGGAGACCACCGCTTCCTCACCGATCGAGGCTGGAAGCATGTAACGGGGCGCGAGCACGGCCCGCTGCGCAGACCGCATCTCACGCTGAACAACAAGCTGATGGGAACGGGCCAGTTCGCGCAAGGGCCTCGCGATTCAGCCGACTATCGGCAGGGCTATCTCACCGGAATGGTCCGAGGGGACGGCACACTCGGGTCCTACTCCTATCCCCGACCTGGTCGTCGCCACGGCGACGTGTTCCGGTTTCGACTCGCGCTCACCGACCTCGACGGACTCCGCCGAGCTCGCGAGTACCTAGCCGCGCTTGATGTGCCGACGCAGGAGTTCGCTTTTCACGCTGCCACGAAGCACCAACGGGCGCTCATGGCGATTCGCACTCAGGCCCGGGACAAGGTGGGGCTGATCCAGGAGACCATCCGCTGGCCGAGGTGGCCGAGCGCGGATTGGAGTCGCGGTTTCCTCGCCGGCATCTTCGACGCCGAGGGAAGCCGCAGCGGTGGCATCTTCCGTATTGCGAACACCGACCCAGAGATCCTCGACTGGACGACGCGCGGCCTCGCTCGGTTTGGGTTTCGCGTAGTCATCGAGGACGTTCGCGGCCATGATCGACTGAAGGTCATCCGTTTATTGGGAGGACTTGGGGAACAGCTTCGCTTTTTCCACGTCACCGATCCGGCGATCGTCCGAAAGCGATCGATCAACGAGGGAGCCATCAAGACCTCGGCTCGCTTGGGGGTGACCGAAATAGAACCGGTAGGCGAGATGGAGCTGTTCGACATCACCACCGGAACGGGCGACTTCATCGCTAACGGCGTTGTCAGCCACAACTGCTTCGCTCGCCCAACCCACACGTACCTCGACTTCAACGCCGGGCGCGACTTCGAGAAGGAGATCGTCGTCAAGGTCAACGTTCCCGAGGTCGCGCGCGCGGAGTTGATGCGGCCGTCGTGGAAGCGCGAGCACGTCGCGCTCGGCACCAACACCGATCCCTATCAGTGGGTCGAGGGGCGCTACCGGCTGATGCCTGGCATCTGGGAGGCGATGCGCGACTCGCGCACGCCCTCGTCGGTGCTCACCAAGTCGCCGCTGCTGTTGCGTGACATCGAGCTGATGAAGGAGATGCATGAGGCCGCCGGGTTTGCGGCCAACCTCTCGATACCGACGCTCGACGAGCGGGCCTGGCGGGCCAGCGAGCCGCATACGCCGCATCCGCGCAAGCGCATCGAGGCGGTGGCCGAGCTCAACCGTCAGGGCATTCCGTGCGGCGTGCTGATCGCTCCGCTGATGCCGGGCATCAACGATCCCCGGAGCAGGTCGAGGAGATCCTCGAGCTGTGTGGCGAGGCCGGGGCGGTCAACATCGGCGGCATCTGCCTGCATCTGCGCGGCGAGGTGCGCCAGATCTTCATGGAGTGGCTCGCCTCCTACCGTCCGGACCTGGTGCCGCGCTACGAGCGCCTCTACGCGCGCGGCGCCTATGCGCCCAAGGCCGAGCAGGATCGGCTCGCCGCGCTCGTCCACCAGCGCGGGCGAACGGCGCCGCAGTTTCAGAGGCGTCGAACAGGACCCTGTGACGCTCCCACCCCGCCCCGAGCCGGCACAGGAGAGCCTCTTCTGAACAGCCCGGCGCGGGCTTGACGCCATCTTTACGGCGGCGGGCCGCTTCTTGATGAGTGCTTGATGCACTCGGGCCGACACTCCTGGGAGTGACGTGGTCGGCGTGGGTCCAGATGGCCGTGCTGGTCGGGGTCCTCACGGCCCTGACCCCGGTCCTCGGCTCCTACCTGACACGGGTGTTCCGCGGCGAGCGAACGCTCCTGTCGCCGCTTGCCGGCCCGGCGGAGCGGCTGATCGTGCGGGCGATCGGGGCCGGCGGCCGCGAGGAGCAGGACTGGAAGCAGTATGCGCGCTCGGCCCTCCTGTTCAGCGCCTTATGCCTGGTTGCGCTGTACGTGACGCTCCGGACGCAGGGGATCCACCCCTTCAATCCCGAGGGCTTCCACTCGGGCACCTGGGACCTCTCCTTCAACACGGCCACCTCGTTCGTCAGCAATACGAGCTGGCAGTACTACGGCGGCGAGGCGACCCTCTCCTACTTCGCGCAGATGTTCGGCATCGCGCTGCACAGCTTCCTGTCGGCGGCGGTGGGGTTGGCGTCGGCGATTGCGGTGATTCGCGGCTTCGCCGGGCGGACGACCCAAACGCTGGGCAACTTCTGGGTCGACCTCACTCGCTCGCTCCTCTACGTGCTGATCCCGATCGCGCTGGTGGCGACCCTGTTCCTCATCTCCCAGGGCGTGGTGCAATCGCTCGCGCCATACGAGACCGTTACGACCGTCGCGGGCGGCGAGCAGACGCTCGCCTTCGGACCGGTCGCCTCGCAGGTCGCAATCAAGACCATGGGATCGGTGGGCGGCGGCTTCTTCAATGTGAACTCGGCGATGCCGTTCGAGAACGCCACGGCGCTGTCGAGCTTCGTCCAGGCGCTGCTGATCATCATGGTACCCGCGGCGCTCACCTCGACCTTCGGCCGGATGGTCGGCTCACGCCGGCAGGGCTGGGTGCTCTACGGCGTGATGCTGATCCTCCTGGCGGGCGGGCTCGTGGCCGGCTCGCTGGCGGAGGACCACTCCACTCCGGCCATGCAGGAGGCCGGCTTGGCCGAGTCGGCGAACCTCGAGGGCAAGGAGCAGCGCTTTGGGGTCGGCGGCACGACCCTGTATGCGGTCTCCACGACGGCCGGCGCCAGCGGCGCCGTCAACGGAGCGATGGAGAGCTTCAGCGGCGAGGGCGCTGCGGTGGTGCTTGCGAACATGATGACCGGCGAGCTGATCTTCGGCGGGATCGGGTCGGGCATGTCGGGGATGTTGCTCACCGTGGTGCTGGCCGTGTTCCTGGCCGGGCTGATGGTCGGGCGCACGCCCGAGTACCTGGGCAAGAAGGTCGGCATCCGGGAGATCAAGCTGGTCGTGATCGGAACGCTCGTCGTTCCGATCTTCGTGCTCGCGTGTGTGAGCGTCGCCCTCGCGACTAAGTACGGCACCGAGTCGCTGACCGCGAGCGGCCCGGAGGGCTTCTCGCAAACGCTGTATGCGTATGTCTCGCAGGCGATGAACAACGGCTCGGCTTTCGCGGGCTACACGGGCTACATCCAGCCGAACGCGCCCGGCAACGTCGGCGCCTTCGGCATCACGTTCGCCAACCTGCTCGGCGGCGTGGCCATGCTGGTCGGCCGCTATCTCCCGATGATCGCCGCCCTCGCGCTGGCCGGCACCCTCGCAGGGCGCCGCACATACTCGCCCAGCGTGGGCACGCTGCGGACCGACACGCCCACCTTCGCCCTGATGGTGATCGCCGTGATCGCGCTGACGACGCTGCTCAACTTCGTGCCCGCCCTGATGCTCGGGCCGCTCGCTCAGGGCCTCGGCAGCGAGCTCTTCTAGTCGCGGCCCACCGCCTCGAACTCGCCCGTCTCGGGCGGGCGCACCGCCTCGAACTCGCCGGTCTCGACCTCGCGTTCGATCTCGTGCTCGATCTGCTCCTCCGTGAGTGCCGCGATCTCGCCGGTCTCGACCTGGCGGCGGATCTCGCGTTCGCGGATGCGGCGGAACTTGAGGATTTCGAGCACGACGACGAGGTAGACGCTGGCAGCGAGGGCGACCGCGGCGAAGGCGAGGATCACGAGCGTCCAGCCGGCATGCAGGGTGCCGTCGTCGTCCGAGTACGGCACGAACCGCATGGCCAGCGCGAGCGCCGCCAGCGACAGCGTCCAGCCGTACAGGTAGAGCACGGTGCGGCGCTGTGAGAAGCCGATATTCGCGAAGCGGTGGTGGAAGTGCCAGCGGTCCGCCGAGTAAACGGGCCTCCCGTACTTGATCCGCTTGGCGACAACGAAGGTCGCGTCGAGCGCCGGCACGGCCAGGATCAGGAGCGGGAAGAACAGCGCCACGACCGCGGCGGTCTTGAGCACGCCCTGGATCGCGACGCAGGCGAGCAGCAACCCGAGCAGGTTCGAGCCGGCGTCCCCCATGAAGATCGACGCCGGGTGGAAGTTGTGCCAGAGGAACCCGATCGCCGCGCCGGCGGTGAGCGCAGCGAGGATCCCCGCGTCGATCCGGTCGAGCGACAGCGCGATCACGGCGAACGTGGCCGCGGCGATCGTGCAGACGCCCGCGGCGAGCCCGTCGGCGCCATCGGTGAAGTTGACGACGTTCATCACCGCGACGATGCCGACGAGCGTGAGCGGATAGCCCCAGTTGCCGAGGTCGAGCGGCTCGATGAACGGCAGCGTCACGTTCTCGACGCGCACCTCGGAGAAGACCGGCAACGCCGCGGCCCCGAACTGACCCGCCAGCTTCACCGCCGGATGCAGCCCGCCCGGCCTCGCGTCGTCGACGGTCCCCACGAGGGCGATCGCAATCGCGCCCAGGACGATGCCGCGTGTCTCCTCCCCGGAGGGCATGAACAGCAGCGCGGCCACCAGGACCGCGGCGAGGATCGCCAGCCCCCCCAGGCCGGGCACCGGGCGCTCGTGCAGGTCGCGCTCGCGCGGCGCGTGCACCACTCCCATTCGCGTGGCGAGCCGCGCGACCGGCGGCGTGACTGCGAACGCGACGCCCGCGGCGACGAGGAACGCCCATAGGGCATCGAGCTCGTCCATCCCGCCTGAGCCTAATGACGCTCCGGCGGGAAGCGGTGACGAGGCGGTGGCCGCAGGCTCAGGAGGCGGGTATCACGTAGAACGCGACCACCGCGTATTGCAGCGCGGCCGCCACGATCACGAGCGCGTGGAAGACCTCGTGGTAGCCGAACACCGTGGGGACGGGATCGGGCCGCTTGAGCGCGTAGACGAGGGCGCCCGCCGTGTAGAGCAGTCCGCCGGCCACCACCAGCGCGGTGCCGGTGACCCCGAGCTCGTCGATCAGGTCCGGGAAGGCCGCCACCGCCACCCAGCCGAGGGCGACGTACACGATCGCCGCGAGCAGCTTGGGAGCGTCGATCCAGACGAGCTTGAGGAGAATGCCCCCGAGCGCGCCCGCCCACACCACGACCAGGATCACGGTCGCGATCGCGCCGTCGAGCACGAGCAGGGCGAACGGCGTGTAGGTGCCCGCGATCAGCAGGAAGATCGCCGAGTGGTCGAGGCGCCGCATCCAGCGCCGGGCCGCCGCCGACGCCCATGTGATGCGGTGGTAGAGGGCGCTGACGCCGAACAGCGCCGAGACGCTCACGGCATAGATGGCCGCCGCCAGCCGCGGCGTGCCGGCCGGCGCGGCGATCACCAGCGCAGCGCCGATTGCGCAGGAGACGAAGAAGGCCCACTGGTGCGAGACGCCGCGCAGGCGCGGCTTGGCGAGCCTCGGCGTGGACGGGAGCAGCGGCGGAGGTGCGGCCTCGGTCACTCGGCGCCAGGGTACACGCGCTGGGCAGCCTCAAGTCTTCGGCCGTCGGGTGCGATCCTGTGAGCATGACCGACACGTCGCTGCGGGCCCGCTGAGGCTCCTCGTCCTCAGCAACCTCTACCCCCCCGCGGTGCGCGGCGGGTACGAGGTCGAGTGCCACGGCGTCGTCGAGCACCTGCGCCGTGCGCACGACGTCACGGTGGTCACGTCCACCCAGGGCGACGGCGACGAGCCGCACGTCCGGCGGCTGCTGCCGTGGAGCGAGGACACGCGTGCCGGGGTGCTGCGCGCGCCCGTGGCCTCGCTGCGCGCGACCCGTGTGGTCGCCCGCGTCCTCGACGACGTTCGCCCGGAACTGATCTGGGTGTGGAACGGCGCCGGCGTGCCGTACGTCGCGCTGCGCGACCTGCACCGCTCCGGCATCCCGGTCGCCTACCGCGTCTGCGAGCACTGGTTCGGCGGGATCTACGACCAGGACCTGCTGCTGCGCTTCGTGCTTGGCGACGGCGCCGGCCACGGCGCGTGGGCGCGCGTGGCCCGCGCCGCCAACCACCTGCCGCCGCTGCGCGTGCGCGCCGACGAGCCGGCCGCGCGCACCGCGATCAGCTGGAACAGCCGCTACCTGCGCGACGCCGTTGGCGTGCCGCCTGCGCTGCGCGCCGTGTACGAAGAGATCGTGCACCCGGTGACCGCCGGTGCCGACGCGATGGACGGCATCCCGCGTACGCCCGCCGACCCGCCCGAGGTCGTCTTCGTCGGCCGCCTGGAGACCCAGAAGGGGCCCGACGTCGCGGTCCGCGCGCTGGCCGAGCTGCGCGGCCGCCACGGCCTCGACGCGCGCCTGGTGGTCGTCGGCGGCGGCGACGAGACAGTCGTCACCGCGACGGCGGCGGAGGTCGGCGTCGCCGGCCACGTCGAGCTGACCGGCCCGCTGCGCGGCGCCGAGCTCCACGCACGGCTGTCACGGGCGTCCGCCTGGGTCATCCCGTCGGTCTGGGACGAGCCGGCGGGAACCGTCTGCGTCGAGGCCGCGCTCGCGCGCGTCCCGGCGGTCGCGGCGCGCGTCGGCGGCATCCCCGAGATCCTCCACGACGAGGAGCACGCGCTGCTGTTCGAGCGCGGCGACCACGCCGGCTGCGCCGACCAGCTTGTGCGCACGCTGCGCGGCGACGGCGTGGCCGAGCGCACCGAGCGCGCCTACGCGCGCGGCCGTGAGCTGGCCCACGGCCCGTACCTCGCCGCGATGGACGCCTTCCTGGCGGCCGCCGCGGCGGCGCTCAGGGCCTGAACCGGCCGCGCAGTAGGGCGCGGTCCTCGGGCGAGATGCCGCCCAGCGCCGGCAGCGCCACGGCGTATGCGACGCCCGCCACGAGCGCGAGCGCGATCACGTGGACACCCAGCGCCTCGAGCGCCGCCACCACCCCGGTCATCGCCGCGGCGGCGAGCACGACGCGCGGCAGGCGCCCGGCGCGCGGGCGCAGCGCGAACGCGCGCATGACGATCCACCCCATCAGGGCGATTGCCAGGGCCTCGGTGGCGAGCGTGATCCAAGCGGCGGCCTCGGCGCCGCCGCCGGGGATGAGGAGCAGCCCGAGCGCGATCGTCGCGACGAGCACGACCGCGGCGACCGCCGTTGCCGCGACCTGGCGCCCGACGACGAGCGCGCAGAACCCGAAGACGTAGCCCCAGCAGACCAGCACGAAGGACGCGGTGAGGATCGGCAGGAGGTCGGCCGCCGCGCGGAAGTCGTCGCCGTAGAGCAGCTCTACGAGCGGCTCGGAGGCCACCAGCGTGAAGCCCAGGGCCGGGAGCGACACGATGGTCATCAGCTCCAGGCCACGCTCGACGAGCCCGCGCGCACGGTCAGGCTCGCGCGGCCACGCCGCCGAGATCAGCGGGTAGAGCGTCGCCATCACCGCCATCGGCGCGACCTGAGCGCGCTCGACGAGCAGGAACGCCGCCGCATACAGGCCGGCGCCCCGCTCGCCGTCGAGCTCCAGCACCAGCACCTGCGCGATACGCCCGTAGGCCGCGGTCAGCGTCAGCCCCACCCCGACGACCAAGCCGACGGCCAGCAGCTCGCGCGCGTGGCGGCGGACGCCGTCGAAGGCGATCTTCGCGACGCGCAGGACCCATGTGGTCGCCAGCGCGGTGGTCATGAGCGTGGTCGCCAGCAAGGCGGCAGCAAACGCGACGAGCCCACCGTCCAGCGCCGCGACCGCGATGACCGCCACGCCCCAGATGACGCTGTTGAATGTCAGGACCGCAATCGTGCGGTCGTTGCGCACGCGGACCTGGAAGGCGGCACGCAGGGTCTGCGGCGCGACGGCCAGGACGGTCGCGCTGACCAGCGCCCCTGCGAGCACCTCGCCCTCGACCAGCAGCACGCAGGCCGCGAACGCGCCGAGCGTCGCCACCACGGCCAGCGCGGTGCGGACGCCCAGCAGCGCGCCGAGCACGTGCGGTTCTTCCTCGGGGTCGGCGGCCATCCGCCGCACGGCGACCTGCTCCATGCCGAGGTCTGCGACCATGCCGGCGATCGTCGTCACGGCCAGCAGCGACGCCCATGTGCCGCTGCCCGCGACGCCGAGCGTGCGCGCGATGAGGATGACGACGACGACGCCGAGGCCCAGGTTCAGCAACCGGCCGGCGAGCCCGATCAGGACGTCGCGGGCCGCGTGGGCGCGGGAGACGCTCGTCACGGCCCCCTCTCGCTTTCCGTTGGGTGGTGGCGCCGGGTCGGTCTCGCGTATGGGCTGGGGAAGGGGTGGTGCTCCTCGGCCGCGGCGGACCCGCTAGTTACCGAAGATCGTTCGGCCGCGGCGCTCGGGACAGCGCGAGCTTTACTGGATTGACCACACATGGTGTGGTGAAGTCAGGATTGTGGCGCCAGATCCCGGGTGACGGTTGCCCCGGTGCCGATGCCGATTCGGGAACGCACTGGATCTGCCGAAGATTGTTTGCCGACCGGCGTCGGCCGATGTTCCAGACCCCCTTCCCCAGCCCTGACCCGGCCGGCGGCGCCTAACCCCGTGCCAGAGCCCAACGGGAAGCGAGACGGGGGTCACGGCTAGTCCCGCGCTCTGTGCGCGCCGAAGCGGTCGGCCGCGCCGGGAAGGGCCCGCGCGGGCACGCCGCCGACGACGGTCCCGGGCGCGACGTCACGGACCACGACCGCGCCCGCGCCGATCACCGCGTCGTCGCCGACGGTCACCGGGCCGAGCACCATCGCGCCGGCGCCGATGCGCACTCGGTCGCCGATGACCGGCGGCCCGCCGGCGTCCGACCAGCCGATCGTCACCTGTTGCGAGACCAGGCAGTCCTGGCCGATCGACTCGGCGACCACGATCGTGGCGAACCCGTGGCTGACGATCAGGCCAGGGCCGATGTCGTCGCAGGTGAACCACAGCGCGACCTGCGGGCGGTACACGGGGCGCAGGAGCGTCGCGGCGCCGCGCCACGCCGGCCCCGCCTGAGCGAGGCGCTCGTAGACGAGGCTGCGCAGCTCGCGGGCGCGCAGCGCATCGAGCATGTCGCGCGGCGAGGCCGGCGCGTCGGGCAGCGCCAGGTCGAGCCGCGGTTGCAGCAGGCGGCGCACGTCGCGATCGACGGCCGCCCGCGCCGGGGACGCGCGGACCGCCGCGAGCAGCGGCAGCAGGAGCCCGAGGCGGGCCGTGCGGACCAGTCGCTTCACAGCGTCCCATTCGGGAGGTTGGGGCTACCTCCTGGGGCTGGGGTGCCCGGCATGTTCAAGACGATCGTCGAAGATCGGGTCAGGCGACCGCCGGCTCCGCGAGCTGGGGGTAGAGCGGGTAGCGCTCGGCAAGCGCCGCCGAGCGCTCGCCGAGCTCCGCCTTCTTCGCCTCCGAGAACTCTCCCGACAGCGCCTCGCCGATCAGCTTGCCGACCTCGCGGAAGTCGTCCGCCTGGAAGCCGCGCGTGGCGAGAGCCTGCGCGCCGATCCGGAGTCCGGAGGACACGGCCGGCGGGCGGGGGTCGAACGGCACCGCGTTGCGGTTGACGGTGATGCCGATCTCGGCCAGCCGGTCCTCCGCCTGTTGGCCGTCGAGCTCTGACTCGCGGAGGTCGGCGAGCACCAGGTGGACGTCGGTGCCACCCGTGAGCACGTTGATGCCGGCCGACAGCATCTCCTCGGCCACGATCGCCGCCCCATCGCGCGTGCGCCGCTGGCGCTCGCGGAAGAGCTCCGAGCGGGCGACCTTCAGCGCCACCGCCTTGCCGGCGATCGCGTGCATGAGCGGGCCGCCCTGGTGGCCCGGGAAGACCCGCGAGTTGATCTTCTTCGCGAACTCTTCCTTACAGAGGATCATGCCCCCGCGCGGTCCGCAGAGCGTCTTGTGCGTGGTCGTGGTGACCACGTCGGAGTAGGGCACCGGGCTGGGGTGCTCCTCCGCCACGACGAGGCCCGCGAAATGCGCCATGTCGGCCATCAGGAGCGCGCCCACCGAGTCCGCGATCTCGCGGAAGCGCTTGAAGTCAAGCTGGCGCGGGTAGGCCGACCAGCCGGCGATGATCAGCTTCGGCTTGGCGTCCTCGGCGATCCGCTGGAGCTCGTCCATATCGAGCCGCGAGTCCTCCTCGCGCACCCCGTAGGCGACGATGTCGAAGTAGAGGCCGGAGAAGTTGATCCTCATGCCGTGCGTGAGGTGGCCGCCGTGGTCGAGCTTCATCCCGAGGATGCGGTCGCCGGGCTCGAGCAGCGCCATGTACACGGCCGAGTTCGCCTGCGCGCCCGAGTGCGGCTGGACGTTCGCGTGCTCCGCGCCGAACAGCTCCTGGGCGCGGTCGATCGCCAGCTGCTCGGCCACGTCGACGTACTCGCAGCCCCCGTAGTAGCGCTTGCCGGGGTAGCCCTCGGCGTACTTGTTCGTGAGCACCGAGCCCTGACAGTCGAGGATCGACTGCGGGACGAAGTTCTCCGAGGCGATCATCTCGAGCGTCCGCTCCTGGCGCGCCGCCTCGTCCTTGAGCACGCCGGCGATCTCGGGATCGACGTCGGCAACCGGCTTGGTGAAGAAATCAGGGCTCAGCTCGCTCATCGGTGGCACCGTAGCACCGGCCGCTCACAGCAAAGCCTGCTCGACCTGGGCGGACGGTATGGCGCCCTCGCGCACGATCTCGAAGCTGCCGCCGTTCTCGTAGGTGGTCAGGTCGACCACGGTCGAGGGCGTGCCCGGCAACTCACCGCCGTCGAGGATCAGGTCGACACCGGCGCGGATGCGCTCGTCGACGTCCTCCACGCGGCGGACATCCGCGCCGCCGGAGACGTTGGCGCTCGACTGCAGCACCGGCCAGCTGACCCCCGCGAGCGGAGCGAGCGGACCGGGCAGATGCGGCACGCGCAGGCCGAGCCGGGACGGCTCGGGGCCGCAGGCGAGCGGATAGCGCCGCGCCGGATTCGGCAAGAGCAGCGTCACGGCGCCGGGCAGCAGCCGCTCGGCCGCCCAGCGCGTGCGGCCACCGAGCTCGGGCAGCGCTGCCAACGCCAGCTCGAGCCGGAAGAACATCACGGCAGCGGGCCGGTCGGGGCGCCGCCCCTTCAGCCGGTAGAGGCGGTCGACCCCGTCGCGCGAGTCGGGCTCGGTGGCGAGGCCGTAGACGGTGTCCGCGGGGAAGAGCGCCACCCCGCCGACCGCTATGCAGCGCTCGAAGGTGGCGACGTCCTCGGATCTCAGCGCACGCGCCCCACGGTGATCCGCTCCCAATTCGCCAGGTCGGGGTACGACGAGGCGTCGTCGAGCATGTCGCGCACGTCGCGCCCCTGGTCGTTCCCGTGCTCGAGCGCCACCTGCGTCCCGGCGGGCGCGGCCGCGATCAGCTCACGGATCGCGTCGAGCCCGTCCTCCCCCGAGAGGAACGCCTCGCGCGGCTCGTAGCGGCGTATCTCCGGCTGCAGGCGCTCCCACTCGCCGTCGGGGACGTAGGGCAGGTTGGCCACCACCAGGTCGTAGTCCCCCTCCGGCAGGCCGAACTCGTCGCTCACCTCGAGCGGCAGCCCAAGCCGGGCCGCGTTCTCGCGCGCCACGGCGGCCGCAGGCGCGTAGGGCTCGTTGGCGGTCACGTGCAAGTCGGGGCGCTCGTCGAGCAGGGCGAGCGCGATCGCCCCTGCCCCGGTGCCCACGTCGTGCACGCGTGCTCCCGCGGGCTGCCCGGCGGCCACGTCCACGAGCAGCTCGGTCTCGGGACGCGGGATGATCGCGCGCCGGTCGATGGCAAGCTCGATGTGGCGGAAGCCCTTGCGGCCGAGGATGTACCCCACCGGCTCGCGCGCGACCCGCCTCCGTACGTGCTCGCCGATCACGCGCGCGGCCGCCGGGGGGACCTCCATGTCCGGGTCGATGAACAACCGGGCGCGGTCCACCCCGAGTGCGTCTGCGATCAGGAGCTCCGCATCGAGCTTCGGCGTTGCGCAGCCGGCGGCCTCGATCGCCGTGATCGCCGCGTCGAGCGCGTCGCGAGCAGTCATCCACCCACCGGCTCGGCGGCCTCGAGCATGCGGCGCTTCTCCTCTGCCTCGAGCGCGGCCGTGAACTCGTCGAGCTCGCCGGCCAGGATGCCCGGCAGATTGCCCTTCGTGAGACCGACGCGGTGATCGGTCACGCGGTCCTGGGGGAAGTTGTAGGTGCGGATCTTCTCGGCGCGCTCGCCGGTGCCGACCTGTGCGAGCCGCGCCGCGGCCACCTCGGCCTGCTGCGCCTCGAGCTCGCGCTCCAAGAGTCGCGCGCGCAGGACACGCATCGCCTTCTCGCGGTTCTGCAGCTGCGACTTCTCGTCCTGCATCGAGACCACGAGCCCGGTGGGCTTGTGGGTGAGGCGGACAGCCGAATCGGTCGTGTTGACCGACTGGCCACCCGGGCCCGACGAGCGGTAGACATCGACCTGCAGGTCGTTCGGGTCGATCTGGACGTCAACGTCCTCGGCCTCCGGCAGCACGGCGACGGTCGCGGTCGAGGTATGGATGCGCCCCTGCGACTCGGTCTCGGGCACCCGCTGCACGCGGTGTGTCCCGCCCTCGTACTTGAAGACGCTGTAGGCGCCGCGGCCCTTGACCGCGAACGTGAAGTGGCCCTCTCCGATCTCGAGCGGCTCCTGCTTGAAGCCGCGCCGTTCGGCATAGCGGCCCAGCATCCGGTAGAGGTCGCCCGCGAACAGGCCCGCCTCCTCTCCCCCGGCGCCCGGCCGGATCTCGACGATCACGTCCTTATCGTCGTTCGGGTCGGGCTCGACCATCGCGAGCCGGATCTCCTCCTCGAGCTCGTTGAGACGCTCCTCGGACGTGCGCAGCAGCTCGCGCAGCTCGGGATCGTCGCCGTCCTCGGCGAGCAGCTCGCGGGCCCCGGCTGCGTCATCCGTGGCTCGCCTCCACTCGGTGGCGAGCGCATGCGCCGGCTCCAGCTGCCGGTACGCGCGCCCCACATCGGCGTAGCGGCGCTGGTCACCGATCACCTCGGGATCGGCCATCTGCGCGGAGAGCTCCGCGAACCGATCCTCGATCTGCTCGACGAGGCGTTCGATCACACGGCAGAGGGTACGCGCCCCCAGCCTGCACGCTCGGCGTAGTCCACGAGCCTGTGGAAGTAGCCCTCGACGGGCGGTCCGGGGCCGAGCCGGCGATCGTCGAAGCGGACCCGCATGGCGAAATACGGGAAGTAGACCTCCATGCGACGCAGGCCCGCGTACTTGAGCCGCAGCCAGGGGTGCACCGCGCGGCGGTAGAGCCGCGGCGGCAGCACCTTCGGCGCCGGACGACGCAGGTGGCGCGTGGAGAGCTCGAGCAGGCGCCCAACGGTTGTCGCATTGCGCCCGGCGACGAGATGGAAGGTCCCGTCCGGCCCTGTGGTCGCGAGCTCGTAGGCGCGGTCGGCTACGTAGTCCACCGGCACGATGTCGACGGGCGACGAGCGGCGGGCAGGAATCGCCGGGATGCGCCCGCGCGCAAGCGCCTTGAGCGGGCCATAGAGGACGTTGAACGTGGAGGTGCGACCGGTGCGGCTATCCCCCACGATGATGCTCGGGCGCAGGATCTGGAGCGGCAGCTGCGTCGCGCGCTCGCGGATCATCCGCTCTGCCTCGAACTTGGACTGCTCGTAGGGATTGCGGAAGCGCTGACCGACGTCGAGCTGGTCCTCGCGGAACAGGCCACGCGGCTCGCCGGCGACGTAGGCGGTCGACACGTAGGTGAACCGTTCGAGGCGACGGCAGCGCGCCGCCAGGTCGGCGACGTTACTGGTCCCGCCGACGTTCACTTGGCGCGACCGCTCCAGCGGCAGATCGAACGACACGGTCGCAGCACAGTGGACCACCGTGCTCACCTCCTCGGCGAGCATGTCCGCGGTCCTCGGCGAGAGGCCGAGGCCCCGCTGCTCGATGTCCCCAGCCACGGCGGTCAGGTAGTCGTGCGCCGGCAGCCTGGCGGCTGCGGCCTGGTCGTCCGGTGCGCGCACGAGCGCGTAGACCTGGCGATCGCCTGCCGTTAGGAAGCGGCGCAGCAACTCCATCCCTACGAAACCCGTGGCGCCGGTGAGGAGCACGGCGCCCATAGACCTCGAGGGTAGCTATCGATGGCGCCGCCGAAAACCCGGTTAACCGAATAAGCAAACCGTGCGCAGCCGGCCGAGCCGGCTGCTTCGGCCCTACGCAAACCGTGCGCATCCGGCCGAGCCGGCTGCTTCGGCCCTACGCAACGACTTCCATGCCGACCTTGTCCTCCTCGGCGGCGGCACGCGGGTTCTCGACCGCGAGCACGGCCTCGAGCGCCGCGATGGCCACCGCAAGCTGGGACAGGTCGGGCTCGCGCGTCGTCAGGCGCTGGAGCTGGATGCCGGGCCACATGAGAACGCGCGCCCAGCGCTTCGTGCGGTTCTTGCCGAACCACTTGATCAGCTCGAACGCAAGTCCCGCCACGATCGGGATGCCGACGATTCGCGAGATGAACAGCCAGTGCCAATCGAGCTTCCCGAGCGGGGCGAACACCACGATGGCGACGATCATCACGAGCAGCAGGAAGCTCGTGCCGCAGCGGGGGTGGAAGCGGGAGAAGCGCTGCGCGTTCTCCGGAGTCAGCGCCTCGCCGGCCTCGTAGCACGAGATCGTCTTGTGCTCGGCGCCGTGGTACTCGAACACGCGCTGGAGATCCGGCATGCGCGAGATCAGCACCAGGTAGCCGAGGAAGATCGTGATCCGGACCAGCTTCTCGATGACCACGAACAGAATCGAGTTCGGGATCTGGTCCTGGAAGATGTTCGTCAGCCCGGCGGGCAGCAGGAAGAAGAGGCCGATGGCGAACAGGAGGGCGAAGACGATCGTCCCGGCCCACGCGCCGCCGCCGATCTCGGCCTTCTCGCCGGACTCGTCCGCGGGCATCTGGGCGTTCGCGGAGATCCCGAGCGCGCGGAAGCCGATCTTGAGCGACTCGACAAGAGCAGCCACGCCGCGGATCACCGGCACGCGCAGGATCCGATGGCGCTTGGTCCAGGAGACGAGCGGCTCGGAGATCACCTCGATCTCGCCCTTCGCCCCCTCCTTCGAGTCGGAGCCGCCGGCGGCGAGTTGCTCGGCCGAGGGCTTGCGCACCGCCACCGCCCAGGTGGAGATGCCGCGCATCATCACGCCCTCGAGCACGGCCTGACCGCCGATCGGGGCGTCTCTGGTGGCCTCGCGCAGGTGGTCCGGCGCGCTGCCGTTGTTTGACGGGGAGGCGCTCACCTTCCTCATCGTATCGGCGGTTCAGCGCCGCGCCTGAGGCCCGGCGCCATTCGCGCTAGGGAATCGGGCAGGCGAGCTCGTCCGTGTTGTCGTCCTCGGAGCTCTCGACGATCACCTCGTCCGGGTCCGCCTCAGCGGCCACGAGGCTCGTGCAGCTCGGCCCGCGAAGGCCGATCTCGCGCTCTTCACCGGGCAGAAGGTCGGCCACGCTCGCTGTGTCGATCACGCCGCCGTCGACCGAGAGCCGCACGGGCGCTGTGACGGCGGCCTTCCCGGCATTGACGACCAGGACGCGATAGCGGACAACGCCCGGCACCTTCGTCGGACTCGTGCCGAGGAGCTCCACGCGGAGGTTCGGGAGGGCCGCGAACTGGCGACACGACGCGCTGCTCCGTTGAATGTGAAGCAGCACGCCGCCGTCGGGGGCGAACCACCGGAAATCGACCCTCATCCGGTAGATCGCGTTCTCCGGCAGAGCCTGCACGACCTGGCGATAGCCGAAGTTGACGACGCCCTGCTTGGCGCGACGCCAGCGTCCCAGCCCCGGTGCCCTGAGCGGCTTGAAGCCTCCCGTTCCGGTGCGCTCCATGAGCGTGAAGCGCATGGCCATGCGATCGCTTCCCTCGACCCGGCGCATGCTGCCCCGGAACGACGCCTCGTGCTCCTCGAACGAGCACGCGACGAGACGCACCGAGGCCGGCGACTGCTGCGCCTGGACCGGCGCCGGCGCCGCTCCGAGGGCAGCCGCGAGCAGCGCGATGACGAGGAGAGCACGACGCATGCCCCGTGTGAACAGGCGCCGAGGCTCAGAGTTGCGGCGCCCGCTAGCGGCGCGAGCGCGCTGCGCGGCGGCGGAAGCGCTCGACGCGGCCTCCGGTGTCCACGAGCTTCTGACGGCCCGTGTAGAAGGGGTGGCAGTTCGAGCAGATCTCGACGTGCAGCTCGGGCTTCGTCGAGCGCGTCCAGAACTCGTTGCCACAGGTGCAACGGACGTGCGAGGGTCCGTACTCGGGATGGATATCCGGCTTCATTCGGCTTTCGATTCTAGCGGCGCGCGAACCACTCTCTAACCCGGCCCCACCATGTCCCCCGGCGGCGGAAGGCTGCGGGCGCGGGCTGCTTCGCACGCACCGTGGCCACCCACTCGTCGGGGCGAGCGCCGTGGCGACGAGGTCACCCGTGCCGGCCCGGCCGACGAAGGTCTGCGCCCGGCCGCCGCTCCGCGCCGCCAGCGCGAGCACCTCGAGAGAGATGTCGGCGGCGGCCATCCCGGCGGCGTTGAGGCCCTGTGCCTGCGACGCCCCCACAGCGACCGCCGCGGCGTTCTTGGCCACGCCCGCCAGCTCGACTCCCGTGGGGTCGTCGGACACCTCGCAGACCACCCCCGCGCGCTGGAAGCAGTCGGCCACCCGGTGGGCGAGTGCCTCGGAGCGCGAAGCACACACGAGGCCCGCGCCGGCCTCCACCATCTCGAGCGCGTGCGCGGGCCCGCCGGCGCACGCCACCCGCTCGGGTCCGTACTCGGCAGCGCCGACCACGGCGGCCCGGCGAGGATGCTGGCCCGGGGAGCGGATGCGGGGAAGCTAGCGGGTGGGCGGATCGGCGAACGAGGGCTCCCAGGCGTCCAAACCAGCGACCACGCATCCGCTTTGCGGCACCGGGGGGTTTCGGGAAACCGCTTGCAGGGGGTGCAAACGGGTTGCAGGGGGTGCAAGCGGTATGCACCCCGGCGCGACGCGGTTGCCGAATCCCCCCGCTGGCACGCGCTCCAAGGGTGACCTGGCTCGCCCGGTCAGCTAAGGCAGTCAGGTGACCTGGCTCGCCAGGTCGGCTGAGATGCCTCGGGGTGTGCTCCCCAAGGACGCAGGGAGCGACGCGTGCTCGGCACGCGAGCGACCGAGGACGCCGGGGAGCGCGCCCCGAGGCCCTCAGGTGACCTGGTAGTTCGGGCCGTCGCCGCCTTCGGGAGGCGTCAGCCGGCCGCCCTTCGCCGTGATCGCCCCGCACTGCACGCAGTTCGACGGCGTGATCTGGAGCTTGACCTCGCGCTTGCCGTCGAGCCTGCCGTTGCCGTCCACGCGAGCGCTCTCGAGCTCCTCTTCGGGCACCTCGTAGACCGCCGCGGGGCACATGTTCTGCCACATCAGCGCCACCTCGAGCGGCACCTTGTCCTGGATGCGGATGTGGTTGGGCGCGTCGTCGCGGGTGGCGTTGCCGCTCGCGAAGACCGACGAGAGCTTGTCGAACGTCGTCTTGCCGTCGGGCTTCGGATAGTCCTTGTCGCGGTCGCCGATGAACACGTCGACGGTGGCGTCGTCGTGGGTCTTCCAGCGCCCGCCCGGGAAGCGCCCGCCCGAGATCTCCATCATGTTCGCGATCGCGCCGCCGATGAAGAAGCCCTTGGCGAAGGGCTGGCGCATGTTGCGCGAGCGCCGGATGTCCTTCTCGATCTCCGAGCTCTCGACACGCGCCTGGTAGCCGGACAGGTCGTCCGTGCCGGTCTCGCCGACCTTGAGGCGCTCGCAGATCGCCTCGGCCGCGAACATCCCCGCGTGCATCGCGTAGTGGACGCCCTTGAGCGTCGGGATGTTCACCATGCCCGCGCCGTCGCCCGCGATCACCATGCCCGGCGCCCAGAATCGGCGCGGCTGCGCCCAGTAGCCGCCGGAGGGGATCGTCTTGGCCCCCCACCCGATGCGCTTGCCGCCCTCGAGGATCCCCGCGACGAGCGGGTGCCCCTTGAGCTGCTGCAGCGCGTCGTGCACGCTGAAGGTCGCGTCGCGGTAGTCGAGTCCGCAGACGAAGCCCATCGAGACCCGGTCCTCGCCCATCGGGTAGATGAACGAGCCGCCGAACTCCTGGTACTTCGCGCCGTATCGCAGCGGCCACGCCATTGTGTGGATCACGCGGTCGAGCGGCTTCTGAACCTCCCAGACCTCCTTGACCCCGAGCTCCCACTGCTGCGGGTCCTCGGAGCCGAGGTCGAAATGGCGGATCGCCGCCCCGGTGAGGTGCCCCTGGGTGCCTTCGGCGAGCACCGTGGCCTTCGCGATCAGGTCGGAGCCGGGCTCGAAGTTCGACAGCTCCTCGCCGTCGCGGCCGCGGCCCTTGTCGCCGGAGCGGACGCCCACGACCCGCCCGTCGTCGACGAGCAGCTTCGACGCGGCGGTCTCGCCGAGGATGTACACGCCGGCCTCCTCCGCCTGGTCCGAGAGCCAGCGGCCCAGCTGTGCAACCGACGTGACGTGGTTGCCGTGGTTGCGGAACGGCGGCGGCGTCGGCTTGAGGGGGATCGCGCGCTTGGAGTTCGGGAGCAGGTAGACGGCGTCCTTCGCGACGGGGCCGTATGTCGGCCAGTCGCTCTCCGGGAGGTCCGGGAAGAGCGTCTTCATCGCCGACGGGTTCATCATCGCCCCGGACAGCAGGTGCGATCCGGGGTTCTTGCCCTTCTCCACGACCGCCACCGGCACCTCGCCGAGCGACTCCATGAGCGCCTCATCCTCGGCGAGGAGCTGGGTCAGGCGGATCGCGCAGGCGAGGCCGGCCGGGCCGCCGCCGACGATCACGACCCCGACCTCGATGCGCTCGTCCTCGGGGTCGGTGGGCGCGCCGACGAATTCCCTCGCGGAGTCGACCGGCGGCGGAAACTCGATCGGCGCGGTGCTCATCAAGCCTTCTTCGCGTTCACGGCCTCGACGAGCTTCGGGATGATCTTGTTGAGGTCGCCCACGATGCCGAGGTCGGAGAACTCGAAGATCGGCGCGTTCGGGTCCTTGTTGATGGCGATGATGTTCTCCGAGGACTGCATCCCGACCTTGTGCTGGATCGCCCCCGAGATGCCGGCCGCCACGTAGAGCTTCGGCGCCACCGTCTTGCCGGTCTGGCCGATCTGGGCGGCGTACGGGTACCAGCCCGCGTCGACCACCGCGCGGGTGGCCGCAACGGCGCCGCCGAGCGCGCCGGCGAGCGACTCACAGAGCTCGAAACCCTCGGCCTTGCCGAGGCCGCGGCCGCCGGCGACGAGGATGTCGGCGTCCTCGATGTTCACGTCCGCCCCGCGCTGCTCGCCGCGCTCGACCATCACGGCTTTGGTCGAGTGGTCCTCGAACGCCACGTCGACGTCCTCGACCGTGGCGGCGGCGTCACCGGACTCGACCGTGTCGAACGCGTTCAGGCGCCCGATGATGATTCCGGGTTCTCCGACGTAGCCGACGTCGACGACCTGGGAGTCCTGCAGGATCGGCCGCTCGGCCACGAGCTTGCCGTCCTCGACCCTGACGGCCGTGACCTCCATGGTCACGCCGGCGTTCAGGCGGGCCGTGAGGCCGGCGCCGATCTCGAAGCCGAGCAGGCCACCGCCGAAGAGCGCGTATTTGAAGCCGTTGTCGGCGATCACCCTGGCCATCGCGTCGACGACGGGCTGGGCGAGCCCCTCGGGGCCCTTGACCCGGTAGACCTTGGAGACGCCGTACCTGCCGAGCGAGGAGCACAGCTCGTCGGTCAGATCGTCGCCACCGACAACGACCGCGGCGGCCTCGCCACCGAGCTCCTTGGCGAGCTTCGCGCCCTCGGACACGGCGCCGAGCGAGTTCTTGTTGAACTCGCCCTCGTAATGAAGTGCGTATACGAGGATGCTCATGCCAAGAGCTTCCTTTCCTCGAGCCAGGCGACGATCCGCTCGACCGTCTCGTTCGTGTCCTCGTCCTCGATGATCTCGCCGGCGGCCTTCTCGGGGGGCGGGTTGATGGCCAGGACCTCGGTTCTCGAGCCCTCGCTGCCCACCCGGCCGGACTCGATGCCCACGTCGCCCGTGGCGCGGACGTCGCGCGGCTTCTTCTTCGCGCCCATGATCGCCTTGAGCGAGGGATAGCGCGGCTCGTTGATTGCGTCGCCTACGGAGATCACTGCCGGCAGCTCGACCGAAACGGTGTCGTAGCCGTACTCGGCCTGGCGCTCGCAGCGCAGCTTGCCGTCCTCGACGTCGAGGTTGATGACCTGCGTGAGCGAGGGCATCTTCAGGTGGTCGGCCACCACGGCGCCGATCGTGTAGCACTCGCCGTCGGCAGACTGCTGGCCGAGCAGGACGAGGTCGGGCGACTCCGACTCGAGCACCTTCGCGAGCGCGTAGCCCGTGGCGCACACGTCGGAGCCGGCCAGCGCCTCGTCTGTGAGGTGGACCGAGCGGTCGGCGCCGAGCGCGACCGCCTTGTTGAGCGTGCGACCGGCGTCGGCGGGGGCCATCGTCACGGCGACGATCTCCTCGACCTCCACGGCGCCGCCCTCGCGAATCTGCATGGCCGCCTCGATGGCGTGGGTGTCGAACTGGTTCAGCGTGGTCTCGCCCGAGCGGTCGAGGCGCTTGGAACCCGGGTCCATGCGCTTCTCTACTGCGGCGTCGGGCACCTCTTTGACGAGGACGCAGATCTTCACGGAAGCTTCTCCTTGACTGGAAACGCGGCGCATCTTACCCGATTGACTCGTCAGTCAATCCCCGGCTGGACGTTTGTTCAGGCCGGGACCGCGCGTTGTATGAAGTCGATGATTCCCTGCACCGGAGCGCCCGGGGTGAACACCTCGGCCACCCCCAGCTCCTTCAACTCCGGGATGTCGTCGTTCGGGATCGTCCCACCCACGACGAGCACCACGTCCTCGGCGCCCTCGTCCTTGAGGAGCGCGGCGATCCGCGGCACGAGCGTCATGTGGGCTCCGGACAGGATCGAGAGCCCCACGGCGTCGGCGTCCTCCTGGAGCACGGTCTCGACGATCTGCTCGGGGGTTTGGTGCAGCCCCGTGTAGATCACCTCCATGCCGGCGTCGCGGAGCGCGCGGGCGATGATCTTGGCGCCGCGGTCATGCCCGTCGAGGCCCGGCTTGGCCACCACGACCCGGATCTTGCGGCTGGACACGTGCGGCAGGTTACCCAGCCGAAGGTGGCTCCGGCTCGCGTGAGCGCCGCTGGATCGCGATTCCGAGAGCGACCATCAGCAACCCGAGGATGGCGAGCGCCGCGGCATCCGCGCCCGTGGCGGGGAGGTCCGAGCTGGAATCGGACGAGCTGGAGTCGGACGAACTGCTGCCGGAGCTCGAGTCGCTCGAGCCGCTGTCGCCCGTGCCGCTGCCGGAGTCGTCGCCCGAGCCGCTGTCGCCGCTGGTCGAGGCCTCCACCACCACGGTGCCGTGCATGTTCGGGTGGGGCGTGCAGATGTAGGCGAACGTGCCGGCCTCGTCGAAGGTATGCGACCGGGATTCGCCCTCGGGGAAGATGCCCGTGTCGAAGCCGCCGGCCGACGCGGTCGCGGAATGGGCAGTCGGGCCGTCGTTCGTCCACGTGACCGTGTCGCCCTGCTGGATCGTGATCTCGGCGGGCGAGAACTGGAAGTCGCTGATCGTCACGGACTTCGTCGCGGCGGCGACGGCCACCCGCCTGGGCTTCCCGCGCTTCGCGGCCGGCTTCGCGCGATCGGACTGTGACTGCGCCGGGACGGGCTCGGTGGGCACCGGCGCGGGGGCGCCCGGCTGTGCGGCGGGCGAGGGCTCGGCCGCAGGAGGTGCTGCGGGCGGGGGCGCCGGCTCGGCCGGAGCGGGCGCGGCCGGCACGGTCTCGGCGGGCTCGGGAGCTTCGGGAGCGGTCTCTGAAGGGACCGTCTCGCCCGGAACCGTCTCGGGGGCCGGCGTGGGAGTCTCCGTGGCCGGCGGCTCCTGCTGCGCGAGCGGCGCGCCCGGCAGGACCGCCGCCGCAACGAGCGCGTAGATCGCAGCCAGCACAATCCAGTGCCTCATCGACGCCGGACCCTAGCTCCTGCCGCGGTGCTGGGACGGCTCGCCGCGGCAACACGGCGCGTTGGCACACGCGCGGGCCGGCGGCGGGTCAGAAGACCGGTGTTTCGGTGTAGGTGCCGAAGACCTTTTGGAGGGATTGGATGATTTCGCCCTCGGTGGCTTGGGCGCGGGCGGCGTCGAGCAGCGGCTCCATCAGGTTGCGGTCGCTGGCCGCGACCTCCCGCAGCTCGGCCAGCGCAGCCTCGACGGCGATGGCGTCGCGCCGGGCGCGGATGGCCTGGACGCGGCCGATCTGCTTGCGCTCGAGCCCGGGTGGGATCCGCAGGATCTCGAGCTCGCGGTCCTGCTGCTGCTGGTAGCGGTTCACGCCGACGATCACCCTGTCGCCGCGCTCGATCTCCTCCTGCAGGGTGAAGCTTGCGTCGGCGATCTCGCGCTGGGGGTAGTTCTGATTGATCGCCTCGACCATCCCGCCCAGCTCGTCGATCCTTCGGAAGTACTCGTAGGCGGCCTGCTCCATGCGGTCGGTCAAGGCCTCGACGAAATAGGAGCCACCGAGCGGGTCGATCGTGTTCGCCACCCCGGTCTCGTGGGCGATGATCTGCTGCGTGCGGAGCGCGACCCTGACGGCCTCCTCGGTCGGCAGGGCCAGCGCCTCGTCGAAGCTGTTGGTGTGCAGCGACTGCGTGCCGCCCAGCACCGCCGACAAAGCCTCGGTCGCGGTACGGACGATGTTGTTGAGCGGCTGCTGGGCCGTCAGCGACACCCCCGCGGTCTGGGAGTGGAAACGCATCAACAGGCTGCGCTCATCCTTGGCGCCATAGGTGTCTCTGAGCTCCCTGGCCCAGATCCGGCGCGCGGCCCTGTACTTCGCGATCTCCTCGAAGAAATCGATATGCGCGTTGAAAAAGAAACTGAGCCTGGGTGCGAACTCGTCCACCCCGAGCCCGCGCTCGAGCGCCCGCTCCACGTACGTGAAGCCGTCCTTCAACGTGAACGCCAGCTCCTGCTGCGCGGTCGAGCCCGCCTCCCGGATGTGATAGCCCGAAATCGAGATCGGATGCCACCTGGGCATCCGCCTCGCGCAGAACTCGACCATGTCCGTCACGAGACGCATGGCCGGGTCGATCGGGAAACACCACTCCTTCTGGGCGATGTACTCCTTCAGGATGTCCGTCTGGATCGTCCCCGCCAGCCTTTCGGCCTCCACCCCCTGACGCTCGGCCGCGACCACGTAGAACGCCAGCATCACCGCCGCCGGCGCGTTGATCGTCATCGACGTCGAGACCTCCCCCAACGGGATGCCTTGGAACAGCGTCTCCATGTCGTCGAGCGAATCGACCGCCACACCCTCGCGGCCGACCTCGCCCACAGAACGCGGATGATCCGAGTCGTGGCCCATCAACGACGGCATGTCAAACGCCGTCGACAACCCCGTCTGGCCATGTTCGCGCAAATACCGAAAACGCTCGTTCGTCTCCTCGGCCGTCCCGAAGCCCGCGAACTGGCGCATCGTCCACAACCGCCCGCGATACATGCTCGGGTACACGCCGCGCGTGAACGGAAACTCGCCCGGCAAACCGATCGCCTCCGACGGCGGCAGATCCGCCTCCGTGTAGAGCGGCTCGACCGACTCCCCGCTCAACGTGGTGAAAAGCGCTTCGCGCTGCGGCGTCGCGGAGAAGCGCTCCCGATACCAGCGCTCCGCATCCGTCATCTCCCGAGGCTCGACCGCCATCGGGAAAGAGTCTAAGCCGCGTCGTGACGCGCCGCCCTGGCCTGCGCGCTCAGCGTGCGCAACGCCAGGGCCGCGGTCCAGCTGAAGTCGCTGGTTCCGAGGCCGCGACCCGAGTCGGGCACGAAGTACTCGCGCATGCCGCCGCCCTCGACCGCGTCGAGCATGCGGGCCCGCAGAGTCACGGCCGCCTCGTGCTCGCCGTGCTCGTCGAGTCCGTGCGCGCAGAGCCAGGTGATATTCGCCCAGACCGGCCCGCGCCAGTAGTTGCGCGGCGAGCGCTCCGGATCGTCAGCGACGAGCGAGCGCACCCCGTAGGGCGACGCGAGCCGCCCATCGACGACCTCGCGGGCGACTGCGCCGACCTGGTCGCGTGTCAGACCCGGAGTGAGCACCGCCAGCGCGCTACCCGCCCCGAGAGCCGTGAGCGGCGACCCGTCGACCATGTCGAGCGCGCGGATCAGCCCGTCCGAGCCCGCCCGGGCGCGCAGCGCCGCTGCGACCCGCTCGGAGCCGGAGCTGCTCTCCTCCGCGATGCCCTCCTCACCCAGGTCGGAGGCGAGCAACGCGAGGTCGTGGCAGGAGCGCGCGAGGATCGCGCTGAAGCCCGGATCGAGTACCCGGAAGGCGCCGGCGCGGGCGAGCGGCACCTGGTCCCAGTCGATGGCGGTGCCGTGGCGCACGAGCGTGAGGTAGCGGCGGTAGTGCTCGTCGCTCGGCCGCTCCGCGGCATCGACCGAGTGGGTGTCGCGCCGGTGGAGGACGGACACTTCGGGCAGCACGCGCCAGAGCGGGGCATCCCATTCGAGCGCGTTGTCACGCCCGGACTCCCAGGGGTGGACGAGCACCGGCTCGCGGACGCCACCCGGGTCGCGCTGCTCGAGCAGGAAGCGATGCCAGGCCAGCAGCGGGGGCAACAGGCCGGCCGCGCGCCCCTCGTCGGGATGCCGTTCGAACAGGAGCCGCGCGCACGTGGCGGCGACCGGCGGCTGGGTGATGCCGGAGATGCGGCGGCCGTCCACGCTGAAGCGCCTGCCCCACCAGCGCGGCCCCGGGAGGTAGCGCGCGTACGGTCTCGCGACCGAGGTGAGCACGCTCCGCAGCCGGCCGTTGAAGCGGTCGGGGAGGCGTGTGTGGAAGGCGATGTGCGGAATCATCCCGTTGGCGTCGCGCGCGCCGGCGAGCGTCTCGAGCTCGGTCCAGGCGCGCTCCGGGTCGAGCTCCGCCCAGCCGAGCGCGGCCAGCGCCGAGTCCCAATTCCACTGGTGCGGATAGGTGGAGCGCGACGGGACGGTGTAGCCGCCGTTGTCGTTGGCGCGCAGGACGCGCTCGGCGGCAGCGGGCAGGCCGGTTTCGGGTGAGGGGATCACGCTCGAAGCCATTCTCTGTCAGGCATCGGCGGCGCGCGCGAAGGTGCCCCAGGGTCAGCGGCTGAGGCGCAGGCGGCGTAGGCGGCTCGGGCGGCGCATGCGCGCGGCCACATAGCCGCCTCCCGCGGCGATCAGGACCACGCTTCCCATTCCAGCCAGGAGCTTCAGGTGGCGCCCGAGCTTGTCGAAGCGCATGATGCGCCAGCCCTCGGAGCGGGCGATCCGCTCGAGCTCCGCGTCCGGGTTGACGGCCACGGGGTGGCCCACCACCCGCAGCATCGGCAGGTCGGACTCCGAGTCCGAGTACGCGTACGACTCGGACAGGTCGATCCCCTCGCGCGCGGCGAGCTCGCGGATCGCCTCGGCCTTGCCCTCGCGATAGGTGAACGGCCCCGCCGGCCGGCCGGTGTAGACGCCGTCCGAGATCTCGCTGCGCATCCCGATCCCGCCGTCGAGCACGAGCACGTGCGCGAGCACCTCGGCGAGCTCCTGGGAGGCGGCGGTGACGATGTATACGGCACGCCCGGCGTCCTGGTGGGCATAGGCCTCGTCGAGCACCTCGCGGTACAGCAATGGCAGCACGCCCGCGAGCACGTCGGGCCCAAGCCGCGCGAGGTCGACGACGCGCTGGCCCGCGATGGCGTCGAGGATCCGGGTCCGCAGCTCGTCGGTGCCCTGGTCGGTGGAGCCGCGTATGCGGAAGCGGATGTTCGCCCAGGCGTCGTTCGCCAGCCGGCGCCGGGAGACCATCCCGTTCTTGTAGGCGGCGCGCGCGAAGTGCACAGCGCTCGAGCCCTCGATGAGGGTCTTGTCGAGGTCGAAGAAGGCGGCGGCCTGCCCCGCCATGGAGGTGCTACGCGCCGTTGACTTCGACGATCATGGCGTCGCCCTGCCCCCCGCCGGAGCAGAGCGCCGCCACGCCGAGGCCGCCGCCGCGGCGGCGCAGCTCGTTGACGAGCGTCATGAGGATGCGCGCGCCGCTGGCCCCGATCGGGTGGCCGAGAGCGATCGCGCCGCCGTTGACGTTCACCTTCGACTCGTCCACCCCGAGCATGCGCATCGAGTTGAGCGCCACCGACGCGAAGGCCTCGTTGATCTCGAACAGGTCGATGTCGTCGACTGACAGGCCGGCCTGCTCGAGCGCCTTCGTGGTCGCGTTGGCGGGGGTGCGAGCGAGGTAGGGGAACTCGTCGGCGACGGCCGCCTGGGTCACGATCGTCGCCAGCGGAGTGCGCCCGTTGGCACTCGCCCACTCGTCGGAGGAGAGCACGAGCGCGCCCGCCCCGTCGTTCACTCCCGGCGCGTTGCCGGCCGTGTGGGCGCCGTCCTTGTGGAACGCCCCGCGCAGCTTCGCGAGCGACTCGAGCGAGCTCTCGCGCCTGGGTGCCTCGTCCACCTCGACCGTGGTGTCGCCCTTCCGCGAGCTGACCGTGACAGCGACGATCTCCTCGGGCAGCCGGCCCTCGTCGGTGGCGCTGACGGCGAGCTCGTGCGAGCGCAGCGCGAACTTGTCCATGTCCGCCCGCGTGATCTCGAGCTCCTCGCCGACCTCGTCGGCCTCTTCGCCCATGTGCTTGCCGGTGAAGGGGTTGGTGAGCCCGTCGTGCACCATCGCGTCGAGCGCCTTCGCGTCGCCCATCCGGTAGCCGAAGCGAGCCTGCTTGAGCAGGTAGGGAGCGCTCGACATCGACTCCATGCCACCAGCCACGGCCAGGTCGAGGTCGCCGGCGCGCACGGCCTGGTCGACGATCCCGGCCGAGCGCAGCCCGGACGCGCACACCTTGTTGACGGTCTCGCTGGAGACCTCCTTCGGGATGCCGGCCTTGATCTGCGCCTGGCGGCTCGGGATCTGGCCCTGCCCGGCCTGGAGCACCTGTCCGAACACGACGTGCTCCACCTGCTCGGGCGAGACCTCGGCACGCTCGAGTGCGGCTCCAATCGCCGTTCCACCGAGCTCGGTGGCGTCGAGCGACGCGAGGCCGCCTCCCATCTTTCCGAACGGCGTGCGCGCGGCACCGAGGATCACGGTCTTGGGCATCTGAGCTGCGTCTCCTTGCGAGTTGCGGGGCCGCAACGATATCGCCGGGATATCCTCTCGCGCCGATGCCGGGACCCACCGTCACAGCCAGCAAGGGCGCGCCCGACGAGACCGCCGCCGACACCCGCGTGGTAGGGCTGTTCGAGGGCGATGCGCTCGCCGAGCCGGAGCTGCAGGCGCTCGTCGAGCTCGGCGAGGCCAAGCCGGGGCTCAAGAAGGTCGCCGTGGCGCACGAGGACGCCCCGGGCGGCGGCCGGCGCCGGGTCCTGATTGCCGGGCTCGGCCAGCGCGACGAGTTCGACGCCGAGCGCGCCCGCGTGGCCGCCGCCGCTGCGGCCGGGCGGGCCAAGGAGCTCGGCGCGGTGTCGCTCTCATGGGCTGCGCCACCCGGCCCCGGCGTTGCCGCAGCGCTCGTAGAGGGCACGCTCCTCAAGCTGTACGCGTTCGACCGCTTCAAGTCGTCGAAGGAGGACGACGGCGCCGGGGTGGAGGCGCTCGAGATCAGGGGCGACGGCGTCGACGCCGGCGAGGTCGAGCGGGCGCGGATCGTGGCCGGCGCGGCCAATGCCACCCGCGACCTCCAGAACCTCCCCTCCAACGTCGCCACGCCGGTATTCCTGGCGGAGCGAGCCGCCGAGATCGCGGCGCAGCACAACGCGCTCGAGGTGGAGCTGCTCGATCGCGAGGCGATCGTTGCACGAGGGATGGGGGCCTTCGCCGCGGTGGCGCAGGGCACCGAAGCCGAGCCGCGACTGATCGTGCTGCGCTGGCGACCGCCCGGCGCGAGCGGCCCGCACATGGGCTTCGTCGGCAAGGCGGTCACGTTCGACACCGGCGGGATCTCGATCAAGCCCTCGGCCAAGATGCAGGAGATGAAGTTCGACATGTCGGGCGGCGCCGCGGTGATCGAGGCGATGGCCGGCATCGCCGAGCTGGGCGTCCCGGCCACGATCACGGCCGTGGTGCCGTCGACCGAGAACATGCCGAGCGGCAGCGCGGTCAAGCCGGGCGACATCGTCACCGCGATGAACGGAAAGACGATCGAGGTGAACAACACGGACGCCGAGGGCCGCCTGATCCTCGCCGACGCGCTCTGCTACGCGGTAGAGCAGGGAGCCGAGCGGATCGTCGACCTGGCCACCCTCACGGGCGCGATCCTCGTCGCTCTGGGCCACACCTACTGCGGCCTGTTCTCAAACGACGACGACTGGTACCGCCAGGTCGAGGCGGCCTGCCAGGCGAGCGGCGAGCTCGGCTGGCGCCTCCCGCTCCATCCCGAGTACCTCGAGCTGACCAAGGGGCAATACGCCGACCTCACGAACGCGTCCGAGCAGCGCGTGGCGATGTCGAGCTATGCGGCCGAGTTCCTGCGCCAGTTCGTCGACGATCGCCCGTGGGTGCACATGGACATCGCGGGGACCGCCTGGGGCATGAGCCGCAACTACGTGGGCAAGGGCGCCAGCGGCTTCGGCACCCGGACGCTGATCGAGCTGGCACGGAGCGCGGCGGCGCCGTAGGCCCGCGCAGGCCTTCGACGTACGCCTCCGCACGCCCGGTTTCACGCTGTTTCACGTTGTGTGACATTGGTCACACTTACGTTTGACTCGCGAATCGGGCGGCTACCGTGATCGCGTAAGCCGAACTCGGCCCTGTCCGCGTGCGGGAGAGATCGCGCGGACTCGGCAAGCCCTGGCGGGCGTCCTTCGGGACGTCAATGCCGGGCAGGCAACGCCCGGAGGTTTCTCCGTTGAACAAGCAGGTGACCATCCTGCTGCTGTCTGCGTGCGCGCTCGTGCCCGCGGTGGCAGCCGGAGTGCCGGCCCTGGCCCAGACAAGCCAGCCGGCGCTTGAGACCATGACAACCACTGGCGGCACCGGAGCCGCCGTCTTCCCACAGGCAAAGGCCGCCGGTACTGATATTCGGCGCGCCTATCGCCGATGGCGAAGAAAGCTCGACCACCACGCGGTGCCGGCGCGGCCGCAACCTCGTCGTGGCCGCCCGGAGCCAGCAGCGCCCGCCCACGGCGCGAGAGCTGCGGCACTCGATCCACCGCATGCAGAAGCGCTTCCGCCGTTTCCTCCGCACGTCCGAGGGCCGCTCGGTCGCGTTCCGCTTCAAGGTGCGACGAATCCCCAACTGGGGCCAGCAGCACCTGGAGTCGATCGCCGCATGTGAGTCCCACGGCAACCCGCGCGCCATCGGTGGCGGCGGGAGCTTCCGCGGGATGTACCAGTTCAGCTTCGGCACATGGCAGGTCGTCGGCGGATCCGGCGACCCGGCAGCGGCGTCGCGTCACGAGCAGACGTGGCGCGCATGGCTGCTGCTGAGCCGCCACGGCTCGGGCCACTGGCCAATTTGCGCTTAGCCCTCGCGAGGACGGGGCGGCGGACCGCTGACTAGCGGTCCGCCCGCTCCCTCCTGCGCTGCTCCTCGCGGACCGCGTCCGGATCGAGATCGCCCTCGCGTGTGAAGCCTTCGTCGGTCCGGTCGTAGTCGCCGTCGCGACTTGTGTCACGTTCGGCATCCGCGTCGGACTCGCCCTCGCGCGTCGTCGCGCGCTCCGAGCCCGGCTCGTAGTCGCCCTTGGTGTCGGGGTCGATGTCGTGGGCGCGGGCGTGCTGGTGCTCCGCTTCGTGTCGCTGTTCCTCGGCGCGGACGGCCTGCTGGCGCGCCTGCGCCTCCTCGCGGCGGGCTCTGGCGGCGCGTTCGTCGGCCTCGGCACTCATCTGGTCGGCCTCGGCGCCATGGACCTCGGCTTCGCGCCTGATCTCACGTGCCTCGTGGCGCCGTGTCTCGTGCGCGCGATCGCGGCTCCGCTTGCCGAGCCACATGACCAGTGCCAGCACGATCAGGGCACCGATGATGATTGCGATGATCGCTCCAGCGCTCATTCGGACTCCTTCGTCGGTTGCCCGAACCCGCTACCCCGAATCGGCGGCCGGTATCCCTATTTCGACTCAGCCGTCTCTGGCTCGTCCAGCTCATGCAGCTCGCGCTTCACCACCTTGCCGGTGGCATTGCGCGGCAGCTCTTCGATGAACCAGATCTCACGCGGGACCTTGTAGCGGGCGAGGTTCTGCTTGACGTGCGACTTCAGTTCGTCCTCACTCGCGTCGCGCCCCTGCTCGAGGACCACGAAGGCGCGCAGGCGCTGGCCGAAATCGGCGTCGTCGACGCCGATCGCCGCGGCCTCGGACACCGCGTCGTGGCGAGCAAGCGTGTCCTCGACCTCCTTGGGGAAGACGTTCTCGCCGCCGGACACGATCATCTCGTCGTCGCGGCCCTCGACGAACAGCCGGCCGTCGGCATCGAAGCGCCCGACGTCGCCCGTCGACATGAAGGCCCCGATCACCTCCTTGGAGCCGCCGCCGGTGTAGCCCTCGAAGAGCATCTCGTTGGTGACGAATATGCGCCCGGGCTGACCCTCGGGCACCTCCTCCCCGTTCTCGTCAAGGAGCTTCACGAGCGTCCCGCGCGGTGGGCGTCCGGCGGTGCCGGGAGCGGCGCGCATGTGCTCGGGCGTCGCGATCGACGCCCACGCCACCTCGGTGGAGCCGTAGAGGTTGTAGAGCGTGTCGCCGAAGGCGTTCATCCAGTCGGTGGCGAGATCGCCGGGTAACGCCGAGCCGCTCGCGGCCACCACCTTCAGCGACGACACGTCGTACTTGGCGCGCGTCTGCTCCGGCAGCTCGAGTATCCGCTGCATCATCACCGGCACTACGACGAGCGAGTCGCAGCGGTAGCGCGCCACCGTGGCGAGGCAGGCCTCGGGATCGAACTTGCGCCGCAGGACGTAGGTGGTGCCAAGGACGAGGCCGAGGGAGAAGTGCGCCAGGCCCCACGAGTGGAAGAGCGGCGCCGCGATGTGGGAAACCTGGCGCGTCTTCAGCGGGATCGCAGAGAGCAGCGAGACCACCGGGTCGAGCGATTGCGGGTTGCCGCGCGAGGCGCCCTTCGGGGTTCCCGTGGTGCCGCTCGTCAATATCGTCACGCGGCCCTCGCGGGCGGGCGGCACCACGTCGCCGGCGTCACCCGCGCGGATCAGCTCGTCGAGGGTGGGGTCGGCGCAGCTGTCCGAGTCGTGCCAGGCGACGAAGCGCTTGCGCCGCTTCCCCGCCTCCTCGAGCAGGCCGCCGAACTCCTCGTCGTAGATGAGGGCTCTCGGCTTCTCCCGTTGCGCGACCTCGGCCAGCTGGGGGCCGGCGAACGCTGTGTTGAGATAGAGGGCGTCGGCGCCGAGCTTGGACACCGCGATCGTGGCTTCGACGAAGCCGCGATGGTTGCGGCACATGATGCCCACGCCGTCACCCTCCACGACTCCCGCGTCCGCGAGCGAGTGCGCGAGTGCGTTCGTTCGGAAGCTGACCTCCGAGTAGCTGAGTGTTCCGAGCTCGTCGACGATCATCGGGTCGTCCGGATAGCGGGCGGCGAGCGCAATCGCGCCGGCAGCGGGGCTTCGCCCCCAGTGCTGCAGGGTGCGCACGAAGGCCCAGAGCCGGTCGGGGCGGATCGGCCGGATGACGCCGGCGTCGATGAGCACCTTGACGCTCCCGAGTTGATAGACCGCCTGCCCCGGCAACCGCTTTACAAGCTCGCTCACCTGAGCGCACCCTCCTCCGCTTCGACGTCTGCCCGCTGAATTGTGAAGTGTGCGGGCAAGGCGCCGCCCAAGGCCGCGCGGGGCCCTACCACACGCCGGCCTGTCCACCCTCCACGTGCACGCCGTGCGTGACGCTATGCAGACAATTCGACGGCTAGATGCGGCCCGCCGCCTGGCGCTGCCGCCGGGCGATCGCGTCGATTATCACTGCGGCCAGCAGCACCGCGCCGGTCACCATGAACTTCACGGCCGTCTCGTAGCCGAGCAGGTCCATACCGTTCGAGATCGACTGGATCACGAGCGCGCCGAGCAGCGCGTCCCAGACGCTGCCGCGCCCGCCGAACAGGCTCGTGCCGGCGATCACCGGGGCGGCGATCGCGAGCAGCAGAAAGTCCCCCGCGCCCGACGACTGGTTCACCGCCAGCAGCCGCGACGCGGCCATGATCCCGCCGATCGCGGCCATCGTCGATGAGATCATGAACACGATGACCCGCACGCGCGTGGTGCTGATGCCGGCGCGCCGTGCCGCTTCGGCGTTGCCGCCCACGGCGAAGATGTGCCGTCCGAAGGTCGTCCTCGTGGTGATGTAGACGAAGAGCAGCACGAAGCCGAGAAGGATCAGCACGGCCAGCGGCAGGCCGCGGTCGTCGTTCAGGACCCAGATCGCCACCAGCACGACCACGGCTACGAGCACGATTCGCACGACCAGCGTGCTGAGCGGCGGCGCGGACAGCCCTGCGCGGAGGCGTCGCTGCCGTCCGAGCAGCGTGATGGCCGCGAACGCCGCGATCGCCAACACCGCGAAGATCCAGCCCACCGTGTCGCTGTAGAAGGTGCTGGTGAGGCCGGTGATCTTCGGGTTGTTGATGTTCACCGTCCCCGTCTCGCCGAGCACCTCGAGCTGCGCTCCGGGCCAGGCGAGCAGGCCCGCCAGAGTGACCACGAACGAAGGTATCCCAAAGCGGGTAAACACCGAGCCCTGGAACAGCCCGATCGCGGTTCCGGCGAGCACCCCGGCCGCGATCCCGAGGTATGGGGACCAGCCATTCTGCTCGACGAGCACGGCCATGATCGCCGAGCACAGGCCGCTCACGGCGCCGACCGACAGGTCGATCTCGCCTAGCAGCAAGACCAGCACCACGCCGACCGCCACCAGCCCCACGGCAGTCGCCTGAAGCATCAGGTTGGTCAGGTTGACGGAGCTGAGGAAGCGCTCCTCCTGGCTGTAGAAGATGGCCCAGATAACCACCAGGATGATGACGACGCGGAGCGCGGCCAGGTCGCCCTGGACGAACCGCCGCACCAGGTCGCGACCAGGCTGCTTGACCTCGGCGTCGGCCGTTGCGGCGGCTGCGCCGCCTCCACCGTCTGCACTCATCGGTCACCTCCCGCCTCGTCGCCGTCCCGGCCGAACTCGGCCCCCGTGATCGCCGCCACGACCTCCTCCTGGCTCGACTTGTCAGCGTCGAAGTCACCGGCCTTACGTCCCAGCCGCAGCACGAAGATGCGGTCGGCCACCTCGAACACGTCGACCAGGTTGTGGCTGATCACAACCACCGCGTGCCCCTCGTCGCGGAGTCGCTTGATCACGCCGAGCACCATCGCGGTCTGGCGTACGCCCAGGGCCGCGGTCGGCTCGTCGAGCACCACGACCTTCGGATCGCCGAGCAGCGAGCGGGCGATCGCGACCTGCTGGCGCTGCCCGCCTGAGAGCGTGCCAACCTCCGATCGCATGTCGACGATCGTCACCGCGAGACGGCTGAGCAGGCTGCCGGTCTGCTTCTCCATCGAGGTCTCGTCGAGCGCGAAGGTGCCCTCCTCACGGCCTAGGAAGAGGTTCTCGACCACGTCGAGGTTGTCGCACAGCGCGAGGTCCTGGTAAACGGTCGCAATCCCGAGGTCCGTGGCGTCCGTCGGGCCGGCGATCTTCACCTCGTTGCCCTCGAAGAGGATGCGCCCGTCGTCGGCGGAGTGAATGCCCGCAATCGTCTTCACCAGCGTCGACTTGCCGGCTCCGTTGTCGCCCACGAGCGCGACGACCTCGCCCATCCTGACCTGGAAATCGACGTCGCTCAGGGCCTGCACCGGGCCGAAGCTCTTGCTGACCCCCTCGAGCGCGAGCACGGGTGTGTTCCCGTCCATCCCGAAGGCTCCTTTCTCACTCTCCGGAGTGCCCGGCGGCGCGGGTCGCGCCGCCGGGTCTCACCCCGGGAGTCTTACTGGATGCCCGCCTCCTTGCAGGCTGACGCGTACTTGCCCGCGCAGATCTCGTTCACCGGCCAGAAGTTGTCCTTGACGATCGTGTCGTTGACGTTGTCCTTCGTGACCGCTACCGGTGTGAGCAGGACCGACGGCACGTCCTTCATGCCGTTGGCGACCTTGTCGTTGACGAGCCCGCTCGGCGGGTCCTCACCGCGCAGCAGGGCGACGGCCAGCTCGGCCGCGGCCTCCGCCTCCGGCTTGATCGCCTTGTACACGGTCATGTACTGCTCGCCGACCAGGATCCGCTGGATCGCGGCCAGCTCGGCGTCCTGACCGGTCGTCGGACGCGTGCTCGGGTTGATCCCGTTGCCCTTCATCGCGGCGATGGCGCCGCCGGCCGTTCCGTCGTTGGCGGCGTAGACGCCCACGAAGCCGTCCTTGCCGAGCGCCGTGATCGCCTGCTCCATCTCCTGCTGGGCCTTGTCGGGGCTCCAGTCGGGCGTGTCGTACTCCTTCGACACCTTGAACGGGCTGTCGTCGATGACGCTGTGCGCGCCCTTCTTGAACAGCGTGGCGTTGTTGTCGGTGGGAGCGCCGTTGATCATCACGAGGTCGCCCTGAGCGCCGTCGTCCTCGAGCTTCTTCGTGAGGCTCTCGCCCTGGAGCTGGCCGACCCTCTCGTTGTCGAACGAGATGTAGTAGTCGATGTCGGCGTCGCTGATCAGGCGGTCATAGGAGATCACGGGGATGTCCGACGACTTCGCCCTCGCGACGAGTGGAGCGGCGGCGGCCGCGTCGACCGGGTCGAGCACCATCACCTGCGCGCCCTGTGTGATCGCCGCCTCGGCCTGCTGCTGCTGCTGGGCGGCGTCCTGGTCCGCGTTCGAGTAGATGATCTCGCAGTCCGGACACAGCTCCTTGACCTTGGCCTCGAAGTTTGGCCGGTCCTGCGACTCGTAGCGGGCCGTCTTCGTCTCGGGCAGGAGCAGCGCGATCTTGCCGCTCTCGCCGCTGCCGCCACCGCCACCGCCGCCACCGCCGCCCCCGTCGTCGTCATCGTCGCCGCCGCAGGCGGCGATCGACATCGCGACAGCGAGTGCCGCGATAACCGCAAAAAAGCTCCAGCGTCTCTGCTGCATCTTCCGTCCTCCTCCTTAGGGTTTCGTCTCCGTGGTCTGTAGTGCCGGCGTCCGGCCCCCCTGAGCCAGGCTCGCCTCCTGGAGCACGAGCGCCACCGCGCCGAGCAGCTCGGCGCGCTCGCCAAGCTCCCCGGGCACGATCCGCACGTCCTCGCCCGCGCTCGGGATTGCGCGGAGGGTCACCGACTCCCTGAGCGGATCCAGCAGCAGGGCGCCGGCTCGGCCCATGCTGCCCCCGACCACTATCCGCTCGGGGTTCACCAGATTGCAGAGGTTCGCGACCGCCACGCCGATATGACGGCCGGCGTCGGCGAGTGCCCGCCGGCAGCCGGGATCCCCCTCGGCCGCCCGACTCAGCACGTCCTCGGGGTCGAGCTGCTCGCCAAAGCTGCGCGAGAGCAGGCTGGCGATCGCGGCCGCTCCCGCGTACGTCTCGAGGCAGCCGCGGTTGCCGCAGCGGCAGATGTCGCCGGTCTCGTTGATCGTCGTGTGGCCGATTTCGCCGGCGGTGCCGCCGGCTCCTTCAAAAAGCCGGCCGGCGATCACGATCCCGGCCCCGATTCCGGTGGCGAGCTTCAGGTACACCACGCTCGCGGAACCGCGCCCGGCGCCCCAGGTTGACTCGGCGAGCGCGCCCAGGTTGGCGTCGTTGCCCACGCGCACGGGAAGCTCGAGCAGGTCTGCCATCCGCTCCGCCGGGGAGGTGCCCGACCAGCCCGGGAGGATCGCCGACGAGCCGACCGGCCCGGTCCGGTGCACCGGGCCGGGAATGCCCATACCGACCCCGATCACCCGTCCGCGGTCGGCGTCGAGGTCGTCGAGCAAGCGGTCGACGAGGTCGGCGGCCCGCAGCATCCCCTCCCCGGCCTCGTAGTCGTCGGTCATCTCGACGCGCTGCTCCCCGAGGACCTCATGCGAGAGGTCGGCGAGCGCCACCGCCAGGTGACGCTTGCCGAAGTCGATTCCGAGCGCGAACCCGGCCGCCGGGTCGAGCGCGATCAGCGCCGGAGGGCGCCCACTGCCGGAGGCCTCGCGCCCGCCGTCCCGCCGGTCCCCGACGAGCCCCTCGTCGTGGAGGTCGCCCACGATGCTCGACACGGTCGAGCGCGACAGGCCCGTCCAGCGCGCGATATCGGCCCGGCTCGCGACTCCGAGGGTCTGCAGCGCCTTCACCACCTTCTCCCGGTTCGACTCGCGCAGCGAGCCGAGCGCCCCGGGTTGCTCTCCTCTCACCGCGGGGCATCCTCTTCCCCGCTGAGGACATTTGTCAAGGTTCGGCATAAGTTTTCCGTGTTAAGGGATCCTTTTGTCCTAAGCGCGGCGAAAAGCGGGAGTGCTACCAGCGGGTCCCCGTGGTATGTCTGCCGGCAGCTTTGCCTCAGGCCGCGCTGCTGCGCCCCACCGGGCGGAGTTCCGGCCAGGTCGACGGCGGGCCCGCCGGCCGCTCGATCTTGTGCGGCTCGCCCTGGGGGAGATCCGCGAGCAGGGCTCGCAGGGGCGCGCCGCGGAGCTGCTCGGCCACCGTCCGGCGCGCGGTCTCGATCACCTCTTGGCGCCGCTCGGGGCTCATCCAGTTGCGGCCCATCACCGCAAGGTCCTCGCCGCTCGGCTCGATCACGACGACCTCGGTCCCGAAGCGACGCACCTTGCGCTCCTCGTGGGCGAGCCTGCGCCGGCCGGCCCCGTTGCTGAGTGCCGGCAGCAGGTCGAGCAAGCCGGCTGCCCTGTCCGGGCTCGTAAGCGGATTGAGGCAGATGACGAGGTCGAGGCCGCGGCCGGCGACCACGTCGAGGTTGGAGACGGAGCAGACACCGCCGTCCACGTAGCGTCGCCCACCGATGGGGACCGGCCGGTAGAAGCCGGGGATGGCACAGGACGCGGCGACCGCTTCGGCGATCTCGGCCTGCGGCGAGTCGAGCCGCCCGAACGGGATGCGGCGGCCGGACTCGTAATCGCACGCGACCGCCCAGTAGTTCGGGTGATCGACCCATTCGTCCGGCACCGCCCGGCGAACCACGTCCTTGAGCGAATCGGTCGAGATGAACCCCGCCGGTATCCACCCGGCGAGCATCTGAAGCGGGGTGTGACGCAGCGGGTTGCGGAGCGCCGTGAAGGCCATCCGGAGCGAGCCAGGTCCGATGGCCGGCAGGCCGCGATGGACCCTGAAGACGGCTCCGGCCGCGCGGTCCGCGTCCGCTGCCGGGCGGCCATCGGGGCCGGTGAGACCGTCGAAGACCTCGCCGCGCGAGTGAGCGACCATGAACCAGGGCGGCACGCCGGCCGCGATGAGGGCGCCGATCATCGAGCCGGCCGAGGTCCCCACGATGTACTCCGCGCTGCCCGGGTCCCAGCGGGTCTCGCGCGCGAGGGCGTCGAGCCCTCCGGTGAGCCAGGCGCCGCCGAGCACTCCGCCGGCGCCCAGCACGAGCCCCACATTCACCTGCGTCCGCTTTCCCGCAGCGCCCGGCCCGATAAACCAGGGGTCGGCCGAACCATCGTGCCGTAAGGGTAGGAGCCGGACCGGGCGTGACGAGCCGGACCGGGCGTGATGCGGCGGCGCGGCCCGCTCAGGACTCGTCGCTCGTCGGATCGTGGTACGCGTCCTTGCGCCAGGGCGGCTCGATGTGCTCGTCGTGCCGGCGGTAGCGGCGACGGTCGTGCGTCTCGAGCGGGATCAGGCGAAGGCCCTCGGCGGTCGACGTGCGCTCGCGCAGGTCAGGTCCCGGGTAGACCGGCCGCAGGCGACCGTGCTCCTCACGCATCGGGATATGGCCGGCGTGGCTGCCGCGCGACACCCGCGTCCAGCCCGTGCGGCGCATCCAGCGGTTGCGGCAGCCCGCCGACTCGCAGCCCTGGTAGTGGCCGTGCGAACTCGCCCGGGCCCAGGCGCTCCCGTCGGGATCGAGGCGCAGCTGATAGCTCTCCCAGTCGTCCCGGTGGAACCCGAACCAACCGCTCGAGCCGGTCACGAGCTTCTTGATCCGGGGGAGCAGCCAGCTCGCCTCCCAGGCCTTGTCGGCGCCGGCGAACGTGGTGTTCGAATCGGGGTAGTAGAGCCAGTACTGGATGTACATGCGCCCGCCGCGCCGCAAGACGCGTGTGAACACGGTGGCCCGGGCGCCGCCGGCGCCGCCATGAACGTCGAGGTCCGGGTCGTCATCTGCGCTCGCGCACTCCGGCCGCCGGCATCGGCGCCAGTCGACCGGCAACTGGCGTTCTCCGCGCTCGTAGACGAGATTGGGCGCGTGCTCGCGGACGAGCGCCGCAACGCCCGGCCCGTAGGCCTCGGCGAGGGCGCGCTGTCCATCGTCGCAGCCGCCGCGGGCCGCGCACGCGACGCGGTGAGCGAGGAAGCCCCCGAACGAGCGGCCGTCGCTCGGGGGACCCATCGCGGCGAGCGCGCCGAGCGCAAGCGAGCAGACCAGGACGAGCCCGACCCATTCGACCGAAGCCTGCCCGAGCTCCGCATCGCGATCCGCGGCGTCGCCACGGCGGCCACCGCGCCGGCCTCGGCGCCGTCGCATCAGGACCGGGCCCGCCACGAGCGCCGCCCCAAGGGTCCAGGCGAGGGCCACCGTGGGGCGGCCGGCGTGCAGGACGTCGCGGGCGACGAAGCCGAGTCCGCCGCCGCCGATCAGTGCGAGCCAGACCGCCGTGGCCCACCACTGGACCCGGGCGAGCGCAGAGTCAGGCTCGTCCACCTACTCCTCCGCGAGGAAACCGTAGGGGTTCAGGCAGCCGTTCGCGATGTCGACCGCTTCTGCGACCGGCATGACCTGGTTCGGCGCGCGCGGGTGCTCGAGCTCGTAGCGGAAGCGGCGGTAGCCGATGCAGACGATCCACGCGCGCTTTACGAGCGTCCCGCCAACGGCTCGCAGCCGTCGAAGCGCGTCGATGGCCCTGGCCCGAGGGACGGGGGAGGACGCCTGGCCGACGTCAGAAGGCCCCCGCGTCACGGCGGAAGGCGCCCGCGAGACCGGGGAACGCCTCACGGCCCGAGCCGCCGACCCCGCCCCCGGCCAGCCGGCGGCCGCGGCCCCGCCGGACGCGCCCACGCACGCTCCGCCCGCCGCACAGGCGATCCGGTGCGCCACCATCTCCCCCACGCCCCGGTCGCCTCCCCCCGGCGCTCGGAACGCGGCGAGCGCGCCCAGCGCGACCGTCACGAGCAGCACAGTGCCGACCCATTCGGGCGCGGCCTGCCCCGCTTCCCCCGCCACGATCCGCGATCGCATGGCTCGCCACCGTACGGGCGGGCGGCGAACGGGTGGGTCACCTGTGTGACAACTCAGAACTCAATTTGTCCTTGACCCGAACCTAATGACTGCCGCTGCGCCGATTATTAGTCCGAGCCTTGACACAACTAAGTCGGGCTGAGAGGGTCCGCCGCGTGGCCTCTGGCACCGGCTCGCTGAGCTCGCTGCGCCAGCTCAACCGGCTTAGAATCGTGGACTTCCTGCGCGTCAACGGCACCGCAAGTAGGGCGGAGCTATCGCGTCGAACGGGTCTCTCGCGCTCAACCGTGTCCACGCTCGTAACAGACCTTCAGCGCCGCGGGATAGTCGTGGAGCAGCCCGGCCAGTTTGCCGGCGAGGGCCAGCCCGGGCGCCCGGCGGCGCTGCTCCAGCTCGACCCGTCCGCGGGAGCCGCAATCGGAGTCGACTTCGACCACGACCTGGTGCGCGTCGCGGTGTCCGACCTGTCCCGCATCGTCCTCGCCGAGGCGACGGTGCGCTTCGACGTCGACCACGACGCTGTCGGCGCGCTCGATCTCGCGGGCGACCTGGTCGACCAGCTGCTGGCCGAGGTCGGCATCGGCCCCGACCGTGTAATCGGCACCGGCATGGCGCTCGCCGGGCCCATCGACCACAAGCGCGCTGCCCTGCACAAGTCGACCGTCCTGCCGGGCTGGGTCGACATCGACGCCGGGGTGGAGCTCGAGCGGCGCGTGGGTACGACGGTGTACGTCGACAACGACGCGAACCTCGGCGCGCTCGCCGAGGTCACCCTCGGCGCCGGCCGGAACGCGCGCTTCGCCGCCTACATCCAGCTCGGGTCCGGCGTCGGGTCGGGAATCGTGGTGGACGGGCGCCCTTACCGGGGCGCTCGCGGCACTGCCGGCGAGATCGGACACGTCGTCGTGGACCCGCAGGGCCCCCTGTGCCGCTGCGGCAACCGGGGCTGCCTGGAGACGGTCGCCTCGACGGGAGCGCTCGTGGGGCTCATCAACGCGAGCCGCGGCAAGCAGCTGACGGTGCAGGAGATGATCGAGGAGGCGCTGAACGGCGACGCGGGCTGCCGGCGGGCGATCACGGACGCCGGGCAGGTCGTGGGACGAGTGGTGGCGGGGCTGGTCAACCTGTTCAGCCCCGAAATGGTCGTCATCGGTGGCGACCTGGGAGAAGCTGGCGAGCTCCTGCTCGAGCCGCTGCGGGAAGCCGTCAAGCGTGACGCGCTCCCAGAGGCGGCGACAGGCCTGGAGATCGTTGCGGGAGAGCTGGGCGAGCGGGCCAACCTGCTTGGCGCGCTCGCGCTGGTGCTCATGCAGTCGGAGCACGAAGTGGCCGCGCGTGTGGCGGGAGGCGCGGTGGCATGAAAGCGAGAGGGCGCTGAAACTCGCGCTCCTCTCCACCGCGGGGATCAACGCGAAGCTGGTCGCCGGCGCGCGCCTCGTCGACGAGGTCGAGCTGGTGGCGATCGGGTCGCGCGACCGCGCGCGCGCCGAGGCGCAGGCGGCGGAGCTCGGCGTCGAGCGGGCGCTCGGCTCCTACGACGAGGTGCTCGCCGATCCCGACGTCGACGCCGTCTACGTGCCGCTGCCGAACTCGATGCACGTCGAGTGGTCGATCAGGGCGCTCGAGGCGGGCAAGCACGTGCTGTGCGAGAAGCCGATGTCGCGCCGGCCCGAGGAAGTCAAGCGGGCGTTCGACGCCGCCGAGCGCGCGGGGCGGGTGCTCGCCGAGGGCTTCATGTGGCGCCACCACCCGCAGGCGCGCCGGCTGGTCGACCTGATACCTCGGGTCGGCGAATTGAGGCTCGTCCGCGCCGCGTTCTCGTTTCCGCTCGGCGACCCTGCGGACGTCCGCCTGTCGCGCGAGCTGGACGGCGGGGCGCTGATGGACGTGGGCTGCTACTGCGTGAGCGGGTCGCGCCTGGTGGCTGGGGAGCCGCTCGAGGTGACCGGCGCGCTGGTCGTGGGTGGTGACGGCGTGGACACGCGCTTCACCGCGACGCTCCGCTTCCCGGGCGTCATCCTCGGCCACTTCGACTGCGCGCTCGACCTCGCGGCCCGCGACGAGCTCGAGGTCGTGGGCTCCGAGGGCTCGCTGTTCCTCGACGATCCCTGGCACTCGCGCGTGCCGGTGATCGAGGTGCGCGGCGCTGACGGCTCGGTCGAGCGCGTGGAGGCGGAGTCGGAGAATCCCTACGCCTGTGAGCTCCGCGACCTCGCGGCCGCCGTGGCCGGGGAGCGGCCGCCGCTGCTGGGCCGCGACGACGCGCTCGGACAGGCCCGCACGATCGCGGCGCTGTACGAGAGCGCGGCCAGCGGACGCGCGGTGGCTTTGTAGCGGCGGCGCGTAGCCTTGCCGTCTGTGATGGCGCCCGGCTCCACCTCAACCGCTGCGCCTCCGGCGGGCCTCACGACGCTCGCGGAGCGCTGGGACCCCGCGGTGATCGACCTCCCTGAGGGCAGCGCACTGATCCGCCTGCGCGTCCCCGGCGGCACGTCCTGGGACGCGCACGTGCGCGATCTTCGCCTCGAGCTGACTCCCGCCGCCGACACGCTCGAGCCCGATGCCGTGATATCGGCGGACGCCGACAGCTGGCGGCGGATCGCCGAGGACCCGCGTGGCGCGATGGGGGCCTTCCGGCAGCGCCGGCTGCGGATGCGGGGGAGCCTGCACGTGGCGGTCGGCTTCCTGGCCGCGACCGGGGGCTCGCGCGCGCCGGGGCGGCTCGCCTTCTCGCGGCTCGAGACGCGCGCGGGCTCGCTCTCGATCGTCTCCGCGGGCGTCGGCCCAGAGACGCTCGTATGCCTGCACGGCCTGGGCGGAACCAAGGCGTCCTTCCTCCCCACGCTCGCGGCGCTCGCCGGCGACTACCGCGTGGTGGCGCTCGACCTGCCCGGGTTCGGCGACTCGGACAAGCCGATCGGCGCCCCCTACGACGCGCCCTGGTTCGCCCGCGTCGCCTTCGACGCCCTGGACTCGCTCGGGCTGGACTCCGCGCACCTCGCCGGCAACAGCATGGGCGGACGGGTTGCGATAGAGGCGGGACTGATCGACCGCTCACGGGTGCGCTCGCTCGTCCTGCTCTGCCCGGCGCTGGCCTGGCTGCGCGAGCGCCGCTGGGCACCGATCGTGAGGCTGCTGCGCCCCGAGCTCGGGCTGCTCCAGGTGGCGCCCCGGCCCGTGGTCGAGCAGGTGATGCGGCGGCTCGTGCCCACTGCGAGCGAGGGCTGGACCGCGGCCGGGGTCGACGAGTTCCTGCGCGCCTACCTGACCCCGCGTGGGCGGGCCGCGTTCTACGCGGCGGCTCGCAACATCTACCTGGACGAGCCGGGCGGGCAGGACGGCTTCTGGGCCCGGCTGGAGGGACTCGCCCCCGACGCCCTCTTCGTGTGGGGAAAGCGCGACTCGATCGTGCCGATCTCGTTCATGCGGCACGTCGAGCGCGCGCTGCCGGCGGGGCGCCACGTCGAGCTCGACTGCGGGCACGTGCCGCAGCTCGAGCGCCCGCGCGAGACGCATGCCGCCATGCTCGACTTCCTCCGCGGGCGATCCGGTACAACTGTCCCATGAGCTTCCCGCCCGGTCCGCGCCTGCCGCGGCTGGTCCAAGCGGCGCGGGTAACGGCCGAGCCCTATGCGTGGATGGCGAAGCGCCGCGAGCGCTACGGCGACGTCTTCAGCTCGCGCTTCCCGTTCTTCGGCCGAGTGGTGTACGTGGCCGATCCCGACCTCATCAAGCAGGTCTTCACCGGTGCCCCGACCGTCTTCCACGCCGGCGAGGCGGCCGCGACGGTCCTCGGCGACGCGCTCGGCGAGCACTCGCTCCTCACGCTCGACGAGGGCCGGCATCTCTCGCAGCGCAAGCTGCTCTTGCCGCCCTTCCACGGCGAGTCGGTGCGTCGCTACGCCGAGGTGATGGCGGCGACAGCCGCGGCCGAGGTGGCGAGCTGGCCCGTCGGAACGCCCTTCGCGCTGCGGCCGCGCATGCAGGCGATCACGCTCGAGGTGATCCTGCGCGCCGTCTTCGGCGTCCGCGACGACGAGCGCATGGACCTGTTCCGGGAGCGCATCCCGCCGCTCGGGGAGCTCAACACGGCGCTCGACTTCCTGCCGTTCATGCAGCGCGACCTCGGCGGGTTCTCGAAGGCCGCGCGCTTCCGCCGCGCGCTCGCGGCCGTGGACGAGCTGATCTACGCCGAGATCGCGGAACGGCGCGACACGCTGGGAGCCGACGGCGATCGCGACGACGTGCTCTCGCTGCTCCTCTCCGCCCGTCACGAGGACGGCGCGCCGATGAGCGACGTCGAGCTCCGCGACGAGCTGCTCACGCTGCTGACGGCCGGGCACGAGACCACGGCCACCGGCCTGTCTTGGGCATTCGAGCGGCTGCTACGGACGCCGCGGGTGCTGGAGCGGCTGCTCGACTCCCTCGACGAGGACGAGTACCTGGACGCGGTCGTAAAGGAAACGCTGCGCGTGCGCCCCGTTGTCACCGACGTGGGACGCAAGCTCACCAGCGACATCGAGCTCGGCGGCTGGCGCCTGCCCGCGGGCACGCTCGTGCTCCCGGCGATCGCGGCCGTCCACGTTCGTCCCGACCTCTACCCCGAGCCACACGAGTTCCGGCCTGAGCGCTTTCTCGACGGCGGCGCCGAGTCGTACGCCTGGCTCCCGTTCGGCGGCGGCGTGCGGCGCTGCATCGGGGCGTCCTTCGCCCAGGTCGAGATGAGGGTCGTGCTGCGCGAGGTGCTGAGCCGGGTGCGCCTGCGGGCAGCCTCAGCGCGGCCGGAGCGCCCGAAGATCAAGCACGTGACGGTGGTGCCCTCCCGCGACTGCCAGGTCGTCGTGGAGCAGCACCTGCCGGGCGCCGCCAGGCGCGAGAGATCGAGCGTCGCCAGCGCCTAGCTTGGTTCCCGCCCGCACTCGGGTGGTGGCGCCGGGTCGGTCCCGCGTATGGGCTGGGTAAGGGGGTTGTGCTCGGCTGCCGCGCCGGGGCCGGGCGTGATCGAAGATCGTTCGGCCGCCGGCGTCGGGAAGGCGCGAGCGATCCTGGATTGGTGGGCCAGGAGACCCACAAAGCAGGACGGTTGCGCCAGTCCCGGTTGGGGCCGCCCCTGTGTCGATAGAGATTCGGGAATGACTGGATCAGCCGAAGATTGTTCGCCAAGAAACTCACAGCGGCCGCCGTCCAACACCCCTTCCCCAGCCCCGGCCCGGCCGGCGGAGACCAACCCCGGAAGAAGTGCGAGCGGGGGGCCTAGCGCTTAGAGGCCGGCCAGCTCGAGCAGTTCGGTTGCAGGGCGATCCAGGTCGTCCAGCGCCCGGGCCAGCTCGGCGCCGCCGAGCCGCTCGACCTTGGCCTGCAGGGCGTCGGCGTCCATCGGCCGCGCCGGCGAGCCGAGTGCGGCCCGCACGCGGGCGATCTCCTCGTCGCCGTCGTGGAGGACGAACTCGGACTCGAGAAGAGCGGAGTCGGTCCGCACCTCGATCCCCCTGGCTCGCTCCACCGCCGTGGGCTCGACCCGCTCGAAGCTCTCCACCGTCGGCGGTCCGTGGAGCAGCGTGTAGGCGGTCAGATAGGGGATCGAGAACTTCGCCTGCAACCCGTCGGCCGGCTCTGGTCCGTGGGCGGCCGCCTGGAGGGAGACGGGATGGACCGTCACGGTCAGGCGCTGCGGAGAGCGCCCGCGCAGGCCGTCGGCGGCCTCGATCGCGCCGTGGGTCTGGAGGCAGCAGGGCCAGGCCTTGATCCAGTTCGCCTCGACCGCGAGCCGCTCCGGATCGGGCTCCGCGAAGCGCCCGCCGGTGGCCGCCTCGTAGCCGCGCGCCGCGAGGTCGACCGGCACCCGGGCTCCCGCCGCCGCGAGCCGCGCCGCCTGGAGGCCCGACGAGGCGGCCAGTCCGACCTGCAGCGACTTGCCGTGCGAGCCGAAGGCGGCGCGCAGGCCGCTGGCGCGCAACAGGGCGAGCGCCACGGCGTCGTCGCGCGAGGAGCCCAGCAGAGCGGCCGCCGCCACCGCGGCGCCTACCCCACCGCAGACGGCGGTGGGATGCCAGTGCGCGTCGTACAACGCGGGATGGCCGGCGCGGCTGAGCGCGCCCATCGCCTCGAAGCCGGCCGTGAACGCGGCGAGCCCATCGCGGGCGCTCAGCCCCAGCTCGGCCGCCACCACGAGCGCCGCGGGCGCAACGGGAGCGCTCAGGTGGGCGATGCCGGGCAGGTAGGTGTCGTCGAAATCGAGCACGTGACCGGCGGTTCCCGCGAAGGCCACGCGGTCGCCGAGCTCGCGGGCGGCACGCGCGGCCGGCTCCTCGCGGCCGCCGGCCGCGCAGGCGAGCCAGTCGAGCAGTGCGACCCGGTAGCGCTGGTCCGTCACCCGTCGAGCTTGGTTCGGAACTCGCCCGCACCGACCACCGAGGCGCCGGCAGCCTTCACTCGGCCGGCGAGCGCGTGGTCCGACGTCACGACGGTCAGGCCCGCCGGATCGTCGTCGCGTTCGACCAGGACCGCGATGTCGTCGTCGGCCGCGTTCGGCCCCCGCCGCGTCGCGAACTCGACCCTGACTCCGGCCGGGGCCTCGAGCTCGAACGGCCGCCCGTCGAAGACCACGGTCAGCTCGTCGCCGCTCGCGCCGGCGAGCTCCCCAAGCTCGTCCGTGAGCGCGCGCATCGCGCCCGGCCGGTCCCGCCACCAGCCGTTCGGCCGTGAGCCGATCACGTTCATCCCGTCGACGATCCAGCGCGTCATGCAGGCGTCAGCCCTTGCGCCGGACATAGAGGACGATGAACGCGACGAGCAGCACCCCGGCGACGAGCTGGGCGGCGAGCGTGGTGACCGTGCCCTCGTCGTCGGCGGCGTTGCGGATCAGGCCGAACATGACGGAGGCCCCGAAGAAGACCACCAGGGCCCAGAGCACGGTGTTGCGATCCACGGCGGCGGACGATACCCGGCGCCCCTTTAGTCTCGGACATCGTGTTCGAGCGTCCCGTTCTCGCAGGCGCCCTGGGGGCGTTGGTGATCGCCTTCTCGGCGATCCTCGTGAAGCTGGCCGAGGTCTCGCCGTCCACGGCCGCCTTCTTCCGCTGCGCCTATGCGCTGCCGGTGCTCGGCGTGCTCGCCTGGGCCGAACGCAGGCGCTACGGCTCGCGCTCGCGGCGCGACCGGCTGCTCGCCTTCGCCGCCGGCATCGCGTTCGCCGCCGACCTGACCTTCTGGCACCACTCGATCGAGGCGGTGGGCGCCGGGCTCGCGACGGTGCTCGGCAACCTCCAGGTGATGTTCGTTGCGTTGATCGCGTGGGCCGCGCTCGGCGAGCGGCCCGGCAACCGCGCGCTCGTATCGATCCCCGTCGTCTTCCTCGGCGTCATCCTGATTTCGGGCGTGATCGGCGCGGGCGCGTACGGAGACGATCCGCTTCTCGGCGTGGTCTACGGCGTGCTGACCGCGATCACCTACGCCCTCTTCATCCTGATCCTGCGCCAGGCGGGCTCGGACGAGCGCCGGCCGGCCGGCCCGCTCTTCGACGCCACCCTCAGCGGCGCCGTCTTCTCCGCGATCGGCGGGATCGCTGTCGGCGACATCGACTGGGTGCCGGACCTGGAGGCCCAGTTCTGGCTCGTGCTGCTCGCGCTCTCCTCGCAGGTGCTCGGCTGGCTGCTGATCTCCGTGTCGCTGCCGCGGCTGCCCGCGGTGCTCACCTCGATCCTGCTCATGCTGCAGCCGGTGAGCACGGTGTTCCTCGGCGTCCTGATCTTCTCGGAGGCGCCCTCGGAGGTGCAGCTCACCGGCGTCGCCATCGTCCTGGCGGGCGTCGCGTTCGCGACGATGGGGTCGCGCACCCGGGAGCTCGAACCGGCCTGAGAGAATCGCGACCGTGCCCCACTACCAGCGTCCCGGTTGGTTCACCAAGAACGTCTTCAACCCCACGGTCGCCGGGCTCACCCGTCTTGGACTCCCTCTTGCGGGCTCGCGCGTGCTCGAGGTTCGGGGCCGCAAGAGCGGCGAGCCGCGTCGCACGCCGGTCAACCCACTGACCTTCGAGGGCGAGCGCTACCTGGTGGCTCCGCGCGGTCACGTTCAGTGGGTCCGGAACCTGCGGGCGACCGGAACAGGGCGCCTGCTCGGCGGGCGCAAGGTCGAGGAGTTCTCCGCTGTGGAGCTGCCGGACGACGAGAAACCGCCGCTCCTGCGCGCCTATCTCGAGAAGTGGAAGTGGGAGGTCGGCCAGTTCTTCGGCGGGGTCGGGCCGGACGCGTCAGACGAGGAGCTGCGCCGGATCGCCCCCGACCACCCCGTGTTCCGGATCAGCTGACCTCGCGCAGCCGGCCGCTCTCGACCTCGTAGACGAAGCCGCGGACCCTGTCGGTGCGCGGCACGAACGGGTCGTCCTTGATGCGCTTGATTGACCTCCGGACGTCCCCCTCCAGGTCGGAGAACGTGTTTGCACGCCACTCGGGCCGCCGGCCGGTTGCGCTCTCGAGCTGATCGGCGAACTGGTCGTCGTCGAAAGTGAGCATCCCGCAGTCGGTGTGGTGGATGAGCACGATCTCCTCGGTGCCCAGCAGATGCTGCGAGATGGCGAGCGAGCGGAGCGCGTCGTCGCTCACGACGCCGCCCGCGTTGCGGATCACGTGGGCGTCGCCCTCCTCCAGGCCGAGCACGCGCGCCGGGTCGAGGCGGGCGTCCATGCACGCCAGCACCGCCACCTTGCGCGCAGGGGGCAGCGGGAGATCGCCCTTGTCGAATGCGCCGGCGTAGGCCTCGTTGTTTTCGAGGAGGCTGTCGGTGGTGCTCATCTCTCGTCCTTTCGGTACTCAGGCCGCGACCATTTCCGGGATACCCATTTCTCCAAAAGCTAGTCGGGAAAGGAGGATTAGGCCGGCAGCGGTCCAGGGAGAAGAGCCCCGCCGAAGCAGAAGTCGCGTCCGAGCGGTAGCTCGCTGTCGAGCGTGGCGCGGTAGGCGCGCGCGCTCACCATCTGGCCGTGGTCGCGCTCCCAGCTGTCGGGAACTAGCCGCGCGACCCAGCCGCCGCCGTAGGGCTGCGCGAGGAGCGCGTGCGGCGCCCGCGGCAGCAACCCGTTCAGCTCGACCACTGATCCGCCCACCGGCGACCCGATCACGACGGTTCGCCCGGAGCGGCCCTGGACCGTGGCGAGAGTCTGGCCGGCATCCACTCTCTCCACCGCCCAGAACCGGACCTCAGGCGTGAACCAGAGCATCTCCCCGAGCGGCGCCGTGACGCCGACCGTGGCGACGCCCTCCCGCATCTGCGCCCACACGTGCCGGGGAGCGAGGTAGTGCCGGTCGGATGGAAGGGCAAAGCGCGCCGAGGCCCCGGCCCGCGTGATCGAGATCTCGGGCACGACAGCGCGAGCCTGCATTGCGCGCCGGACGGAATCCTCGCGGCGGCCGGAGCCTCAGCGCGGGCGCCGCCTCGAGGGCCGTGCGATGCGCGCCCGGGCCGCCGCGCCCTCATGCCGGCCGTGCGGGTCCCCGGCAGGGAACGCTGCGAGCTGGATCAGCTCGCGCTCGAGCTCGAGGCCGCTCCCGATCAGGGCCGGCGTCCCGATGGCGACGCCGCAGCCCATGCCGGGGGTTCGGGTCGGGACCCTCGGCGCGGCGAGCGCCTCGTGCAGGAAGGAGCCGGCGGCCTCGGGGTCGGGCCCGGCCTCGGCGGCGCCGAGGGCATCGAGCGCGTAGCCCTGGGCGAGGCGCGGCACCAGCGCCGCAAACGCCTCCGCACGGCTCACGAGGTCGAGCACCACCGGGCTCCCGGAGACCGCCGCCACCGCTCCCAGCTGGCCGTCGACGTGGCGGACGGCTCGCGCGAACGAGCCGAGCTCGTCCCGGCGGCGGTCGTAGAGGTCGCTCATGGCGGAGTACGCGGAGGTGACCCCGTGTCTCGCGAGCCGGTCCCCCACCGCAGCCCAGACCTCGCCCTGGTCGGCGCGGCCGGCCGAGCGCGCGCCGGCCCGCTTCAAGCGCCTGAGGTCGGGGTCGGCGGCCTGGGGCGACGAGCGCATCGGCTCGGCGTGCCGCGTGCCGTCCCAGCGGCCGGCCTCCACGCAGCTGACGGGCACGTCGAGCTTGGCGCCCGCCGCCACGAGCACCGAGTCGTCGAAGGTCCGGTTCTGCTGGGCGCCGAGCACCTCCTCGCCCTCGTAGACGAGCAACGGCAGGTCGGTCGGGTTCTCGACCACGAGCGAGCGCACCGAGGCGCCGCCGTCGAGCTCGCGGGCCAGTGCGCCGAGCTCGGTCGCCTGCGCGAACGTGCGGTAATCGAGCAGCGGGTCGGGCCCGAAGACAGGGAACACGGCGAGCGGCCCCACGACCTGCGGCTCGCCGATCGTGTACTGCCGGGTAAGAGTGTTCATGCTTCCGGGGTCGGCGGAACGGCAGCGGACCTGACGTTGCCCGACCCTTTCTCGTCAGACCGGGCCCCCGCGCCTCCGACCTTCACTTCATTGGCCGAATTCCGAGAGCTTCCGGAGCATCGCCTGAACGAGCTGAGCGATGAGCAGCTCATCGACTACCTGCGCGCCGCCCGCGAAGCGGGGCGCCACGCGGCGATGAAGCCCGCGGTTGCGGTGCTCGTCTTCGGATACCACGACACGCTCCGCAACCGTGCGCGGCTGAAGCTGCCCGAGCACGACGTCGAGGACGTCGTGGCGGAGACGATTGCGAGCGCCGTCGCGTCGGCGTTCGGCGGCAGCTCGATCGGGGAGTTCAGGAGCTGGATGCACACGATCCTGTCGCGACGGATCGCCGACTATCACGACGCGCGCAGCCGCTCGCTCAAGACCACCTCGCTTCCGAGCGAGCACCAGGGAGAGGACGAGGTCTGGGGGCAGGAGCCGGGTGTGCCGTTCGAGGGAGACGCTCAGCATGCGCGCGACTGCGTGCGCGTCGCCTACAAGGAGCTCGAGAACGACCGACACCGACGAGTCATCGACCTCTACGTGTTCGGACCTCATTCCGCCGCGGAGACGGCGGAGCTGGTCGGCAACGGCATGTCGGAGGCGAACGTCCACCAGATCTCGTCGCGCTACCAGAAGCGGGTCAAGGAGCTGCTCGATGAGGGCAGCGATACTTCGGGTGAGAGATGACGGACGTCGAGCAACTGCTCTCGGAGTACAAGGACGCGCATCGGACCGGCGACGACACCGACCCGCGTCCCTATCTCGCGCGTGCGTCCGGGGCAGACCGCGAGCTGCTTGCAGCGCTGATCGACGCGTACCTGGAGCGGGCGCCGCGCCGGGACTTCGATGCCGAGGTCTTCCAGGCCTCGCCGGCCGCGGCCGTGGCGGAGGGGGTGCAGCGATCGCTCGCCGGGGCGAGCGGCATGTGGCCGGCGCTCCTGCCGGCGCTCCGCACGCAGGCGCGGCTGAGGCGGGCCGACGTGGTGGCGCAGCTCGCCGCGCGGCTCGGGGCGCAGTCGCAGCAGGACAAGGTCGCCGGCTACTACCACCAAATGGAGCAGGGGCTCCTGCCCGAGTCCGGCGTGTCGGACACGGTGCTCGAGGCACTGGGAAAGATCGTCGGCTGGACCGCGGACGCCCTGCGGAAGGCGGGGCAGATGCCGGCTCCGGGACCGCCGCGGACCGATGCGGGAGCCGTGTTCGCGCGCACGCACCTGAGTGCGGCCCCGCCCGACGCCGAGGCGTCCGCGCCCGAGGCGCCGGCGGGCGATGACTGGGACGAGGTGGACCGCCTGTTCCGCGGCGCCCGCCCGTCAGCTTGAGCCCCGCGCCCGGACCCACTCCCCATGCAAGAGCTCCTCGACCTCTACCGCTCGGCTGTGCGCTCCGGGAACCGGCCGCTCGCGGACGCGCTCGGCCGCGTGCTGAGAGCCGATCCCGAGCTGCGCGAGCGCGCCGACCTGGTGCTGCAGGAGCTGCCGCGCGGCCCGGCGCGCTGGTCGGCCGCCGGCGAGCGTGCGCTGGGGGCCGCGCTGCGGGGCATCGGCTCGTCGCTCCGCTGACTCTGGCCTACGATCGGGACGGGCATGCAGGCTGACATCGAACAGCGGGCCGAGGAGGTGCTGGCGGCGGTACCCGACTGGCTGTGGAACGGCCAGACCCTGCCTGTGCCGGTGGACGACATCGCGGACACCTGCTTCGGGCTGCACGTGCGCGAGGTCGAGGACCTGCGAACGGCGCCGGGCGTCCCGTTCATCGAGGACACCAAGGGGCTGTCCGGCCTGCTCCTGCCCTCGGTCGGAGAGATCTGGGTGAGCGCGGGCGAGGCGCGCGAATGGCCCGGGCGGCGCCGCTTCACCATCTCCCACGAGCTCGGGCACTGGTGCCTGCATCGCACGGATGGCGCGGTGTGGTGCCGCAAGCACGCCGTCGACCCGCCGGACGGCGACGCCCGGCCCGCCGCGGGGCGCCCGCCCGCGGAAGCCGAGGCCGACGCTTTCGCCGCGGCGCTCCTGATGCCGGCCCACCTGGTACGGCGCCACTACGAGCGGCTGCGCCGCCGCGACGACTGCTTCGAACAGCTCTGCGCCGCGTTCGGCGCATCCGGCTCCGCGATGGGCCGTAGGCTGCACCGCGTGGTCTGACGCCGCCGGCCTCCTAATCTGCGGGGCGCCTTGCGACGCACGCTCGCCCTCTGGCTCCTGCTCTTCGCTGCCTACGCCGCCACGGTCGGGCTCCACGCCTTCGGCAGCTCCGACTACGGCGGCGACGAGCCTCACTACCTGCTCACCGCGGAGTCGATCGTGGAGGACGGCGACTTCGATCTGAACAACCAATACGCCGCACGCGCCTACGAGGAGTTCTACCCCTATGAGCTCGACAGGCATGGCCGCGAGACCGAGGGCCGGCTCCACGAGCCCCACGGAATCGGTTTCGCCCTGTTCATCTCGCCGGTGTACGCGCTCGCGGGAGCCAAGGGGGTCGAGCTGTTCCTCGCCGCGATCGCCGCGCTGGCCGTCGCGCTCGGCTACCGGCTTGCGCTGCGGGTGGTACCCGACCCGTGGGCCCTCGGCGCGGCCGCGGCGGTGGGCGTGTCGCCGCCATTCCTCGCCTACGGCAGCGCCGTCTATCCCGAGCTGACAGCGGGCGCGGCGATCGCCGCGGCGGCACTGCTCGCGATCAGGCTCGACGCGCGGCCGAGCCGCAGGGACGCGTTCGGCTGCTTCGCGCTGCTCGGCTTCCTGCCCTGGCTCGGCACCAAGTTCGTGCCCGCCGGGCTGGTCGTCGGCTACGTGGCCGCCCGGGCCTTGTGGCGGGCACGACGCCGCACGCTCACGGTCGGCACGGTAGAGCTCTCGCTGTTCAGCGTCGCGGTCTTTGTGGGCGTCAACGAGGCGCTCTACGGCGGTCCCACCCCGTACTCGGCCGACGTCCCGGGCGAGACGGCCACCGACGCGTCCTTCCCCGGCGGCTACCTCGAGCGCGCGTACCGCCTGGTGGCTCTCTTCATCGACCGCAACTACGGGCTGCTGCGCTGGGCGCCCGTCTTCCTGCTCGCGTTCGCGGGCCTCTGGTGGCTGTGGCGCTCCTACCGCGACCGGCTCGCCCGCGCAGTGCCGCAGCTGCGCGAGGTCGAGCTCACGGCGGGCCTGTGCGCGGCGGCGCTCGGCGCGCAGCTGCTGGTGGCCGCCTTCCTCGCGCCCACCATGTTCGGCTTCTGGTTTCCCGCCCGGCACCTGCTGGCGGCTCTGCCGCTCGCGATCCCGCTGGTCGCCTGGGGCCTCAGGCACGCACCGCGCCTGGGTACGGCGCTGGCCGCTCTGACCGTCGCCGCGTCAGCCTGGCTCTACGTCGACGTCCGCTGGGGCAGCGGCTCGCTCGTGACCGCCCGCCCCGACGCGCCGTTCGGCCCGCTCACGGACGCCTTCCCGCTGTTCGAGCCGGGCGGCGGCTGGCCGTTCTGGCTCGCGGGGGCGATCGCCGCCGCGCTGGCCGCCCTCGCCCTTCGCGAACTGCGCCACTCACGCCAGATGGCGGGCGCCACCCGTCTCAGATAGACCGGATAGCGGACGAACGAGCGGCCGTTGTGGCGGCGCCGGTAGCGGATCGGTACCTCGACGGGGTCGATGCCCGCGCCCCAGAGCGAGAGCGTCAGCACCTGCGCGTAGTTGTAGTCATGGCGGATGCGGGCGTGGGCGAGCGCGCGTGCGGAGAAGGCGCGGTAGCCGCTCTGGCCGTCGCTCGTGACGGTCGCCATAAGGAAGCCGAGCAGGGCGCTCGTCGTGCGGTTGGCGAGGTTGCGGTGCCAGCTCATTCCCTCGCGCTCGCCCAGGAACCGGGAGCCGAGCACGTAGTCCGCGCGCCCACGCGCAACGGGCGAGAGCACGCGCTCGAGGTCGGACGGGTCGTACTCGCCGTCGGCGTCGAGGTAGACGGCGGCGCCGTAGCGCTCGTCACGGGCGAGCTCGAGCCCGGTCCGCAGCGCCGCGCCCAGGCCGCGGCAGTGCTCGTGCGAGACGACCCGCGCGCCGTGAGCGCGGCCGATCGCGGGCGTCGCGTCGCGGGAGCCGTCGTCGACGAGGAGCACGTCGACGGGCAGGCCGCAGGCCTCGCTCGGCAGCCCGGCGAGCACCTCGCCGACGGTCGCCTCTTCGTCGCGGGCCACGACGATGGCGAGGCAGCGCCCGGGCGCCGTGGCCCGCCCGGACCGCGCGGCCAGCAGCGGGCGGCCTCGCGCGGCCGCCGGCGCCGGCACGCCGAGCAGGGTTGAGATCGTCGTCGCGAGCTCGCACACCGAGCGCGGCTCGCGCTCGATCGCCCCGGGCCGTGCTCCCTCCCCCCAAACCACGAACGGGACCGGCCGCTCGCCCCAGTCGAGGTGGCCGTGGCCGCCGATGCCGCGCCCCTGGCCGTGATCCGCCATCAGCACGACGGTGGCGCCGCGGAGCTTGCCGCGCTCCTCGAGGAAGGCGAGGAAATCGCCGATGTGGCGGTCGGTCTCCGCGAGCTGGTCGAGGTACTCGGCGCTGCGCACACCGCGGACGTGCCCGAGCTGGTCGGCCGCCAGCAGCTGCAGGACGAGCAGGTCGGGGTCCTCTTCCTCGACCACGCGCCGGCCCTCGGCGCACAGCGAGCGGTCAATCTCCGCCGTGGGCTGCACCGAGCTGACCGGCCGAACGACGTGGTCGCCGAAGGGGTCGAGCAGGTGGGCGATGCCGACGAGCCGGCCACGGCGGCCCTCACGCTCGAGCACGTCGAAGACCGACTCGACCCGGACCCCGAGCCGCGGGGCGAAGTTCGAGCGCATCCTGTGCTCGTGCGGCGCGGCGCCGGTCAGCATCGAGGAGAAGCAGACGACCGTACGCGCCGGGTAGGCCGGCTCCACGCCGAGGTACTCGGTGCCTTCGCGGGCGAGCCGGTCGATCACGGGCGTGTGCGCCTGCCACAGCCGGCCGCGGTTGCAGCCGTCGACGACAATCACGTAGACCCTGCGGGCTAGCGCAGCTGCGGCGCGCGCCGGGGCGGGGCTGCGCTCGGGGTAGCGCGGCAGCCGCCGCCGCGCGAAGCCGCGCCAGGCGAGCGCGCCGAGCACGGCGGCGATCAACGCCGCCGCGGCGATCCGCAGCGCCGAGCCGGTGCTCGGCTCCTCCGCGAGCAGCGTGCCCGCACTCAGCACCATCAGGAACTTGGGCACCTGCTCGAGCGCGTTCCCACTCGTGGGGTCGGAGTTGGTGAGGACGAGGCGCCAGAAGCGGAGCCCGTTGAGCCACGAAGCGCCGGTGCGCAGGTGGTAGTAGACGCTCCCCCAGACCACGACCGTGAAGAAGAGGTAGCCCGCGAGCGCGGCGGCGAGCAGGGCCGGCGCGCGCCACGGTTCGAGCAGCGGAATGGAGGCGAGAGCCGCGAGCCACAGGAGCGCTCGGCCGCGTAGGGGGAACGGGAAGCACGCGAGCACGGCGGCCAATGCCAGCGCGCCCACGCAGGCGAGCGCAGTGGAACCCTCCGGCGCCAGCCCGACGAGCGCCGCGCAGAGCAGGACGAGCAGCGGATAGACGAGCGAGAACGGCCGGCCCTCGTTGAAGACGTTCCAGGCGCGCGCCGCCCAGATCTCGATCGGCCCAGCCATCGCGGGCGCCATATTAGGGATACCTAACAGGCAGGGGAGCCCACGGGCTGCGGAACCGTGCGCCGCGGCGCTGGCAGACTGTCCTGCCATGGCCGACGCCGCCACCGTACGCCGGCTCACCGAGGCCCTCCCCGACGTCGAGGAGGGGACCTCCTTCGGCACGCCGTCCTGGAAGGTGCGCGGCAAGTTCTTCGCCCGCCTGCGAGACGGCGACACGGTGCTCGTCGCGAAGGTCGACAAGGGCGAGAAGCAGCTGTTGATGGAGGCCGAGCCGGAGATCTTCTTCGAGACGCCGCACTACCACGGCTACGGGTATGTGCTCGTCCGGCTCGCCAACATCGACGGGGACGAGCTCGCCGAGGTGATCGAGGACGCCTGGCGGCTCGCCGCGCCCAAGACGCTGGTCAGGGAGCGCGACGAGGCGCGCAGCGCCTAGTCCAGCCCTCTCTCGGCGGGTGGCGCCGGGTCGGTCTCGCGTATGGGGCTGGGGAAGGGGGTGTTGCTCGTTGGCCGCGGCTGGGCCGGGTGTAATCGAAGATCGTTCGGCGGCTGTGCTCGGGGAATCGCGAGCTTTCCTGACTTTGACCGCCAGGAGCGGGCAAAGTCAGCACAGTGGCGCTGGATCTCGGGGTTTGGGCCTCCCCATTGCCGAGGTAGATTCGGCAACAGCCGAGGCCAGCCGAAGACCGTCCGCCGAGAGGGTCACAGCGACCGCCCTTCAACATCCCCTTGCCCAGCCCTGACCCGGCCGGCGGAGACCAAACCGCGCAGCGCCTAAGCCGAACCGATCGCGATCCCGACCGCCGCGACCACGGCGCCGCCAAGCGTGACCTGCACGAGCGAGCGCGCCAGCGAGACCCGCATGAAGCGCCGGCGCACCCAGGCGATCGCGATCAGCTCGAGCGCCACCACCACGTAGGCCACCATCAGCGCCCGGTTGACGTCTCCGATCAGGAACGGGAGCGCGTGCAGGGAGCCGCCCACGAACGTGGCTCCGCCGGTGATCAGCCCGCGGGCCATCGAGCTGCCGCGGCCGGTGAGCGAGCCGTCGTCGGAGAGCCCTTCCGAAAGGCCCATGCTGATCGCGGCTCCGAGCGCCGCGGCCACGCCCACCAGCAGCGCTTCCCGTGAGCCGGCGAGGTAGGCGGTCGCGAAGATCGGCGCGAGCGTCGAGATCGTGCCGTCGATCAGGCCGATGAGGCCGGGCTGGACCACCCTGAGCACGAGGCTGCGCTCGTCTGCGCCCCGCACACGGGCGACGATCTGTGCAGCACTCGACATGGACTAATTATTGCAAACGAGTTAGAATAAGGTCTCCCTAATGAGAGCCTCGGATGACGAAATCCTCAGCGTCGCCCTGCGTGAACGCGGCCTGCGCGTGACGCCCCAGCGGCTTGTGATCCACCGCGCGCTCACAGAGCTCGACCGGCACGCGAGCGCCGAGCAGGTGCTCGAGGCGCTCTCCGAGCGGCTCCCGAACGCCTCGCTCCCCACCGTCTACGCGACGCTCGAGCTGTTCGAGGAGCTGGGGATCGTGCGCCGCGTGGCCGCCAGCTCGGGCGTCGCGCTCTGGGATCCGCGCCCTCAGCGCCACCATCACTTCGTCTGCAGGCGCTGTGGCGCGATCGAGGACGTCGACGCCCCGCTCGACGTCGATCGGGTCCTGCGCGCCGCCCGCGGGCGGGGACTGCGGCCCTACGAGGCGGAGCTCGTCTTGACCGGGCTCTGCGCGGCCTGCTCGCGCGAGGCTTCCCAGAGCAGCTCGAGGCGCCGTACGAACACCTTGGGCCGGTCCGTGTAGAGACGCGCTCCGAGCTCGACGGCCTCCTGCTGCAGGGCGGCCCGCCGGGCTTCCACCGCCTCCACGAGCTCGGGCTCGGGCTCGGTGTGCTCCTGAGCCCATGCAAGTAGCACGGCCAGGTCGTGATCGTCCCCGAGCAGGTCCGAGAGCGTGTGAGCCTCGTCGCCGACTGCGTCCATCACGGGCTTCCAGACGAAGCGCAGCAGGGTGTGGTCGTACCACAGCTCCTTGGTGCGCTTGCGCCACTCGTGGAGGCCCTCGATGCTCGGCTCCCTACACGCCGCGCGCAGCTCGCGCCGCCCGCGCTTGTACATGCGTGTGAGGCCCGGCCGCAGGGCGTCGAAGTCGTCGTGCTCGAGCGGCCAGTCGTCCACCCGCGCGCGTGCCTCGGTCAGGATCCCGATCACGAGCGAGGCCGCCTGCCCGCGCGCGCCGCCGCCCGTGCGCACGCGGTGCGCCTCGAGCGCCTGGCGCAGCGGGCCGCTCACGGCCTCCTCGAGCTTCAGCCCGTCGAGCGTCGCGAGCATGACGTCGGCGTCGCGGAGCCCGGAGAGCTCCGCGGCGGCGTCGCGGAAGCATTCGTTCTCGCGCCGGTAGACGTCGTCGCCGAGCTCGCCGCGCACCAGGCGCAGAAGCGCGCGCAGCTTCTTCATGTCCTTGCGGGCGTTGTGAACCGCTTCCTGGGGGCTGCTGCCGGCCTCGCCGCTGAGCTCGTCGATGGCGTCGTCGATGCGCCCGCGGGCGATCCGCGCCACCCCCTCCGGGAGCGACTCGTTGCGCTCGAGCTTGTACGCGCGCGAACTGCTCACGTTCTGACAGTACCCGCTACTTCCGGGTTTCTGTCACTGCGCGCGCTCGAGCAGCTTGGCGGCGGCGCTCGCGGGATCGAGGCGCCGAGCGACCACCTCGTCGAGCAGCTCCTGCACGGACTCGTCGCCCCTGATCTGGGCCTCGAGCTGGCGGCGCAACCGTCCGGCGGCAAGCGCGAGCACCTCGTTCAGGAGGTTGCGGCGGCGGCGCTCGGCGAGCGTCCCGCGCTCCTCGATGAACTCGCGGTGCTCCGAGATCTTCTCGCCGAGCTCGTCGATGCCCTCGCCCCTGGTCGCCTCCGTCTTCACGATCGGCACCCGCCAGTCCTCCTGCGGGCCGAGCGAGAGCACGCCGCGGATCTCGCGCACCATCGTGTCGGTGAGCGGGTGGTCCGCCTTGTTGACCACGATCACGTCCGGGATCTCCATGACGCCCGCCTTGAGCGCCTGGACCGAGTCGCCCGAGCCTGGCATCAACGCCAGCACAACCGTGTCGGCGTGGTCGATGATGTCGACCTCCGCCTGGCCGACGCCGACGGTCTCGAGGAAGACGTCGTCCTTGCCCGAGGCGTCCATCAGGAGCGCCGCCTGCAGAGTCGCCTCGGAGAGCCCGCCGAGCGAGCCCCGGGTCGCCATCGAGCGGATGTAGACGCCCGGGTCGAGGAAGTGCTCGCTCAGCCGGATCCGGTCACCGAGCAGCGCGCCCTGGGTGAACGGCGAGCTCGGGTCGATCGAGAGAACCGCGACGTCGCGCTCCCGGGCGCGGGCGCGTTCCACGAGGCGCCCGATGATGGTCGACTTGCCCACCCCGGGCGGCCCGGTGAAGCCCACGATCGCCGCCCGCCCGGTGCTGGGGTAGACCTCGCGCACGAGCGCCCATCCCTCGGGGTCATCGTTCTCGACCAGCGAGATCGCGCGCGCGAGCGCGCGCTTGTCGCCGGCGAGCAGGCGCTCGGCGAGGTCGGCTGCGGTGCGTCCGGGGGCCGGCACGGACGCGCAATGCTATGGATGCCGTCCCCTGCGCAGCCGGCCGAGCCGGCTGCTTCGGGCCTCAGCCGCGGAGGTGCTCGCCCACGTCCCAGGTCCACAGCTCGACGACGTTGCCGTCGGGGTCGTTGACGTAGGCCGCGCGGCCGGCGCCGGGAAACTCGAGCGTCTCGACCCGCTGGCCGCGCTCACCCAGCAGCGCCACCGCTGCGTCGAAGCTCTCCTCCGCGATGTGCATCGCGTAGTGCACGTGCAGCCCGCCGCGGCCGCCCTTGAGGCCCACCTGCGGGCGCCACAGCCCGATGCGCGTGCGCTCCCCCGCCATCACCCAGATCGCCTCGCGGTCGGGCCAGCGCTCCACGACCGGGAGGCCGAGCACGCCCGCGTAGAACTCCTCGGCGGCCTCCAGGTCGACCACCTCCAGCACGAGCTCCGACACGCCGGTCACGGGGACGCCGCTCACGCGACGCGAGCCTACTCGTACGCGAGCGCGCGCAGCACGTCCAGCCGTGAGGCGCGCCGCGCGGGGCCGATCGCGGCGATCACTCCCGCCAGCGCGGCGAGCACCAGCAGGATGATGAGCGTCACGATCGGATACGAGAGCGTGAAGCCCTCGTCGGCCAGCGGCCGCGACACGAGCGCCGCCATCAGCACGCCGAGCACGGTCCCGAGAATTGCCCCGATGAGCGCGGTGATCACCGCCTCGTAGCGGACCATCGTGCGCACCTGGCGGCGCGACATGCCCACCGCGCGCAGCATGCCGAGCTCGCGCGTGCGCTCGTGAATCGAGAGCGCCAGCGTGTTGACGATCCCGAACAGCGACACGATCACCGCGAGCGACAGCAGCGCGTAGACGAGCCCGAGCAAGGTGTTGACCTGCTGCTCCTGCGTCTCCTTGAGCTGGTCCTGGTTCTGGACCTCGACCGTCGGATAGCGCTGCGCGAGCGCCGCCTCGAGCTCGTCCTGCACCTGGGCGGCCGATGCACCGTGCTCGACCTCGACCAGCGCGATGCTCGGCTGGTCGGCTCCGAACAGAGGCGCGAGCGTCGAGTCGCGGACGAGCATCTTGCCGTAGAGGTCGAGTGCGCCCTTGACCTTCCCGAGCACGGTGTAGACGGCCGTCTTCTCGAGCGGGGTGCGCACGCGCACGGTGTCGCCTTCGTCGAGCCCGTTGGAGTCCGCCCAGGCCTCGTCCAGGACCGCGCCGCGCTCCGGGAGCTGATTCAGGAGCCCGGGCGAGCCGCCGTCCACGAACGTCAGGGCGAGCACGCTGTTGATCGTCTGCGGATCGATTCCCGCCAGCCGAATCTGCTCCCCCTTGTACTCGCCCGACCCGTAGGTGATCGATGAGACGCTCGCCACGCCGTCCACGTCGCGAGCCTCCGCGACGGAGCCCCTCGGAATCGGCGAGAAGCCGTCCGAGTTCTGGAGGATCACGTCGCTCTTGAAGCTCTCGTCGATCGTCTTCGCGATCGACGACTTGAGCCCGGCGGCGAAGACCGTGACGAAGGTCACGAGCGCCAGTCCGATCATCAGCGCCGCGGCGGTGGTGGCGGTCCGGCCCGGCTTGCGCATCGCGTTCTCGCGGGCGAGCCGGCCGGTGATGCCGCGGATGCGCTCCATCGGCTTGCCCGCCAGCGAGGCGAGCGGGCGCACGAGCCGCGGGGAGAACAGCGAGGTGGCGAACAGGATCAGGGCGGCCCCGCCGCCGAGGAGGCCGGCGGCCGTGCCGGAGTCGTCGATCCCGCCGAACAGGCCGAAGAGCATCAGCACTAGACCCAGCACGCCGAAGACCAGCGCCGCGATCGTCGTGGCACGCCCGCGCGGCTTCGAGTCGGCCAGCTCGGACTCCCAGAGCGCCGCCATCGGCGTGATGCGCGTCGCGCGGAGCGCGGGTGCGATCGCGGCGAGCAGGGTCACTACCACGCCGACGAGCAGCGAGACGATCACGGTCCGGCCGGTCACGACCGTGCCCGTGTTGGGAAGGTCGATGCCGACCCCCTTGAAGAGCTCGTTGATGCCGAATGCGAAGCCGAGCCCGCCGGCCAGGCCGGCGAGCGAGCCGAGCAACCCGAGGACGAGCGCCTCGAACCCGACCGACGACAGGATCTGGCGGCGCGACGCTCCGAGGGTGCGCAGCATCCCGAACTCGCGCGTCCGCTGCGCGACCGTGATCGAGAACGTGTTGAAGATCTGGAACGCGCCCACGAACAGCGACACGCCCGCGAACACGAGCAGCGCGATACGCAGAAAACCGAGCTCGCTCGAGATGTCGTCCGACTGGCGCTGCGCCGCCTCGGTTCCGGTCTCGACGATCAGGTTCGGCGGGACGATCTGCGCGATCCGGTCACGCAGCTCCGCCGCCGACACCCCCTCGGCCGCGGCCACCGAGATCTGGTCGAACTTGCCCACCCGGTCGGTCACGCGCTGGGCCTCCGGCAGCGTCATCTGCGCGATGCCCGCGCCGCCGAAGTTGCTGTCGCCGAGCTGCGTCAGCCCCACGATGTCGTAGCTCTTGACCTCCTTGGCGCCCGCAACCCGGAGCTGGTCGCCGACGCTCAGGTCGGCGCTGTCCGCCGTCTGGGTGTCGATCGACGCCTCCGAGGCGCTGCGCGGCTTGCGGCCGTCGACGTAGTCGAGCGTCTCGAAACGCGGCGGCAGCAGCGATGAGATGAAGTTGGGGGCGAAGCTCTGTGTGAGGGCGTCGCCGTCCTCGTCCACGAACTTGCCGATCGAGAAGACGGATCCGGCGGCGGCCTCGACGCCCTCCACGCGGCGCACGCGGGGGAGCAGCGATGCGTCGAAGGCGGGCGGGCCCGTGTCGTCGGAGGCGACGTCCGTCTTGGCGGTGATCGCGACGTCGGTCCCCTTCAGCGACTCGCTGAAGATCTCGCCGAACGACTCGTTGATCGTGTCCGTGAGGACGTAGGTCCCGGCGACCAGCGCGACCCCCAGGAAGATCGCGAGCCAGGTCGTGAAGGCGCGCAGCTTGCGTGCCCCGATCCCGCGCAGCGCGACCTTCGTCACGCCACTTCCTTCATCAGCTCGATCACCTCGGCCGCCGTCCCGGCCTGGGCGTCGTGCACCACGAGGCCGTCACGCAGCACGATCAGCCGGTCGGCGTAGGAGGCGGCCTCCGGGTCGTGGGTGACCATCACGACCGACTGGCCGAGCTCGTCGACCGAGCGGCGGAGCAGCTGCAGCACCTCTTCGCTCGAGCGCGAGTCGAGGTTGCCGGTCGGCTCGTCGGCGAACACGACGGCCGGGCGCGAGGCGAGCGCGCGCGCGACCGCGACACGCTGCTGCTGGCCGCCGGAGAGCTCGGCCGGGCGGTGCGTTCGCCGATCATCGAGCCCCACGGTCGCGATCAACCGGTCGATCCACTCGCGATCGGGCTTCACGCCGGCGATCGAGAGCGGCAGCACCACGTTCTCCTCGGCCGTCAGGACGGGGATCAGGTTGAAGAACTGGAAGATGAAGCCGAGCTTGTCCCGGCGCAGCTTCGTGAGCTCGGCGTCGTCGAGGCCGGTGATCTCGGTGCCGTCGATCGTGACCGTGCCCGAGGTCGGGTGGTCGAGGCCGGCGAGGATGTGCAGGAGCGTCGACTTGCCGGAGCCCGACGGCCCCATGATCGCGCTGTAGCGCCCACGCTCGAAGCCGACGGTCACGCCGGCGAGCGCGTCGACGGCAGCGTCGCCCTCCCCGTAGCGACGGCGTACATCAGCGGCGGTCACGATCGCGTCCATGGCAGAGGAGGCTTCCAGACCCCCTGGTTGCGTGCAGTACGGCTAACCGTCCATATTGGGGTGCGGTGGACCCGAGACGCAGCAGTGGCTCAGGCAACTACGCGCGGGCGGCCGACCGCCTCGCGCTCGCCGGCGAGCGCCCGACCTGCTCGCGATCGCGCGGGAACGCGCCGCCGACGCCATGGTCGAGATCGACTGGGTCGAGGGTGACGTCCGCGAGCTGCCCTTCGAGGAGGGGCGCTTCGACGGAGGGGGCTGTTCGGCGCCCCGCTCGAGATCGAGCGCCATGAGATCGAATGGCGCGACCGCTCCACCGACGATTTCGCCGACTTCATGCTCGAGAGCTTCGCGGCCCTCGGAGAGCCGGCGGATCCGCTGCGGAGCGCCCTCACCGCCGAGCTCGAACGCGAGAACCTCGAGGACGACGGCCGCCTGCGCTTCCGCGCCGACTATCTGACCGCGGTCGTCAGGCTCTGAGGAAGGCGAGCACCGCAAGCACACGGCGGTGGTCCTCGGGCGCCGGCGCCAGTCCGAGCTTGCCGAAGATGCTCGTCACGTGCTTCTCGACGGCGCGCTCGGTCACGACCATGTGCTCGGCGATCGCCTGGTTCGAGCGGCCCTCGGCCATCAGCTCGAGTACCTCGCGCTCGCGCGGGGTGAGCTCGGCGAGTGGATCGTTGCGCCGGGCGCGGCCGACGAGCTGCGACACGACCTCTGGATCGAGCGCCGAGCCGCCCTCCGCGACGCGCTTGACGGAGTCGATGAAGCGCTCCACGTCCGCCACGCGGTCCTTGAGCAGATAGCCGACTCCACCGGCGCTCTCTCCCACGAGCTCGAGCGCGTAGCCCTCCTCGACGTACTGGGAGAGCACGAGCACGCCGGTCTCCGGGTGCGTCGCGCGAATCTCGAGCGCGGCGCGCAGGCCGTCGTCGGTGTTCGTGGGCGGCATGCGGATGTCGACCACGGCTACGTCCGGGCGGTGCGCGTTGACCTTTCGGATCAGGTCCTCCGCGTCGCCGGCCTGCCCGACTACCTCGTAGCCCCACTCCTCGAGCAGCCGGACGACGCCCTCGCGAAGGAGGACCGAATCGTCTGCAACAACTACCCGCATGGGATGCTCGCCCTCACCCTTTGTCACGCTCGACGCTGACGGTGGCCCTGCTTGCGCCAGCGTACTTGGCGACGTTCGTCAGGGCCTCCGAGACCACGAAATAGGCGGCCACCTCCACCGCCTCGAGCGGCCGCTCCGACGGCACCGAGGTCAGAGGAGAGCCTCCAGCGCCGCGCCCGACAGCTCCGACTTCGGGATGAAGCCGCGCACGTGCGGGAACTCGGCCAGCGGCCCGAGGTCGTCGACATCCCTGCTGGAGGTGAGCACCACGGCCGGCGCGGAGCCGTTGGCGACGATTCGAGAGGCCACCTCGAAGCCGTCGATGTCCGGAAGGTGGACGTCGAGCAGCACCACCTGGGGCCGGAGCTGCCCGACCACCTCGAGCGCCGTGAGGCCGTCCGGGGCCTCGCCGATCACCTCGAACCCCTCGGCCTCGAGCAGCATGCGTGCACTCGCCCGGAAGCTCGGGTGATCGTCGACGATTAGGACGGTTACGGCCATCTAAGCGGGATTTTGTACCCGATTGGCCCGGTGGCCAATACGGATAGCCGCACCACCCCAGTAGAGCAGATACGTCCCCCAAGCCATACCTATGATCCGCCCTCCTGATGGAGGGCGCCACCGAACCCATAGCGGCACCGCCGTCCGACGTTCCCACGGAGATCCGGGGCGATCCGCCGCCGCGCCGGGGCGGGCCGCTCGCACTGCTCCGCTTCATGCGCAGCAAGGGGATGCTGAACGCGAAGTACGCGCGGCTGATCCTGCGGCTCGGCGCCTGGAGGCTCAGGCTCGGGCAGCGGCTGCGGCTCGACGGCCTCGCGTTCGTGGGGCCGGGCTGCTCGCTCGAGGTCGGGCGGCAGGCGACGCTCGAGCTCGGCCGCTGGTCCTGGATCGGACACGGCTCCAAGATCCGCGCGCACGAGGGCAACGTGTCGATCGGCGCCAAGACGGTGCTCGGCCAGGAGTGCACGATCTCCGCGTTCCAGCACGTGTCGATCGGCAGGGAGTGCGTGATCGCCGACCGCGTGATGCTGATCGACTTCGACCACGGCATGGTGGAGGTCGAGCGTCCGATCCGCCTGCAGGGCATCTACAAACGCGACGTGCGCGTGGGCAACAACGTCTGGATCGGCTACGGCGCCTGCATCCTGCGCGGGGTCACGGTGGGCGACAACGCGGTGATCGGCACGAACGCCGTGGTCACCCGCGACGTGCCCGCCAACGCTGTGGTGGGCGGTGTGCCCGCGCGCGTGATCCGCATGCGCGAGACGCCGCGCCGCATGCGCTTCTCGTAGGGCGTTCGGTTACCCCCACCTCCCTTAGGGGGGATCCCGCATTGGAAAGGCCTCTGCTGCGGCGCACCATGCGTCCATGCCCAAGACCAGGACGAACAACATCGCTGCGCGCGCCGGAAGGTGGAGCGCTCAACACAGGAAGAAGGCCATCGTCGGATGGCTTGTCTTCGTGATCCTGGCCGTCTTCATCGGCGGCTCTGTAGGCACCAAGACGCTCGACGACGTCGATGACAATGGCATCGGCGAGTCCGGCCGTGCGGACAAGGCGGTCTCGCAGGCCTTCCCGGACGAAGTGTCCGAGAGCGTGATGGTGCAGAACAAGAAGGCCTCGGTGAACGACCCGCAGTTCAAGGCGGTCGTGGCCGACGTCGAGCGGTCCCTGGGTGACGTCAAGGGCGTCGAGAAGCTTCAGGGCCCGTACGAGAAGGGCAACGGGGGACAGCTCTCGGAGGACGGCCACTCGGCGCTCATCACCTTCGACCTCCCCGACAACAAGAGCCAGGCGGAGAACCTCGTGGAGGGGACGCTCTCGACCGTCTCCACGCTCGACCGGCGCCACGCGGGCTACACAGTCGAGGAGTTCGGCGACGCCAGCGCGGACAAGGCGCTCTCGCAGGCGTTCGAGGACGACTTCAAGCGGGCCGAGATCACCTCGCTGCCCATCACGCTGATCATCCTCATCCTTGCATTCGGCGCGCTGCTCGCGGCGTTCGTCCCCCTGGTGCTGGCAGTGACGGCGGTCGCCGCCGCGATCGGCCTCATCGGCCCGATCTCCCAGCTGTGGCCGGTGGACGAGTCGATCAGCTCGGTGGTCCTTCTGATCGGCCTGGCGGTGGGCGTTGACTACGCCCTCTTCTACATCCGCCGCGAGCGTGAGGAGCGCGCGGCCGGACGCAGTGAGGAGGCCGCACTCGAGGCGGCGGCTGCCACCTCCGGACGCGCGGTGCTGGTGTCCGGCTTCACCGTGATCGCGGCGATGGCCGGCATGTACCTCGGCGGCGCGCCCACCTTCGTTTCCTTCGCCACGGGCACGATTCTCGTGGTGGCGATCGCGGTGCTCGGCTCGCTGACCGTGCTGCCCGCCGTGCTGTCCAAGCTCGGCGACCGCGTGAACAAGGGCCGGATCCCGTTCCTCAAGCCCGAGAAGCGCACCGGTGAGCCGCGCGTCTGGTCATGGATCCTCACCCGCGTGCTGAAGCGGCCGCTGGCGTCAGTGATCGCCGCCGCCGCCGTGCTCGTGGTCCTGGCGATCCCGGTGCTCCACATCCACACGGCCGACTCGGGCGTCGACGGCCTGCCGCGCTCGCTCGAGGTGATGCAGACCTACGACCGGATGCAGGCCGCCTTCCCCGGCGAGCAGTTCACGGCCGACATCGTCCTCGAGGGCAACAACCTCGACGAGTCGCAGGTCCAGGGCTATGCGCAGGAGCTGCGGACGATCGCCGGTGAGTCGGACCAGTTCCACGAGCCGGTGACGGTCGACGTGAGCCCCAACGGCGAGGTGGCAGTGATCGAGATCCCGGTCGCCGGCACCGGCGCGGACGACACGTCGATGGCCGCGGTGGACACCCTCCGCGACGAGGTCGTGCCGCAGGTGTTCTCTGACATCCGCGGCGGCGAGGTTGTCGGCGTGTCCGGCTTCACCGCCGGGTCGATGGACTTCAACGACCTGATGGCCGAGCGCATCTGGTTCGTGTTCGCGTTCGTCTTCGCAATGGCGTTCATGCTGCTGCTGGTGACCTTCCGGTCGATCGTGATCCCGATCAAGGCGATCGTCCTGAACGTCATGTCCGTGGCGGCCGCCATGGGAATCGTGACCTGGGTCTTCCAGGACGGGCATCTGGAGGACTTCCTGAACTTCGATTCCACGGGCGCGATCACGGCCTGGTTCCCGCTCATGCTGTTCGTGATCCTGTTCGGGCTCTCGATGGACTACCACGTGTTCATCCTGAGCCGGATCAAGGAGGCGGTGGACCGGGGCGAGTCGAACGACGACGCGGTGGCGCACGGCATCAAGTCGACCGCCGGGGTGGTGACCGCGGCCGCGATCGTGATGGTCGGCGTGTTCTCCATCTTTGCCACGCTGTCGTTCATCGACATGAAGCAGTTCGGCGTGGGCTTGGCGGTGGCGGTGTTGATTGACGCCACCCTCGTCCGCGGCGTCCTTCTGCCGGCGACGATGAAGCTGCTCGGCGACTGGAACTGGTACCTGCCGAAGTGGCTCGAGTGGCTGCCCAAGGGGCCGGCGCTCGAGGGCGGGGTGGAGCCGGTCGAGCCGGCCGGCCAGCGGCCCGGCCCGCGTCCCGGCGAGCCCAGGCCTGCCCAGGCCTAGGCAACGGCGACAACGAAGTGCGAGCGGCGCCCGCCTCCCGGCGGGCGCCGCTCGCTTTCGGAGCTTGCCCCGCGGTGGCCGGCCATGGTAGGTTTCGCCCCTTGACTTTGTGGTCAGCCGCACAAGGTGTGCCGGGACGTCGCAGGCTCTGCATCCTCCTGGCGCTGACCGCACTCGCTGCGGCGGGACTCGCGCTTCCAGCCGGTGGTGCCGCGCAGCCCGAGCGCCCGCTCACCGTCATGACGTTCAACATCTGGTACGGCGGCGTGCAGGTCGACTTCCGCCAGGTTGCGCGCTCGATTCGGGAAGCGGGCGCTGACGTCGTCGGCGTCCAGGAGCCCGAGGGCAACCTGCGCAGGCTCGCCGCGGCCACCGGCCTCCCCTATGTCGACGACAGCCTCCACCTGATCTCGCGCTACCCGCTGTTCGCGGTCGAGCGGCGGGGCCTGCGGCTCGCCTACGTGGCTCTCGACCTCGATCACGTCGTCGCGGTCGGCAACCTTCACCTGACCTGCTGTCCGTACGGCCCCGAGGAGGCGGCCGCCGGCAAGCGGGCGCGGCAGGTCCTCGCGCTCGAGCGCTCTCTGCGGCTGCCCGAGATCCGTCCCTACATCCGCTCGCTCGGCCCGCTCGCCCGGAGCGGCGTCCCGGCCTTCCTCACCGGCGACTTCAACTCTCCCTCGCACCTCGACTGGACCGAGGCTGTGGCCCTGGCGCGCCCGCAGCGGGTGCCCTATCCGCTCGCCTGGCCCGTGTCGCTAGCGCTCGCCCGGGCCGGCTTCCGCGACTCGTACCGCCAGGCGCACCCGGATCCTGTCGCGACTCCCGGGTACACCTGGACGCCCGGCACGCCGGCGCCGCGAATCCGGCGCCGGGAGACGCTCGACCGGATCGACTGGGTGATGGCCGCCGGGCCCGCGCGCACGCTCGCCGCCCGCCTCGTCGGGGAGACCGGCGGTCCCGACGTGGAGGTCGGGGTGAGCCCGTTCGGGTCGGATCACCGGGCGGTGGCGTCGACGTTCTCGGTCACGCCCGCCCCGGCGCCGCCGCTCGTCAGCGCGGAGCCGCGCGTGGTCACGAGAGGCAAGCGCGTGAGCGTCCGCTACACGGGCACCGCGGGCGGGCCCGGCCGGCAGATCGCGATCCTGCGCGGCTCCTCGCGCAAGCCGCTGATGTCGATCCCGATCTACGACGCCTCCGACCACCTCGCCTCCTACTTCGGGACGTCGACGCTCCGGCCGGGCGCCTACCGCGCGGCGCTGCTGCGCGGCAACGGCAGCGTGGCCGCGAGCTATCGCTTCTGGGTCGAGGCGCCCCGGACCGAGCCGGCGATCACAACGACTCGCCGGTCATTCGCGCGCGGCGAGCCGGTCGAGCTCAGATGGGAGGGAGCGCCGGCCAATCGCCTGGACTGGGTCGGCATCTATCGCGCGGGTGCGGGCGACCTCTACGGTTATCTCGGCTTCAAGTACACGGGCGCCCGCCCGACCGGCCGGATGAGCTTCACGACGGCCGACCTCGGAACGCTCAAGCCGGGCCGCTACCGCGCGACGCTCATGCTCGACGACGGCTACAGCGTGCTCGCGGACACCAGCTTCCGCGTCCGCTGACCCGGCGCGGTTCGCGCGGAGCCTCGCCAGCCGTCCGTCAGCCCGCGGCGAGCACGGACGCGAACTCGCGCGGGCCGCGGCCGAGCGCCTGCGCGGCCGCGTCGCGGCCGGTCCTCACGGCGCCCTCCATGTAGCCCGCCACCCACTGATCCGAGCCGCAGACGTAGAACGGCGGCTCGTGCGTGCCGTGCAGCGGGCCGACCGCCATCACGTCGCCGGGCCGCCAGCCGGTCACGTAGCCCTGGGTGAAGGGGTCGAGCGCCCAGGTGCGCGTCCCGTAGAGCATCGGCTCCAGGGCCTCGTCGCCCATGAGCGACGCGAGCGTGGCCAGGAACTCCCGGCGCCGCTGCGGCTCGGGCGTGGCGAGGAACGGGCCGAGCCGGTCGGGCGGTGTGAGCGAAGACAGGATCCCGTCGCGCTGGATCCACACCGAGGCCCAGACACCGTCGGACGTGGCGCCGCCCACCTGCCAGAACGAGCTCGGGTAGGCCACTACCGTCTTGGCGGCGAGCGCGTGGCGCTGGCGGTGAAGCGATCCAAGCCGCTCGCTCGACACACCGGTGATCGCCACGTCCCGGAGCGGCCCCACGGGCAGCGCGCACACGACCGTCTCTGCCTCGATCCGCTCGCCGTCGCGCAGGAACACGGTGCAGCGGCCCGGCGCGACGCCGAGCGCCACCACCACGCAGCCGAGCCGGACGCGCTCGCCGAGCTCGCCGGCCATGTGGAGCGCCACGGTGGCCGAGCCCTCGGCCACGCGCAGGTGCTCCCAGTGACGCTCGTCGTAGAAGCCGTGGGCACCGGCCGCAGCCTCCTTGCGGAGCTGGGCGAGCAACGATGTGCGCTCGACAGAGTCGATCGACAGCGACCTGTGCTGGTGGTCCAGGTAGCGGATCACGCCCGGGCGAGTGCCGAGCGTGCGCAGCCAGGCGCCGACGCTCAGCCCGTCGAGCCGCCGGGCGTCCGGATGACTCCAGGGATCGTCGGGGTCGACGCCCCGCGCGAGCACCGCGAACTCCGCTTCGACGCGCTCGAGGTCGGCGACGTCCTCGTCGTCCATCCAGGGCGCCCGCTCGCCCACGACCACGCCCTCGTCGGCGCCCCAGGCCGGCGGCAGGTCGATGTCGGTGTAGCTCGGCTCGAGCGTCAGGCCGAGCTCTCGGGTCAGCTCCACGTAGGCGCTCATCCACTCGGCGACCACCTCGCCACCCCACTGCACAGGCCTGCCGTCGGGAAGGAGTTCCTGCTCGACCCGCCCGCCCGGGCGATCACGCGCCTCGAGCACGACGACGTCCGCGCCGGCCGCCGCGAGGTCACGCGCGGCGGACAGGCCGGCCAGCCCGGCGCCTATGACGATCACGTCATGCAAGTCCCGGAAAACCCGCGCTCAGTTGGGGAAAGGCCGCCAACCGCCGGGAGTATAGCCGCACTTTGACTTTGTAGTCAGTCACACGATATGATCGCCGCGCATGCCTTCCGACGGCACTGCGGACCGGCTCTCGCACGACGCCCTTCGTCACCTGTGGCTCCACTTCACCGGGATGGGCGACCTCGACCCGGAGGGGCTGCAGGTCATCGTCCGCGGCGAGGGTTGCTACCTCGAGGACTCGCACGGCAAGCGCTACCTCGATGCTCTCGCCGGCCTCTTCTGCGTCAACGCCGGCTACAGCTTCGGCGCCGAGATGGGTGAGGCCGCGGCGGCGCAGATGCGCGAGCTGCCGTTCGCGATCAACTGGACATTCGCCCACCCGCGCTCGATCGAGCTCGCCGCCGAGCTTGCACGGCTGGCGCCCGGCGACCTCAACCGGGCGTTCTTCGTGAGCGGCGGCTCCGAGGCCGTCGAGGCCGCGTGGAAGCTCGCCCGCCAGTACCACGCCGCGCGCGGCGAGCGGCGCTGGAAGGCCATCGCCCGCCGCGTGGCCTATCACGGGACAACGATGGGCGCGCTGTCGATCAACGGCTGCACGGACCTGCGCACCCCGTTCGAGCCGCTCGTGCCGGACGCGCTGCACGTGTCGAACACGAACCGCTACCACCGCCCGCCGGAGGAGAGCGAGGAGCAGTTCACGGGCTTCCTCCTCGACGAGCTCGAGCAGACCATCGAGCAGGCGGGCCCGGGGACCGTCGCGATGGTGATCATGGAACCGGTTCAGAACGCGGGCGGCTCGTTCATGCCGCCGGCCGGCTACTGGGCGGGGGTGCGCGAGCTCTGCGACCGCTACGGGATCCTGCTCTGCGCCGACGAGGTGATCACGAGCTTCGGCCGCGTCGGCGCCTGGTTCGCCTCCGAGCGCTTCGACATCCGGCCCGACCTGATCACCACCGCGAAGGGGCTGTCCTCGGCCTACGCGGCCATCGGGGCGCTGATCGCGAGCGATCGCGTGATGGAGCCGTTCGAGAAGCCGGGCGCGATGTTCACGCACGGCATGACGTTCGGCGGCCATCCGGTGCAGGCCGCGGTTGCGCTCAAGAACATCGAGATCATGCGCCGCGAGGGCCTCGTCGAGCGGGTGGTCGAGCACCAGGACGAGTTCCGGGCGACTCTCGAGCGGCTGCTCGAGCTGCCAATCGTCGGCGACGTGCGCGGGACGGGCTACTTCTACGCGGTCGAGCTCGTCAAGGACAGCGACACCCGCGAGAGCTTCAGCGATGCCGAGTGCGACGCGCTCCTGCGCGGCTTCCTCTCCCCCGAGCTCTTCAGGAACGGGCTGATCTGCCGCGCGGACGACCGTGGCGACCCGGTCATCCAGATCTCCCCGCCGCTGGTGGCGGGGCCGGAGGTGTTCGAGGAGATCGTCCGCATACTCGGCGCCGCGCTCGAGCAGGCGAGCGAGCGGATGGCGGTCGCTCGTTGAGCACGGCGAACGGCGCCGGCGGAGGACGATCCTCCGTCGCCGGCCAGCCGGCGACCTCGGACACGGCCGACGCGATCGTGGTAGGCGGCGGCCACAACGGGCTCACCACCGCGGCCTACCTCGCCCGCGCCGGGCTGCGGGTGTGCGTGGTCGAGCGGCGGCCGATTCTCGGCGGCGCCTGCGTGACCGAGGAGGTCTGGCCCGGCCACCGCGTGTCGCGGGCCTCATACGTGGTGTCGATGCTGCAGCCGAAGGTCGTGAGGGAACTGCGGCTGCGCGAGTTCGGCTACGAGCCGATCCCGCTCGACCCGGCGTTCGGCACGTTCGCCCCGGACGGGCTGCCGGTGCTGTTCTGGAGCGATCCCGCGCGCACTCGGGAGTCGATCGCGCGGCACTCGAAACGCGACGCTCTCCGCTACCCGGAATTCGAGGAGCTGCTCGCCCGCATGGCCGGCTTCCTCCGCCCGATGATGCTGCGCCCGCCGCCCGCGCTCGGGTCGAAGCGCCCGGGCGACATGCTCTCGCTGCTGCGCGAGGCGGGACGCGCCGCCGGGATGTCACGGCGCGACGTGCTCGACCTCTACCGCCTGCTCACCATGTCCGTCGGCGACCTTCTCGACGAGTGGTTCGAGTCGGACGCGATCAAGGGCGCGTTCGCGTCGACCGGGGTGGTCGGCGTCTGGGCCGGCCCGCGCACGCCCGGCACCGCCTACAACCTGCTCCACCACGCGCTCGGCGAGCTCGAGGGCGTGAGCGGGCTCTGGGGCCACGTGAAGGGCGGCATGGGCGCGATCTCGCAGGCGCTCGCCCGCAGCGCTGAGTCCGCCGGCGCCACGATCCGCACCCGTGCCGGGGTGCGCTCGATCGACGTGTCCGGCGGGCGGGTGACGGGCGTGACGCTCGAGAGCGGCGAGGAGATCCGCGCTGCGCTCGTTGCCTCCGGCGCACATCCGCGCACCACGGTCCTCGAGCTGACCGGCGGCGAGCACTTCCCCGACGAGGTCGTTCGCGACATGGAGCGCTTCCGCTCTCGGGGCGGCTCGGTCAAGGTCAACTGCGTGCTCGCCGAGCCGCCGCGCTACGAGGGCGTCCCGGCCGCCGAGGCCGAGCCACTGCTGCGCACCGGGCTCGCCCTCTGCCCCTCGATCGGCTACCTCGAGCGGGCCTGGCAGGACGCCACGCGCGGCGTGCCCGCGGACGCGCCCTACGTGGAGATAGAGGTGCCGAGCACGGTCGACCCGACGCTCACCGACGACGGCTCCTGCGTGATGACCCTGTTCACCCAGTACGGCCCCCACGACGAGTCCGGCTGGCCCGAGGGCGCGCGCGAAGCGTACGGCGAGCGCTGCCTCGAGATCGTGGCCCGTCACGCGCCCAACGTGAAGGACGCGCTGATCCACCACGAGGTGCTGGCGCCTCCCGACCTGGAGAGCATCTTCGGACTCGACGGCGGCTCGATCTTCCAGGGCGAGCAGGGGCTCGAGCAGATGGCGTTCATGCGTCCATCGCCGCTGCTCGCCCAGTACGCGACGCCGGTGGAGGGGCTCTACCTGTGCGGCGCGGGCACGCACCCCGGCGGCGGCGTGATGGCCGCCTGCGGGCACAACGCGGCGATGCGCATCCTCAAGGACCGCAGATCGCTCAGGCGACGGCTGCCGTTTGCCTCCCGATTCCATCTGTGACGACTTTCCCAGCCAGGCGCCCGGGGCATAGGTACAAACAAGCATCCCCCCACCGGCCTCGCCGCCCGCCCGACTCGCAGCCCGCCGGCCGACTGCCGCCGGGGTCCTCGGCGGCGAGGCCACCCAAGGAGGTTGACCCATGGAATACGCACAGCAGCTGCCTGCACAGCAGTCGAAGCGGACGCTCGTTGCCTCGCTCGTGGCGCTCGTGCTCGGGGCCGCGATCGCGACCGGCGTCTGGGCGGTGGCCGATGACGACGGCAACGCGAGCGCCGGCGGAGGCTCGGGCTCCTCGGCGGCCGCCGACAACCCGGGCAGCCAGTACGGCACGTCGCAGTACCGGCTCACGAACCCCCCACAGCCCGTCGAGAGTCCCCCGGCGCGCGCGCCGTACGGCCACCTGTACCGCTTCGGCCACCCGTAGGCCAAAGCGGACGGCCCACCGGCACCGCGGCACGGTTGCATCCCGGCTCGCGCGGCGCATGGAGTCGCGCGAGCCAAGGGCCTCCAGAGGTGACGGACGCCTTCCCCGCCGGGAACCGGACGCGCTACGCGCTCAACCGGTCAGTTCCTGAATCACGTCCTTCGAGTGCGAGATCGGCAGGCGGTTTCCCTCGAGCTCGATGCGCGAGCCGCTCTCCGAATCGATCAGCTCGAGCACGCGCACGTTGAGGCGCTGGTGGACCTTCCCCTCCAGCCGGTCGCGCGATATGCGGAAGACGAGCGCTTTCGGATGGGTGCGGCGGCCCGCGAACCCGTAGACCATCGTCTCCGAGACGCCCACGACCATCCACTCGGGTAGGCCGCTGGCTGCGTCGTGAGCGTGCGTGCCTGCGATGTAGCCGCCCACCGCCCCGACGCCGCCAGCCGGCCCGCCGATCGCGTCGCCGATGTCGCCGCCGATCAAACCCCCCGCAAACCCCGAGCCTGAATGGCCGCGGGGATTGAACTCGCCCGCGGCGGTCACCGTGTCCTCGATTCCGGCAGAGGCGAGCGCCTGGTTGAAGACATCAACCATCTTCTCCTCGGACATGCTGCCCTTGTAGCGCAGGCTCGCCGTGGCGGTCAAGCGCCGCCGGGCCCGGCCGGGGCCGGCGCGGCCTCCGTTGCACTCTCAGCGCAGAACGAGCGCGTGCTCCGGCTGCCAGCCGAGCTTCACGCGGTCGCCGATCTCCCAGCGGTCATCGGAGCGGGCCCGGAGCCAGTTCTGCTCGAGCGCCATCAGCCGCACGCCGGCCGCCAGCTCGACGATCACCTGGGTGCTCGTGCCCACGTAGACGCGCTCCACGATCGTCCCGTCGACCGTCACCATGCCCTCCCCGATCTCCTCGTTGATTGCGATCTTCTCGGGGCGCACCGACAGCTGGACCTCCGCACCGCTCGTGCAATCGACCGGCACCCGTGCCTCGCAGACTGTGCCGCCGGCGAGCCGGACCCCGCCGTTCTCGCAGACTCCGGGTAGCAGGTTGGATACGCCGATGAAGCCCGCCACGAAGGGCTCGGTCGGGTGCTCGTAGATCTCCTCAGGGCTGCCGCATTGCCGGACCAGGCCGCGGTCCATCACCGCGATGCGATCCGACATCGCGAGCGCCTCCTCCTGGTCGTGGGTCACGTACAAGAAGGTGATCCCGACCTCGCGCTGGATCCCCTTCAGCTCCACCTGCATCTGCTTGCGCAGCTTGAGGTCGAGCGCGCCGAGCGGCTCGTCGAGGAGCAGCACCGAGGGCCGGTTGACGAGCGCTCGAGCGAGCGCCACGCGCTGCTTCTGCCCGCCCGAGAGCGCGCGCGGCCGGACCCCGCCGCGCTCGTGCAGCTCGACCAGCTCGAGCGCCTCGGCTACCCGCCGGCGGATCTCATCCTTCTCGACCTTGCGCCGCTTGAGTCCGAAGGCAACGTTCTCCTCGATCGAGAGGTGCTCGAAGAGGGCGTAGCTCTGGAAAACGGTGTTGACGTTGCGCTTGTACGGCGGCACGGTCTCGACCGGCTCGCCCTCGAGGAAGATCCGGCCCGTCGGTCGGCTGCTCGAAGCCCGCCACCATGCGCAGCGTGGTCGTCTTGCCGCATCCCGATGGGCCGAGCAGCGAGAAGAACTCGCCGTTCTTGATCTCGAGGTCGAGGGAGTCCACCGCCACGAAGTCCCCGAAGCGCTTGGTCACTCCCTCGAAGCGGATCGCCGACTGCGCTCCAACCAAGTTCTCGCTCATGCGCCTTCCCTTCCGAGCAGCACCTTGAGCCCGCTCTCCCTGCGTCCGAACAGGCGCGGAATAATCAGCGCCAGCGCGATCGACAGCACGGAGATCACGAGCATGAAGGTGCCGATCGCGTTGATCGTCGGCCTCACGCCGAACCTGATCTGTGCCCAGATGCGCACCGGGAGCGGCTGCGGCGACTCGCCGGTGGTGAAGAACGACAGCACGAAGTCATCGAAGGACAGGGCGAAGACGAGCAGGCCCGCGGCCAGCACTGCCGGCCAGAGGGCGGGCAGTGTCACGAGCCGCATCGTCTGCCAGCGAGTGGCGCCGAGGTCCATCGCGGCTTCCTCGACCTCGAGGCTCATCGACGCGAGTCGCGCGCGTACCACCACCGTCACGTAGGAGATCGAGAACGTGATGTGCGCGAGGACGATCGTGGTGACCGAGAGCTCGAGGCCCACCTGCGTGAACAGCAGCAGGGCCGACACGCCGGCCACGATCTCCGGCACGACGAGCGGGACGAGCATCAGGATGTTGAAGCTGTCCGACCAGCGGGTCCGCGAACGCACGAGCCCGTAGGCCAGCATGGTCCCGAGCACGGTCGCGATGACCATGGTGATGAGGGCGATCTGGATGCTCGCGATGAGCGAGTCGCGCAGCGACTCCGAATCGAAGAACAACTCGTACCAGCGCAGGCTGAATCCGTCGAAGTCCTGCAACGAGCGGCTCGAGTTGAACGAGAACAACACGACCAGCACGATCGGCGCGAACAGGAACACGAAGAAGACGCCGGTGAAGAGCTTGAGAAAGCGCGGGCGGTCGAAGTCCTTTGGCGGCTTGGAGGGCGCGCCCTGGCGCCCCGGGGCGGGCGGTCGTCGGCGACTTGCTCGACGTCGACGCTCACGCCGGAGCCTCCCTCGCCTCGCGGGCGGCGGCGCGCAGGTAGAGGACCATCCAGACCAACAGGAACAGCATCATCACCGTCGTCAGCGCGGCTCCGAAGGGCCAGTTGTCTGAGGCGAGGAACTGCTGCTGAATCAGGTTGCCGACCATGACCTCCTCCGGTCCGCCGAGCAGCGAGGCGGACACGAAGTCGCCCACGGCCGGGAGGAACACGAGCACCGAGCCCGCCAGCACCCCCTGCACGGTGTGCGGGAAGGTCACGTTACGGAAGGTCTGCCAGGGGCTGCCGTAGAGGTCCTTGCCGGCCTCGATCAGGGACGGGTCCATGCGGTCGAGGGCGGCGTAGATAGGCAGGATCATGAAGACCATGAACCCGTACACGAGCCCGCCGATCACCGCCCACGGCGTGTTCAGGAAGCGGATGTCGGAGCCCAGGACGCCGTTCACGAGGCCGTCGTCGCCCAGCATCGCGATCCAGGCGTACGTCCGGATCAGGTAGTTGACGAACATGGGCAGGACCACCAGCGCGATCAGCACCGTCTTCCAGCGCCCGCCGAAGATCGCGATGTAGTAGGCGACCGGGTAGCCGATCAGGAGGCACAGCACCACGGTCGCGAGCGCGAAGCCGACCGAGCGAAAGAGCACGGGCACGAAGGCCGGGTCGAAGACGCGCTCGTAGTTGTCCAGGCTCGTGCCGTAGAACGCCTCGCCCAGGTCGTCCGTGTAGCCGAACGAGAGCGCCAGCAGGAACCCGACCGGGACCACGAACAGGAGGAGCAGCCAGAGCGCGCCGGGGAGGAGGAACAGCGAGGAGAAGCGCGACTCGCTCATAGGCGCATCAGGAGACCCTGAACTCGGTCCAGACCTCGTCCCATGCCAGCCGGCCCTCGCCCTGCAGGTTCGTGAAGTGCTGGCCCTGCTCGACGTCCTCGGCGGTCACGTTGATCGTGGGGTCGTCCTTCACGAGTCCCTCGAAGGCCTCGGTGGCTGCTCCCTCGTACGGCATCGGGTAGCCGATCCACTCCACGTTCTGCGCCGCGTTCTCGGGCTCGAGCATGTACTCGATGAAGAGCAGCGCCGTGCCCGGGTGCTTGGCGTTCACCGGAATGCAGAATGCGTCGTTGCCGACCGGGAGCCCCTCGCTGCACTTCTGAAACCTGAAGTCCTCCGGGTTGTCGACCTGGTAGCGGATGTTGACGATGTCGCCGTTCCACAGATGCTGGATCCATGCGTTGCCGCTCGTCATGTTCGTGATCGTGTCGGCGGAGACGCCGCGCAGCTTCGGCTTCAGGTCAACCAGGTAGTCGCGCGAGTTGTCGAGCTTCTCCTCGTCCGTCTCGTTGAGGGGATAGCCGTTCACGAGGTTGGCCATGCCGATCGCCTCCTGGTAATCGTCGAGCAGGAAGCTCCGGTCCTCGCTGTCGACCTCCCCGAGGTCCCGCCAGGACCCGGTCATCTCGACCTTGTCGGCCCGATAGCCCAGCCCGGTCGCGTACAGGCCGTAGGGCGTCGAGTGCTCCGCGCGCGGGTCGTACCAGGGATCCGTGTATTGCGGATAGGCGGTGTCGATGTACTTCACCTTGTCCCGGTCGATCCTGCGCAGCAGGTTCCCGGACCGCAGGCGCTCGATGTATTCGGCGCTCGGGAAGATCACGTCGTAGGCGATCCCGGCGCGGAGCTTGGCCGTCATGGCCGACATCGAGTCGAAGTACGACTCGCGCACGGTTACGCCGTAGAGCTTCTCGAAGCCCTTGACCAGCGCCGGGTCGATGTACTCCGAATAGTTGAAGTAGACGAGGTCACCGTCGACCCGCTTCCTGATCGGCTTCTCCGTCTCCGCCTTCGAGCCGCGAGGCGAGTTGCCGACGCTGCAGCCCGCGAGACCCATGCCCAGGGCGAGGCCGGCCCCGCCGCGCAGCAGGTCGCGGCGGTCGATGCGGGCGTCCCACGGCTCCGCCGTCATGCCGGCGCGACTCCCTCGGCCGGGAGGCGGCAGTCCAGTTCACGCTCGGCCAGCTTCAGCGCCAGCTCGCGCACGCGCTCTCCGGTGACCTCGATGTCGCGGAGCGCGATCTGCACGGAGAGGCCGTCGAGCAGCGAGCCGAGCAGGACCGCGAACCCGTCGGGGTCGGTCGGGCCGAACTCGCCCCGCTCCTGCCCGTAGCGCACCACCTCGGCGATCGTCCGCCGCCAGCGGCCGTCGAGCTCGGCGCGCGTGGCGGCCAGCTCGGGATCGCGCAGCGCCTTGGCCCACAGCTCCATCCAGAGGGCGGCGTCGTAATCCCCCTCGCCGGCGCCGGAGTCCACGATTACTGCAAGCCGCTCGCGGGCGTTCTCGATTCCCTCGAGGCGCGCGTCCAGCGCCTCGTAGAAGCGCTCCTCGGCGGACGTGAGCGCCTCGTGTAGGAGCTCTGCCTTCGAGGCGAAGTAGTAGAGGACCGACGGTGCGCTCGTGCCGGCCTCCTCCGCGACGTCGGCCACGCGCGCGTGCTCGAGGCCACGCCGCCGGATCACCGTGGCGGCTGCCTCGAGCAGTTCCGGCCGGCGCACATGGTCGAGCCGCGGTCGCGGGCTCAACCGTCACTCCCCCGAGTAACTTGAACAGCGATTCAGGAAACCTACCGGGGCGGGCGCCCGGGGTCAAGAGACCAGGGGGCGGGCGCCCGGGGTCAAGAGACCGCGGCGCGCTCGGCCAGCCGCGGAGGCGGCTCCTCCGGAAGCCCGAGCTCGTGCGCAAGCCCGGCCCACACCTCGCGGCGCGCGTGCTCGATGTCGAGCTCGCCGATCAGAACCCGCACTCCGTAGCCGTCCGCGAGCGCCATCAGGCGGTCCGCCACGCGATCCGGGTCGGCACCCTCGCTGAAGGCCCCGGCCTCGATGCCCGCCGCGATCGCCTCGGCGAGCCAGTCGTGCATGCGCCCGTACAGGCGCACGGCGGTGGGGCGCAGCTCCGGGTGCCGGACCGTCCGCAGCCACAGCTCGACCCAGAGGATCCAGTCGCGCTCGAGGTGGCCCGGGTAGGGGAGGAACTGGTCGACGAGCCCGGCCAGGCGCTCGATGTGGTTCGACGCGTCGCTGTCGCCGTCGCCGAGGCGCACATCCGCGGCCAGCTCGTAGGAGTACTCGAGCGCCTCGGCGAGCAGCGCCTCGCGCGTGTCGAAGTGGTAGTGGACGAGCGAGGTCGACACGCCCGCCTGCATCGCCACGCGAGCTATGCGCATGTCGTCGATCCCATCGCTCGCGATCCGTTCGACCGCGGCGGCGAGGATCCGCTCGCGCGCGCCGCTGCCGGAGGCCTCGTTCACGCGGCCTCGCCCAGGTCGGCCCTGATCCTGTCCGCGAACCAGCCGACGGCGGCCTCGCGGCGCGACAGCGGTCCGGGCTCGAAGCCGTGCGTCGCCATGCCGGCCTGCTGGTTGGCCACGAGATCGACGTCCTCGTCGCTGACGAGCTCGTTCACCTTTCGGTTCGCGTACCGGACGGCGCGGGTCCTCAGGCCGGCGTCGCGCGGGAGCAACGTCATGTTGATGTCGCGCGTGGCTGAGATTCCGTCCGGCAGGATCTGCCAGATGCCGATCTGGTCGGGGTAGAGGTCGATGGTCGTGTTCGGGTAGACGAGGATGTAGTGCCAGACGCGCGTGTCCTCGGGCCCCAGGCCCGGCATCGGCTCGACGAGCCGCTGGTAGGTCCGCTCCAGGAAGTTGCCGGACGGCTTGTCGCGCAGCGGTGCATCGAACCAGACCCAGTTGTCGAAGAGCTCGACGTCGTAGCGCTTGTAGTCCAGGAGGCGCATCAGGCCGGGGTGGGCGATCGGGACGTGGTAGCCCTCGAGGTAGTTGTCGACTACGAACTTCCAGTTCGCCGGCTGGCTGGTCGTGGCCTCCTCCACCGGGCGCAGGCGCTCGAGCCCATAAGGCGCGAGTCGCTCCGGCAGCCCCGCCACCTCTTCCGCCAGCGGCGTCGCGTGGATGTCGAGGTTCACGAACACGAGTCCGCAAAGGACCTCGACGCGGGCCGGAAAGAGCCCCAGCGAGGACTTGTCCAGGTTCGGGATCTGCCGACCCTCGGGCACGCCGATCAGGTCGCCGTCCATCCGGTACGTCCAGCCGTGGTAGCGGCAGCGGATCGCCTTCTTGCACTCGCCCGAGCCGCTCAGGAGGCGCGAGCCGCGGTGGCGGCAGACATTGCGAAAGGCCCGCAGGCTGCCCTCGTCATCGCGTACCACGAGCACGGGCTGAGAGCCGGCGCTCGCGGTGATGTAGCTGCCCGGCTCCGAGATCTGGGCCACGTGCCCGGCGAACTGCCAGCTGCGCGAGAAGATGCGCTCGTCCTCGATCCCTTGGACCTCCGGGTCGAGGTAGAGATGCGGCGAGAGCGCGGCTGGAACCGGCCTCGGAGCGGCTTTCTGGGAGGTCAAGACGGGCTCCTGACTTTGTGATCAGCCGCATGATACCATCCCCTCGTGGGTCCACTGGGCTCCCGCCACGCATGGCTCTCCATAACTCCAGAACCCGAGCGCGAGCTACCAGAGGCGATTGCCACGCTGCGGTCCGGCGGCCCCCCGCCGCGCGAGCTCGTGGAGCGAGAGCGGGCGCAGGTGGAGCGGCTCGTGACCCACGGCAGCCGCCGGAGCTGGCGCGCCTACCTGGCGCAGGCTGCGGCGCTCGCACAAGACGCGGGCGCTGACGACCGGCTCGCCGAGGCGCGAGCCGTGATCGACGAAGTCCTCGAGAACCATGACAATCTGGCCCTAGGGATCGCCAGGCGGCGCAGAAGAGGCCGCCTGAGCGCACACTTCGGAGGAACCCCGTGACCGTCACCCCCGCCGCGCCCGCGGCCGAATTCACGCCCGAGGAGCTCGAGCTGCGGCAGCGCGCGCGGCGCTTCACCGACGAGGTCCTGATCCCGAACGAGGAGCTGGCCGAGCGCAGCGGCGGCCGTATCCCGGACGAGCTCATCCGGAGGATCAAGAGCGAGGCCATCGCTGCCGGCCTCTCCGGCGGGCTTCATTCGCCGGAGCACGGCGGCCAGGGCTGGTCGCATACCGAGTGGTTTCTCGTCGAGGAGCAGCTCGGCCGCTCGACCAACGCGCTGTCCTGGTATATCCCGAACGCCTACAACGTGCTCGCGAGCGGCACGCAGGAGCAGATCGACCGCTACCTGCGCCCCGCGCTGCGCGGAGAGCTGCAGGACGCCTACGCGGTCACCGAGGCCGAGGCGGGCTCCGACCCGTCGCGAATCGCCACCACGGCGCGCCGGACCGAGGCGGGCTGGGTGATCGACGGTGAGAAGTGGTTCGTGACCAGCGGCGACATCGCGTCGGTCTACATCGTCATGGCGAACGCGCTCGTCGACGGCGAGCAACTGGACACGCTCTTCCTCGTCGACCGCGAGCTCGACGGAATCGAGGTCGTCGACGACCCGCCCTTCACCCACACCTATCCGCACGGCCACCCGACGATCCGTTTCAACGGGGTCGAGGTGCCGCACGACGCGATCGTCGGCGGACTCGGCGGCGGCGACGAGCTCCAGCGCGCCTGGTTCACGGAGGAGCGGCTCGGCATCGCCGCGCGCGGGGTCGGCTCGATGTGGCGGCTGATCGAGGAGACCACCGCCTGGGCCCTCGAGCGCGAGCAGGGCGGCAGCCGGATCATGGACTACCAGGGCGTGTCGTTCCCGCTGGCCGACTCCGCCGCCGACGTCGCGGCCGGCCGTTTGCTCACGCTCGAGGTGGCGCGCCTGGCCGACGCCGGCGCGGACCCGAAGCTCGTCCACGCCAAGGCCTCGATGGCGAAGCTGTTCGTGAGCGAGGCGGCCTGCCGCTGCGCCGACCGCTGCGTCCAGATCTTCGGCGGCCGTGGCTACATGCGGACCAATGTGGCTGAGCGCTTCCTGCGTGAGCTGAGGGTCGACCGTATCTGGGAGGGGACGAGCGAGATCCAGCGGCTGATCATCGCGCGCGCCCTCGAGCGCCGCGGGGTGGAGCGTACGCTCCACTAGCACCGTGGACCTCTCCCGGCTCCTGCATCCGCGCTCGGTCGCGGTCGTCGGCGCGACCGAGCGGCCCGATGCCTACGGCGCGCAGACGCTCATCAACCTCGAACTGCTCGGCTACGGCGGCGAGGTGTGGGGCGTTAACCCGGGGCGCTCGTCCGTGTACGGGCGGCCCTGCTTCCCATCGCTCTCGGACTGCCCGACGCCGCCCGACGCCGTTGTCGTTGCCATACCGGCCGCGGCTGTGGCGGCGGTGGTCGAGGAGGCCGGCGCCCTCGGCTGCGGCGGCGCGGTCGTCTTCGGGGCCGGCTTCGGGGAGGTCGAGACGGGCGCCGCGCTCGAGGCCGAGCTCGCGGCCGCGGCGCGCGCCCACGGGCTGCCGGTGTGCGGCCCGAACGGGAACGGGATCGTGGCGCTCCACGAGCGGGCGGCGCTGTGGGGCGACGCCCTGCGGCCGACCAAGCCCGGCCGTGTCGTGCTGGTCTCACAGAGCGGAAACTTCGCGGTCAACGCACTCAACGCGAGCCGCGGCCTGCGCTTCCACACGGTGGTGTCGTGTGGCAACTCGGTGGCGCTGGATCCGGCCGAGTGGGTGGCGGAGCTGGCCAGGGACGAGAGGGTCGGCTCGATCGCGCTCTATCTCGAGGGAGACGGCGACGGGGCGCTCCTCTGCGAAGCCCTCGCCCACTGTGCTGAGCGGGGCGTCGGCGTGGCGGTGCTGAAGGTCGGGAGCTCCGCGGCCGGGGCGGCGGCGGCCGCGGCGCACACCGGCGCCCTCGCCGGCGACCAGCGGGTGTTCCGCGCGCTTGTCGAAGAGGCGGGGGGCGCGTGGGCGGAGGACTTCCACGAGCTGCTCGAGTTGGGCAAGGCGCTCGCCGTTCCCGGAGCCCGTACGCGGACGGGCGCGGGTGGGCTCGCGATCCTCACCTGCTCGGGCGGCGACTCCGCCCTCGCCGCCGATGAGTGCGAGCGCCTCGGGCTGTCCGTCCCGCCGCTCGCCGCAGAGACCCGGGGGCGCCTGCGCGAGCTGCTGCCCGATGCGGCCACGGTCGCCAACCCGCTCGACTACACCGCGCTGATCTGGGGCGACGTCGAGCGGCTGCGCGACATCGTGGCGACGGCCGGCGACGACCCGGCGGTCGAGCGCGTGCTCGTCCTCTACGACCAACTCGTCGGGCTCGAAGGTCCGCCCGAGGAATCGTGGTCGGCCGTGCGCGAGGGCATCCACCGCGGCGCGGAGCTCAGCCCGGTCCCGGTGATGGTCTCGTCGACGCTGCCCGAGCTGCTCGACGACGTGGCCGCCGCCCGCTTCATCGAGGCCGGCATCCCCGCTGTAGCCGGCCTCCGCAGCGGACTCATCGTGGCCGCCGCGCTCGACCGCCCGTCGGCGGACCCCGGCCGCCTGAGGGAGATCGCGGCTGCCGCACGGACCGCCGCGGCCGTCGACCCGGGCCGGAATGGGCGGGCGAGCTGGCTCACGGAGCACGACGCCAAGGAGCTTCTGCGCGAGCGGGGGCTGCCCGTCGTCGAGGGCCGCCTGGTGGCCCACGAGGAGGACGCGGTGATGGCGCTGGGCGAGCTGGGCGGGCACGCGGTGGCGAAGCTCGCCGCGGCGTCGCTGCGGCACAAGGTGGACATCGGCGCGGTGGTAGTGGACATCCGCGATGACGCAGGGATGCGGGCGGCGCACGCTCGCCTGATGGCCCTCGAGATCGCCGGCGCGCGCGTGCTCGTCGAGCGGATGGTCGGGCCCGGCGTCGAGCTGCTCGTGTCCGCGCGTGCCGACGGCGTGGTGCCGTCGCTCGTGATCGCCTCCGGCGGGGTCTGGACCGAGGTCCTCGCCGACCCCGCGGTGGTACCGCTGCCGGCACCGCCGGCACGGGTGGAGCGCGCGATCCGCGGGCTGCGGGCGGCGCCACTCCTCACCGGAGGACGCGGGCAGCCGCCGCTCGACGTGGCGGCGGCAGCCCGCCTCGCCGCGGCGGCCGGCGACGCCCTGCTGACGGCCGGGCTCGGCCTGATCGAGCTGAATCCGGTGCTCGTGCACGAGGACGGCGCGACGGTGGTCGACGCCGTCGTCGCGTCACGCGGCGCATGAGGGTCGCTGTCGCCGGAGCCGGGCTGGCGGGCCTGGCGGCGGCGGACGAGCTGGCGCGCGCCGGACACAGCGTGGACGTGTTCGAGGCCCGCGACCGCGTGGGTGGGCGGGTCTGGTCACGCCGGCTCGACAACGGGGCGGTGGTGGAGATGGGCGCGGAGTACATCCTTCCGGGCAACAGCGCCGTCCGCGAGCTCGCCGAGCGCTTCGGACTCGGCCTGTGGGACAAGGGCATGCGCTACGGCCGTCGCGAGCCGCGCGGAGGCATCGGCACCTCTCACGAGGAGCTCGTGGCGGCGGCCGCCACCGTGGAGCGCTCGCTCGAGACGGCCCCGCCGGGGCTCAGTGCCAGGGAGCTCCTCGACCGGCTCGACATCCCGCCCGGCGCGCGCGAGGCGCTGCTTGCCCGTGTCGAGATCTCGAGCGCCAACTCGGCCAGGCTCGTCGACGCGCGCGACCTCGGTGGCATCGCCCACGTGGACGAGGAGCCGGCGCCAAGCGTCGCCGGCGGCAACCAGCGCCTCGCCTTTGCTCTCGCCGCCGAGCTCGGGGACCGAGTGCGCCTGAGCTCCCCGGTCGAGCGGATCGCCTGGGGCGGCGGCGTCAGCATCCGGGCCGGCGGCGCCGAGCTCGACGTGGACGCCTGCGTCGTGGCTGTGCCGGCGAGCGTGCTGGGGCGCATCCGCTTCGAGCCCGCGCTGCCCGCGGGGCACGCCCGTGCCTTCGCGGCAGTCCGCTATGGCCACGCCGCCAAGCTGTTCGTGCCGCTCGCTGCGCCGGCGCTGCCGAGCGCGGTGATGTCGGTGCCCGAGCGCTACTGGACCTGGACCGCCCGCGGCGACGGGCAGGAGGCCCAGCCGGTGCTGAGTTGCTTCGCAGGATCGAGCGAAGCGCTCGCCGCCCTGAACGTCGACGAGGGGCCCGAGCGCTGGCTGCGGTCGGTGGAGCGCCTACGCGACGACCTCGAGCTCGTGCCCGGCGGAACGGTCCTCTCCACCTGGTCTGACGATCCGTGGGTGAAGGCGGCCTATTCGACATCGCCGCGGCACGAGGTCGCGGAGCTCGCCGCCGAGCCGCTCGGGCCGCTGGCGTTCGCGGGTGAGCACTTCGGCGGAGCCTACGCCGCCCTGATGGAGGGCGCGATCCGCAGCGGCCGGCACGCCGCCCGGGCGCTGACGGCGCGCACCGTCGCCTGACGAACAGCCGCTCCATCCGGCGCGCAGGCTTTGCTCTGCGAGATGCAGCGCCGCGACCTCGCCCGCCTCGTCGCCTTCTCGGACGCCGTCATGGCGGTGGCGATCACGCTGCTCGTGCTCAACATCGAGACGCCCGACGTGAGCAAAGAGGACCTGGGCAGCGCGCTCGTCGACCTGCTGCCGTCGCTCGCCGCCTACGCCCTGGCCTTCGGGCTCGTCGGCCGCTTCTGGGTCGTCCACCACAACCTGTTTGAGACTTTCGCGGGCTTCGACGGGCGGCTGATGGCGCTCAATCTCCTCTTCCTGGCGCTGATCGCGCTCCTCCCGTTCGCCACCGACCTCCTCGACGATTACGGCAGCGAGCCGCTGGCGGCGGCGGTTTTCGGAGCGATCCTGGGGCTGGCCGCGCTCGTCGATTGGGTGATGACCACGTACGCACTCCGCGCCGGGTTCGTCGCCGAGTCGCGCCGGGAGGAAACGGCGCCATTCGGCAGCCCGGTGGCGCTCGGCTTCACCGTGGTCTTCTTCCTGAGCGTGCCGGTCGCGTTCCTGAGCGTGGCGGCCGCCTGGGTCCTGTGGCTGTCGACGATCGTGCTGCGCTACCCGCTGCGCAATGTCACACGCTGGGTCTCGCGATAGACCCGCGCCACCCGCCCGAACGGCGCGCATCTCAGGGTGTGGTGAGCGAGGCTAGATCGAGATGAGGTGCAAGATGCCGCAGCTGCGGCTCCGGCGCGGCAGCGGAGTCTGGCAGAGCGGCGAGCGCGGCGTCATGGTTCGCGCGGTGGGCCTCGACGCGCTCGCGCGGGTAGTCGCCCGCCAGCTCCCGCGCCGCCATGAAGGCCCAGTCGCTCGACTGGAGCGCAAGCAGCTCGCGCGCGGCGCGCTCGAGGGCGCCGCGGGGCGCGGTGCGCTCGGCCGCGGCGGCCACGGTTCGGAGCTCCGCGTCCCGCGCCGCGAACGCGAACTCCGCGACCGGCGGCGCGTCCCAGGTCGAGAGGTCCTTCCCGCGTCCCCAGCTCGACGCCGCCAGCGGACGCTCGACCGGCTCGACGAGCTCGAGCCCCTCGCTCACCGTCAGCAGCTGCAGGCCCCGGCGCGGCGCCTCCTCGAGCACGGCCGCCAGCCAGATCGGCCCCTCGTACCACCAGTGGCCGAGCAGCTCGGTGTCGAGGGCACAGCAGAGCAGCCCTCCCCCGGACAGCCTCGCGGCGGCCCGGTCGACGAAGTCGCTCGCGTGCGCGCGCGCGAGCTGTCCCGCCTTGTCGCGGTCGTAGGGCCGGCCGGCGTTGTCCCACGGTCTCAGGTCGTGGACCGTGCGCCGGTGGTAGTCGCGGTAGCCGCCGTCCACGGGGTAGCCGCGCCGCTCGTCCCAGACGAGTTCGACGGTCGCCCAGTCGATCGGCAGCGCCGGGGGGCCGGCCTCGGTGGCCACCGGGAGCAGGTGGTCGAATCCCTCGACGCCGGTCTGGTCCACACAGAAGGCACGCACCCCGTGATCGGCCAGGTCGCGCTCGAGCCCCGGCGCGTACGCGCACTCCGGCAGCCAGAGACCACCTCCCCAGGCGCCGAAACGAGCGACGTGCGAGGCGATGCCGGTGGCGAGCTGGAGCCGCATCCCGGAATCGGTGGCGAGCAGGGGAAGCAGCGCGTGCGTGGCCGCCGAGGTCCAGAGCTCCACGGAGTCGAGCTCCCGGAATGCCCTGACCAGGTCACGGCCATGGCGCTCGAACGCGTGCTCCGCGAACGTGTAATCGTCCGCGGCGCGCCGAAGCTCGGCGGCGAGCTGCCCCTCACCGGCCGCCTCGAGCCCGGCGGCGTCCTCCTCGTGGATGGGGGCGCGGATCTCGCGCAGGAAGCGCACGTAGCGCTCCCCGGCGTCGTCTCTCAGCGCGTCGAGCTGGTCGCACAGCACGGGCGTGAGGCCGACCGTCACCGGGGCGCCGTCGAGCAGCTCGAGCAGCGGCAGGTAGACGGTCGCGACGGCCTCCCAGAGCCACTCCTCGCCGAAGGGCCAGGTGCCGAAGCCCTCGACGTAGGGCATGTGCGAGTGGAGCACGAGCGCGAGCGCGCCCGGTCGCGCCGGAGGTGTCACGGGCGCAGCACGGCGACGAAGTCGAGTGCGCGCTCGAGCGGCCCGGGCCTGAGCGCGAAGTCGCGCGCCGAGATGGCGGGCGTGAAGCGGTCGTAGAACGCGCGTGTGATGCCGAGCGTGGAGTGCACGCGGTCCCAGCCGGCCCTGAGCGCGAGGTCGTGGGTGCGCAGGACACGCGCATGGAAGAGCCCGAGCAGCTCGACGCGGCCGAACACGCCCGCGCAGAGCTTGCGGAACTCCTCCGCCCGATACTCCCGGACATGCCAGGGGTTGTCGGACTTCTGGGCGCCGGGGGGGGCCAGCGTCAGCATGTTGGGAGTCGAGACATAGGCCGTTCCGCCCGGGCGCAGCATGTCCCGGAAGTGAGCGAGCACCGCCACGGGGTCCTGGACGTGCTCGATCGTCTGGAGGAACACGAGCGCGTCGCAGGGCTCGGACCAGCTCTCGACCATGTCACGCACGAAGCGGACGCCCGGCTTCGTGTACTTGAGCCGCGCATGCTCGTGGGCGTCGGGGTTCGCGTCCACCCCGGTCACGTGCCGGGCGCGCCGCGCGAGCACCTCGACGCCGTAGCCCTCGCCGCAGGCCATGTCGACGACGTCGAGTCCGCCGCAGCGCTCCGCCACCCAGTCGTAGACGGCCAGGTGGCGCCGGAACCAGTAGTTCTCGGCCGGCACGTCGGGGAGCGTGCGCTCGCCGGTCAACTCGAGCGGCGGGACGCCGGTGGGCTGGTCTCGCTGGATGGTCTCCTGCATCGGGCGGGAGAGTCTAGGTACTACCCTCCGGCGCCCATGCCGCACACGGACCGCGAGATCCTGCGCGCCAACGTGCGCTATCACGACCTGGCCGCGTCGCATTACGACACCAAGTGGGGCATCAACTACGGCGCGCTCGGCCAGGCGCAGGTCACGGGCAAGCTGCGCAAGGCGCTCGGACACGAGCCGCGCGTCTTCGGGCGCGCGCTGGAGATCGGAGCCGGAACCGGGTACTTCACACTCAACCTGCTGCGCGCGGGCGTGATCGAGGAGGCGGTGGCCACCGATGTCTCGCCCGGGATGCTGGGGGCGCTCGAACGCTCGGCGCGCGAGCTCGGGGCGCCGGTCGAGACCGCGGCATGCGAGGCCTCGGAGCTGCCCTTCGAGGACCGCTCGTTCGACCTCGTCTTCGGGCACGCGGTGCTCCATCACCTGCCCGACCTGGACGCGGCCTTCCGCGAGTTCCGGCGCGTGCTGCGACCCGGCGGCGTGCTGGCGTTCTGCGGCGAGCCGTCGCACTACGGGGACCGCATCGCCTCTGTCCCGAAGCGCGGTGCGTGGGCGCTCTCGCCGGTGTGGCGCGCGCTCCTCGGCGCGTCCGGGCGCCGCAACGGCGGCGGCAACGGGAAGTGGACCGAAGAGGACGAGCTCGAGCGGATTGTCGACGTGCACGCGTTCACGCCCGCGGCGCTCTCTGGCTACGCTCGCCGCGCCGGCTTCGAGGACGTTCGGGTGAGCGGCGAGGAGCTGGCCGCCTCCCTGTTCGGTTGGGCCAACCGCACGCTCGAGGCCAGCGCCGAGCCGGACGAGATCCCGTGGGCCTGGCGCGTCTACGCCCACCGCGGCTATCTCCTGTTGCAGTCGATCGACCGCTCGCTCCTCGAGCCGCACCTGCCGCCGGCGATCTTCTACAACCTGCTGATCTCGGCGCGCAGGCCTGGTTAGGCGAAGGCGAACGCCAGCGTCGCGGCGGGCAGCGCGGCCAGCAGGACGAGCACGAGATCGAGCGGGCGGAGCGCCAGCCTGAGCGGCGGCCCCGGGGCCTCGGGCTCGAATGCCTTCGCCTCGCTGACGACCCAGGCCAGCACGGCGTCGCAGAAGGGGATCGGGCGCAGCCTCACGTCGCCCAGCTGCTCGGCGAGTGAGCGCCCGGCCGCCGCCAGCCTGCCCTCGGCGGCGATTCCGTCCAGCACCGCTGCCGCCTCCGGCAGCGAGGGGATCGCGCGCAGCTTCCCGAGCGCGCGCCGGAAGACCTCGCGCAGGCCGTCCGCGCCGGCGGCGGCGCGCAGCCAGGTGGCCACCAGGACGATCAGGGCCGCGCGCAGGGCGCGCCTCAGCGCCGCGTCGAGCCCAAGCCCGCCACCGAGCGTGAAGATGAAGGCGCCGAGGGCGAGGATGGCCGCGAAGAGGAGGCCGGTGGGGAGGGGCTCCGGGTCCGGGCGTGACGCGGCCCAGGCGAGGGCGAGGACGAGCGTCGCGGCTCCCAGGACGATCCACTCCGTGCTCGCCAGGAGGACCCCGAAGAGAACGACGGCAGCCAGGGTGATGGCACGGGGATCGAAGCGTCCCCGGTGCTCCGCCGGGGCCTCCTCCCCATGCTCGCTACGTTGCCGTCGATTATTAACGGCAACGTAGCTCGCATCTCCCTGGGAGTCCCAACGGCGTAGGCCGCGGCGGTAGACGAGCACCTGGATCGTGCTCGCGAAGGCACCCCACGCGAGCAGGCCGATGGCCGTCAGCGCCAGCGCGTCGGCCGTGCCCACCTCGATGCCGATGTGGCGGCCGATCGCGTCGTAGGTGCCCGCGTAGGCGTCGAGGCCGCCGGTGATCACCCAGATGAAGAACGCGGTGGTCGCAGCGTTGTGCAGGATCCGGATCGCCGCGCAGACGACGATCTGCGGGAGGGGGGCCCAGCCGCGCGCTTCGAGTCGCCCGAGCAGCGGCGCCGTGGCCGCCTGCGTGAGCGGGATACCGAAGCGTGCCGGCCCGATGATCGCGACGGTTTCCAGCATGGCGGCGATGCTCGCCCCGAAGCCGAGCCGAGCGCCGCGGCGCTCGGCCACGCGCGCTAGCGCCACGCCCCCGGCCAGCGCGATCCAGAAACCCCCGGTCGGAGCCGCGCGAGCGGCGAGGAACGACACCACCGCCACGTGCGCCGGACCGGCCGGAGTCACGGCCTCGCCTGCCTCGCCCCGCGGGCCGCGTTCCTCGGGGGCGGCGGTCGCCATCAGGCGAAGGTAGCGGGCGCGGAAGTGGTCAGTGCCCACGTTAGCCTTCAGCCCCATGGCGCAGACGATCGAGCGCTTCCCGCTGTTCCCGCTCGGGCTCGTGCTGCTGCCCCACGAGCTCGTCCCGCTCCACATCTTCGAGGAGCGCTACAAGCTGATGATCGGCGAGTGCCTCGACGAAGAGCGCGAGTTCGGCATCGTCTGGCTGTCGGACGACGGCCTCAAGGAGACCGGCTGCTCGGCGCGCATCGCGCGCGTGCTCGAGCGTTTCGACGACGGCAGGGTAAACATTCTCGTCGAGGGGACCGAGCCGTTCCGGCTGCTGCGCAAGATCGAGGACCTCCCCTACCCGGCCGGTGACGTCGAGGTGCTGCCGAACGACGCCGACGGGGACGATGAGACGGCGGGCAAGGCGCGCAGCCGCTACGCCGACCTGGTCGAGCACCTGACCGAGACGCGGCCCGAGGACGACGCCCTCGCCAGCCTTGACGCCTACGGGATGGCGGCCACGCTCGATGTGGAGCCGGCCGCCAAGCAGGAGCTCCTCGAGCTCCGCTCCGAGCGTGGCCGGCTCGAGCAGCTCGACGCGCTCTTCACGGAGGCGCTCGAGCGCATCCGGCTCGCCGAGCGCGCCGCCGAGCGTGCGCGCGGCAACGGGCACCTGCCCACCTGACAGCGCCCGGTACGCGGCTAATCCAGGCCCGGAGCTCATTCGACGGCTGTCGGAGATTTCCGGGGTGCGCTTCGACAGGAAGTCGAAGGCGGTCCTAGGCGACCGTCTCCGCGACGCCGCCCCGGCGCGGGTCGCCCCCACCCGTGAGCGCGCCGGTCTCCGGGTTGCGGGCCACGGCCTGCACCCCGCCGAAGTAGAGGTTCTGCTCGGACCAGCGGCGAACCGCCCAACCCTTGCCCTCGAGCTCGTCGAGCGCGGCGGTGTCGACTCCGGGCTCGGCCTCCACCTCGGTGCCCTCGACGTGCAGACGAGGGCGCGAGACCGCCTCCTGCGCGGGCAGGCCATGGTCGATGACGGCGATGATCGTCTGCACGATCGCGGAGCGGATCCGGTTGGAGCCGGCGGAGCCGAGGGCGATCTCGGGACGGCCGTCGCGCAGCACGACGGTCGGGGCCATCATGCTGGGCACGCGCGCCCCGGGCTCGTGGCGGTGGTAGCCGAACGGGTTCAGATCCTGCTCGCCGAGCATGTTGTTCAGGTGCATCCCGGTCCCGGGTACGACGACGCCCGAGCACGAGCCGTTCGAGCAGGTGACCGAGGCACACGTCCCGTCGGCGTCGAGCACCGCGATATGCGTGGTGTTCCCCAGCCGCGACCGCACCTCGGTGGCCACCGAGTCGAGCGCCTCCTTGGCGAGGAACTGCTCCAGGTAGCCCTCGGTGGCGAGCCCGAGCAGGAACTCCTCGTCGCGCGCTCGGTTGGTGCTGGCGATCACTTCGGCGACGACGAAGTCGTCGTGCGGCCCCTCGAAGCGCTCGAGGATCCCGAGCGCATCCGCGATCAGGATCCCACCGGACGAGGGGGGCGGGTTGGTCAATACCTCGCGGCCGCGGTACCTGACGCTCGCCGGGCTGCGCTCGACGACGTGGTAGGCCGCGAGGTCCTCGCGAGTGAGCAGGCCACCGCGCTCGCTGACCCAATCGCACACGCCGGCGGCAACGTCCCCCGTGTAGAGGAAGCCGGGCCCCTCCTCTCCGAGTCGTTCGAGCAGCCGGCCGAGCTCGGGCAGGCGGATCGTGTCGCCCTCGGCGAGCAGGCGGCCGCCCGGCGCGTAGATGGCCTCGCACTCCGGTGTCGAGCGGAGTATGGGCTCGAGCACGGTGAACAGGAACGCCTGCATCGGCACGACCTCGACCCCACCGCGTGCCGCGCGGGCCGGGGCCGCCGTGAGGTCGCCGAGCCGGGCGGTGCCGAAGCGCTCGAGCGCGTTCGCCAGCCCGAGCGTGGTCCCGTAAGCCCCGCAGGACGACGGCCCGACGTTGAAGCGCTGGATCGCGTCCTCGGCGAAGTAGACGTCGATCGGCTTGAGCTCCGCCGGCTCGAGGCGGTCGAGCCCGCGACCGGGTGCGGCGACGAAGAAGTCGAGCAGATGGTTCTCGTCCCCCTTGTGCAGGAGCATGAACCCGCCCGCCCCGGGTCCGCTGAGCGGCGACTCGGCAACGAAGGACATCAGCACGCAGGCCACCGCGGCGTCGACGGCGTTGCCGCCGGCGCGCAGCACGTCCGCCCCGGCCCGCGCCGTCAGCGGATGGCCGGCTGCGACCACCCCTTTCATCGTCGCAAGGCTATCCCGCGCGGGGAGTGTGCCCGGCGAGTGCTATCCGCGGGGGATGAACTCGGGCACTTCGATGTCGCTGAGGATTCCGGCGGTCGAGCGCTCGCGCTCCCGCGACCTGCTCACCCGCGGCTCGGCGTCGGCCGGGATTGAGCGCGACTCGCTCCGCGGCCCGGAGCGGTGCAGCGGCCGGTCGCCGTAGCCGGTGGCCACGACCGTGACCCACACCTGATCCTCGACCCTCTCGTCGACCATCGCGCCGAAGATGATGTTCGCCTCCGGGTGCGCCGCCTCGGCAACCGCCTTAGCAGCCTCGTTGACCTCCCACAGCGAGAGGTCACGGCCGCCGGTGACCGACAGCAGGATCGAGCGCGCGCCCTCGAGCGACGTCTCGAGCAGGGGCGACTCGATCGCGTGCTCGACGGCGTCCATCGAGCGGCGCTCGCCGGTACCCATCCCGATCCCGAGCAGCGCCTGCCCGGCGCCCGCCATGATCGTGCGGACATCCGCGAAGTCGAGGTTGATGAGGCCCGGGAGGGTGATCAGGTCGGAGATGCCCTGCACGCCCTGGCGCAGCACGTCGTCCGCGACCCGGAACGCCTCGACCATCGAGGTCGACTTGTCGAGGACCGACAGCAGCCGCGTGTTCGGGATCACTATCAGCGTGTCCACCTCGCGGGCGAGCTCCTCGACACCCTGCTCGCCTTGCGCCCGGCGGCGCGCGCCCTCGAACGCGAACGGCTTGGTCACGATGCCGACTGTCAGCGCGCCGACCTCGCGCGAGATGCGCGCCACGACGGGCGCGGCGCCGGTGCCGGTGCCGCCGCCCGCGCCGGCCGTGATGAAGACCATGTCGGAGCCTTTGAGGTACCCCTTCAGGTGGTCGTAGCTCTCGACCGCGGCCGCCTTGCCGAGCTCCGGGTCGGACCCGGAGCCGAGCCCGCGCGTGAGGTCGTTCCCGATGTGCACGCGCGTGTGGGCTTCGGAGCCCTCGAGCGACTGCATGTCGGTGTTGACCGCGATGAACTCGACGCCCTCAACCTGCGCCTCGACCATGCGGTTGACCGCGTTCACGCCGGCGCCGCCGACGCCGACCACTCGCAGCACCGGCTCGGTCACGCCGGACGACCTCGAGCGGATCACCGGCTCGGCCTCGGCCGCCGGGGGCTCGGGGGCGTGGTCGAGGATGTTCTCCGGGATGTCCGCCGCGAAGACCGAGCGCAGCCGGTCCTCGGGGCTCGGGACGCCGTCGTAGCGGCTCCAGCGCTGCTCACGCTCGCGCCGGCGCTCCTCGCGCTCCTCGGCCCGCCGGGCCGCCTCGGTCATCCGGGCGGTGCGGGACGGGGCCGGCGGGCTCGGCGGCAGCTCGTCCTTCAGCTCGGGCTGCTCGTGAGCCTGCGGTTCGGGCACGTCGTGCGCGAGGGGCCGGGCTTGGCCCGGACCGGAGCGATGCCGTTCGTCCGTCGACTGCGGCGACGGCCCCTCATGGGGCAGCGGCCGGCCGGCCTTGGGGCCCTCGTCAGCCGCCGGCTTGCCCTCGGCGTGCTCTTCCTCGGTCTTGCGGAAGAGCTGGGCAAGGGGTCCCTCGCGCATGCTCGCCCTGTTACCGCTTGCCATTCGCAAGGACCTCCTCCGCTAGCTGGCGGTAGGCGTAGGCCGCCTTCCCGTCCGGGTCGTACTTGAGCACCGACATGCCCTTGACCGGCGCCTCCGCGAACCGCACGGTCTTGTTGATGCGCGACGCGAAGACGCGGTCCCCGAAGTTCTCCTCCAGGATCTCGATCGCCTCCTTCGCATGCACCGTGCGGTTGTCCACGAGCGTGGGCAGGATGCCCTCGATCTCGATGTCCGGGTTGAGCTCGTCACGCACCATCGCCAGCGTGTTCTGGAGCTGGATCAGCCCGCGCATGGACAGATACTCGCACTGGACGGGGACGATCACCTTCTGTGACGCCGTCAGCGCGTTGATCGTGAGCAGCCCCAGGCTCGGCGGGGTGTCGATGAAGATGAAGTCGTAGTCCTCGAGGATCGGCTCGAGGGCCTTCTTGAGCGCCCGCTCGCGGCCGATCATCGTCGACATCGCGATCTCGGCGCCGGCGAGGTCGATCGACGCGCACGCGACGTCCACCTCGCGCTTGCGGATCACCTCCCGAATCGAGAGCCGGTGCACGAGCACGTCGTACATCGACGACTCCAGTGAGTCCGGGTCGATCCCCTGGCTCATCGTGAGGTTGCCCTGTGGGTCGAGGTCGATGCAGAGCACGCGATGGGCCCGCTCGACGAACGCCGCGGCGAGGTTGAGAGTGGTGGTCGTCTTGGCGACGCCGCCCTTCTGGTTGGTGAAGGCGATGACCTTGGCCTTGGGCGTCATTACGAGAGCCGTATTCGCACGGACTGAACGGAATCCTTCACCCTTGTCGTCCGGTGGCTTCGCTACTCGACAGGCGGCTCGTGCTCGTGACGGGCAAGGGCGGCGTCGGCAAGACGACCGTCGCGGCCGCGCTCGGCCTTGCGGCGGCGCGGCGCGGCATGCGCACGGTCCTCTGCGAGGTGGCCGAGCAGGAGCGGCTGGCGGCGATGTTCGGAGCGAGCGAGGTCGGGCATTCCGAGCTCGAGCTCGCGCCGGGGCTGTTCGCAGTCTCGGTGGATCCGGAGCGGGCAAAGGAGGAGTGGCTCGGCTACCAGCTCAAGTCCGAGACGCTCGCCGGCGTGCTCGGCGGAAACCGGCTCTTCCAGTATCTGACCGCGGCGGCGCCGGGGCTGAGCGAGCTGGTGACGATCGGGAAGGTGTGGGACCTGGCCCAACTCGAGCGCCGCACCGGAGGCTCCGTGTTCGACCTGGCGATCGTCGACGCGCCGGCCACCGGGCACGGGCTCGCGATGCTGCGTGCCCCGCGCACGTTCGCGGGCGTCGCCAAGGTCGGGCCGATCGCCCGCCAGGCGGCGACGATCGACGCCTTCCTGCGTGACGGCGCCTCCACCGGCGTGGTCGTGACCGCCCTGCCCGAGGAGATGCCGGTCAACGAGACGATCGACTTCGAGCGCTCGCTGCGCGACGAGCTCGGGATGGGCGTGGACGCGATCGTGGTCAACGCGCTCCACCCCCGGCGCTTCACTGCCGCCGAGGCGCGCACGCTCGAGTCGCTCGACGGCCGCGCCGGGCCGGCCGCCCGGGCGGCGCTGCGCGCCGCCCTCTCCGAGCACAACCGCGCGCGGGCCGAGCACGCCCAGCTGCGCCGGCTGAAGCGCGCCGCCGAGGCGCCGCTCACGACCCTGCCGCGCATCTTCGAGCCCGAGCTCGGGCTACCCGAGCTCGAGCAGCTGTCGGCGGAGCTGGAGCGCAAGCTGTGATCGACGACTGGCTCGAGCGCAAGCAGGTCTGCATCTGCTGCGGCTCGGGCGGGGTCGGCAAGACCACCGCGTCCGCCGCGATCGCCCTCGGGATGGCGGCGCGCGGCAAGAAGGTGGTCGTGCTCACGATCGACCCCGCCAGGCGGCTCGCAAACTCGCTTGGGCTCGCGGAGCTGGGCAACGAGGAGCGCCTCGTGGAGGCTGATGTCGAGGGCGAGCTATGGGCGATGATGCTCGATCCCAAGCGCACCTTCGACGACATCGTCGAGTGGCACGCGCCCGACGAGCGGACGCGCGACGCCGTCCTGTCCAACCGCATCTACCAGGAGCTCTCGAACGCGGTGGCCGGCTCGCAGGAGTACATGGCGATGGAGAAGCTGTACGAGCTCCACCAGGAGGGCCGCTACGACCTGCTCGTGCTCGACACGCCCCCCACGCGCAACGCGCTCGACTTCATCGACGCCCCCAAGAAGCTCGCCGCCTTCATCGACTCGCGCTCGCTGCAGTTCTTCACGGCGCCCGGCGCGCTCGGCCTGAAGCTCGCCGGGCGCGGCGGCGGGCTCGTCTTCTCCGGGCTCAAGCGCGCGACCGGCATCGACCTGCTGGACGACCTGTCGACGTTCTTCTCGAGCTTCGCGGGGATGACGGAGGGCTTCCGCGAGCGGGCCGGGCACGTGAACGAGCTGCTCGCGGACAGCCGCACGGCGTTCGTGCTCGTGACCTCACCGCGGGCCGACGCAATCGAGGAGGCGGGCTGGTTCCACCACCGCCTTATGGACGCCGGCCTGCCGTTTGCCGGCGCGGTCGCCAACCGGGTACGGCCGGCCCCACCGCGCGGCGACGCCGGCGCCGAGGTCGAGGAACTGCTGGACGGGCAGCTGGCCCGCAAGGTGCTGCGCACCTGGGAGGAGGAGCGCCGGCTGGCGAAGCGCGACCGCGCTAACCTCGCCACCCTGCGGCGCCACCTCGGCCGCAAGCCGATCATCGAGATCCCGTACATCGACGACGACGTGCACGACATCGACGGCCTTAGGAGGATGGACGAGTATCTCTTCTAGGGGCGTATGCTCCCGCGCGTGGTGGCTCGTGACCCGGCTTCCTACCTCACGCTGGAGGAAGGCACTGATGTGGTCAGTGCGGATGGCGACCGCGTTGGGGTGGTCGAGCACGTTCTGCGCGACGAGGAAGCCGACATCTTTGATGGCCTTGTCATCGACGTCCAACTTGGCCCTGGCGGGCTGCACTTCGTCGACGCCCCTGACGTCGGGGAGATTCTCGGGGATCGTGTCGTTCTGAGGGTTCCCAGCGCGGAGATCGAGCAGCTTCCGAAGCCGAGCCCCAACCCAGCGGTGATGGAGCACCACGGCGTGGAGGACGTGGAGGGCCCGCTCGAGCACAAGCTTCGGCGGGCCTGGGAAATCATCTCGGGGCGCGGTTAGTCCTAGCCTCCTCTCGCTTTCCGTTGGGTCGTGGCGCCCTCGGCCGCGGCGGACCCGCCACTTACCGAAGATCGTTCGGCCGCGGCGCTCGGGAAGCGCGAGCTTTACTGGATTGACCACACATGGTGTGGTGAAGTCAGGATTGTGGCGCCAGATCCCGGGTGACGGTTGCCCCGCTGCCGATGCCGATTCGGGAACGCACTGGATCGGCCGAAGATTGTTTGCCGACCCGCAGCGGCCGATGTCCCAGACCCCTTCCCCAGCCCTGACCCGGCCGGCGGAGACCAACCCCGCGCCAGAGCCCAACGGGAAGCGAGAGGGAGGTTCTAGCTAGGTCGCCGCTCAGATGAGACTAAACCCGCGCGCTGCCTCTCCCGGCTGATCGGTGTTCAGACGGGAGCCGAGTAGTCGTCGGGGTCGTCCCACGCCCAGTCGTCTGACGGCGTCACGCCGTCCAGACGCGGCTGCCGCGGAGCTTCGTCTTCGAAGTCGTACGCCGGGTCCGGGTCCGCCGCGGCAGGCTCTGCCGCCGCCACCGGCTCGAGCTCCGAGGTGTCGAGCTCCTCCGCCTCGGCAGTCACGGCCGCCGGCTCGGGCTCCGGCCACTCTTCCGGCTCCGGCTCCGGCTCCGGCTCCGGCCCCCACTCGTCGGGCTCGGGCTCCGGGCTCGCAGCTCCAGCTCCGGCTCCTCGGCTCCGGCTCCGGCTCCTCGCTAGCTCCAGCTCCGGCTCGGGCTCGGGCTCCACCTCCAGCTCGGGCTCGACCCGCGTGCTCTCCTTGCGCAGATCGCGGGCCTCGATCTCGAGGAACGGCTCCGAGGTCGTCTCGATCAGGATGTCGTCCGCCACGTCCTTCAGGTCGGCGTCGAGGTAGCCGCAGAGGACATCGCGCAACAGCGCGCGCACGTAGCCCTCGATCTCCCCCACGAGCTCGCGCGGGGAGTCGGCCGGCACCCCGCCGCCGCCTCCCATCAGGACCCGCTCGATCGCCACGCCAGCCTCCACGCGGCGATGGACGTAGCGGCGCCGGCCTTCCTCCGCGCAGAGCGCGGCCACGCGTGGCGCGAGGCTCGCCTCGCCCGCCGCGCTCGTCGCATCGAGCAGGCCCCGTAGGGCGAGGAGGAGGTCGGAGAGGGCCTCGGAGTCGCGCCGGCGCTCACACGCCATCTCGAAGCGCGCGAGCGCCCAGGCCACGGTCCCCGACGGGCGGGCGGCGTCGATCGCCGCGAAGAACTCGCGCAACGCGTCCTCGTCGCCGGCCGCGAGGTGCCAGCCCTCGCCGCGGCCCGCGCCGGTCGCGCCGAGGGGGATCGCGGACCAGCGGCCGTTGTCTGTGCGGCGCCAGCCGGGCGTCCCGAGGCTCACCGTGCCCGCGCTCCAGAGGCGCAGCACGGTCACGAGCCGGCGCAGGCGCTCGTCGGCTTCCGGCGCGCCGAGTCGCTCGTCCGCGGCCATGTCGCTGTCGAGCGCGCAGAGCAGCGCGGGCGCGCCGTCGCCGCCCTCGGGGAAGACCGCCTCCACCGGGGCGTCCGCGTGGTCGCCGCGCACGAGCGACAGCCCACCGCCCAGGTCGAGCCGCTCCGCGTCCATCCAGGCGCCGTCGAGCGGCGCCACCACGCGGTCGCGCACGGCGCCGCGGTAGAGCGTCGTCTCGACCTCGCGGTAGACGCGCTCGAACCGCTCCTCCGGGAACCCGAAACTCGTGGCGTCCTCGTACAGCCGTTCGAGCATCGCCTGCAACGCGGGCTCGGCCTGTTCGCCGCGCAGCCCGTTCAGCCTCAGCCAGCTCGCCGCGCCCGCGCCGAGCTCCATGCAGGCGGGTCCGCAGGAGCGAAGCTCGCGCAGCCGCGGCCAGCGCTCGCCGATGAATGCGCCGGTGCGGGGCTGGTAGCGGTAGAGGACCGGGCCGCGGCGGTCGCCCTCGTCGACCACGTCGAACTGGACCTCGGCGCCCGTCTTCAGGTCATCGCTGAGGAGCGCCGCGGCCTCGAGCGCGAAGTCCCGCAGCGCGTCGTGGAGAGCACGATTGCGCATGAGGCGCGATTTCGATGAGCGCGCCCCGTGTCCTGCCTGGAGCTAAGCCTGGATCCAGGCTAAGCGGCGGCGGCGGTGGTGCGCTCGGGGGCGGTGGCGCACGCGCCGTCGTCCACGCCGAGCCACTCGCGCCCGTAACGGCGCATGTCCTCGATCAGCGGCACGAGCGCCTCGCCCTTGGCAGTGAGCGAGTACTCGACCCGCGGCGGCACCTCGGGGAAGGTGTGGCGCTCGACGATGCCCTGCTCCTCGAGCGCGCGCAGACGCAGCGAGAGCGTGCGCGGGCTGATGCCCGCGAGCGAGCGCTCGAGCTCGCAGAAGCGGCTGCGCTGCTCGGCGAGGTCACGAATGACGAGGATGGTCCACTTGCCGCAGATGATGTCGGCGGTTGCACAGACGGGGCAGCTGGGATCGCCCATGAAGGCCAGGATACCGCAAGACTTCACGAACTGAAGTAAAGGAAAGCGAGGCGCACCCGGCCGAGCCCGGTGCTTTCGCACGGGTCAGGCGGCTTCGAGATCGGCCCCGAAGACCGACTCGACGGACGTGTGACGCTGCCCGTCGGAGGAGACGAGGAGCTTGAAGTCGTGCGGATGGGTCGCCGCCTTGAGCGCGTCGTCCATCGAGACCCGCCCGGCCTGGACATGGTGCATGAGCGCCTGGTCGAAGGTCTGCATCCCGTAGTAGCCGCCCTCGGCCACGGCCTCGGGCAGCCTGCCGGTCTCGGTCGAGTCCATGATCATGTCGCGGACCCGTCCGGTCATGCGCAGGATCTCGCAGCTCGCCACCCGGCCGTTCCGGTCGGGGGTGGGCACGAGCCGCTGCGAGATCACGGACTTGAGGGTGCCCGCGAGCATCGCGCGCGCCTGGCGCTGCTCTGCCTGCGGGAAGAAGTCGATGATGCGGTTGACCGACTCGCTCGCATCCACGGTGTGGACGGTCGAGAGCACGAGGTGACCGGTCTCGGCAGCCGACAGCGCAGTGCGGACAGTCTCCTCGTCGCGCATTTCGCCGACGAGGATCACGTCCGGGTCCTGCCGCAGGACGCGGCGCAGGGCGCGGGCGAAGGAGGTTGTGTCCTCGCCGACCTCGCGCTGGTTGATGATCGAGCGCTTGTCGCTGTGGAGGAACTCGACCGGGTCCTCGATCGTGACGATGTGCTTCGGGTAGCGGGTGTTGATGTGCTCGATCATCGACGCCAGCGTCGTCGACTTGCCCGACCCGGTCGTGCCGGTGACCAGGATCAGGCCGCGCTCCTCGTCGGCGATCTCGGAGATCACCGGCGGGAGCAGCAGCTCCTCGACCGTCTTGACCTCGAACGGGATCGCACGAGCCACGAGCGAGACGGACCCGCGCTGCACGAAGGCGTTGACGCGGAAGCGCGCAACGCCGGTGAGTGAGTAGGAGAAGTCGACCTCACGCTCGGCGCGGAACGAGTCGAGCTTCGACTCGTCCGTGAGCATGCGAAAGAGGGTGCTCTCCGTGTCCTCGGGCGTCAGCGGCTCCGAGCCCTCGATCGGCTCGAGCTTTCCGTGGCAACGGATGACGGGGCGCGAAGGGACCTTCAGGTGGAGGTCTGATCCCTCCATCTCGATCACGCGCAGCAGGGCGGCGTCTACATCGAACATTGTTTCCGCATCGGCAGTGGAGCCCGCGGCTTGAGGCGCGGAGCCGCGGTCTGGACGCCCTTAAGGGTCAGCCGGCCGGGGTCACGAGCTCGGCGAGGATCGAGCGCACGCTCCGCTCGACGTAGCGCTTCGGGGTCCAGCCGCGCTCGTTCACGAGCTGCTGCCAGCCCGAGAGGTGGCTGCGCATGCACACCCAGTCAGCCGCCGCGTCGACCGTCCACCCGCGCGCGAGCCGACCGTCCCGGCGCAACCTCGCCAGCGCGATGCGGAATGCTTCGCGCAGGTCGTCCATGCGGTCGCTCCACGCCGCGGCCGCCTCGTCGCCGCCGGCGGCGGCAGCCTGCAGCGCCGCCGCCACCGGCAGGATCTCCGGGACGTACGCGAACCACGTCCGCAGCAGCTGCTCGAACCCTTCGGCGGGCGGTAGCGCGCGGGTTTCGGCGACGCGCTCGCGGAAGCCGCTCTCCTCGTCGTGGTGGCGGGCCATCGCCATGAGGAGTCCGGCGCGGTCGCCGAAATGGATGTAGACGAGCTGTCGCGACACCCCGACTGATGCCGCCACGTCCTGCATCGTCACGCCCGCCGCGCCACCGGCTCGCACGAGCTCCCACGCCGCCGCGAGGATCCTCGCCCGCGTGTCCGTCGCGTCGACCGCCACGCCGAGCATCTTGACACGTGTCAAATGGTGGCGTACTTTACACGTGTCAAACAATGATCTGGATGAGCCCTTACGACGCGGTGGAGGTGGGCGGGACCACGCTCCCCCAGATGGTCCTCGAGACGGCCCGCCGGGCCGGTGACCGGCCGGCACTCGTGGAGGGCGAGTCGGGCGCCACCGTGAGCTACGCGGCGCTGGCCGGCCGGATCGAGGCGCTTGCCGCCGGCCTGGCCGCGCGGGGCTTTCGCGAGGGCGACGTGCTTGCGCTGTGGGCACCCAACCTCCCCGGCTGGGCGGAGGTCGCCCTCGGCGCGATAGCCGCCGGGGGCTCCGTAACGGGCGTGCCGCCGGGCGCCGGCGAGCGCGAGCTCAAAGCGCAGCTGCGCGACTCGGGCGCCTCGCTGCTGGTGACCATCCCGCCACTTGTCGAGCCGGCTCGGCGCGCTGCCGAGACGTCCGGGGTACGCGAGCTGATCGCGCTCGGGCCGGCGCGGCACGCCACGCCGCTGGAAGCACTCCTCGCCTCGGGCGCCGCCCCGCCGGCCCGCGACGACGCGCTCACCGCACTGCTGCCCTACTCGAGCGGCACCACCGGACTACCGAAGGGCGTCGTCCTCACTCATAGGAACCTCGTGACCGCCGTGCGGCAGCTGGGCCGCTGCCTGAGGCTCTCGAGCCGCGACACGCTGCTGGCGGCGGTCCCGTTCTGCCACGTGATGGGGTTCGTGATCAAGCTGGCGGCCGGGCTGAGCGCGGGCGCGACCGTTGTGACGATGTCTCGCTTCGAGTTCCCGCGCTTCCTCGAGCTGCTCGAGGAGCAGCGCGTGACCGTCGTCGTGGGAGCGCCGCCGATAGCGGCCGGACTGGCGCACCACCCACTCGTCGAGCGCCACGACCTGTCGTCGCTCGAGCTGATCGTGTCCGGCGGCGCACCGCTCGGTGCCGACGTGCAGGCACGGCTGGCGGCGCGCTTCCCGCACGCGGCCGTGGGCCAGGGTTGGGGAATGACCGAGACGACCGTAGGCGCCACCGGGCCCGACCGCGACCTCGGAACCGTGGCAGGGTCCGTGGGACGGGTCCTCCCGAACACCGAGTTGCGCGTGGTCGAGACGGAGACCGGCACCGACCTCGGCCCCGGGGAGCGCGGCGAACTGTGGGTGCGCGGGCCGCAGGTGATGGAGGGCTACCTGAACCGCCCGCAGGCCACGGCGGAGATGCTCGACGGCGACGGCTGGCTGCGAACGGGCGACCTCGGCACGGTCGACACCGCCGGCAATGTGTTCGTCGTCGACCGCCTCAAGGAGCTGATCAAGGTGAGCGGCTTCCAGGTCGCCCCGGCCGAGCTTGAGGCGCTGCTGGCCACCCATCCGAGGGTGGCCGACGCCGCGGTCGTCGGCCGGCCGGACGAGCGCCGCGGCGAGGCGCCGGTCGCGACGGTGGTCCCCCGCGGGGAGGTCGATGCTCCCGAACTGATCGCCTGGGTCGCGGAGCGCGTCTCGCCCTACAAGCGGATCGCCGCGGTGCGCTTCGCAGACTCGATTCCGCGCACGCCGTCGGGCAAGGTGCTGAGGCGGTTGCTGATGCCAAACCCTGCGCAGCTGGCCGACCCGGCTGCTTCGGGCCTCAAGCGACGTCGCGCAGCTTCTGCGCCTCGGCCAGCGACTGGAGCTTCTTAAGCGACTGGTTCTCGATCTGGCGGATCCGCTCGCGCGTGACGTTGAAGGTGCGGCCCACCTCGTCGAGCGTGCGCGGGTGCTCCCCGCCCAGCCCGTAGCGGAGCTCCAGCACACGGCGCTCCCGGTAGGAGAGGTTCTCCAGCGCCTCGCGCAGCGCCTCCTTGGTGAGGATCTCGGCCGCCCGCTCGTACGGGGACTCGGCCCGCTCGTCCGCGATGAACTGGCCGAACTCGGACTCCTCCTCGTCGCCCACCGGCTTCTCGAGCGAGACCGGCGCCTGCGCGGAGCGCTTGATCGACTCGACCTCGTCGGGCTCGATCCCGGTGTGCTCGGCGATCTCGTCCGGCGTGGGCTCGCGCCCCAGCTCCGTCACGAGCTTGCGCTCGGCGCGGCCGATCTTGTTGAGCTTCTCGACGACGTGCACGGGGATGCGGATCGTGCGCGCCTTGTCCGCGAGCGCGCGGGCGATCGCCTGGCGGATCCACCAGGTGGCGTAGGTCGAGAACTTGAAGCCCTTGCGGTAGTCGAACTTCTCGGCGGCGCGCACCAGGCCGAGCGTGCCCTCCTGGATCAGGTCGAGGAACGGCAGGCCCTGGTTGCGGTAGTTCTTCGCGATCGAGACGACCAGGCGCAGGTTCGACTCGACCATCTTCTGCTTGGCGTCGAGGTCCCCGCGCTCGATGCGCTTGGCGAGGTCGACCTCCTCCTGCGCCGTCAGCAGCCTGACCTTGCCGATGTCCTTCAGGAAAAGCTGAAGGGAGTCGGTGGTCATGTCCGGCTTGAGGTCGATCGTCGCCTTCTTGCGCCGCGAGCGGCGATCGACGGCGCGCTCGACCTCGGGCGCCGAGTGGGTCGGGTCGTCCTCGACCAGCTCGATCTCGGACTTCTCGAAGTAGCCGTGCAGCTCCTCGATGTCGCCCTCGTCCAGCTCCACCTCGGCGAGCGCGACAGCGACCTCTGCGTAGGTGAGTACGCCGGTCGCCGTGCCCTTTGCGACGAGGAGCTTGACCTCCTCGAGCTCTTGAAGTTCAGCTACAGACATCCTTTTCCTTACGGCGCGCAGGGCCCAGCGCGAGGGCGCTGGGCCCAGTCAATCAGACTGTGTACACACTAACGCTGCAAATAATGAAGTCAAGCGGCCTGATGCGGGATTTCCCCTGACTAGCCAGTCAACCAACACACCCCTAGCCTAGCCGCTCCAAATGCGGAGGAAGCGGGGACTTGGGGTTGGTCGTGCCCCCCATGGGTCAGCCTCCAAACCTCGCGTCGGCATTCGCCTTCCGCTGTACCCGGAGCAGCCGGGACTAGACTGCCCGCCGATGGCTGACGAGCAGTCCACCGCCGGCGACGGAGGCGTCCTCGGAAACCTGCCGCACTCGCGGCCCGGGAGACGCAGCGAGAAGCGCGACGCGGGCCGCCCCGGCGCTGCGGCGGGAGCGGCGGCACGCAAGGCGGAGGCCACAGACGCCGCGGCCGCCAGGCCGGCGCGCAAGCCTGCACGGGTCGTGCGCGGGGAGCCCTCCGCCGGAGCTCCCACCCGCGGGACCGGCGGGCCGATCGGCGATGCGGTCCACACCGCCACGAAGGTAGCTGGCACCGGCGTGCGCGTGGCGGGCGCCCTCGCGCAGGAGGTCCTGCGCAGGCTGCCACGCCCTTGACGCTGTCACCACAGAGCACGGTTGTCCTTCCTCCGGGCAGGGGATAGCCCAGAGTCCAAACGAGGTATGCTCCATTTAAATGGCCAACAACGACAAACAGGCTCCTCGCTGTCTCATCGTTGACGATCACCCTGTCGTTCGGGCCGGGGTGCGGGCGGTGCTCGAGCAGGCTTTCGCCGGCGCGAAGATCTCGGATGCCGAGTCGGTGACCGAGCTGGGCGAGCTCGCGGCGAGCGACCCCCTCGATGTCGTGATCGTCGATCCGTGGCGGGCGGGCGTGGATGTGGGCGACGTCGTCCGGCGCCTCCAGGACGAGGTCAAGGCGCCGATCGTGGTGTTCACCTCCGACGGGGGCGCGCGGCTCCTCAGCGAAGCGCTCAAGGCCGGGGTCAAGGGCTACGTGCGCAAGGACTCGCCGTCCGAGGACCTCGTCCGGGCGATCGAGGCGGCGCGCGCGGGCGAGTTCTACGTGGACCCGGGCCTGTCCTCGACGATCGTGCTCGACGAGGGCGACCGCACCCTGAGCGCGCGCCAGCGGGAGATCCTGCAGATGCTCGCCGACGGGATGCAGACGGACGCCGTGGCGGAGAAGCTCGGCCTCTCGACCGAGACCGTGCGCACGCACACCAAGCGCATCCTCGCCAAGCTCGAGGCGTCCACGCGCACGCAGGCCGTGGCGATCGGGATCCGGCACGGCCTGATCGAGTAAGCGCGCGCTACTTGCGCTCCCGATCCCGGCTCGGCTGGACGCGCTTCGGCTCGCCCGGCATCTTCGGGTAGTCGGGTGGGTAGGGCATGTCGGCGCCGCCCTGCGCCTCGTAGCGATCGAGCAGCGGCTCGAGCGAATGCGCGGCGTCGTCGATCTTCTCCTGCAGGTCGCCCACACGGGCGAAGCGGGCCGGCATCGTCGCGACCGTGAAGTCCTCCGGCTCGACCTCCGTGAGCTCGTCCCAGGTCAGCGGCGCGGACACCGGCGCCCCCGGCTTGGGCCGGACACTGTAGGCCGACGCGATCGTGCGGTCGCGGGCGTTCTGGTTGTAGTCGACGAACACGCGCTCGCCGCGCTCCTCCTTCCACCACTTCGTCGTGACCTCCCCCGGGCGCCGCAGCTCGAGCTCGCGTCCAAAGGCGATCGCCGCGTGCCGCACATGGGTGAACGTCCAGCGCGGCTCGATCCGCACGTAGATGTGCACGCCGCGCCCACCGGAGGTCTTCGGGAAGCCCAGGTAGCCGAGTTCGTCCAGCAGCTCGCGGGCGGTCCCCGCCACGCGGACGGCATCCTCGAAGTCCGTGCCCGGCTGTGGATCGAGGTCGATCCGCAGCTCGTCGGGGTGGTCGACGTCCGCGCGTCGCACCGGCCACGGGTGGAAGGTGATCGTCCCCATCTGCGCCGCCCACCCGACGACGGCGAGCTCCGTCGGGCAGATCTCGTCGGCGAAGCGTCCGGACGGGAACGCGATGCGTGCCGTCTCGACATAGTCAGGCGCGCCGCGCGGAATGCGCTTCTGGTAGAAGGCGTCGCCGCCGCCCTTCTCGCGCGTGGACACCACGATGCCGGGGTGCACGCCCTTGGGCCAGCGCTCGAGCGTCGTGGGCCGTTCGCGGAGGGCGCGCATGATCCCCGGCCCGACCGCGAGGTAGTACTCGACCACCTCGAGCTTCGTGACCGGAGCCGTACCGTCCGTCGGCGGGAAGATCACGCGCTCCGGATTGGAGACTCGGAGGGCTCGTCCGGCCGCGTCGATCTCGATGGCAGGGGCCGCCACGGCCCAGGACGCTAGCGACCCGATTGACAATGGGAAGATGCGCGCGTGCTGATCTCGATCGAGGAGGGGCGCCGGAGGGTGCTGGCGGCGGTGCACGCCCTCGACTCGGAGGACGTGCCGCTTCCGGAGGCGCGCGGCCGCGTGCTCGCCGAGGATCTCACGAGCGCCGTGGACGTGCCCCCGTTCGATTCGTCCGCGATGGACGGCTACGCGCTCGTTGCCGGTCCCGCGACCGAGCTCGAGGTGATCGGGGAGTCGCGGGCCGGCCACCCGTCCGAGCGGGCCGTCGCCCCCGGCGCGGCGGTCCGCATCTCCACCGGCGCCGCCGTCCCGGGTGGAGCCAGCGCGGTGATCCCGGTCGAGCGCACGAGCGCCAACGGGGATCGCGTCGAGGTCGAGGAGACTGCCGAGGGCGCGAACATACGCCGCGCCGGCGAGGACCTGCGCGCGGGCGATGTGGTGCTCGCGCGGGGCGCCCTGCTGGGCCCCGCTGAGCTCGGGGTGGCCGCCTCGGTCGGCCGCGCCAAGCTCCGCTGCGCGCGCCGGCCGCGCGTCGCGCTGCTCGTGACAGGCGACGAGCTCGTGCAGCCCGGCGGGGCGCTGGCGCCGGGGCAGATCTACACCTCGAACGGGTTTGCGCTGGCCGCGCAGCTCGAGGACGCCGGTGCCGACCTGGTGCTGAGCGACACGGTGCCCGATACGGCCGAAGCCACGCACGCGGCGCTCGCGCGTGCGCTCGAGACCGCCGACGTGGTGATCGGCTCCGGCGGCGTCTCGGTCGGCCCCCACGACCACGTGAAGGACGCGCTGCGCGAGCTCGGCGTGGTGGAGCACTTCTGGGGCGTCTCCCTGCGACCGGGGAAGCCGACCTGGTTCGGGGTCCGTGAGCGGGTCCTCGTCTTCGGCCTGCCGGGCAACCCGGTTTCCGCAATGGTCACCTTCCAGCTGTTCGCACGCCCGGCGCTCGCCGCCCTCCAGGGTGCCGACCCGGCCGCCAGCAGCGCCTCGGCGACGCTCGACGAGCCGGTGCGCCGCAACCCCCGGCGCGAGGAGGCGGTGCGCGTCCGGCTCCGCCACGCGGAGGACGGGCTGCACGCCGTGACGACCGGTGAGCAGGGATCGCACATGCTCACGTCGATGCTCGGCGCCGACGCTCTCGCGCTGATCGCGGCCGGCGACGGCGAGCTGGGTGCGGGTGAGCGCGTGGAGGTCCAGTTCCTGTGAGAAGGCGCGATCCGCGGCGCCTCCTCGCGCGTCGCCGGCGCGCCCGCGCGCGCGTGAGGATCCTGCACGTCCCGAGCACGGGCTACGCCGAGGACGGGGCGATCGGCTCGAAGCAGGCGGCGGAGCTGACGCTGCCCCGCGCCGAGCTCGAGCGGATGTGGTCGCCCGAGTACCTCGAGCATCTTGCCCGGACCTACTGGAGCTTCCTCACCAAGTTCTCGCTCGGAATCCTGCGCGTCCTCTACAGCGAGAATGCCCGCGAGGTCGTGGTGCTGACGAGGCCGTTCGTGCTGCTCCGCTTCCAGAAGCCGCGCTACAAGACTGACCCCGACGGCGGCGAGGTCAGCTGGCCGATCGACAGGGGGCTGCTGGTGGCGCCTGCAGGCCGCGGCCGCGGCTATCTGCGCCTGTCGGTGCGACGCCTGCCGGAACACGACGCGGACGGCGAGATCACCGCGACGATCACGTCGGAGGTCGTCAACTTCTACCCGCTGCTTGCGGGCTGGGGCTGGTTCTCGACGATTGGGCGCTTCATCTACAACCAGACCCAGCTGCGCATCCACGTGATCGTGACCCACGCGTTCATGCGCTCGCTCGCGAACCTGGAGCTGGAGCGCTCCGAGGTCGGGGCGCTGGCTTTTAACCCAGCCGCTCGCCCGCTATCTCGCGCAGCTTCGCCCGGTCGTGACGAGCCGTGATCCTGCGCACCGTGCCCGAGCGCGAGCGCATCGACACCGACTCGGTGGTGGCCCCCTGCGGGCCGCTGTAGTGGACGCCGTCGAGCATCTCGCCGTCGGTGACGCCGGTCGCCGCGAAGAAGATGTCGTTGCCGGCCACGAGCCGGTCTCGGTCGAGCACCTCGTCGAGGTCATAGCCGGCGTCGAGGGCGGCGCTGCGCTCCTCGTCGGAACGCGGCCACAGCCGGCCGAGGATCTGGCCGCCGCTGCACTTGATGGCGGCAGCCGCGAGCACGCCCTCGGGCGTGCCCCCGATGCCGTAGAGCAGGTCGACGGGCGAGCCCTCGGTGGCCGCCACGAGCGCCGCGGACACGTCGCCGTGCGGGATCAGCCGGATGCGCGCCCCCACCTCACGGATCTCCCGCATCGCCTCCTCGTGGCGCGGCCGGTCGAGCATGATCACGACGAGGTCGCCCACCGACGCGCCCTTCTCTCGCGCCATCAGCTGCAGGGTCTCGGGGAGCGGACGGTCGAGGTCGAGCAGATGGGCCATGCCGCGCGAGGTGGCCATCTTCATCATGTACACGCAGGGGCCGGGGTCGAACATCGTCCCTCGCCCGGACAGGGCAATCGTGGCGATTGCGTTCGGCAGGCCCTTGGCACACAGCTCCGTGCCCTCGAGCGGGTCGACCGCTATGTCCACCTGGGGAGGAGAGCCGTCGCCGATGCTCTCGCCGTTGTAGAGCATCGGCGCCTCGTCCTTCTCGCCCTCGCCGATCACGACGATCCCGTCCATCGACACGGTGTCGAGCAACAGGCGCATGGCGTCAACGGCCGCGCCGTCGGCACCCTCCTTGTCGCCGCGCCCGATCCAGCGCGCGCAAGCGAGCGCCGCGGCCTCGGTGGTCCGCACCAGCTCCAGCGCGAGGTTGCGGTCGGGGCGCGCCTCGCGTGGTCCCTGGGGCGGCGCCGCGGTCTTGGTGCGGGCATCCATCAGATCACTCCGGGAGGCTTCTTCGGGTCCCCGTAGATCGCCTGGCGGAGGTAGCCGGCCACGAGGAGCCCGGCGGACGCGACCAGCGCGACGAAGTAGCCGATCCCGAGGCCGATGTCGACGCTGTCGCCCGGTCGCCCCAGGATGATCCCGTTGCAGAGGATCAGCCCGAGCGCGGTGATTCCGACGATCATCGTGACCTCGCCGGGCTTCCAGGTGAGCCCGTGGCCCCGCGCGATGATCCAGGAGAGGACGAAGGGCGCCGTGCAGGCGAGCGCCAGCAGCCAGTCGAGCGTCGAGAACACCTGCCAGGCGTTCGCCCCGTCGCCGCCGCTCGCCCCGGCGAGCACCGAGTTCGGGTTGTCCTCGCTCGTGGTGAACCACGGCAGCCAAAGGGAGCCGAACAGCACGAGCGCGCATCCCATTCCGAAGTACTCGCCCGGGGTCAGGCGCGAGAAGTCGAGGTAGCCGCCCCTCCCCTCAGCCCTGGAGGCTTCCATCACGGCGGAGGCTACAGAGGATAGGCTGCGCCCGCCAAGCGACGAGAGGAGACGACGGTGGCAGTCACCAAGATCATCGAGGTGGTCGGCAGTTCCCCCGAAAGCTCGGACGGGGCGGTCAAGGCGGCGCTCGCGGACGCCAGCGTGTCGCTGCGGAACATCAAGGCGCTTGACGTGGTGTCGACCGGCCTGCGCGGCGAGAACCTCGACGAGTGGCGCGCACTCGTGCGCATCTCGTTCCTCGTCGAGCGCATCAGCGAGTAGTTCACATGTAACGCCGGCCAGGGGTCGGGGGCGAAAACCGTCACCTCTCCGCTTTGCCCACCATATGGGTGGTCAGAACGGCAAGGTGGACAAGGGGGTCGCTCGATGACGAGCGGCCGCGGCGGGCTAGTCGCGCAGCGAAGCCGCGGCGGCAAGCGGACGGGGTCCGTTCGGCTCGGGCAGCGCGTCCCACGCGCCGTCCGCGTCGCCCGGTCGTCGGCTCTCGAGGGCCTGGGGGTCCGGCGCAGGCTCTGCGCCCCGGGCACCGGCGGCTGCGATCAGCGCGGAGAACGGCACCAGCTCGACGTCCAGGGCCCGCGCGGCGCGCGCAAGGCCCGGATGAGGCTCGTGGCCGGCGTACGCGAGCACCAGGATCATGGCTCGCTCGGCGCGAAGCCCGTTCCTGTACAGCAGCACGCGCCCGTCGAGGGCGACCGCGCCCCAGACGAGCTCGTCATCGAACAGCGATTGCGGCGGCTCGTGCAGCGCGTAGATGCCGCACCGGCAGCGCGCGATGGGGGCGGCATGGTCGCCGTGTCCGCCTCCGGGAGGACAGTCTGCGATTAGGGTGCGCCCGCTCCAGCGGGCCGGGGCGGCAACCGAGCGCAGGCCCTCGGAGTCAAGCCGCCACGCGCGGTAGCCGAGCACGCGCTCGGTGAGGTCGGCCGGCCGGTCCTGAGAGAGGAGCGGCTCGTCGCACGAGCCGACAGCCTCCACGAGCAACTCCATCGGCTTGCCGACGAGCCTCACATACCAAAGGTACGGCACGGCTCAAGCAAGGCCCGGAAATGGCTAGCGGCCCGGAGTCAGAGAGTCCGGACCGTAAGTTGGTCGAGGTCCGCCCCCACCGGGAGCAGCGGTCCCGGATGGCTCAGCCCGGAGCGAGCTCCACGCCGCGAGGCGGCACCGGCAAGGACTGCACGATCGACGTGGTCGTCTGCCCGTAGGGGGCGAAGCGGTCGATCACCACCTCGAGGTGCTCGACGTCGCGCACCCACAGGCGCATGAGGTAGCAGTCGTCGCCCGTGATCCTGAGGCACTCGACCACCTCGGGGGTGCGCTGCGACAGCTCGGCCACCTTCTTCAGCTCGCGCGGCGCGGGCCGGATGCGCAACACCACGCTGAGCGCATAACCGAGGACGCGTGGATTGAGCTCCGCGCGGTAGCCCGTGATCGCGCCGCTCTCCTCGAGCCGCGCCAACCGCTCGGCCACCGCCGGGGCCGAGAGCCCCACGCGCCGGCCGAGCTCGGCGTTCGAAACGCGGGCATCGGCCCGGATCTGCTCAAGCAGCGCGATGTTGGTGCTGTCGAGGCTGTTCTGCCTTCGATTCGTAGCCACAACAGGAAATCTAGCTTCGGAGCCGCATGGCGCAAGCCCTTTCGGGCGGCAAATGTACAGGCGTGAGCAGCGACCGGATCCCGCCCCACCTGTACTTCGTCGTCAGTGCCGTCTTCCATTACCTGGGCCCCGCCTTCGCCGTGCTCCTGTTCGCCCGCGTTCCGGTGCTCGGCGTGGCGTGGCTGCGGATCGCTTCGGCCGCGCTCGTGTTCTCCGTTTGGCGCCGACCCTGGCGGGCGGTCGCCGGACTCGATCGCCCCGGGCGTGGCCTCCTGCTCACCTGGGGTGCGGTGCTGGCGGTGATGAACTGCTGCTTCTACCTCGCGGTCGACCGGCTGCCGCTCGGCACGGTGGCCGCGATCGAGTTCCTGCCGGTGATCGCACTGGCGGCCTTGGGCGCGCGCACGCCGCGCAATGCGTTCGCGCTCCTGCTCGCCGTGCCGGGCGTGTACCTGCTGACCGGGGTCCGCATCGAGGGTGAGGCGCTCGGGGTGGCGCTGGCGTTCGCCAACGCCAGCCTGTTCGCCGCGTACATCGTGCTGGCCCACCGCGTGGCGCGGCTCGAGGGGTTGAGCGGCATCGACGGGCTGGCGCTCTCAATGATGATCGCGCTCGTCGTCGTGACGCCGATGGCGGGCTGGGCCGCGCTGCCGGCCCTAGTCGACCCGGTTGCCCTGCTCGCCGGTGCGGGAGTCGGTATCTCGTCGTCGGTCATCCCGTACGTCAGCGACCAGCTCGCGATGCGGCGCCTCGCGCGCGCGACCTATGCGCTGATGGTCTCGCTGCTGCCGGCCACCGCCACCGTGATCGGCGTGCTCGTACTCGCCCAAGTGCCCTCGTGGACCGAGGTCGCGGGGGTGGCGCTCGTGATCGCGGGCGTTGCGGTGCATCGCGAGCCGCAGCCGGCCGATAGGCTGCCCGCCGCCTATGGAGCTGAACGGAATCGGCGCGCTGGTGGCGGGCGGCGCCTCAGGACTGGGTGAGGCGACCGCGCGCGAGCTCGCCGTACGCGGCGCGCGCGTCGCGATCGTGGACCTGAACGAGGAGCGCGGCCCCGGCCTCGCCGACGAGATCGGTGGCCTCTTCACCTCGGCGGACGTGACCGACGGGGAGCGGGTCGGTGCCGCGGTCGACGAGGCGATTGAAGCCTTCGGCGGCTTGCGGCTGGCGGTGTCCTGCGCAGGGATCGGGTTGGCAGAGCGCATCGTGGGGAAGGAGGGCCCGGCGCCGCTCGCGCCCTTCGAGACGGTCGTGGGAGTCAACCTGATCGGGACCTTCAACGTGCTCCGGCTCACGGCCGGCGCAATGGCGCGGAACGAGCCAGATGATGAGGGCGAGCGCGGCGCGGTCGTGATGACGGCCTCGATCGCCGCCTTCGACGGCCAGATCGGCCAGGCGGCCTATTCCGCCTCGAAGGGCGGCGTGGTCGGGCTCACGCTGCCGGCGGCGCGCGACCTGGCCCGGCTCGGGATCCGCGTCTGCACGATCGCGCCGGGGCTGTTCGACACGTCGCTGCTCGCCGGCCTTCCGGAGGAGGCACGCCAGGCGCTCGGCGACCAGATCCCCTTCCCGTCACGCCTCGGCCGCCCGGAGGAGTACGCGCAGCTTGCCTGCCAGATCGCGGAGAACGCGATGCTGAACGGCGAGGTGATCCGCCTCGACGGCGCCCTGCGGATGCCGCCTAAGTAGCCTTTCGGGCCCCCTCGCGAAGCCCAAGGAGCACTGGGAACCATGCCCGAAGCAGTCATCGTCGACGCGGTCCGGACACCGATCGGGCGCGCGTTCAAGGGCTCGCTCGCCCAGCTTCGCCCCGATGAGATGGGCGCCTTCGTGGTCGACGCTCTCCTCGAGCGCAATCCCGAGGTCGCTCCTGAGCTGGTCGAGGAGGTGTACTGCGGGGTGGGGCTGCCGCAGGGCCTGCAGGGCTTCAACCTCGGGCGCATCATCGCCCTGCTCTCCGAGCGGCTTCCGCTCGAGACGAACGGCACGACGATCTCGCGCTACTGCGCATCCTCGCTCGAGTCCATCCGCCAAGCGGGCAACGCGGTCGCCGCGGGTCAGGGCGACGTCTACATCGCCGCCGGGGTCGAGTGGGTCTCGCGCTACAACGAGGCTGTTGACGGCGCGCGCCCCCAGGACCAGAACGAGCGGCTGCAGGGCAAGAACGGCGACATCGACGCCTACATCGCGATGGGCCTCACCGCCGAGAACGTGGCCGAGCGCTACGAGGTGAGCCGCGCGGACATGGACAAGTACGCCCAGCGCTCGCAGGAGCTCGCCGTGGCCTCGCAGGAGAACGGCTACTTCGACCGCGAGATCGTGCCGGCCACGCTCCCGGACGGCACGGTCGTCGCCAAGGACGACGGCCCGCGCCCGGGCTCGACGCTCGAGAAGCTGGCCGAGCTCGACCCCGCCTTCAAGGAGGGCGGCAAGGTCACGGCGGGCAACTCCTGCCCCCTGAACGACGGCGCCGCCGCTGTGCTCGTGATGTCGGATTCGAAGGCAGCCGAGCTCGGGGTAAGGCCGCGCGCACGGATCATCACCTCGGCCACCGCCGCGAACGAGCCCGAGTACATGGGCGTCGCGCCGATCTGGGCGGTCAAGAAGGTGCTCGAGCGCGCAGGCATGACGATCGACGACGTCGACAAGGTCGAGCTGAACGAGGCGTTCGCCGCCCAGGTGATCCCGGTCATGGCCGAGACCGGCATCCCGCTCGAGAAGCTGAACACGCATGGCGGCGCGATCGCGCTCGGGCACCCCTTCGGGATGACCGGCGCGCGCATCATGACGACGCTCCTGAACGGCCTCGAGACCGACGACAAGACGATCGGGCTCGAGACGATGTGCGTTGCCGGCGGCCAGGGCCAGGCGATGCTGGTCGAGCGGCTGAACTGAGCTGTCAGCCCGGGCGGCGCGCTAGGGGCGCGCCGCCTCCGGCTCACGGACGAAGCCGCCGATCAGCTCCGCCAGGCGCTCGGGCCGGTCCTCGGGACTGAACGTGCGCGCGCCCTCGATCAGCTCGAAGCGGGCGCCGGGGATCAGCTTCGCGAGCCGCTCGCCGTGCTCCCGAGGGAAGAAGCGATCGTTCTCGGACCAGGCGATCAATGCGGGGCGGTCCCAGCTCGTGAGCTTGGTGGCGGCGTCGAGCGTCTCGGCCGGGTCGAGTCCACTCAGCAGCTTCCGAACGTCGCGCCGAATTTCCCGCCGGGTCAACACCGGGAGGACGTAGGAGTCCTCCGCCTCGCTGCCGATCGGCTCGTTCGTCAGCCACCCGTAGGCGATCGGGAGGCGCCGCAGCGGGCGCAGCCGCAGCCCCCCGAAGGCCACGGGAATCACCCCGGGGATGCGCGCCGGGGCGAGGACGATGCGGAAGAAGCGGGGCGGGAAGTTGTCGAACGCATCGCAGGAGGTGAGGACGAGCGCACCGATCCGCTCCGGCCGCCGCACGGCCATCAGCTGCGTCAGGCCGCCGCCCGTGTCGTTGCCCACCATCGTCACGCCGGTCAGGTCGAGCGCATCGATGGCGTCCGCGATCAGGTGAGCGAGGGCGGGCCCGCTGAGGTCCGCCTTCTTCGGCATCGGCTCGAGGTGCGAGCCGAGCGGCAGGTCGAGCGTGACGCGCGTGTAGCCGTCGAGCCTGGGGACGACCTTGCGCCAGAGGTTCGCGTTGACGAGCGCGCCGTGGACGAAGACGATCGGCGGCCCCTCGCCGGTCACGTGGGCTCGGATCCGTCGCCCGCCGCCGAGATCCAGTGTTTGCGCCGCTCCCAACGCCTCCGACCTCCAGCTTGCGCTCTCAGTGTCCATGATTGCTCCGCGCGGAGGCTACCCGGGCGGCGCTCCTGCGCGTGGCCCGCGAACTGTTCGCGCAGCGCGGCTACGCGGCGGTCGGCACCGAGGAGATCGTCGCGCGTGCGGGGGTCACCCGCGGCGCCCTCTACCACCACTTCGAGGACAAGCGCGACCTCTTCCGCGCCGTGCACGAGGGCCTCGAGGCCGAGCTCGTCGCCTCGATCGGAGCTCGTGTCGAGGGCATCGAAGACCCGTGGGAGCTGCTCGTGACGGGGATTCGCGGCTTCCTCGACGCATGCTCCGACGATGCGCTCAGGCAGATCTCGCTGCTCGATGCGCCGGCGGCCCTCGGCTGGGAGGAGTGGCGCGAGATCAGCGCTCGTCACAGCGCCGGCCTGGTCAGCTTCGGGCTCGAGAACGCCATGGAGCGCGGAGTCCTACGCCAACAGGAGGTGGCCCCGCTCGCTCAGCTTCTGCAAGGCGCGAGCCCGCCCTGCTCGGACTGCTCGAGGGGCTACGGCAGTAGCACGATCTTGCCCAGCTTCCCGCCGGCGGTGAAGCGCTCGTAGGCCTCCTCGGCCTCGTCGAGGGTGAAGGTCGCGGCCACTGGCACGGTCACCGCCCCGCTCTCGACCTGCGGCAGGACCTCGCGCTCCACCAGGCGGGCCGCCAGGGCCTTCTCCTCGAGCGGGCGCGACCGCAGCGTCGAGCCATGGATCCGGCCGCGTTTGTACATGAGGTGGGCCAGGTTGATGTCGCCGGCCGGACCGGTGCCCCCCACACCGATCACGCTGATCCGGCCGCCGAGCGCGAGCGACTCGATGTTCTCGCCCAGGTTGGACGCTCCGACCAACTCGAGGATCACGTCATAGGGACCGTGCTCGCCGTAGCCCTCGGGGGCTATCACGCTCGCGCCCAGCGTCTCGACGTCCGCCCGCAGCTCCTCGCGGCGAACGGTGGCCGTGACCCGCGCGCCCGCCGCCCTCGCGATCTGGACGGCGGCGGTACCCACGCCCCCGGCCGCCCCGTGCACGAGCAGATGCTCCCCCGGGCGCAGGCCCGCCTGGGTGAAGATCGCGTCGTGGGCGGTCGTGAAGACCTCCGGAAAGCCTCCCGCCTGCGCCCATTCCAGACCCTCGGGCACGGGCATCGCTGCTCGCTCGTGCACGACTGCGAGCTCGGCCTGGCCGCCGCCGCCCACGACCGCCATGACGCGGTCGCCCTCCGAGAAGCGCCGCGCGCCCGTGCCGACCTCGGCCACCTCACCCGCCAGCTCGAGGCCGGGGATGTCCTGCGGATCGCCGGGGGGCGCGGGGTAGGCGCCGCGGCGCTGCAGCATGTCCGCCCCGTTGAGGCCGGCCCCTCTCACGCGCACGAGGATCTGGCCCAGACCGGGCGCTGGATCCGGGTGCTCCTCTATCACGAGGCCCCCGTCCCTGATTGTTACGGCCCGCATCGGGCGGGAAATGTAACCCGTCCCAGGCGTTTCCATATATGGAGATGTCTTGTGAACGGGTGCGTCCCGGCCGATAACTAGGGTGACGCGCCAGCCAATGACCGGACCAGCCCGCATTCTGCGCAGCGCCCGGCCGCCGCTCTGGCGGGAGGCTCGTATCGGGCTGGAGACCGCCGCGCTGCTCCGCCACCCGGTCTTCAGGGGCGAGGGCGTGGCCGACGGGCGCGGCCGGCCGGTGCTGCTCGTGCCGGGGTTCATGGCCGGGGACAGCACGCTCTCGATGATGGCCGGCTGGCTCAAGCGCACGGGCTACCGGCCCAGCCGTGCCGGAATGAGGGCCAACGTCGACTGCGCGGGCTCGATCCTCGAGCGGCTCGAGCCGAAGCTCGAGCGGCTCGTGTCCGAGCAGGGGCAGCGAGCGGCGATCGTCGGCCAGAGCCGCGGCGGCGGAATAGCAAAGGTGCTAGCGAGCATGCGACCTGATCTCGTCTGCGGGGTGGTGGCGCTCGGGTCGCCGCAGCTCGACCCGCTCGCCGTCCACCCTTTCGTGCGGCTCCAGGTGGAGGCTGTGGCACGGCTCGGCTCGCTCGGGGCGCCCGGCTTCTTCAAGCGCTCCTGCCTCGACGACGACTGCTGTGCGTCGTTCTGGGTGGGCCTTGCTCAACCGCTTCCGCGCGGCGTCGACCTGGTCTCGGTCTACTCCAAGTCCGACGGCATCGTCGACTGGCGCTCGTGTCTCGACCCGCACGCCGGCAAGCAGGTCGAGATCGACGCGTCGCACTGCGGCATGGCCGTATCGGCGCCCGCCTGGCGCGCCGTGGCCGACGCGCTCGGGGCCTTCCAGCGCGCGGAGGCCCGCCGCCGCTCGGCCGCGAAGGCGCGCGACCGCCGCTTCCCGCGGGCTGCCTAGCCGCTGCGCTCAGTGCGGTGCGGGCTGCTAGGGCCGATCTGCGCCCGACGACGGCTGGGAAGGGAGGCCAGGTGACGGGCGCGGCGATCGCGATCCCGAACGTCAAATCGCGCCATCGTGCCGACTTGGTGTCGTCACGCGACACCAAGGCGGCAACCTTCGGCCGGATTGGCTAGGCCCGGTTGACCGCGGCGTTCCCGCCCGGGGTGCGGCCGGCGCCCGCCAGGAACTCCCTCAGCAGCGGGGCCAGAGGCTTTGCCTTGACCATATGGGTCTGTCCCTCGAGGCTGCGGCGCTCCGCGCTGGGAAGCATGTCGGCGAGTGCGCGGGTGCCGTTCTGCATCCATTCCGGGCTCTTCCCGCCGGCGATGACGAGCGTGGGTGCCGTGACGGCGTTCCAGCGCTCCGCCGGCAAGGAGCGGCCCGACTGGGTGTCGCCCATCACGGCGGCGTCGTTACGGAGGGTCGGGGCCACGGACTTGAGCTTCGACCAGGCGGGCATGAAGCGCATCAGGGCCACGAGCACCTTGGGCATCCCCACCTGGCCCATGAACAGCCTCAGCGCGTCGCCGCGGCGATCCGCTGCGATCAGCCGGTCGAGCCGGCTCGCGTAGTCGTCGGGAAGCGGAGCGCGGCTGTCGTCGACGATGAACGGCGGCTCGTACAGCGCCAGTTTCTCGACGCCGAGCCCGCGATTCGCCGCGTCGAGGGCGAGCACCGCACCGGACGAGAAGCCGCATAGGCTCGCCGACCCGCCGGCCTCCTCGATCAGGGCGCCGAGGTCCTCGATCTCGCGCTCGACGGCGTACGGGGACGTGTCGCCGCTCTCGCCCCGGCCTCGCCGGTCGTAGGTGAAGACGGTGAAGTCCGCGGAGAGCTCCGCCGCGACCGATTTGCTCGGCCCGGCGCCGCGGTAGCAGAGCGCACCGTCGACGAGAATGAGCGCTGGTCCGTGGCCGGCCTTGTCGAACGCGATCGCCGTGCCGTCCTTCGATTCAACTGTGTTCATGGGAGTTGATACCGGCCGCCGGGCCGGAATTCATCGGTCGGGCACGACGACAGCGGCGCCGCGCAGCTCGCCTGAGCGCAGCCGGGAGAGCGCCTCGTTCGTCCGCTCGAGCGCGAAGCTCTCGACCACCGTCCGCACCGGCACCTGCGGCGCGAGCGCCAGGAACTCCTCACCATCCGCCCTCGTCAGGTTTGCGACCGAACGCAGCGTCCGCTCACCCCAGAGCAGCTCGTAGGGAAAGGCCGGGATGTCGCTCATGTGGATGCCCCCGCAGACGACGCTGCCGCCCTTGGCCACCGCCCGCAGCGCCGCCGGCACGAGCGCGCCCACCGGCGCGAAGATGAGCGCGGCATCGAGCTCCTCGGGCGGCGGGCCGAGTGAGTCGCCCGCCCACTCGGCTCCGACCTCGAGCGCGAACTCCTGCGCCGCGCGGTCCTCCGCGCGGGTGAACGCGAACACGCGCCGGCCCTCGTGGCGAGCGACCTGCGTGATGATGTGCGCCGCGTCGCCGAAGCCGTAGATGCCGATCCGCTCGGCGTCGCCCGCGAGGCGCAGGGCGCGGAAGCCGATCAGGCCGGCGCACAGGAGCGGCGCGGCCTCGAGGTCCGGATAGCTCTCGGGGATCGCGAAACAGAAACGCTCGTCGGCCACCGCGAGCTGCGCGAAGCCGCCGTCGCGACCGTAGCCGGTGAACACGGCGCGGTCGCAGAGGTTCTCGCGGCCCGAGCGGCAGAAGCGACACACGCCACAGGTCCAGCCGAGCCAGGGGACGCCAACGCGGTCGCCGGCCGCATGGCGCTCCCCGCCCTCGAGCACACGCCCCACGATCTGGTGCCCCTGGACGAGCGGGAGCTTCGGCTCGGTGAGCTCCCCGTCGATGATGTGGAGGTCCGTGCGGCAGACGGCGCAGGCGGCAACCTCGAGCAGCAGCTCGCCGGATCCGGGCTCGGGATCGGGGAGCTCGACGGGTCGCAGCGGGCGCCCCGCTGTCTCGAGAATCATCGCCTGCACCGCCGCAAGGCTACGCTCCCGGCATGGGCCCATTGGTCGAGCCGGAATGGCTGCGCGATCGGCTCGGCGAACCCGAGCTGCGCGTCGTCGACTGCCGCTTCAAGCTGGGCGACCCGCTCGCCGGCGAGCAGCTCTGGCTCGAGGGCCACATTCCCGGCGCCGCCTTCCTCGACCTCGACCGCGACCTGTCGTCGGAGCCCGGCGAGGGCGGACGCCACCCGCTGCCCGAGCCCGCCGCCTTCGAGGCCGCCGCGAGCCGAGCCGGGATCTCCGCGGACACCCCGGTCGTTGCCTACGACGAGGCGGCTGAGGGCGGCGCGGCCCGGCTCTGGTGGCTCCTGCGCCATTTCGGCCACGACGACGTGGCGGTGCTGAACGGCGGCCTCGCCGGCTGGCGGGCGGCGGGCGGCCCGCTCGCGGAGGGCGCCGAGGACATCACTCCTGGAGATCTAAAGGGCGGCGCGGTTCGGGGGCGGCCGATCGAATTCGAAGAAATCGTCCGTGGTGGCGGCCCACTCCTCCTCGACGCGCGCGTGCCTGAGCGCTACCGCGGTGAGACCGAGCCGATCGACGCGGTCGCGGGCCATATCCCCGGCGCCTACAACCTGCCCGCGGGCGAGCTGGCGCCCGGCGGCCGCTTCCTGGCGCCAGATGAGCTGCGCGCGCGCTTCGAGGAGGCCGGGGCGTCGAGCGCCGCGGAACTCGGCGCCTACTGCGGCTCGGGCGTGGCCGCCTGCGTCATCGTGCTCGCATCCGAGCTCGCCGGGATCGGCCAGGCGCGCCTCTATCCGGGGTCCTGGAGCGAATGGTCGCGGCGCGGGCTGCCTGTGGCGCGCCAGCAGTAGGCCCGCTCGACCGCCAGTCGCATCAGCGGGCCCGGCGGCGTCCGCTCCGCGTACGGCGCGTATTTGGCAGCCAGCGCTTCCATCCCCTCCGAGCCGCCCTCGACGGGCAGCCACTCCACCGTGCCCAGCAGCTGCACCCAGGCGAGGGCGTCCCAGTCGTCCGAGTAGACGTCCACGCACAGCGCGGCCTCCGGCCGGCGCCGAAGCATGCGCACCCGAGCCGGCTCGGGCGTGCGCTTGGGCTTATCGTCGATCGCGCTCCAGATCGTGCCGCCCGCGAGCACGAACGTCACCGGCAGCACCCGCGGCAGGTCGTTCTCGTCGACGAAGCCGAGCCGCGCCACGCGCTCGCGCAGGAGTAGGTCGAGGGCCCAGCCGGGTAGCTGCTCTAGCGTCACGGTCCGAGACTACGAAAGGGAGCGGCATGGAGATCGGCATCGGACTGCCAACCACGATTCCCGGGGTCCAGGGTCATGAGGTGATCGATTGGGCGAGACGCGCGGACAGCGCCGGCTTCTCGACCCTCGGAACCCTGGACCGGATCACGTACCCGAACTACGAGCCGCTGATCTCGCTCGCCGCCGCCGCTTCCGTCACCGAGCGCATCAGGCTGACCACCTCGATCATGATCCTTCCCTACCGGGAGAGCGCGGCGATCGTGGCGAAGCAGACGGCGACGATTCACCACCTCTCGGGCAGGCGGCTCGTGCTCGGCGTCGCGGTGGGCGGCCGCGCCGACGACTACGAGCCCTTCGGCGTGCCGATGGCCGGGCGCGGGGCCCGCTTCGAGGAGATGCTCGACGAGATCAAGCGGCTCTGGTCCGGCGAGGAGCGCGGGATCGGCGGCGGCGTCGGGCCGGACGTGAGCGACAATCCCCCCTCGATCATCATCGGCGGGCAGGTCGACACCGCCTTCTCCCGCGCGGCGAGGTTCGGCGACGGCTGGATCATGGGCGGCGGCTCGCCCGAGATGTTCGGGGCGGCGGCCGAGAAGGTCGAGGCCGCCTGGCATGAGCAGGGGCGCGAGGGCAGCCCACGCAAGCTGTCGCTGACCTACTACGCGCTCGGGGACGATCCCGAGGCGGCAACGCGCGCCTCGATCGGCCACTACTACGAGTTCGCCGGCGAGTATCAGGACTACGTCGTCGCGGGCACAGCCAAGGGGCCGGACGAGATCCGCGAGCGCGCGCGTGGGTTCGAGGCGCAGGGGTGCGACGAGCTCATCATGTTCCCCGCATCGACCGACCCGCGCCAGGTGGACGAGCTGGCCGCGCTGGTGCTATGAGCGCATGACGAAAGTCACGCCCAAATGAGGACGCGCGCCACTGGTGGCGACACCGGCGGCTGCCTAGCGTTGCCGTCATGACCGCCCAGACCGACACCAAGTGCAACGCCCGCCCCGCCTGGTACTGGGCCGGGCCGATATTTGGGCTCCTGTGGCTGGCGGCGCCGCTCGTCGCCTTCGCCTTCTCGGACCCGTCGCCGGCGCAGATCGCACTCGTGGCGGTCGGGCTGCCGGCGTTCGCCTACCTGTTCCTCACGGCAGTCATGCGGCCGCTCCCGGACTGGGGCCGCCTTGCAGGCATGGTGGCTGTGGCCGTGGTGCTCACACTGGCGGCCGACGAGGTCTGGGGGTTCATGTTCCTCTGGGCTGCCTCGGCTGCCGGAGCGCAGCTCGGCAGCCATGAGAACGCAATTGCGGTGGGCGGGATCACGGCCATTGCAGCCGGGACTCTCGCGCTTGCGGGATCCGACGGCGAGCTCTTCTGGGGCATCACCAGCCTCGTGTTCACGGTCGGCACAATGTGGCTCCTGATCGGCGGCCTTCTGCGCAGGAACGCGGAGCTGCGCGAGGCCCGCGCCGAGCTGGCGGAGCTGGCCGTGGCCGAGGAGCGGCTCCGCTTCGCGCGCGACCTCCACGACCTGCTCGGCCACGACCTCTCGCTGATCGCACTGAAGGCGGAGCTGGCCGGCAAGCTGTTGCCGGAGCGGGTCGACGACGCTGCCACCGAGGTAGACGAGATCAAGGCCCTCACGCGCAACGCCCTCGGCCAGGTGCGCGAGGCGGTCGGAGGCTACCGGCGGCCCACGCTGGCCGGCGAGCTGGCCGGCGCGCGGGCCGCGCTCGAGGCCGCGGGCATCGAGCTCAGCGTCGAGCAGCCGAACGTCGCGCTCGACCCGGACAGCGAGTCGGTCCTGGCGTGGACGGTGCGCGAGGGCGCCACCAACATGCTCCGCCACAGCGGCGCCCGCCATGCGTCGATCACGGTGCGGCCTGGGGCGGCCGGGACCGAGGTGGAGATAAGCGACGACGGCCGCGGGGAAACCGGAGCCCCCGACGCCGGGCATGGTCTCGAGGGCCTGCGCGAGCGCGCCCTCTCGATCGGCGGCGAGCTCGAGGTCGGTGCCGCCGCGGAGGGAGGCTTCCGCCTGCGGGTCAGCGTTCCGGACGGGAGGGTTAAGTCCCCGGCATGATCCGGGTCCTGCTGGCGGAGGACCAGGCGATGGTGCGCGGCGCCCTCGTCAGCCTGCTGTCGCTCGAGGAGGACATCGAGGTCGTGGCGGAGGTGGAGCGCGGTGACGAGGTGCTCGACGCCGCCCGAGCAGCCGAGCCCGAGGTCGCCCTGCTCGACATCGGATTGCCGGGGGCGAGCGGACTCGAGGTCGCCCAGTCGCTGCAGGGGGAGCTTCCCGACCTCCGCGTGGTGATGCTCACCACCTTCAACCGGCCCGGCTATCTGCGCCGCGCCATGGAGGCGGGCGCCTCCGGGTTCCTGCTCAAGGACGCCCCGGCGAGCGAACTGGCCGCCGCCGTGCGCGCGGCCGCCCGCGGCGAGCGAGTGGTCGACCCCGGTCTCGCGGCCGCCGCGCTCAGCCTCGGCGAGAACCCGCTGACCGCGCGCGAACAGGAGGTGCTCGAGGCGGCCCGCAGCCATGGAACGGTCGGCGAGCTGGCCGCGGCCCTGCACCTCTCCCCCGGCACGACGCGCAACCACCTCTCGGCGATCATGCGCAAGCTCGACGCCGGCAGCCGCATCGAGGCCATCCGGGTGGCCGAGGAGCGCGGCTGGCTCTAGACGCGCGGCCAGCCGCGGGCGCGCGGCGCTTCCGTCCACCACACTCGCCAGCATGAGGGCGAGGATGCCTCGGTCCAAGCTCTTCTCCGGCGCCGCCGCCCTGGGCGTGCGCGTGGCCCGCTCGCTCTACGGACGCTGGCGGCTCATGCCGGACCCAGACCGGGCGCGCATTGCCGGCTACGCCGAGGACGCCAAGGAGAAGGCGCTCGCGGTACGCGGCACGCCCGCCGGCGAGCGGGCCGCGGCGGAGGCCGACCTGCGGGCGGCCAACGAGTCGCTCGCCGCGGCGATAGTCGAGAGCGCCGAGGCCGATCCAGGGGTTGCCGCGGAGGAGGTCGAGGCGCTGCGAGAGGACCTCCGGCGTGAGCTGGAGCGGCTCGCCTCCGCAGAGGTCAAAGCCTCCCGCGGGCTCGGCCCGGAGGGCCCTTCCGATCCGGCGAGCGAGGTTAAGGCTTCGCGAACCCGGCGCGGATCGGGTACCCCACCTGGGTAGGATTGCCCTTCCTCCGGGAGCCCTCACCCGTGAACTTACCTGAAGCCGCCCAGTCCCCGGGGCCGTCGCCACTTCCGCGTTCGGACGCGGCGACGCTCGAGTTCCGCGCCGCGACCAAGGTCTATCCGGGCCAGCGCGAGCCCGCCGTGGGTGGCCTTTCGCTGACCGTGCCCGCGGGGGAGATCTGCGTGCTGGTGGGACCGTCGGGCTGCGGCAAGACGACCGCCATGCGCATGGTCAACCGAATGATCGACATCACCGACGGCGACATCCTCCTCGACGGCGCGAGCGTCAAGGATCGCCGCCCCGCCGAGCTGCGCCGTGAGATCGGCTACGCAATCCAGCAGATCGGGCTGTTCCCGCACCTGACGGTGGGCGACAACATCGCGACCGTCCCGCGTCTGCTCGGCTGGGACAAGCAACGCATCAGGGCGCGCATCGACGAGCTGCTCGAGCTCGTGAGCCTCGATCCCCACGAGACGCGCGACCGCTACCCGGCGCAGCTGTCGGGCGGCCAGCGCCAGCGTGTCGGGGTCGCACGGGCCTTGGCGGTCGACCCGCCGCTGCTGCTGATGGACGAGCCGTTCGGCGCGATCGACCCGATCAACCGCGAGCGGCTGCAGAACGAGTTCCTGCGCCTGCAGCGCGAAATCCGCAAGACCGTCGTCTTCGTGACCCACGACATCGACGAGGCGATCAAGGTGGGCGACCGGATAGCGGTGCTCCAGAAGGGCGGCAAGCTCGCCCAGTACGCCTCGCCCGCCGAGCTCCTGATGTACCCGGCCAACCCGTTCGTCGAGGACTTCGTGGGCGCAGACCGGGCGCTCAAGCGGCTCGCGCTGCAGCGGGTGCGCGACGTCGATCTCTGGAAGGCGCCGCTCGTGCGGGTGGGCGAGCCCGTGGCGGAAGCGCGCGCCAAGCTCGCCGACGCCGAGGTGCCCTACCCCCTGCTCGTGGACGGCGACGGCCGGCCGCTCGGCTGGCTGTCCGAGCGCGGGCTCGCCGGCGAGCGCGTCGAACACGACCTGCGCTCGAACCCTGAGCCGATCTTGGACCTCGACGACGTGCTGCGCGACGCGCTGGCAGACCTGCTCTCCGAGGAGGCCCAGTACGGCCCGGTCGTGGACCGGCGCGGCGCGGTCACCGGCGTGCTCTCGATCGAGATCCTGAGCCACGCGCTGCGCACCGACCCCGACGAGGTCCCGAGCGGAGCGGACGCGCTGTGAGCCCGCTGCTCGCCCAGGTCGAGATCCGAGAGCGCAGCGAGGACACCTGCGTCGCCGACAACGGCTTCTGCCCCGACTGGATCGTCGACAACTTCGACCGCTACGTCAGCCCCTTCCTCGAGCATGTCGTGCTCACGGTCGTGGCCGTGGCGATCGGGTTCGCCATCTCGTTCTCGCTCGCGCTGCTCGCCTACCGCCGGCGCTGGCTCATCGACCCGGTCACGCAGGTCACAGGGATCCTCTACACGATCCCGAGCATCGCGGCCTTCTTCCTGCTCCTGCCGATCACGGGCCGCGGCTTCACCACCGCCATGGTCGCGCTCGTCGCGTACGTGCTGCTGATCATCTTCCGCAACGTCCTCGCCGGGCTCGACAACGTGCCGGCGGACATCAAGGACGCCGGCCGCGGCATGGGGCTGACCGACCGGCAGCTGCTCTGGCGCGTGGAGGTGCCGCTCGCGCTGCCGGAGATCATGGCGGGGCTGCGCATTGCGGCCACCACCACCGTCGGGCTCGCCACGCTGGTGTTCTTCGCGGGCGCCGGCGGCCTCGGCGAGCAGATATTCGCCGACATCACGTTCAAGTCGAACGTGGTAGTGGCGGGCGGCCTCGCGGTGCTGCTGGCCGCCGTCCTCGACGGCCTGATCCTGCTCGTCCAGTGGGCCATCACACCCTGGACGCGAGCGGTGGCTGCACGATGAGCCAGACGCTCGCGGTATTGGGCCAGTTCGGCGACGCGATCGACTTCATCTTCGACGAGCGCGAGTCGCCGGCCGGCGGCGCACAGGTGGGCGGGCTTGCCGGGACCTGGGAACTGATGTGGGAGCACCTCAAGCTCTCCGGCGTGGCGATGGCGATCGCGTGCGCGATCTCGGTGCCGCTCGGGCTGTGGCTCGGGCACATCGGCAAGGGCGGCTTCCTCGCCATCAACGCCTCGAACGTGGGGCGCGCGGTGCCGAGCCTCGCGCTGATCGCCTTCTTCGTGGCCTACATCGGCGTGGGCTTCACGAACCTGACGCTGGCGCTCGTGCTGCTCGCCATCCCGCCGATCCTGACCAACGCCTACACCGGTGTGCGCCAGGTCGACCGCGACACGGTCGACGCAGCCCGCGGGATGGGCATGACCGGGGCGCAAATCGTCCGGCGAGTGGAGCTCCCACTGGCGCTGCCGCTGATGTTCGGCGGCATCCGCATCTCGGCCGTGAACGTGATCGCCACTGCGACGATCGCGCCGCTCGCGGGCGTGGTCACGCTCGGCGACCCGATCATCAACGTCAACACCTACGGCGACGAGGGAAGGCTGGCGGCGGCGATCGTCGTTGCGCTCCTGGCCGTCGTCACGGAGGTCCTGCTGGGAGCGGCGCAGAGCGCCGTTACGCCGCGGGGCCTGAAGCTAGAGGCCGGCGGACGTGAGCGTCGCGTCGGTATTCCCATCAAGAGGAGGGAAGCCACAACATGAAGAAGCATCGATGGCTTGTGTTGCTGATGCTCCTGGTCGCCGCACTCGCCGCCGCCGGCTGCGGCGACGATGACGACGACGACGGGGGGAACGGCGGCGGTGCCGCCACCACGGAGGAGGCGGCGGCAGGTCAGATCCAGGAGAACCCGGACAACTCTGCCACCGAGATCACGATCGGCTCGAAGAACTTCACCGAGCAGAAGATCCTCGGCGAGATCTACGCGCAGTCGCTCGAGGCGGCGGGCTACACCGTCCAGAAGGAGCTCAACCTCGGCGACGAGAAGACCGCGCTGGCGGCGCTGGAGGACGGCCAGATCAGCGCCTATCCCGAATACACGGGCACGGCGCTGCTGTCGTTCTTCGGTGTCAAGTCCGACGAATTGCCAACCGACGCGGGGCAGGCCTTTGAGCAGGCCAAGAAAGGCTTCGCCGAGAAGAACCTGACCGCTCTGGAGCCCACCCCGTTCACGAACTCGAACGAGGTGGCGGTGAGGCAGGAGACCGCCGACAAGCTCGGCCTTCAGAAGATCTCCGATCTGGAGGGCAAGTCCCAGGACCTGACGCTGTACGGGAGTCCCGAGTGCCGCCAGCGGCTCGACTGCCTGCTCGGCCTTCAGGAGGTGTACGGGCTCAAGTTCAAGAAGTTCGTGCCGGTCGATCTCGCGCTGCGTCACGAGGTCCTGTCCAAGGGCCAGGCGGACGTGTCGATCGTCTTCACCATGGACCCGCAGATCGAGCGCGAGAACTTCGTCGTGCTCGAGGACGACAAGGGGATGTTCCCGCCCTACAACTCGACCCTCGTGGTCCGCAACGACGTGATCGAGCAGGCCGGGCCCGACCTCGAGAAAACCGTGCTGATGGTCAACGAGGGCCTCACGGACGAGGTGATGCGTGAGCTCAACGCCCGCGTCGACCTCGACAAGGAGACCCCGGAGGCGGTTGCCAGCCAGTACCTCGAGGAGACCGGCCTGACCGGCAGCTAGCGATCAGGAGCGCTCTGGCAGCGGGCGTGCCATGGCCCGCTGCCGGGGCCGCCTCGGCCGGATCTTGCGCGACATCCACTCGTCGAGGTGGACGAGGTGCTTGCGGCCGGAGGTGAGGCTGTAGAGGATCAGCCCGACGATGAACGCGGTGTAGACGCTGAAGTGGCCCGTGTTCACGAAGTCCCAGACGCCCAGGCCGACGATCCCGGCGGTGTCGATCACGACGCCGATCACGAACAGGCGCGTGATGTTCTCCATGCCGTAGCGGTAGCGGAGCACGAGGAAGGCCGCCAGCATCAGCCAGAAGCCGGCCTCGAAGGCGATTGCGAGGATCCACTTCAGTTCCATGGTTTATTTATATCATACGTGCGAAATAAACTCAAGCGAGATCGGGCGGCGCGCGTCGCTACGCGAGAATGGGCCCCTGATGCCGAAGATCGTTGACCACGATGCCCGCCGCGCCGAGCTCGCCGCGGCGGTCTGGCGGCTCGCGTCGCGCGAGGGCGTCGACGCCGTCACGATGCGCGGCGTGGCCGCCGAGGCGGGCTGGTCGACGGGCGCGGTCGCCCACTACTTCGCCGACAAGGAGGAGCTCGTCCTGTTCGCGTTCGAGACCGTCGCCGACCGCGTGGGGCGGCGCATCGTCCGGGCCGCGGAGCGGGCGCGCGATCCGCTCGAGCTGCTGCGGACGCAGCTCGTCGAGGGCCTGCCTCTCGACGCCGAGCGCCGGGCCGAGGTGCGGCTCTGGTTCGCTTTCCTGGTCCTTGCGGAGACCCGGCCTCGGCTTGCGCGGGCGGGGCGCGACGCCTACCGCGAATGGCGTGGCCGCATCGCCAAGACGCTCGAGAACGGACAGCGGCAGGGACTCGTGGACGAATCGATAGACGCCGAGCGCGAAGCGGCCGAGCTCGTGGCGCTCGTCGACGGGCTGGCCATTCAGGCGTCCTTCGAGCCGCGCACACTCACGGCGGCGCGGCAGCTCGAGCTCCTGGACGACCGCCTCGGCCCGCTCGCGGTAGCGTCGGCTCGGTGACCGTCGAACCGCTGCGCTGGGAGGACGGCGCGCTGCTCGTGCTCGACCAGCGTGCCCTGCCCGCCGACGAGCGCTGGATCCGCTGCGAATCCGCCGAGGAGGTGGCGAACTGCATACGCACGCTCGCCGTGCGGGGCGCCCCCGCGATCGGGATCGCCGCGGCGTACGGAATGGTGCTGGCCGGCGACGCGGAGAGAACGTCGATGAGGCAGCACGTGTACTGCGGGCCACGCGGCCGACGGCGGTGAATCTCGGCTGGGCGCTCGACCGGATGCTTGAGGCGTCCGGCCCTGGCGGCCCGGAGCCGCTCGAGCTCGCGCGGCGCCTCCACGCCGAGCAGCACGAGGCGGACCGGCGGATCGCCGCGCTCGGCGCCGAGCGCTTCGAGCCCGGCGACCGTGCACTCACGCATTGCAACGCGGGAGCGCTCGCTACGGCGGGGATCGGCACTGCTTGCGGCGTACTCAGCGCCGCCTGGGAGAGCGGCCGGCTGGCACAGGTCTGGGTCGACGAGACGCGACCGCTCCTCCAGGGCGCTCGCCTCACGGCGTGGGAGCTTCGCAAGGCGGGCATCCCGCACCGCGTCGTGGCCGACTCGGCGGCCGGCTCGCTGCTGGCGCAGGGGGCGGTGGACCGGATCGTGGTCGGCGCAGACCGGATCGCGGCGAACGGCGACGTGGCCAACAAGATCGGCACCTACCCGCTGGCCGTGCTGGCCGCCCGGCACGGGGTGCCCTTCTACGTGGCGGCGCCCCTGTCGACGATCGACCGGTCCGCGACGAACGGCGCGGCGATCCCGATCGAGGAGCGCGACCCGAGCGAGATCACGGAGGGCGCGATGGCGTTCAACCCCGCCTTCGACGTGACCCCCGCAGAGCTCGTCAGCGCGATCTTCACCGAGGCGGGCGTGCTCGAGCCCCCCTATGCGGAAGCGATCGAGCGTGTCGCCGAAGGCTGAGATCGTCGCCACCGCCCGCGACATGCTGCGGCTCGGCCTCGTGGCGGGCACCTCCGGCAACGTCAGCGCACGCGACGGGAACCGGATCGAGATCACGCCGAGCGGGCTCTCCTACGACGAGATGACCGAGGCCGATCTGGTGACATTGGCGCCCGACGGAGGGGTGATGGCGGGCAAGCGCGAACCCTCCAGCGAGCGCCGTGTGCACCTCGCCGTCTACGCGGCCCGGCCGGACGCGCGGGCGATCGTCCACACCCACAGCGTGCACGCCACGGCCTGGAGCTTCCTGGGCGAGCCGCTCGACACCGGAACCGAGGAGCTCGAGCACGCGGCGGGCGGCGCGGTCCGGGCGACCCCCTATTCCCCCACCGGCTCGGACGAGATCGCCGCCGGCTGCGTCGCTGCCCTCGTGGACCGGCGCGCCGTGCTGCTCGGCCGGCATGGCGTGGTCGCCGTCGGCAGCTCGCCGGCGGCCGCGCTCGTCACCTGTCAGGCCGTGGAGCGCCAGGCTCAGATCGCGTGGCTTCTGCGCGGCGTGAACCCCGCGTGAAACGCTGCGTGACGCAACGCACACAAGCTTCGCCATCCGCTCGCGAGCCTTGGTTGTGTGCTCAAGCGCCTTCCAGACGGAGCCCCGATCCTGATCCGGCCGATCCGCGCGGACGACAAGCGCATGCTGGAGAACGGGCTGCGGCACCTTTCGGAGGAGAGTGTGCAGCGGCGCTTCCTCACGCCCAAGAGCAGCTTCAGCCGGGCGGAGCTGCGGTACCTGACCGAGGTGGACGGCCGCGATCATGTGGCGCTGGTGGTGGAGTCTCCCGCCCAGCCGGCTCGCCGCTTGATCGCGGTCGGACGCTTCGTTCGCCTCAAGGACGACCCCGAGGCGGCCGAGGTGGCCGTCGTCGTTGCCGACAATTGGCAGGGCCGCCGGGTGGGATCCACGCTGGCCGAGCTGCTCGCCGAGCGCGCACGCGAGGTCGGCATCCGCCGCTTCACGGCCACGATGTCCGGGGACAACGTGCCCGCTCACAAGCTCATGCAGCGCCTGACCGATCATCTCGAGCTCCACCATGCCGGCGCCGGCATCGACGAGCTCGTGATGGACCTGGCCGCCTAGTCGCGGTCTACGCGACGGTCCAGGTCTCGCCCGAGTGCAGCAGCTGCTCCAGGTCGTCGCTGCCGACGTCCTCTCGGGCGTCCTCGAGCGACGCCGACAGCTCGGCGCCGTAGACCGGGCGCTCGACCGCGCGGAAAACGCCGATCGGCGTGGGACCGGTAGGCCGCTCCGCGAGGTGGGCCAGCTCGAAGGCCAGGCTGGGCTCCTGACGCTGGGCGTCGTGCACCAGCACGGCGTCCTCGCCCACCTCGGCCACCTCGGCGAACTCGAGCCGCCCGTCGGCGCCGCGCACCACGCAGCGCTCCTCCTCGGCCCCGAAGCGAATCGGCCGGCCGTGCTCCAGGCGGATCTGGTTGCGCTCCTTGTCGCCCTTCGCGCGCACCGCGTCGAAGGCGCCGTCGTTGAAGACGTTGCAGTTCTGGTAGATCTCGACGAACGCGGCGCCCTCGTGGGCCGCCGCCGCGCGCAGAGTCGCGGCCACGTGCTTCTTGTCCGTGTCCACCGTGCGCGCCACGAAGGTGGCCTCGGCGCCGAGCGCGAGCGAGACGGGGTTGAAGGGATGGTCCTGCGAGCCGAAGGGGGTCGACTTCGTGACCTTGCCCTCCTCGCTCGTCGGCGAATACTGGCCCTTCGTCAGACCGTAGATCTGGTTGTTGAACAGCAGGATCTTGAGCGGGACGTTGCGGCGCAGCGCGTGGATCAGGTGGTTGCCGCCGATCGACAGCGCGTCGCCGTCGCCGCTCACGACCCACACGGACAGGTCGGAGCGCGAGGTGGCCACGCCGGTAGCGAGCGCGGGCGCGCGGCCGTGGATGCCGTGCATCCCGTAGGTATCCATGTAGTAGACGAAGCGGCCCGCGCAGCCAATGCCGGTGACGAACACGATCTTCTCCGGCGGCACGCCCAGCTCGGGCATGAACGACTGGACCGAGGCGAGGACCGCGTAGTCCCCGCAGCCGGGGCACCAGCGTGTCTCCTGGTCGGACGAGAAGTCGGCCTTGGTCAGCGGCAGCTCGACCGGGCCCTCGCTGACGGCCTTCTCGCCTGGCTGACCGAAGCCGAGGTCGGCATCCGGTCCCCCGCCGCCGTGCGGCGAGCGCGCGGCGCGTGCGAGCCGACCGTTTCCTCCCGTCGGGCCCCCGTTCGTCCGCTCGCTCATCCGATCCGCGCCTCCACCTGCTCCATCACGTCGCGCGTGAAGATCGGCAGGCCGTCGACCTTCGTGTAGCTGTCCACGTCGACCAGGTACTCCGCCCGCAGCAGCCTCGACAGCTGCCCCAGGTTCATCTCGGGCACGAGCACGCGCTCGTAGGAGCGCAACACCTCGCCGAGGTTGCCGGGCAGCGGGTTGAGGTGGCGCACGTGGGCGGTGGCGAGCTTGAGCCCTTGCTCGCGCCGCAGCCGGCGAGCGGCGCCCTCGATGGCGCCGTAGCTCGAGCCCCAGCCGAGCACGAGCAGCGACGCGTCGCCGTCCGGGTCGTCGACCACCACGTCGGGCACCTCGACGCGCGCGATCCGCTCGGCGCGCAGGCGCGTCATCTGGTCGTGGTTCTCGGGCTGGTAGGAGATGTTGCCGGTCACGTCCTCCTTCTCGAGGCCGCCGATCCGGTGGCGCAGCCCCGGCGTGCCCGGGACCGCCCAGGGTCTGGCGAGCCGCTCGTCACGGAGATAGGGCATGAAGCGGTCGCCGGCGTTCGGCTCGGTGGCGAAGCGCGGATCGATCTCGGGCAGCGAGGCCACGTCGGGGAGCTTCCAAGGCTCCGACGAGTTGGCGAGGAACGTGTCGCTCAGGAGGATCACCGGCGTGCGGTGGGTGACCGCGATGCGGACCGCCTCTATTGCCGAGTTGAAGCAGTCGGACGGGGTGCAGGGGGCCAGCACCGGCAGCGGCGACTCGCCGTGCCGGCCGTAGAGCACCATCAGGAGGTCGGCGGCCTCGGTCTTGGTGGGCATGCCCGTCGAGGGGCCGGCGCGCTGAATGTCGACCACCACCAGCGGCAGCTCCATCGCCACAGCCAGCCCGATCGTCTCCGCCTTGAGGTCCATGCCCGGACCGCTCGTGGCGGTCACGCCCAGGCGGCCGCCGAAGGCGGCGCCGAGCGCCATGTTGGCGGCGGCGATCTCGTCCTCGGCCTGGACCGTGTGGACGCCAAAGCGGCGGTGCCGCGACAGGGCGTGCAGCAGCTCGGAGGCGGGCGTGATCGGGTACGACGCGAGGAACAGGCCGAGTCCCGAGCGGACGCTGGCAGCGATCAGCCCGTAGGCGAGCGCCTGCGTCCCGTTGACGTTGCGGTAGGTGCCGGGCGGCGCCGGGGCCGCCTCCACCTCGTAGTGGACGGCGAACAGCTCGGCCGTCTCGCCGAAGTTGTAGCCGGCGCGGAAGGCGGCGAGGTTCGCGTCGCGCACGGGCTCCCTGTCGGCGAACTTCTTCTCGATCCAGTGCGTGGACGGCTCGGTCGGGCGGCCGTACATCCACGAGACGAGCCCGAGCGCGAACAGGTTCTTGCACCTGGCCGCGTCGCGCGAGCTGATCCCCTCGATGTCCTCGGTAGCGCGCACGGTCATCGAGGTCATCGGGACCGCGAACATCTGGTAGTCCGCGAGCGAGTCGTCCTCGAGCGGGTTGGACTCGTAGCCGGCCTTGCGCAGGTTGTGGTCGCTGAAACCGTCCTCGTTGACGATCAGCGTCCCGCCCTTCTCCAGGGCCCCGAGCTGGGTGATCAGCGCGGCCGGGTTCATCGCCACGAGCACGTTCGGGTGATCGCCCGGGGTGAGGATGTCCCGCGAGGCGAAGTGGATCTGGAAGGCGGACACGCCGTGCGGCGTGCCGGCCGGAGCGCGGATCTCCGCCGGGAAGTCCGGGAGCGTGGCGAGGTCGTTACCCACCACCGCCGTGGCATCGGTGAAGCGGCTCCCGGTGAGCTGCATCCCGTCGCCGGAATCCCCCGCAAAACGGACGACGACGCGGTCCTTCTTCTCGAGCGTCTTGTGATCCATGAGCCCGGCGCAGGCGGCGCCGGATCTACGAGTCTAGCCGCCTCGGCGGCTGGGCCCACGGCGCTCCGGAGCGAGCCCCGAGAGGAGTGCGGCAAGGCCCGTCTCGAACGTGTCGTCAGCCCGGATCTCCTCTCCGGCGAGCGCAGCCGCGGCGAGGTTCGGATAGTCACCCGACTCGAGCAGATGCTGCTGCGCGGCGGCCGTATCCGCGATCGATATCTCCTCTCGCCACGCCCAGGCCGGACTCGTCCAGGGCGTGGCCGACGACGAAGCAGGACGCCGCGTGGACCGCCCTGAGCGCGTCGGCGGGGTCGAGCCCCGCCTCGAGCAGGATGCCGAGCGCGGTGTCGAGGATGCGCAGGGCGGCCGGGGTCACGTCGGGGCGCGTGGCCACCACCGGGAGGGCATTCGGATGCGCGCGCAGCGCGTCCCGGTAGCCGCGCGCCACGACGGCGAGGCGCTCTGTCCAGAGGCGCCCGGGGGGAGCGTCGAGCGGCACCTCCCGCAGCACGGCCTCGACCACCCCGTCGAGGATCGCCGCCTTGTTCGGCAGGTGGTGGTAGACGGCCATCGGATCCACCCCCAGCTCACGGCCGAGCGCGCGCATGGTCAGCGCATCGAGGCCGTCGCGGTCCACGATCTCGAGCGCCGCCGCAACCACCACATCGCGCGTGAGCCCCTTGCTGCGCGGCGTCATGCGCCGGACGGTGGATCGAGCCCGAGCGTCATGTTCGCGAAATCGATGGTCAGCGCATGCCGGCGGAAGAACGCGTGCGAGATCAGTCCGCCGACCTCGAAGCCCAGCCGGTCGCCGAGGATCGATGGCGCCTTCTCGAGCACGGTCCCGCGGAGGCCGTCGCGCCTGATCGCTGCGTTGCCCTCCCCAAGGGTCAAGGCGTCGATCACCACATCCACCTCCCTCACCAGCCCGCCGCCGCCCGGCCCGAGCCGGGCGGCCGACCAGTCGACGCGCACACCGGCGGCGCGCAGCTGGGCCTCGGATGCGAGGAATCCGCTGCCGGCGAGTCCCGTGTCGACCCAGAAGAAGGATGGCGGCAGGTCGTTCAGCCGGCCGCGGGCCAGGATCAGATGGGTCTCCACGAGCCAGAACGGGATCCCGCGCGCGGGCCTCGTCGCGGGCAGGTCTCTGCGGAGGACGAGCGCGGCGGCGGGGTAGTCGATCGTCGCCAGGAAGTGCATCAGGAAGCGCGTGCCCACTATGCCCTTGATGTCGAGCCCGAAGAAGCCGCGGAACTCGCCCAGGTCGAGGGTGTGGATCGGGACGTGTGCCACCCGGAGGTTCGCGGCCTCGACGTAGCCGACCACCCCGAGCCCGGTCCGCGCGCGGCGGCGGCCGGCGTACTCGCCCTTCATGGCAGCCACCATCTTCGCCCCCGCCGCTGCGGCGAAGGCCTGGTCAAGCACCGTCTCGGCGGCTCCCGTGTCGATTAGGAACAGTGCGGGACGCCCGCCGTTCACGGACAGTTCCACGACCGGCAGCGGATCGGTCACGACGAAGTCGAGGCGCGTCAGGGGCGGACCCTCGATCCGGTAGGGCGGCTCGTCGCCGAACGCCGCCAGATGGCGCGCGAGGCCGGCGAGCTCGCCCAGCGGTCCCAGCGGCAGCGGGCCCGCGGCGGCCGCGAACTCCCCTGAAGCCTCAGGAAAGCGGTCGAGCCGGTAGTGGGCCATCCCGAGCTGCGCCCTCGTCGTGGCGCTGGCCGGCCAGCGGCGTGCCGCGGTGGAGCTCCGCTCGAGCGCCTCGCCGAGGTAGCGCACGGCATCCTCGGCTCGATTCTCGTAGAGCGCGAGGGTCCCGAGGCGCCTCAGAACCGCAGCATCCTCCGGGCGGTCCCGGAGGGCGGCCTCGTAGGCCGCCGTGGCCTCGGGAAGCCGACCGGCCCTGAAGAGCGCATCCGCCCGCTGCAGCGTCCCCGCTCTGGTTTTGATCATGCCGGTCCACCGCCCGTTTCTACAACGTAGAGATAGAACTCTACACCGTAGAAATCGAGGGTCCAACTCGCGCGCGCCCGACAGTGGGGGGCCCCCGTGCTGCGCGTCCGTGCCTACTCTCGGCTAGAGTGCCGCGCCCCCGATCCTGGTCGGAATCCCATGATCGTCTCGGTACCCAAGGAAATCGCCCCGGGAGAGACCCGCGTCGCGCTCGTCCCCGAGGTGGCCGACCGGCTCGTCAAGGGCGGGGTGAAGATCACTGTCGAGGCGGGCGCGGGCGCCGCCGCCCACCATCCGGACTCCGACTACGTTGAGGCCGGCGCACAGGTCGGCGACGGCTTCTCGGGCGAGGTCGTGGCCAAGGTGGCTCCCCCCAGCGGCGAGGAGATCGGCCGGCTGGGCCAGGGCTCGGTGCTCGTCGGCTTCCTCCAGCCGCTCACCGCCGGGGACACCGTGCGGGCGCTGGCCGACGCGGGCGTCACGAGCTTCGCGATGGAGGCGATCCCGCGCATCTCGCGCGCGCAGTCGATGGATGCGCTCTCCTCGCAGGCCACGGTCTCGGGCTACCGCGCTGCCCTGATCGCCGCCCAGGAGCTGCCGCGCTTCTTCCCGATGCTGACGACGGCGGCAGGGACGGTCCGCCCCGCCAAGGTCTTGGTGCTGGGAGCCGGCGTGGCGGGGCTGCAGGCGATCGCGACGGCGCGCCGGCTCGGCGCGGTGGTACAGGCCTTCGACGTGCGCTCAGCCGTCAAGGAGCAGATCGAGTCGCTGGGCGCCCGTTTCGTCGAGCTCGACATGGGGCTCGAGGACGCCGAGGCCGCCGGCGGGTACGCGCGCCAGCTCACCGAGGAGGAGCAGGCCAAGCAGCGCGATCTCTTGGCCATCGAGATCGGCAAGATGGACGCGGTCATCTCGACCGCCGCCGTGCCAGGCCGGCGCGCCCCGCTCCTGGTGACGGAGCAGGCGGTCAGGAACATGAAGCCGGGCTCGGTGATCGTCGACCTCGCCGCCGAGACCGGCGGGAATTGCGAGCTCACCGAGGCCGGCCAGACGGTCGTGCGCGAGGACGTGACGATCGCGGGTCCGCTCAACCTGCCCGCTTCGATGCCCGACCACGCCTCTTCCCTGTATGCGCGCAACGTCCAGTCGCTGCTCGAGGTAATGGTCAAGGAGGGCGAGCTGTCCCTCGACTTCGACGACGAGGTGATCGCGGGCTCCTGCATCACGCGTGACGGCCAGATCGTCCACGAGGGCGCCCGGGCCGCGGCGGGGGTGGCCGCCTGATGGATCTCCTTACCGAGCTCACGATCCTCGTCCTGGCCGCGTTCGTCGGCTTCGAGGTGATCTCGAAGGTGCCGAACACCCTCCACACCCCGCTGATGTCGGCGACCAACGCGATCCACGGCATCGTGCTGGTCGGCGGTCTGCTCCTGATCGGGGAGGCGGGCGGCTTCCTGAACGAGCTGCTGCTCGTGATCGCGATCGCGTTCGGGACGATCAACGTCGTCGGCGGCTTCCTCGTCACCGACCGGATGCTCGAAATGTTCAAGCAGCGCAAGCCGCCGCCGAAGCAGGCCGAGGCGGGCGAGGAGCCGCCCAGGCTCGAGGAGGCGGCGTGACGTACACGGCGAGCTTCTTCCAGGACCCGGACTTCATCCGGGTCCTCTACATCGTCGCCTTCGTGTTGTTCATCCTCGGCCTGCGGCTCCTCAACCACCCGCGCACGGCACGCAGGGGAAACATCCTGGCGGCGATCGGGATGGCCTTCGCGGTGGTGGGGACGCTGCTCTACGACTTCGTGTCGGACTATCTGCTGATCGCCGTGGGCATGGCGGTCGGAACTGCGGTCGGCGCGCCGGCGGCGCGCAGCGTGAAGATGACCGCGATGCCGCAGATGGTGGCGCTGTTCAACGGCGTCGGCGGCGGAGCGGTCGCGCTGATCTCGTTCGTCGACTACCGCGAGGCGCTCGCGGCGGGCGGCAACCCCGAGCTCGAGCAGCTGATCCCGATCCTGTTCGCCGCGATCGTCGGCTCGATCTCGTTCTGGGGCTCGAACATCGCGTTCGGGAAGCTCCAGGAGGTCCTGCCGGGGCGCCCGATCCAGCTGCCCGGTCAGCAGTTTCTCAACATCGCGCTGCTCGCGGTCGTGCTCGCCTGCGCGGTGATCATCGCCGCGGGCACCGAGTCGGAGCTGCTGTTCCTGGCGATCCTGATCGGCGCCGCGCTGCTCGGCAACATGTTCGTGCTCCCGATCGGCGGGGCGGACATGCCGGTCGTGATCTCGCTGCTGAACGCGTTCACCGGCCTCTCGGCCGCCGCCGCGGGCATGGCGCTCGACAACGTCGCCCTGATCGTGGGCGGGATGCTCGTGGGAGCCTCCGGCTCGGTCCTCACGATGCTGATGGCGGAGGCGATGAACCGCTCGATCCCGAACATCCTGGCCGGCGGCTTCGGCGGCGTGTCCGTGGCCACGGCCGGCGCGGGCGACGGCGAGGCCAAGCCGGTGCGCTCCACCGGCCCCGCCGACGTGGCGATCCAGCTCACCTACGCCTCCAAGGTGGTCGTCGCGCCCGGGTACGGGATGGCCGTGGCCCAGGCACAGCACACGGTGCGCGAGCTCGCCGACGAGCTCGAGAAGCGCGGCGTGCGCGTGGACTACGCGATCCACCCCGTCGCCGGGCGCATGCCCGGCCACATGAACGTGCTGCTCGCCGAGGCCGACGTGCCCTACGACCAGCTCAAGGAGATGGACGAGATCAACCCGGAGTTCCCGCAGACGGACGTGGCGCTCGTGATCGGCGCCAACGACGTGACCAACCCCGCCGCGCGCGAGGACGAGGGCTCCCCGATCTACGGCATGCCGATTCTCGACGTCGACAAGGCAGCCCAGGTGATCGTGCTCAAGCGCTCGATGAACACCGGCTTCGCGGGCATCGACAACCCGCTGTTCTACAACGAGAACACGGCGCTCCTGTTCGGGGACGCGAAGGAATCGGTGGCGGCCGTGCTTGCGGAGGTCAAGGACCTCTAGCCCCGCGGACGGCGCGCCGGGGCCGGCCGGCCAGCCGCGCTGCGGGATAGTTGACCGCATGTCCGCGGGCCCAGAGGACCTGGCGCGCCTCGTGCGTGCGGCCGGCGTGCGCGACGCCCGCGTGCTCGGGGCGGTGGCGTTGGTGCCGCGCGCGGACTTCGTCCCCGCGGGCGCGAAGCGGGTCGCATACCGGGACGAGCCGATCCCGATCCCGTGCGGTCAGGTCACGACCCAGCCCTCGCTGGTTGCGCGGATGCTCGAGGCGCTCGAGCTGGAGGGGCACGAGCACGTGCTCGAGATCGGCACGGGCTACGGCTACCAGACCGCTCTGCTCGCCCGCCTCGCTGCCGAGGTCACGAGCCTGGAACGCCTGGCCGAGCTGGCCGGGGTCGCCCGGCGGAACCTCGAGCACGACGGCGCCGCCAACGTCGAGCTGCTGGTGGCGGACGGGAGCGCCGGCCTGGGGACGCGGGCGCCGTTCGACGCGATCGTCGTCTCGGCCGCGTTCACGAGTGTGCCGCAGCCGCTGGCGCTGCAGCTCGTGCCCGGCGGCCGGCTCGTGCAGCCGATCGGGTCCGGCGGACACGACGAGGTGGTCCTGTTCGAGCGGGCGGCTACAGGTCTCGTTCGGCGACGGAGCGTCACGCCCGCCCACTTCGTTCGTCTGTACGGGGCGCACGGGTTCGATGCCGACCAGCGCTGACGGCCCAACGATCGCGCTGCTCGGCGACGTCATGCTCGGCCGCAAGGTCGCGGAGCGGCTCGCCGGCGAGCGGCCGGACAGGCTCTGGTCGAGCGAGCTCGCGGACCTGTGTCGCTCCTGCGACGCCGTGGTGTGCAACCTCGAATGCTGCGTGTCGGAGCGCGGCAGTCCCACCGCCCGGATTCATCGCAAGCCCTTCTTCTTCCGCGCGCCGCCGGCCGCGACGGAGGCGCTTTCGGCGGTCGGTGTCTCCGCGGTCTCGCTGGCGAACAACCACGCGCTCGACTTCGAGGAGGAGGCCCTGGCCGACACGCTCGAGCACCTCGCCGCGGCTTCGATCGCCTGGGCGGGCGCCGGGCTCGACGTCGAGCGGGCGAGGCGCGGTGCGGTCGTGCCGGCGGGCGGGCTGCGGCTGGGGCTGCTCGCGGCAACCGATCATCCGGCCGAGTTCGGCGCGCTGGACGAAGCGCCCGGCGTCGCGTTCGCCGACCTGGGCGCCGGCCTCCCGGAGTGGATACCGCCGGAGCTGGCGCGGCTCCGAGAGGAGGCGGACGTCGTCGTGGCTTTCCCGCACTGGGGCCCGAACATGACGAGCGAGCCGGCGCCCTGGCAGCGCGCGCGTGCGAGCGAGCTGATCGCGGCGGGCGCCGATCTCGTGGCGGGTCACTCCGCCCACGTCTTTCACGGCATCGAGTGGGTCGGCGAGCGAGCCGCCCTCTACGACCTGGGCGGCGCGCTCGACGACTACGCGGTCGACGCCCGGCTGCGGAACGACCTCGGCATCGCCGCCCTCTGGCACCCGCGCTCGGAGCCGGAGGTCGAGCTCGTGGGACTGGAGCTCCGCTTCTGCGAGACGCGTCTCGCGCGCGGAAAGGCGGCGGACTGGATCGCCGCCCGGCTCGAGCGGGCGTGCGCGCCGCTCGGCACCGGGGTCGAGCGGGTCGGTGAGCAGCGGTTCGCGGTGGTGCCGCCCTCTAGAGGAGCCGCGCCGCCGCCGCCGGCGAGACCGCCAGGACGTCCTCCGGCGGTTCGACGCCTGACGGGAAGAGCGCCAGCACGGCGCCGCCGAAGCCGCCGCCCATGATCCGAGCGCCCGCCGCCCCGGCCCGCTTCATCCGGGCGATCGTGTCCTCGATCGCGGGATCGGACACCTCGAAGAGGTCACGCAGGCTCGCGTGCGAAGCGTCCAGCAGCGCGGCGAGTCCGGCCAGGTCGCCGGACCGCAGCGCTTCGACGGCCATGCGCACGCGCTCGTTCTCGGCGAGCACATGCAGCGCTCTGTTTCTCAGCGGCTCGGGCAGCCGGCGGGCCTCCGCCTCAGCGGCGTCGCGCAGGCTCTCGATCCCGAGCTCCCTGCAGGCCGCCGCGCACTCCCTCCGGCGCTCGTTGTACCCCGACTCGGCGTGCTCGTGGCGCGCACCCGAGTCCGCCACGCAGAGCGTCCACCCGCCCAGGTCGAGGGGCACGTGCTCGACGCTCAGGTCGCGGCAGTCGAGCAGCATCGCGTGCCCCTCGCTTGCGAGCAGCGACGCCATCTGGTCGAGCAGCCCGGTCTCGGCGCCGGCCCAGCGGTGCTCGACGCGGGAGCAGAGGCGGGCGAGCTCGCGGCGCTCGGGCTCGGGCCGGCCGGCGAGCGCGATCAGCGCGAGGCAGAGCGCCGACTCGAGCGCCGCCGAGGAGGACAGACCGGCCCCGCGCGGCAGGTCGCTCTCGATTCGGAGCCGAGCGCCGTCGACGTCGATGCCCGCCGCGCGCAGCTCCGCGACCACTCCCCGGACGAAGGCCCGCCAGCCCGGGGCGGGTTGGGGGTCGCCGGCGTCGAAGCGATCCTCCTCCCCCAGGTCCATCGCCAGCGCCTCGACGACGCCCGGGTCGCCCGGCTCTGCGGTGACCGTGACCCCTCGCTCCACCGCGAACGGCAGGCACAGCCCCTCGTTGTAGTCGGTGTGCTCTCCGATCAGGTTGACGCGGCCGGGGCCTCGCGCTCTCACTCGTCGAGCCGGAACAGCTGTCACGCCGTAACGCGGTGTTCGGGAAATCCGAGAAGACGCCGTCGACCCCGAGCTCGTAGAACTTCAGGTACTCCTCGATCGGGTTCCCGCCGTAGTCGCTCACGAGCCGCCTCTGCTCGTTCCGGAAGGTCCAGGTGTGGATCTGGAGGCCGTGCGCGTGGGCGCGATCGACGAGGTCCGTAGGCGGCAGCAGCCTCCGGTCCGCCTCGTTCACCAGGCCGTCGCCGTTTTCGTCGCCGACCTGGCCGTCCCCGTTCAGGTCGACCGCCTTGCTGCTGACGATGTAGACCTTCCAAGGTCCGATGCCGTCCGCGTAGGTGCTGATCTCCTCGAGGCCTTCCTCCGTGGCGAAGAAGCTGAAGAAGCGGGCAAGGAGCTCGGGGTCGCCTGAGACGGTCCAGTCATACGGCCGGTCGAACGGCGCCGTGTAGTCGAGCGTCCCGTCGGGATTCACGTCGTTGGCGTCGACGAGCAGGACGAGCCGCACCCCGGTCATCCGGTTCAGCCGCTTGAGGTTGGACTGCTCGAAGGACTGGATGAAGACGGGGGCGCGGCGTGAGTTCCAGCCGGCCTTGCGAAGCGCCTTCACGAGCCTGCCCTCGAGCGGCAGCCCGATGTCCTCGTGGTACGTCGGGTGCTTGGTCTCGGGATAGATGCCTATCCGGCGGTCCAGGCGGCGCGACTCCCGCTTGGCCAGGTCGATCACCTCGGCGAGCGTCGGGATCTGGAACCTGCCGTTGAACCTCTGTGGGCGCTCGGCCAGCGGCTGCACCGCGCGCAGCGTCTTGATCTCGGCGAGCGTGAAGTCCGAGGCGAACCAGCCCTGCTCCATGACCCCGTCCACCGTCGCCGTACGCCGGCGGGAGGCGAACTCGGGGCGGCTGCCGACGTCGGTTGTGGTGGTGATGTTCGGCTCGTGGCGCGCGATCAGGTGACCGTCCTTGGTGGCCACGAGGTCCGGCTCGATGTAGTCCGCGCCGAGCTTGATCGCGAGCGCGTAGGACTGGAGCGTGTGATCGGGGAGGTAGCCGCTCGCTCCCCGATGTCCGATGACGAGCGGGTCCTCCTCGCCTCCGCCTACGCGAGTTGGCCGCAGCGGCTGGGGCGATTCCCGCCACCAGCGCCACCCCCACCGCCGCCGCCGTGCAGATAGCGCGTGCTCGACTCGTCACCGGACTCCTTCTGGGCTCGGGAGCCGCCGAAGCTAGCGCACCGCCCTCCGGGCAGCGTTACGCGTTTGTCTACAGGAGGCTCTCCTGCCCCGGCGCGCCTCGGCGGCGCCGCGGCAGGCCCGCTGCCTCGGCTAGTGCCGTCTCCACATCGGCGAGGATCGCCCGCTCCGAGCGGGAGGCCACCACCGGCTCCGTCAGGCCGTCGACGTGCACGTACGTGCGCCGCCCGTCCCGCCGGTCCGCCCCCTCGAGCGGCACGAGCGCGTAGACACGGTCCGCCCGCACGAACTTGCCGTAACCGAGCGGAATCATCCTCGGGTCGCGCTTGGGCATCCATGTGACGATAGCCGCAAGGGCGGCGGGGCTGGAGCGCACGGTCCGCACCTGCGGGGGCGAATCCTCGAAGCGGCCCGGCTTAGTGTTGCTGTGCGACACCAGGACGGGTTCGTTGAGCAGAAACTGGCGCGCGTCGCGACCGCCGCGCACGGCCTCGTGACCCACGCGCAGCTGCTTGACGCGGAAGTCACGAGGGCGGAGATCAGATCGCGGCGTCAGAACGGGCTGCTGATCACCGAGTACCCGGGCGTCTACAGGGTCGGCCACCGCGCACCGAGCGACGAGTCCCGCTACCTCGCCGCCGTGCTGGCGTGCGGGGACGGGGCGCTGCTGAGCGGGCTCGCGGCCGCCTACCTGCTCGGCCTCGTGAAGGGCCCGGCTCCCGAGCCGGAGGTCACCGCCCGGACCAACCGCGAGGTCGAGGGGGTGAAGACACGACGCTCGCGCGTCATGGGCCCGGAAATCGCGGTCACGTGCCGCGGCGTGCCGGTGACCTCGCCTGCCCGGACGCTGGTCGACATCGCCGGCGTGCTCAGCGAGAAGGCGCTTGCACGCGCCTGTCACGAGGCCGGCGTCCGCTACGGGACGACGCCGAATGATGTCGAGACCCAGCTTTCCCGGCACCCCAAGGCGAAAGGCGCGGGGAGGCTGCGCCGGGTCCTGCGGGGCGATGCCCGCGTCACGGTGAGCAAGCTCGAGTCGAGGTTCCTCAAGCGCCTGCGCGCCACCGATCTGCCGCTACCGCGGACGAACCGGGACGCCGGTGGGCGACGGGTCGACTGTCGCTGGGCAGAGCAGCGGCTGACCGTCGAGCTCGACAGCTACCGCTACCACTCGTCGCGATACGCGTGGGAGCAGGACCGCCGACGTGAGCGCGAGGCTTACGCGCGCGGAGATGGATTCCGCCGTTACACCTACGGCGACGTCTTCGAAAGCCCGGAGCTCATGCTCGCGGAGCTGCGGAAGCTGTTGAAGGCGGCATCGGACCCGACTTGATGTCGTGTGGCGACATCAAGACGGGAACCTAGAGGGGTTTTTGGGCCGTGGGCCTAGCCCGTGGCGGCCGGCTCGTGCTCGTCGGCGCCGGCGTCCTCGTCGCCGGACTCGCCGGCACCCTCGGCCGCCTCCCCGCGCGCCGCCACCGCTTCTCCGCCGGCGCCCAGCGGGCGCGACGCGGCCTTCACGCCGCGGTCTTCGACGTCGGCCTGGAACAGCGCTTCTGCTTCGGTGGCGCGGTCGTAGGAGGCGAGGTCGAAGAGCGGCGCGACGGCGGTGCGCAGCACGAGCAGCGCCCTCGCCCAGCCCGGCACCACGACCCAGCGGCGGCGCCGCTCGATGCCGTCGGCGAGTGCCTGGCCGGCATCCGAGAGGGGGTAGGTCTTGCCGAATGGCCAGGGGGCTTCGGTGCGGAGCCTTCCGAGCGGGTGGGCGTCGGCGCCGCGCACCATGTCCGTGTCGATGAACAGGAAGTAGCCCACGCCCACGTCCACGCCGAGCCGCTTGACCTCGGTGCGGAGCGAGTCCGCGAACGCCTCGGCACCGGCCTTGCTCGCCGAGTAGGCGGCCATGCCGGCACCGTGCAGCGCCGCCGCCATCGAAGCGATCACGAGCACGTAGCCCTGGCGCTCGATCACATGCGGGAGGCAGGCTCGGACCGTTCGCCACACGCCCAGCAGATTGATCTCGATCGTGCGCTCGAAGGCGTCCGGATCGGTGGAGCGCACGTGTCCTCCGGTGGCGATGCCCGCGTTCGCCATGCAGACGTCGATGCCGCCGAAGCGCTCGACCGTCGCGCTCACGGCACGGCCGAGCTCATCGTTGTCTGTCACGTCGCATTCGAACCAGGCCGCGTTCGTGCCGCACTGCGCGGCGACCCGTTGGAGCTCCTCGGGCTCGAGGCCCACCAGCGCCACGTTCGCCCCACGAGCCGCGACGCGACGCGCGGTCTCCGCGCCGAGCCCGCGGGCGGCTCCGGTGATGAACACGGTCTTTCCTCGAACGGTCCAGTCGTCCATGCGCGGCAGCCTAGCCAAGCCCGTCGCCCGTCAGTGCCGGTCGTTAACGTCACGGGCCGTGAACGCTCCGGAGGACATCGCCCCCGCCCGCGCGGCCGAGCTCGTGCGCGACGGCGGCGCACAGCTCGTGGACGTGCGCACGCCCGAGGAGCACTCGGCGGGCCGCATCGCCGGGGCGCTCCACATCGAGCTCGAACGGCTGCCGTCGGAGGCGGACGCGATCGAGCGCGAACGCCCGGTTGTCTTCTACTGCCGCTCCGGGAGCCGCTCGGCGCTCGCGACGGGCGCCTTTCGCGCCGCCGGCTTCGAGGCCTACAACCTCGACGGCGGCCTGCTGGCGTGGGTCGATAGCGGGCTGCCGATCGAGCCCGAGGACGGCTCGGTCGCCGCGCACTAGCCGGGCGCTAGTCGCAGCGCAGCTGAGCCTCGTACGGCCCGCGGCCGGTTGCGGATGCCGCTCCGCAGCGCGCGCCCAGCTCTGCCGCCCTCTGTACGTCGCCGTACTCCCCCATGCCGTACGTGAGCCCGGCGGCGAAGTTGTCCCCGGAGCCGTAGACGTCCCGGAGTGGGCCCGGCAGCGGCGCGGGCTCCCAGCGCCCACGCTCGCCGGAAGGCGTCTCCCACTCGCCGCCCGAGGATCCCATGGTCCGGACGACGAACCGCGGTGGCGGATCCAGCCGGCCGGGCTCGTAGCGCTCGCCGGGATCCCTGCCGCTCGAAACGAGGATGTCGAGCTCGATCCCCGCGTCCGTGAGCGTCGGGAGCGCACGCGCGCTCGCGACGAGCGCATCCGCCTGCCGCGCGTGGCGAATCGCGTCGGCGTCTCCCGCGGTCAGGTAGACGGCGCCCGTCCCGTCCAGCCGCTCCCACGGCAGCGGATCGTCGCCGCGCGGCCCGAGCCGAGGGCCAAGCACCGTGATCGTCCGCTCCCCCGCTCGGTCGAGGTGGACGAATCCGCGCCGCTGGGTCTCGGGGCGGAACACGCATTCGACGTCGACCCCGAGCTCTCGCAGCCCGCTCTCGGCTCGGTGGCCGATCTCGTCATCGCCGAAGGCCGTGAAGAGGGTGGCCGACCCCGCCAGCTTCGCGAGCTGCACGGCCGCAACGGCCCCGCCCCCGGCCGGCAGCTGGAACGTTCGATCGGCGTGGACGATCTCGCCCGGCACCGGCACGTGGTCGACCTCGGCGAACTCGATCCACTCGACATGTCCGACCACGGCGACCTGCATCGGCGGGCAGCCTACGCCGGGGGGAGGAACGCCGTAATCCGGGGCGAAGCGGGCGGTTGGAGGGGCATGACCGCCACCACCGAGACTGTTCGCGAACAGGGGTTCCTCCCGCTCGAGTGCGACGTGCCGGACGGGCTCACGCTGCGCGAGTGGCGTGCCCGGCGCCGCCGTCACACGGGCCGCCCGCGCAGGCGGCGCCTGCTGCGCCGGCGCTGATGCCCGCTGGTCACTAGCCTGCCCGCGGCCATGGACGATCCCATGCCCATCGGCCACGGCGCGGCCGTGCCGCTGTCCGAGGTGGAGTTGCGTGCGAGCCGCTCATCGGGCCCGGGCGGCCAGCATGCCAACGTGACCGCCTCGCGGGTGGAGGCGGTGTTCGACGTCGAGGCCTCGCGCGCCCTCAGTGACGAGCACAAGCGCCGGATTGCGGCGCGGCTCGGGCCCGTCGTGCGGGCGGTGGCGCAGGACACTCGCAGCCAGACTCGCAACCGCGAGCTCGCGCTCGAGCGGCTGCGTGCGCGGCTCGAGTCCGCGCTCCTGATTCAGCGGCCGCGGCGGGCGAGCAGGCCCACGGTCGCGTCGCGCCGGCAGCGGCTCGACAGCAAGCGGCGCCGGGGCGAGCTCAAGCGCTCCCGTCGCCGGCCGGTGGACGACGACTGAAACCTGGCGCGCCTACCCGTCGCCCTACGGGGCCACGGCTCCGCCGCCCTCACCGGTCTGCGGCGTTGGGTCGGGTGCGACGGGGACGGCCTCGCCGCCGCCCTCCTGCGGCGGCGGGGTGACCGGCGCGGCCGGCGTGCCCGTGGTGCCACCGCCCGTGGTGCCGCCGCCCGTAGGCGGGGTCACCGGCGTGGCCGGGGCGCCCCCGGCCGTGCCGCCGTCCTCGGGCGTCGTCTCGGTTTCGGTCCGGTCACGGTCGGTCTCTGTCTCGGTGTCGGTCTCACGTGAGTCGAGGGTCGTGGTCGGGACGCCGAGGTCAGCGGGTGCGTTCCCCGGGTCCTCCTCGTCGCTTCCGCCCGCGCTCACGATGAGCACGATCAACAGGAGAAAGATCGCGCCGAACACACCGGCGGCAATGAGCCGCCGGCGCCTGTATACGGCGTCGGCCTCTCGGCCCGGGGGGCGCCGGGGCCCGTCCGGAGGCCGCCCCGTCTCCAGACGGCGTGTGGGCTCGTCCTCCACGAACGGCGGAAGGTAGCAGTCGCCACAAGCCCCGCTGCGGTGCGGAGAGGGCCTGGCTGGGCCGGCTCACAACGGCTACGCGTAGTGCAGGTCCGCCGCCTCGTCCCCGTCCACGGGGCGCTCGCAGGTGGGGCACCACCAGCGCGCCTCGACCGGGGTTCCGCACGCCTCGTGGCGAGGCGGCTCGGCAGCGTCGCGGTGGCGAGCTCCCCAGTCGGCGAGCAGCCGCAGCGCCCCCGCCAGCTCGTGCCCCGACGCGGTCAGCTCGTACACGAAGCGCTGCGGGCGCTCCGAGTAAGGCTGCGCGACCACGAGGCCCTCGCCCTCGAGACGGCGCAGGCGCTGGCTCAAGACGTTGGGCGCGATCCGCGGCAGCAGCTCCTGGATGTCGCCGAAGCGCCGCGGGCCGTCGAGCAGCGCCTCGATGATGAGAAGCGTCCAGCGGTCGCCGACGCTGTCGAGGGCGGCCGCGAGCGGGGTCGGGGAGTCGTTCACGGCGTCCAATGCTCGCACACGAACCGCCGGTGTATAGTCACTAGCAATTTGCAAGTGACTCTCTGGAGGCGAGATGGCTGTACAGGCTTTGCAGGACACGATCGCGGAGGTCGCCGGGAAGGTGGGGCCCTCCGTCGTGGGACTCGGCCGGGGTTGGGGCCTCGGTTCGGGAGTCGTGATCGCGGAGGGCCAGGTCCTCACGGCGACGCAGAACCTCCGTCGCGATGAGCTGACCGTGGTGTTCGAGGACGGCAGGCGTGAGGCGGCCGAGGTGGCGGGCGTGGACCCGGACCTCGGGTTGGCGGTGCTGGCGCTCGATACCGGTGCCGCGCCCGCGATCGCTTGGGAGCCGGGCGACGAGCCCGGAATCGGGACGGCGGTTGTGGCGCTCGCCAACCCCGGCGGCCGCGGTCTCCGGGCCACACTCGGCTTCGTGTCCTCGGGGGCACGGAGCTTCCGGGGCCCGCGCGGGCGCCGGGTGCGCAGCGCCATCGAGCACACGGCGCCGCTGCCCCGCGGCTCGTCGGGAGGCCCGCTGGTCGATCCCGCGGGGAACCTGCTCGGGGTCAACAGCATCCGGCTCGACGGCGGGCTGATCCTGGCCGCGCCCGCGAACGCCGCCGTCAAGGAGCGCGTCTTGCTCCTCGCGCGCGGCGAGGCGCCGGCCTCGCACCGGCTCGGCGTGGCGGTGGCACCTCCGCGGGCGGCGCGCCGCATGCGCCGCGCGGTGGGCCTGCCCGAGCGCGAGGGCCTTCTCGTCCGCGCGGTCGAGGAGGACGGCCCGGCCGCCCGAGCGGGTATCGAGCGGGGCGATCTGATCGTCGCCGCCGGCGGACAAGAGATCGACGGCGTCGAGGCGCTCTACACGGCGCTCGACGAGCTGCCCCCCGCGGGCGGGGAGCTCGCCCTGACCGTGGTGCGCGGCACCGAGGAGCGCTCCGTGACCGCGAGCTTCGCCGAGGCGAAGGAGGCGGCGTGAGCGCCCCTGGGGTTGCCGAGCCGCCGCCCATTGAGTCACGGGAGTCGGACGCTCTCGACGCCTACTCGCGCGCGGTGATCGCCGTGGCGGAGCGGCTCTCTCCATCCGTTGCGAGCCTGCGGATCATGAGGCGCACACGCGGCGGGCAGATGCCGGTCGGCGCCGGCAGCGCGGTGGCGCTCACACCGGACGGCTTTCTGCTCACCTCGGCCCACGTCGTCGGCCGTTCGACCGCGCGCGGCCGGGCGACCTTCGCCGACGGCCGCGAGGAGCGCTTCGAGGTGATCGGCCGCGACGCGCTCTCGGACCTCGCGCTGCTCCGTACCGAGGGTGTCGCGCTCGTCCCAGCCGAGCTTGGCGACGCCGATCGCCTCAAGGTCGGCCAGCTGGTGGTGGCGATCGGCAACCCGAACGGACTGGGCGGGTCGGTCACGGCCGGGGTCGTCTCAGCGCTCGGCCGCTCGCTGCCGGCGCGCTCGCGGCGCGCACAGCGGATAATCGACAACGTCATCCAGACCGACGCCGCGCTCAACCCGGGCAACTCTGGCGGCGCGCTCGCGGACAGCCGCGGCCGCGTGGTGGGAATCAACACCGCCGTCGCCGGTGTCGGGCTCGGGCTTGCGGTTCCCATGAACGAGGCGACTCAGCGCGTGATCGCGTCGCTGATGGCCGACGGGCACGTGCGGCGAGCCTACCTGGGGATCGCTGGCGGCCCACGCCCGGTTCCGCCGGCAGCGCGGTCGGCCGCCGGCGACGGCGGCGCCTGCATCGAGGTGGTTGAGGTCGTGGAGGGGAGCCCGGCCGCGCGCGCGGGCCTGCGCGCCGAGGACATGATCCTGGCCGTGGACGGCACGCGCACGCAACGGGTGGAGGACCTCCAGCGGCTCATGGTCGCCGACCTGATCGGCGTCCCCGTGACCGTCGATCTGCTGCGAGCGGGCCGCAGGCGCGAGGTCGAGCTCGTACCCGGGGAGCTCAACACGTGAGTGACGAGGTCCCGACCCTCTACGAATGGGCCGGTGGCCCGGACACGTTCGAGCGCCTGACCGAGGTGTTCTACGCCAAGGTGCGCGAGGACCCGCTGCTCGAGCCCGTCTTTCGCGGGATGGATCGGAACCACCCGAAGTACGTGGCAACCTGGCTTGCCGAGGTGTTCGGCGGCCCCCCGCGCTACACGGAGGAGCGCGGCGGCTACCCGCACATGCTGAGCAAGCACCGCGGCCGCGCCCTCACGGAGGAGATGCGCCGCCGCTGGGTCAACCTCATCTGCGACGCCGCGGACGAGGCCGGCCTGCCCGCCGACCCGGAGTTCCGCTCGGCCTTCCTCGCCTACATCGAATGGGGCACACGCCTCGCGGTTGCCAACTCACAGCCGGATGCGGAGCCGCCTCCCAAGGCGCCCGTGCCGCACTGGGGTTGGGGCGAGGCGCCGCCGTACCAGCCGGGCTAGGACGCGCTAGAGCCCGGGGACGTGGCGCACGGCGAACCCGGCCGTCGAGACCGACTCCGCCTGCCAGCGCGTGCCGGCGCGGCCCTGGCCGCTCGTGTCGAAGCGCAGCCCCGCCACGGTCATGAAGACGTGACCGGGGTTCGTGTAGATCGTGATCCACCTGCCCGGACCGGACGCGCCGTAGTTCAGGAAGCCGCCTGAGGTGAGCGGGCTCCCCAGCAGCCCGGCACCCGCGAGCGCGAACGAGACCGAGCCCGAGCAGTCGTAGCCGTTGTCGCGCCAGGCGCCGTGGCCGCCGCCCCACTTGTATGGGAACTTGGCGATCTCGTTGGCCGCGAGGATCACGCGCTTGACGATGTCGGGCGCGTTCTCGGGCGCGACCGCAGTCCCGTCGGGGAGCACCCTGGCGCGCGGCCCCGTCGCGAGGAACGCTGTGGTGTTGAGGTGCTTGCGGAAGTCGGCCAGCGCCGCACGCGCCTCGCGGAGCTCGGCGCGAACCTCGGCGTCGGTGGGCGCTCCGGGGCTCGGCGCGTCCGCGTAGCGGTCGCTGCCCGAATCGGACGGCACGCCCGCGCCGCGCAGCTCCACCACGCGCGCCTTGGTCGGGGCGCCGGCCGCCTCCTGCTCGCGCAGCCGCTCGCGGCCCTCGCGCGCCGTCTCGGGGGTGAGCACGACCTCCCCGGCGGCCGCCGGGGCCGCGCCGGAGCCCTCCTCCGGCTGCGAGGACGCCTTGCCGCAGCCCGCGAGCGCGGCCGTGAGGGCGATGAGGACTAGCGCGTGGCGCGCTCTGTCTGGTGCTTTGACTTCCACTCGGAGTAGGGCATTCCGTAGACGATTTCCCTCGCCTGCGCCTCGTCGAGGTCGATGCCCCGCTCCTCCGCGGCCTCGCGGTACCAACGGGACAGGCAGTTGCGACAAAAGCCGGCCAGGTTCATCAGGTCGATGTTCTGAACATCGGCTCGTTCGCGCAGGTGCTTGACCAGTTGGCGGAAGGCGGCCGCCTCGAGCTCGGTTCGTGCTTGCTGCTCCATGGATTTGGAACCATAGGGACGATGACCGAATCAGAACGCCAGTCGCCCGAGATCCCGCCCGACCCGAGCGGGATCGAGGAGCCCCACGACGTGCTCGCCGCCGAGGAGTTCGGCATCGGGACGCGCGACGACCGCTACCCCGCCGATCCCAGCGGCATCCAGGAGCCGCACGATGTGCTGGCCGCGGAGGAGTTCCCGATGCCGGCCGGGGCCGAGCCGCACGACGGCGGCGGGCTCGACCCGCGCACGTTCGTGCCGCTGGTCCTGCTGGTGGCGACACTCGCGCTCATCGTGCTGCGCCGCCGGCGCTGATGCCGGAGCTCTCGCGCCAGAACCGCATCGAGGTGACGGTCGACCGCGGCCTCTGCATCGGCTCGGGCGACTGCGTGGACACGGCGCCCGACGTCTTCCAGCTCGACGAGGAGGACAAGGCGGTGGTGGTCGATCCCGACGGCGCACCGCTCGACGACGTCCTCACCGCCGCGGGCAACTGCCCGGTGAGCGCGATCTTCGTGATCGGCGAGGAGGGCGACCTGTATCCGTAGTCCCGCTGAGGCGGCTGCGGCCCCCGAGCGACGAGCGGCCGTGCCGTAGATTTTCGGAGGTGGCGCTCAAGCACCGTGTCACCGACCTCGGCTCCTGGGCCCATGACAGCCAACTCATGGCCGGCGAGATCGGGATGGTCCATCTCGAGTCGACGCCCTCCGGATGAGCGCCCAGCCGCACCCGGTCGAGATGATCATGGCCCGCGGCTTCGTGGCGAACCTGACGACGCCCGCCTTCCTCGTGGACCGGGAAGGCGTGCTCGTCTTCTTCAACGAGGCCGCCGGCCAGATCCTCGGCCTGTCATTCGAGGAGGCCGGACCGATGCCGCCCGAGGAGTGGGGCTCGCGCTTCGCGCCGACCGGACCCGACGGGCGACCGCTCGACGCTGCGGAGCTTCCACTGTCGATCGCGCTCGGCGACGGCCGGGCGGCGCACGCGCCGATGCGCATCACCTCCGCGGCGGGGCGCGCCCAGGGCATCGAGGTGACGGCCTTTCCGGTGATCGGCCAGGACGGCCAGAGCGGGGCGCTCGCGATCTTCTGGAGCCGGGGGCCCTGATGCAGGTCAAGGTCTGGGGGACGCGCGGATCGCTTCCAACCCCGGGCGCGGACATGGTGCGCCACGGCGGCAACACCTCGTGCGTGCAGGTGACCCTCTCGGACGGCACGAACCTCGTCCTCGACGCAGGCACCGGGATCCGCAACCTGCCGGTTGGTCTCGGCTCCTCTACCGGCCCCATCCACATCCTGCTCACCCATCTCCACCTCGACCACATCCAGGGCCTGCTTTTCTTCGCGCCGCTGTTCCGGCCCGGCGTCGAGGTGACGCTCTGGGGCCCGGCCGCGCCCGGGCTGTCGCTCGAGCGCCGCATCGGGCGCTACCTGTCCGCGCCGCTGACTCCGGTCGAGATCCGCGAGCTGCCGTGCCGGCTCGACTTCCGCAACTGCCCGCGCTCGCAGTGGAGCATCGGCTCGGCGCAGATCACCGCGGCCGCGGTGACGCATCGTGGCCCGACGCTCGGGTTCCGCATCGAGGAGGCAGACGCCTCCCTCTGCTACCTGCCCGACCACGAGCCCGCGATAGTCGGGGACATCGACACGCTCGGGCCGGAGTGGCTGTCCGGGTCGGGTCTCGCGCGCGAGGTCGACCTGCTGCTCCACGACTGCCAGTACACCGATGCCGAGTACGCGACCCACGTCGGCTGGGGCCACTCGTCGCTTACACAGGCCCTGCAGTTCGCCCGCTGCGTCTCCGCCCGGCGCACGCTGCTCTTTCATCACGACCCAAGCCACACGGACGACCAACTCGATGCGATGCTCGACGAGGCTCAGACGCGATGGATTACCGGGGGCGGCGCCAAGGGCGGGATCGGTATGGCTACGGAGAGCCTCGAGGTGAACGTTGCCCGCGGCAACACCGCGCTCGCCGAGCGCAGTGCCTAGGCACGGCAGCGGTCGAACCGCGCCTCTAGGACTTACCGCGGCCGTACACGAGCTTCAGGAGCCTGCTCACGATCTTCGTACGCCGCGCGCTGTAGGGCATCATGTGGAGGTCCTGCTTGAGCGGCGCGAAGCTCGTGACGAGCAGCGTCTGCTTCTTCGTGTACTTGCGGATCCCGTCCGCTCCGTGGCGAGTGCCTAGCCCCGATTGCTTCCAGCCACCCATGGGAAGCTCGAGGGCGACGTAGTTGATCTGAGCGTCGTTGACGGTGACCGCGCCGGCCTCGACCCTGCGCGCGAGCCGCTCGCCCTTGGCGGCGTCCTTCGTCCACACCGATGCCTGAAGGCCGTACGGCGAGTCGTTCGCGAGCCGGACCGCCTCGTCCGCGTCCTTCACCTTCATGATCGGCAGCGTCGGACCGAAGGTCTCCTCGCGCATGAGGGCCATCGAATGGTCGACGTCCACGACGAGGGTCGGCTCGAAGAAGTGCCCACCCTCGTCGCGCCGCCCGCCGCCGCTGAGCACGCGCGCCCCGCGCTCGACCGCGTCGTTCACGTGGCGCTCGACGACGTCCGACTGCGGCGGGTGGATCACGGCTCCGAGATCGATCGAGGCGGGGCCGGCGGGTGCACCCTGGCGGAGGGCGTTCACCTTGTCGGTCACGAGCCGCACGAACTCGTCGTGGATCGGTTCTTCGACATAGACGCGCTCGGTCGAGATGCAGGTCTGCCCGGTGTTCTGCATCGAGTAATGCACGGCCGCGATGGCCGCGCGCTCGAGGTCGGCATCGGCACAGACGATCATCGGATCCTTGCCGCCCAGCTCGAGCGCGACCGGCGTGAGGGTGTGCGCGGCGCGCTCCATCACCTTCTTGCCGGTGCCGGTCGACCCCGTGAACATCAGGAAGTCGACCTCGTCGATGAGCGCCGCGCCGGTCTCGCCGTAGCCCGGGACGACCTGGTACACGTCCTTCGGCAGGCCACACTCGCGCAGCATCTCGCCCATCAACATCGAGGTGAGCGGCGTAACCTCCGAGGGCTTCAGGAGCACCGCGTTGCCGGCCGCCAGGGCGGGAATGCAGTCGCCGAACGAGTTGTTGAGCGGGTAGTTCCACGGCCCGATCACGCCGACCACGCCGACCGGGGCGTAGCGCACGATCAGCTTGCGGCCCTTGGCGAACGGCGACGAAGTCTTGAGCTTCTCCTCAGCCAGGTACTTCGGGGCGTTCTTCGCCCAGAAGGCGAACGCCCCCTCCGCGTAGCCGACCTCGGCGAAGAGCGCGTCCTCGTAGGCCTTCCCCGTCTCGGAGATGATCGTCTCGACCACCCGCTCCGAGTTGTCCGACATCCACTTCTGGCAGCGCTTGAGGACGGCCCCGCGGCCGTCGAAACCGAGCGCCTCCCAGCCCGGCTGGGCGCGCCGTGCGCGGGCCACGAGCTCCGCGACCTCCTCGGGCGCGACCACGGGCACGCTCGCGATGTTCTCCCCGGTCGCCGGATTCTCGACCTCGATCGTGCGCGCCGCCTCGCCGGTCTCGGGCTGGGTGATGGTCGTCGTCTCGGCCACGTCGTTCCTTTCGTCGCTGTGGAGAACCTAGCTTGCGCGCGCCCTCTTGCGCTCGCCCTGTCTGCGAAGCAGGTCCGCGCCGTGAAGCCCGTGCCGGCCGAGCATCGCCGTACCGCGCGCCACCCAGCCCCGCCAGCGCGGGATCACGGCCACGAGCTCCTTCGAGTCGAGCAGGCCCACGGTGCGGTCGGCCACCTCCTCGGGCGTCAGGAGCCGCGGCGCGGACCAGATGATCGCGGCGTCCTTGTCCGCCGAGCGCTCGCGCACCATCTGAGTGTCTGCGCCGTCGGGGCAGACCGCATGAACTGTGATCGGGAGCCCCGCCAGCTTCAGGTCCCCCTGCAGCGAGCTCGTGAATCCCAGCACGCCGTGCTTGGACGCGGCGTAGACGGCGAGGCCTGGGACGCCGGTCAGCGCCGACAGCGAGGCGAGGTTGATGATGTGCCGGTTGCTCCCGGGCCCGGTCCGCATCGCCTCCACGGCGGCGCGCGAGCCGTACATCACCCCGAGCAGATTGACCTCGACGAGTTGGCGCACCTCGTCGTCCGTGTGCTCCCAGGCCTTGACCGTGCGGAGCACGCCCGCATTGTTGACCCATACTTCGAGCGGCCCGCGCTCGGCCGCAGCGCGGGCTGCGGCGCGGTGTGCCTCGGGGTCACGCACGTCGAGCTGCATCGGGAAGCCGCCCACCTGCTCGGCGCCGGCCGCGGCGGCCTGCTCGTCGACATCGGTGCACAGCACGCTGTAGCCGCGTCCCGACAGCCGCCGCGCGATCTCGAGGCCAAAGCCACGCCCGGCGCCGGTGACGACCGCGATCCCCGCCATCAGGGCGCGGCCGTGGGATCGGCGGACCCGACCTGGGCGCGGGCGCCGAGCGGCCGCCGCTCGCCCTCGGTGCGGCGCCGCTCTGCGCGCAGCAGCCGCATGTAGGGATGGAAGTCCACCTGGATCGTGTGTCGCGTGGAGGCCACGTAACGGCGGCGCATGGCCTCTTCCTCGTCCGCGATCTCCTCGCACATGGTGGCCGCGTCCGGCAGCGCCGCCCTGCCCTGGAGCACGTCCGCGATCCACTCCGACTGGAGCTCGGCGATCGGCATGATCGCCCCGAGCGGCTGCACGAGCCCGATGAAGTAGAGGCCCGTGTGCTCGGGGTGGACGACCCGGCGGAAGAGCGGCACGTGGTTGCGCTCGGTCGCGATCAGTTCGGAGGCGAGGAACGGGAAGGTGATCCTGTAGCCCGTGCACCAGATGATCGTGTCGACCTCGGCGCTCGTCCCATCCACGAAGTGGACCGTGCCGCCCTCGATGCGCGCCATGTTCGGCTTGACCTTGATGCGGCCATGTCCGATGCGCGGCAGCAGGTCGGACGAGACGGTCGGATGGGCCTCGCCGAGTTTGTGATCGGGCTTCGGCAGGCCGTACGACTCCATCCTCCCCTGCACCTGCTTGAGCCGCTGCGAGAACAGCCAGCGCGTGACCCGGAACGGCAGGTGGGAGAGCCACGCCGGCGCGAGCTCGTCGGTCGGCTTGCCGCCGATGTACTTGGGGATCACGTACGCGCCGCGGCGCATCGCGAGGTAGGTGATCTCCGAATAGCGCGAGGTCTCCACCGAAATGTCAGTGGCGGAGTTGCCGATGCCGAGCACGAGCACCCGCCTGCTCTCGATGCGCTCGTCGGGCTCGCGGTAGAAGTGGGAGTGAAGCTGCTCGCCCGTGAAGCCGTCCTGGCCGGGGAACGGCGGATCGGGCCACTTGGCGTCCCAGTGGTGGCCGTTTGCCACGAAGACCGCGTCGTAGACATCCCGCGAGCCGTCGTCGGTGCTTACCTCCCAGCCCCCGCCGCCCGCGGGCTCGACTCGCTCGACTTGGGTGTTGAAGCGGATCCGGTCGCGGAAGCCGAAGTGGTCGACGTAGGCGTCGAAGTAGGCGGCGATCTGCTCGTGGTGGGGATAGTCGGGATAGTCGTCCGGCATCGGGTAGGTGGCGTACTGCATCATCCGCCGCGACGTGTTGATGAAGAGCGAGCGGTAGGCGGACGACATGCCGTTGTCGTTGTCGTAACGCCAGTTCCCGCCGACTCCGGAGCCCTTCTCGAAGCAGTCGAAGTCGATGCCGCGGGCCTGAAGCACCTGGCACGAGGCGATCCCGGACGAGCCCGCGCCGATGATGCACACCTTGCCCATGGAGGAACGCCGAGCCTACCAAGTTGGCTGGCCAGCCAGTAGGGTTGGCAGGTCGGGAAGCGCCAACAGGGAGGGAAGTCGATGCCGACGGTCGAGGCGAATGGCCAGACGCTGTACTACGAGGTCCACGGGGAGGGGGAACCGCTGCTCTGCGTGATGGGCCTGTCCGCGGACGTGCTCACCTGGGCCCTCCAACTGCCCGCCTTCTCGGCGGCGCACCGGACCATCGTCTTCGACAACCGCGACGCCGGGCGCTCCTCGCTCGCGCGCGCCGAGTACGAGGTCGCCGACATGGCGCGCGACACCCTGGCGCTGGCCGACGCGCTCGAGCTCGAGTCGTTCCACCTGCTCGGCTACTCGATGGGCGGCGCGATCGCCCAGGAGGTCGCCTGCCAGGCACCCGGGCGGGTGCGGACGCTGACCCTGGCCGTGACGTTCCCGGCGGTCGGCGCCTGGGGCCGCAAGCTCGGCGACGTCTGGGGCTCCCGGGTGCACAAGATCAGCTACGAGGAGCACATCGACGAGCTGATGCTCCTCAACCACTCCGAGGAGTTCTTCGAGAACGCCGACGGCGTGGCGTTCGTGCGCAACATGATGCTGGAGCACCCCCATCCGCAGCCGCCCGAAGCCTTCGTGCGCCAGCTCGCCGCCTGCGGGCGGCACGACACTTGCGACCGGCTCGGCTCGTTGACCATGCCTGTGCACGTGATCGGGGCGGAGCGCGACATCCTGGTCCCGATCTGGAAGTCCAGGGAGATCGCCGCGCTCATCCCCGACGCCAAGCTGACCGTGCTGGACGGCGCCCCGCACGGGGCCTGCATCGAGTGTGCCGAGGAGTTCAACGCCGCCGTGCTCGACTTCATCGCCGCGGCCCGCGAGCCCGCGGCCGCCTAAGAGGATCCGCTCAGGCGATCTCGGCGACCGCGGCCTCGACGTCCGCCCGGATCGGCGCGGCGCGCTCGAACTCGACGATCTCGAGGACGCGCGCGACCGGCCGGCCCCGAGGCGCCACCACGCGCAGCTCCTGACGGCGGCTCGAGAGCCGGCGTACCAGCCCGAAGAGCATCGCCACGCCGCTCGAATCGATGAACTCGAGCGTGCTCATGTCGACCACGAGCCCGCGCGCGGAGGTCGGGACCGCCTCCGCGATCCGCTCACCGGTCTGCGGAGCGCCGGCTAGGTCCAGCTCGCCGGTCACATGTGCGACCACGACCTCACCGCGCTCCTCGATGTCGAGCCCCACCAGCCCATTCTTCACTCGACCCCTCCGTTGCTTTCGAGTGCCCGTCGCAACCGAACCGTGGTGCCCTGCGGCGACGGTGATACCTCAACGGTATCCATCAGGGCTCGCATGAGCGCGAGACCCCGCCCCTGGTCTCCCTCCCGCGGCGGCCGCCAGCGACCCTCGTCGCTGACCTCGATCTCGACCTCCGCCTCACGGAGCCGGCCGCTGACCTCGAATGGAGCTCCGCCGGCGGCGCCGGCATGCTCGATGGCGTTCGTTGCCGCCTCCCCGCACGCGGTCACGATCTCGGCGAGCTCGCGGTCGGACGCGCCCGCGTGGTGCAGCCAGCGCCGCAGGATCGAGCGCATCTTCGACAGCGCCTCGGGCTCGCTCGAGAACTGAAAGCGGAAGCGCTCGACGAACGGCAGGTTGCGCAGCGCCAGGATGGCAACGTCGTCCGAGGCTCCCCCGGCCGGCACGAGCGTCTCGAGCAGGTACTCGCAGAGGTGCTCGGGGTCGTCGGGGGCCTCCCGCACTCGCGCGGCGAGCTCGGCCAGCCCGTCGTCGAGGTGCTCTCCCGGCCGTTCGATGAGGCCGTCTGTGTAGAGAACGAGCGAGCTGCCGGGCTCCATCGTCGCCGACACCGTCTCGTAGCTCGTAAACGGCAGCACGCCAAGCGGGACCGACCCGCTGCCCTCGAGAAACTCCGGCGTGTCGGAGCCGTTTGCAAGTAGCGGTGCGAGGTGGCCTGCGTTCACCCAGTCGATGCGGCTCTCGCCGGGCTCGACAACCATGTAGAGAAGGGTCGCCATCTGGCTCTCCGGGGCCTCGGTCCAGACGAGGCGGTTGAGCTGCTCAACCACTCGGGCGGGATCGTGGCCTTCGAGCGCGTACGCCCGAAGAGCGCTGCGAAGACGACCGACCATCGACGCTGCGGCCAGGCCCTTGCCCGCCACGTCGCCCATCACCAGGCCGACCCCGCCGCTCGCCGTAGGGATGACGTCGTACCAGTCCCCGCCCACCTCCGCCTCGGCGGCGGCCGGCTCGTAGCGCGCCGCCACCTCGAGCCCCGGCATCTTCGGGAGATCCTCGGGCTTGGTCAGCAGGCTGCGCTGGAGCGTCTCGGCGATGTTGTGCTCGCGCTTATATACGCGCGCGTGCAGGATCGCCAGTGCGACGCGGTCGGCAGCCAGCCGCAGGAGGGCCAGGTCCTCCGGGGAGAAGCGCCGCGGCGCGACGGAGGCCGCCACGAGCACCCCCGTGACCTCTGTTCTCCGCGAGCAGCGGCACGCCGATCAGCGAGTCGATGTCGAGCGCGCGCAGGGCCGGGTCAGGTAAGTCCTCGGGGGGAGGGCTGTGGGCGAGCATCGCCTCCCGGGCGCGCGCGACCCGTCCGGCGAAGCCCTCCCCGAACGCGATCGATGTGGCCGGCGCTTCGGGGGCCTGGTCGTCTTCGGGCGCTTCGGGCCACGACGGCGCGGCGACCGTGAGCCGCTCGTCGTCGTCGGCAAGCAGGATGGTGGCGGCGTCGGCGTCCAGCACTCCGCGTACCTTCAGGATCAGGTCGTCGAGAATGTCCTCGAGCGTCCGGTGAGCGAGGGCGGCATCGACGAGCAGCTGCATGCCGCTGATCAGCTCGTTGACGCGTTCGGCCTCGGCCCGCGCGGCCTGCTCGCGCAGCAGTGCCTCGCGCTCCTGCTGGCGGCGCAGCCGCTCGGTCACGTCGCGGACAAAGCCCGAGATGAACGGCTCTCCCTTGATCTCGATCTTCGAGACGGTCGCCTCGGCGGGGAAGCGGCTGCCGTCGCGGCGCAGGAGCTCGACGTCGTAGCGCTGGGTCGCCACGACCCGCGGCGTTTCGAGGAGGGCCCGCCGGCGCTCGTCGTGGCGCTCGCGGAACTCGGGCGGCGTGATCAGCGAGCGCATCGGCACGCCCACGGCCTCGGCGGCGGTCCAGCCGAAGAGCCGCTCGGCCGCAGTGTTCCACGACGTGATCACCCCGTCGCGGTCCAGCGTGATGAAGGCGTCCGGGGCGCCGTCGAGCACCAGTCGCGTACGCGCCTCGCTCTCCTGCATCGCACGGGCACGGCGCTCGGAGTCCTGCACGCCCGCCCCGATCCGCGCGAGCAGGCGCGAGATCAGCAGGCCCGCCACCAGCGGCGTGCCGACTGCGAGCAGCCAGAGCACCACGGGACTCGAGGGCTCGACCAGGATCAGCACGATCGCGTAGCACACCGCGATCAGGGCCACGTGCGCGAGCGCCACGTCGAGCCGGAAGAAGTAGAAGGCGAATAGGGCGGTCCACGTGTACAGCAGCGGGTAGAGGACCGTCGCCTCGACAAAGTAGTTCGCCAACGACAGGATCACCGTGCCGGTCGCGAGCGCGGCGTGCAGCTGCCACGTCCGCATGCGGTCCGCCCAGACCCAAATCGCCACGGCCATCGCCGAGGCGACCGCGGCCAGGATGATCAGCTGGCGGTCCTTGATGAGGTCCGAGTGCGGGAACGCGAGCGTGAGCAGGCCGAGCGCCGAACCGGCGAGGAAGAGGTAGGCCAGCGATCGCGCCTGAACGCGAATGTCGAAGAGCTCAGGGAGACCCCTCACCGGCCACAAAGACTAGAAACCGGGGCCGCCACCTCGCGCCGACAGGCGCGCGAGCGCCTCGTGGCACTCGACCACCCGTCGCTTGACCGGGTCGTCGTCGGGGCGATCGTGGACCAGGTCCCAGGTCTTGTCGGCAACGTCGCGGGCGGTCTGCGGAGTCGCCTGTGCGCAGAGCATGTCGATGAGCCTCAGCTCGAAGCCGTTGAGCTGCTCTGCCGGCTCGCCGGGCGGCATGCGTGGGAGCGACTCGTCCGTCGCCTCGCGCCACATCTGGGTAGCCATGACGAGCCGGTTGCGGAGCTCCATCTGGTCCACGGGACCGGCAGAGTACCCGCCCTAGCCTGGATCGGTGGATCCAGGCTTAGCGAGCGGCGCGTCTTGCCAGCCTGCGCAGGAGCGGCTGCGGATCGTGGGGCCGGCCGGTGGTGCCGCGCCCGCGCCGAACCTCGAGATGCAGGTGGTCGCCCCAGCAGGATCCAGTGCAGCCCACCGCTCCGATGCGCTCCCCTGCCCCGACGCGCTCGCCGGGGCTGAGCGGCGTCGGCCGGCGCATGTGCAGGTAGACGAACGTGCGGCGGGCGGCTCGGCTCCAGATCGCGACGTAGTTGCCGCGTCCGCCGTCGTCGCCCTTCTCGACCACCTTCCCGGGGCGGACGGAGACCAGCGGCGTGCCCGCCGGCGCGAACACGTCCTGCCCCTCATGGACGTGCCCGCCGCGCCAGGCGCCGAAGCGCGCGCCGGCCTCCCCAAAGTCCGCGTGTCCGCGCACGGGAAACGCGGACTCCGGCGTTGGAGCATGGATGTCGCCGGCAGCCGGCACGGCCGCGGCGAAGACCGCGGTAATGCTGGCGAGCTTCACGAAGCGGAGGAGGGTAGCTGACGCGTCTCGAGATTCATGTGGAGCGATGGATTTCGGGGGCTGGAGGGGTCTTAGTCGTCAGGAAGAGATGAGTTACGCCCCCACAGCGGTCAGCGTTCCCGAACGCGGACTGATCGAATCCGCCCGCCAGGGCGACGAGGTCGCCTTCCAGGCGATCGTCGAGCCCCACCGCCGAGCGCTCCACGCGCACTGCTACCGGATGCTTGGCTCAGTCCAGGATGCCGAGGACGCACTCCAGGACACGCTCCTGCGCGCCTGGCGAGGGCTGCCCCGCCGGATCGGTGTACGGCTCGTCGCTCGCCGGGGCGATCGCCGTGTCTACCTCTCCGTTCTGACCACCCATAGGGTGGGCAAAGCGGAGAGGTGACGGTTTCGCCCCGGGCGGGGGTTAGCGCGGAGTTTGGCTCTCCTGTTCGTGTATGGCGTCGTTGACGGCTCGGACGACGCCCTCCGGGTTGTTCACCCAGTCGAAGCGAAACTCCGAGTCGTCCGTCCCCGCCGTGTCGAAGTCCACCGACCCGACGCGCAGCATGCGGTCGACGACGGTCTGGTCGAAGTTCACGTTCTGCACGCGGTCGAGGCGGGTCTCCTGCACGCGGCGCCGCGCGACGCCGCGTGAGATCCGGAGCCGCTGGTTGGTGATGAGGTAGACGGTCGCGACACGACGGAACCAGCCGATCAGCAGCGTAAGGGCGGCCAGCCCGACGCCGGCGACCACGCCGAGCGCCATCTCGTCCAGGAGGAGGCCCACGACGGCGAACACCAGCACGGCCGCGACCAGGCCGATCAGGTAGAAGCCCATCAGCGCCCGCCACGAGGGATGCCCCTCGTACACGCTCGTCTCGCCGGCCCGCAGCTCGATGTTGGCCATCGTGGCGACACCCTAGCGCCGGCGCCGACGACGTAACGTTCGGTTTCGTGCCGACCGTTCACCTGCTTCGCGTCTTCTGCTCGGAGGACGGCAGCGGCGGCAATCCGCTCGCCGTCTTCCTCGACGGGAGCGCGGTCTCGGCGGAGAGCCGCCAGGGGGTGGCCGCTGAGCTCGCGCTCAGCGAGACCGTGTTCGTGGACGATGCCGAGCGCGGTCAGATCCGCATCTTCACCCCTTCGGTCGAGCTCGACTTCGCTGGTCACCCCAGCGTCGGGACAGCCTGGCTGCTCGCCGAGCAGCGCACGCCCGTCGAGGCGCTCAACCCGCCCGCCGGCGAGGTGCCGGTGCGCTACGAGGACGGCATGTCGTTCTGCACCGCCCGACCGGAGTGGGGTCCCGCGTACGAGTGGGTCGAGCTGGGCTCGCCGAAGGAGGTCGAGGCGCTGACCGGGCCCCCGGCCGGATCCGACCTCATCGGGGCGTGGGCCTGGATCGACGAGCCCGCCGGAGTCGTCCGCGCGCGCGTCTTCCCGGTCGGAATCGGCATCGCGGAGGACGAGGCGACCGGCGCCGCCGCTCTGCTGCTGGCGGAACGCCTCGGCCGTCCGATCGAGATACGCCAGGGCCGCGCCTCGCGCATCAATGCGCGGCCCCGCGACGCCGGCTGGGTCGAGATCGGCGGGCGCTCGGCGCTGGACGAGGTGCGCGAGCACGACATGCCCTGAGCGAGCGGCGCCGTCGCCACCGCGCGGGCCCGGCAGGCGAGTCCCTGCAGTCCGTCGGGCCTACATGAACGGCCTCTCGCCGAAAGCGATGTTCTGAGGGTCGTCCGGGTCGATGCCGCATGCGATCGTCGTGCCGTCGGCCTAGGAGCCGACAGCCATCGAGGAGACGATCTCGCGGTGCTGGACCCGGTAGGGCGCACCTCGCTCGGGAGTAACCTCGGAGACTCGAGCTCGCCATGGTCGGCCAGGGCGCCGGCCAAGTCCATGCCTCCGGCGCCGTCCGTCACGGTGTCCCGCCCCAGAGCGATCGCGTTCCGCACGTTCTTCAGAAGGCCCATGACGCGTCCCGTCTCAGCCGATCTCGAGACGGGCCCTGTCGTCCGGATCGACCGTGACCGACACCGGGTGGCCGGGGCCCAGGTTGCGCAGCACCTGTCGCGACAGCACCTGGCGAACGCGCGCCGCGTCAGTATCGACCTGGTCTCGTGGGTCTCAGCGGAGGTCCCCGAGGCCCGGACAGCGGCCCGGAAAGGCTCAGTTGGTGAGCCGGATCGAGCGCCGCCTCGTCGTGGTGTTCCCGGCGCTGTCGCGCGCGCTGACCTTGACGCTCGCCTTGATGCGACGGCCACGCTTCAGAGCGGCCTTGACAGCACCGCGTGCCTTGCGCGACAGCTTGAGCTTGACGGTGACCCTCTGCCCGGCCTGCGCCTGGCGGCGAACTGTCTTGAAGCGGAGGGTTCGCGCGGCGCCGGGGACGTTGACGGTCCCGCTCACGGTGAGGGCAGCCGCCTCCGACAGCGCCACACTGATCGCCACCTTGTCGACGTCCTGACGCGCCTTGCCGCCGAGGCGCGCGCTGGGAGCGGTGGTGTCGGTTGTGCCGCCGCCGCCACCGCCCCCACCGCCTCCTCCGGTGCCACCGCCACCGCCGCCACCCGGGCAGGCCGGCAATCCGCCGACCGCGTTGGCGGCGTTGGGCGTAGGCGCGCCGAGGCCGAGCGCGGCGCCCGTCCTCTGGAGCGACTGGCCGTCGGCGGGCGCAGGGCCGGACAGGACCCCCGGGAGCTGCGCCGGCGGACAGCCATAGGCGATGCAGTTAACGGGTTCCTCCGCGGCCAGACGGGTGAAACAGACCCGTCCCGCTGCCGGAGGCAGCCCGAAGGTGAGCGGCGCGTCTCGGATAGCGCCCAGCCCGGCGGCGTCGGACGCGATCACGAACGGCTCGGTGTTGTCGCGCGCCATGAAGGGGTTCCCGAGGTCCTGGCCGCCCACCCTGACGCCGCTGCCGTCATAAGCAACCAGCTTGTAGGGAACGTAGGTGTTCGGGAACGGCTCGTCCATCGGATCCAGCAGCTCGACGAATTGCGCCGCGGCATTGCCGCCCGACGACAGCATCACCTCGTTGACCGTCATCAGATGGTGATCTGCGGAGGCGGCCACCGGGAATGCCAGTGCCGCGGTGACCAGAGACAGGAACGAGCAGGCGACGCATATGCGCTCGGCCGCAGCGTAACGCCGGGCCGGGCGGGCCGAGAAGGTCAGATCGCGCCAGGTCCGGGCGTCATGAATGCGACCGCCGGGCCGAGGCCGGCCTCGCGGCGCAGGGTCGCGATGCGGCGGCCGGGCTGGACGGCGTCGCGAGGCGTCGCCGAGCAGGTCGCCGAGCGCCGCGGCGGTCGCGTCCAGGTCGGGCACGAGGAATGAGATGCCCCAGAGCCGCGCCGGGCCGCCGGGATCGGCGGCGAGCTTCGTGCCCTCGGGCGCCTGCACCACCTCGAGAATCACCTCGCCCATCCTGAAGAAGGCCTGGCGCACCGAGCCGCCCGGGGTGGCGCCCTCGCGCAGGCGCCGGAAGTCGAGTCCCGCGCCGCGCAGCACCTCCGCTGTGCGGTCGAGGTCAGGCGTCATCACAACGACATGATCGATCGACTCGACCCCGTTGGGATGCGCCCCGCCGGCGGCCGGCGGCCGCTCGGAGGCGACCGTGGGAAGTCCGTCGAGCTCCAGCGACGAAGCTCCCCGCAGCGACCACTCGACGATCCCGCGCCGCTCGCCACGGCCCGCGAACCGCAGCCGCACCTTGCCGACCTCCGAGACGGCGCCCTCCACTTCAAAGCCGACCGCGCGCCAGGCGGCCGGCTCGTCGGCGATCTCGAGCTCGTCGATTTCGGGTTGCGTCGCAATACGGTCCACTAACGCGAGCCTACGATGCCGCGCCCCCGGCAGGCTCTCGACAAAAGTCCACTCACGGTTGACTTTTGTCGAGAGCTTCGAGCGGATCGGGGGAGGCGGAGCCTCAGGGGCGGCGGGCCCTCAGAGGCGCAGCACCCCCGGTGCGCCCTCCAGCAGCTCGTACGGGAACGCCTCGACGCGGTTGCCGTCGCGTCCCTCCATGGCGGCGGCGGAGCAGAGCGAGTTGAGCACGGCCTCGTGCACCAGCTCGCCGGCGGCCTCGAACAGATCCCGCATGGCCGTCGAGTCGTCCCGCAGGAAGCGCAGCTCGAGGTGCGAGTCGTCGCTCCGGTGCGACAGCCGCTGCGCCGTCGAGAAGGCGAGGACGTACTCGCCGCTCGCGTTCGTCGCGAACGAGCCGGCCCGGCCGAGGCCGAAGGAGCCGCGCGCCGCCAGGCGGCGGAGCTGGCGCTCGGAGAGCGCGGCGTCCGTGCCCAGCACGATCATGATCGAGCCGCCCTGAGCGGGTGGCTCGGCAGCGGCGCTTGCGAGGGCTGTCTCGGCCTCGCCCACGAGCATGTGCAGGTCGCGGCGCGCGCCGTAGTTGGACACCACGAGGCAGCCGAGGACGTTCCCGCCTGCCTGTCGCGATGCAGTACCCACACCCGACTTGAAGCCGAAGCAGGTCGTACCAGTGCCCGCGCCCACCGCGCCCTCGCTCGCCTCGCCCGGAGCCGCCGCCGCGATCGCCTCGAGTGCGTGCTCCGGCCGCACGGCCAGCGCGCGTGCGTCGGAGAGCCAGCCGTCGAAGCACTCGCCCACGATCACGTTGACCGTGTCCCGGTCGCGTGCGGCCTCCGGGTTCTGCTCGAGCAGGTGGCGCAGGCCGCCCTCCCAGACCGGACCGACCGAGAGCGTGCTCGTGAGCAGAATGGGGCTCTCGATGCTGCCGAGCTCCTCGAGCTGCGTGAGGCCCGCGGCCTTGCCGTAGCCGTTGACGACGTGGCAGGCGCCCAGCACCTTCTCGGTATAGAGGTTGCCGCCGTGCGGCAGGATCGCCGTCACGCCGGTGCGCAGGCGCTCGCCCTCGGACAGGGTGCGGTGGCCCACGAGCACGCCGGGCACGTCGCCGAGCGCGTTCAGATCGCCCGTCGGGAACCGGCCCACGGCATAGCCGAGCTCGCGCATTCGCTGCCGCACGAGGCGGCAGCATAGGCGCGCCGGCCGCAGCGGCGCTCCCGGCCTAGCCGCCGCCGCAGGCCCGCGGAGTGGTCACGAGTTGCTCTCGCGACGGGCCGGACTGGCCGGCCACCTTGCAGAACGCGTAGCGGCCGGTGTCGAAGTCGACCTGGGTCCGGTACCTGTGGCCGAGCACAGCGCCGACGGTCTGCTCGCTGCGCTCAATCTCGGCGGTAACCGCGATACAGGTGTAGCGGCCGCGGCGGCGCGAGAGGTCCTCGTGCGCGCCCACGCCATCGACGGTCCGGGGAAACGGCTCGCACTCGACGCGCAGGACAGGGCCCGCGAGCGACCCAAGCCGGACGCGCCGGCGGGCGTCGGCCACGATTGCCGCGGGCACCTCCGCCATCACCGTGGCGCGCGCGGAAAGCTGCTCCGCGGCGGCGGCGCCCGCAGGCGCCACGGAGCCCGAGCGCCCGAAGCGCGGGCGCTGCTCGGCCTCGAGCTTGGCGACGAGCTCGGCGCGGGCCGCCGCCCGCTCACGCTGCTCGGCGCGGGCCTGGTCCTCCTTGCTCTCCCGGATTCCGGGAGCCAGGGCGATCCCGACCCCGATCACGGCAAGCAGGAGGAGAGCGGCGCCGGCCCGCAGCGCGCGGCCGCTTCGGCGCCACAGCCAGCCGGGCAACTCGGCCAGCCCCGGCATCGGCTCATACCGGTCGGGCCGTGTCTTGCCCGGACCGATGGAATCGTCGTGCGCCATCCGCGACACCAAGTATCCGACCGATAGGGCGAAGCACAAGCACCGATGGCTTCAGGTAAGCGTAAGCTCTGCTAAACGATGCTCGACCTGCGGCGACTGCGGCTCCTGAGCGAGCTCTCCCGTCACGGCACCATCGCAGCAGTCGCACGGGTTGTGGGCTACACGCCCTCGGCGATCTCGCAGTCGCTCGCGCAGCTCGAGCGCGAGGTCGGCACTTCGTTACTGGAACGCGACGGGCGTCGGGTCCGGCTGACCCCCGCCGCGCACGGCCTGGTCGCACGCACCGACCGTGTGCTCGCGGAGCTCGACGCCGCAGAGGCCGAGCTCGCCGCCGAGCACGAGACCGTGCGCGGCGAGATCGTGATCGGCGCCTTCCCGAGCGCGGCCGCCGGCCTCGTCGTCCCCGCGATGGTCGACCTGTCGGCGCGGCACCCGGAGCTGTCCTGCACCGTGCGCGAGCACGAGCCCGAGGACGGCATCCCGCTGCTGCGTTCGGGCGGCCTCGATCTGCTGGTGTCCGAAAGCTACGAGCAGGTCGACCCGGCGCCGGTCGGGGGGCTCGAATCGACGCTGCTGCTCGCGGAGCCACTGCTGCTCGTCCTCCCGCGCGAGCACCCCGCACCCGAGCCCGTCGCGCTCCCGACGCTTGCAGGCGCGAAATGGATCGCCGGGCTCGCGGGCACGCAGTTCGCGGCCGCACTCGAACAGACGTGCCGTGCGGCCGGCTTCAGCCCCCGGATCGTCCACCGCGCCGACGACGCGCGCCTTTTCCAGGCTCTGGTCGCGGAAGGACTCGGGATCGGGCTGCTTCCCGCGCTCGCCTGCGCCCGCGCGGACGGCATCCGCTTCGCCGAGTTGGCGGAGCCCGCTCGGCCACGTCGCCACGTGAGTGCACTCGTACGCCGCGGCGCGCCTCGCCGCCCGGCGCTCGCCGCGGTGCTCGAAGCACTGCTGCTCCGCGCGGCCGCTGCGCCGGCGTGAGCGTCTTGACACGCTTCCCAACCCGTCCCCACGACCTGAGAGGGAATCCATGGCAAGACCAGTCACCCTGTTCACCGGCCAGTGGGCCGACCTCCCGCTCGAGGAACTCGCCGCCAAGTGCGGCGGGTGGGGCTTCGACGGCCTCGAGCTCGCCTGCTGGGGCGACCACTTCGAGGTCGACGAGGCCCTGCGCGACGAGGCCTACTGCGGTTCCAAGCGGGGGCTGCTCGAGCGCCACGGGCTCGACTGCTGGGCGATCGGGGCGCATCTTGTCGGGCAGGCGGTTTGCGATCGGATCGACTCACGCCACCAGAGCATCCTGCCCGCGGACGTGTGGGGCGACGGCGACCCCGAGGGAGTGCGCGGGCGCGCGGCCGAGAGGATGAAGGACACCGCTCGCGCCGCCGCCCGGCTCGGGGTACAGGTGGTCACGGGCTTCACCGGCTCACCGGTCTGGCACATGCTCTACTCGTTCCCGCCCAACAACTGGGACGAGGTGGCGCGCGGCTACGAGGAGTTCGCCGAGCGCTGGAGCCCGATCATCGACGTGTTCGACGCCGAGGGCGTGCGCTTTGCGCTCGAGGTGCATCCGACCGAGATCGCCTACGACTTCCCCACCACGCACCGCGCGCTCGACGCGATCGGGCGACGCGAGGGATTCGGGATCAACTTCGACCCCTCCCACTTCGCCCATCAGTTCCTCGACTCGGGCGCCTTCGTCGAGGAGTTCGCCGACCGGATCTACCACGTCCACGTGAAGGACTCGAGGAAGCGCCTCGACGGGCGGCGCTCGATTCTCGGCTCGCACGTGGACTTCGGCGAGCCGGAGCGCGGCTGGACCTTCGTGTCGCCGGGGCACGGCGACGTCGACTTCGAGGACCTCTTCCGCCAGCTCAACCGGATCGGCTACGGCGGGCCGCTGTCGATCGAGTGGGAGGACTCCGGCATGGACCGGGACTGGGGCGCCCGCGACGCGCTCGCCTTCGTTCGGCGCACGGACTTCGCACCGTCGGCCGTGGCGTTCGACGCGGCTTTTAGTGAGACGGTCGGTGCGCACCCGGCCGAGCCGGGTGCTTCCGCCAGGCAGGAGGGCTGACCATGGCGGAGGAGACGATCGGCGTCGGGATGCTCGGCTACGCGTTCATGGGCAAGGCCCACTCGAACGCATACAAGACGCTCTCCTACATGACCTGGCCTCCGCCCTACCTGCCGCGGCTGGTGGCGATCGCGGGACGCAACGAGGAGGCGGTGGCCGAGGCGGCGCGGCGCTACGGCTTCGAGGGCTACGTCACCGATTGGCGTGAGCTCGTCCAGGACGAGCGCATCGCGCTGTTCGACAATTCGGGGCCGAACAATCTCCACACCGAGCCGTCGATCGCCGCGGCGGAGGCCGGCAAGCACGTCATCTGCGAGAAGCCCCTGGGGCGCGACGCGAACGAGTCCCATGAGGCCTGGCAGCGGGTCGACGCCGCCGGCGTCAAGCACATGTGCGCCTTCAACTACCGCTTCGTGCCGGCCGTCCGGCTCGCGCGCCAAATGATCGAGGCGGGCGAGCTCGGCGAGATCTTCCACTTCCGTGGGCGCTACCTGCAGGAGTGGGCCGTCGACCCCGACTCGCCGATCGTCTGGCGAATGTCCAAGGAAGCGGCAGGATCGGGGGCGCTGGGCGACCTCGGCGCCCACGTGATCGACCTTGCCCGCTACCTGCTCGCACAGGAGGTCACGACGGTGTCGGCTCTGACCAGGACGTTCATCGAGTCGCGCGAGGGCATGAAGGTCGACGTCGACGACGCCATCGAGGCGGCGGTCGAGTTCTCGGGCGGCGCGCTCGGCACCCTCGAGGCCTCGCGCTTCTGCCCCGGCCGCAGGAACGGGCTGGCCTTCGAGATCAACGGCTCCAAGGGATCGATCGCCTTCAACCTCGAGCGGCTGAACGAGCTCGACGTGTACCTCACGGGCTCCGAGCCCGGCGCCTCGGCGCAGGGCTTTCGCAGCGTGCTCGTGAGCGAGGCCGACCATCCCTTCTGGGAGTGGTGGTGGCCGCGTGGCCACATCATCGGCTGGGAGCACACCTTCGTGCACGAGCTCCACCACCTGCTGAGCGCGATCCGCGACGACGGCGACGTAGCGCCCCATGGGGCAACCTTCGAAGACGGCTACCGCTGCGCCGAGGTGTGCGACGCGGTGCTGCGCTCCGCGGAGAGCGGCCGGCGCGAGAAGGTCAGCTACCGGGACTGACCGCGGGAACGGCGCCGCTACTCGCCGAGGCGCTCCACGAGGCGGTCCAGAAACTCCGCCTGGGCCGGGTTCAGCTTCTCGCGCGCGGCGTCCACGCCGAACCACTCCGCCCGGTCGATCTCGGGGAACTCGGCGGTGCGGCCGGAGCGCGGCGGCCACTCCATCGTGAAGGTGTTGCTCCGGACGGCGTCGGCGTCGAGGTCGCCCGCGGCCGCCCAGGCGGTCACGAGCTTCCCGCTCTTCTGTCTCACCTCGCCCAGGTCGACCAGCCGGGACGTCGGGAGCGCGGTGCCGGTCTCCTCCTCGAACTCGCGCAACGCGCAGGCGAGCGGATCCTCGCCCTCCTCGTACTCGCCCTTCGGGATCGACCAGACACCCAGGTCCTTGCGCGCCCAGAACGGCCCGCCGGGGTGGACGAGGAGGACCTCGGGTGCGTCGCCCGTGAGCCGGTAGAGAAGAATCCCGGCGCTGCGCCTCGGCACGGAGCTCAGGCGGGAACGCCGGCGGGGAGCGACGCCCGGTCGAGCGCGACCGGATCCTCGAGCGCCAGGCGCCGCGACAGCGCCACGGCCCCCCTCACGGCGGCCTCGCCGCCGAGCCGGGCCGCCAGCACCCTGCAGCCCGAGCCGTCACCGGCCAGCAGGCGGTTGTGGAGCTCGGCCTCGATCGGCTCGCGCAGCCACTCCGTCAGCGGCGCGAAGTAGCCGCCGAGGAGCAGCGCCTGCGGGTTCAAGAGGTTGACGGCCGCCGCTGCGGCGATCCCGAGCGTGTGCCCCACCTGGCTGAGCGCCTCGAGCGTCTTCGCGTGGCCCTCGAGCGCGGACTCGGCGAGCATCGCCCCGGGCCACTCCGGCCGCGATCCCGGGCGTTGCACGCGCGCGTCCCAGCCCGCGAGGCGCAGCAGCGCGTCCTGCCCCGCCAGCCGCTCGAGGCAGCCCCGCGAGCCGCACGCGCAGGGCGGCCCGTAGGCATCGATCGTGAGGTGCCCGATCTCGCCGCCGAAGCCGCTGGCGCCGCGGAACAGCTCGCCGCCGATCACGATCCCCGCGCCGATCCCGATCTCGCCCGAGATGTAGACGAAGTCGCTCAGCCCGCTCGCGGCCCCCTCGGTGAGCTCGGCGAGCGCGCCCAGGTTGGCCTCGTTCTCGACGCTCACCGGGCCGAGATCGTCGCTGAGCATCTGCGCGACCGGCACGTCCTCCCAGTGCAGGTTCGGCGCCACCACGAGCACCCCGCCGTCATCGACGATCCCCGGCACCGCGAGCGTGGCCGCGACCGGGCGGCGCCCTGCGGCGAACGGTTGCTCGAGCGCCTCGCGCGCGAGCAGCTCCAGCCACGAGATGACCCGCTCGGGCCGCTGGCGGTTCTCGCTTTCGACGAACGCGCGGTGCCTGACGGTGCCGGCAAGGTCGGCAGCCCACACGGCCAGGTAGTCGACGTTGATCTCGAGACCGAGCACGAACGGGCCGTCCGGGTCGAGCTCCACGTTCTGGGCCGGCCGCCCCACCGCGCCGGGACGCTCCTCCTCGCCCGACTCGCGCACGAGCCCGAGCTCGGCGAGCTCGGCCACGAGGCTCGAGACGGTGCTCTTGTTGAGCCCGGTCTCGAGCGCCAGGGTGGCGCGCGAACGCGGGCCCCGCTGGGCCACCTCGTGCAGCACGAGGCTGAGGTTGTGGCGGCGGACGTCGCTCGGGTCGAGTGGTCTCATCGAAGTCCAAGCAGAAGATCGACGACAAGCTGGTCGAGCCGCTCGTTGAAGCACTCGCGCCCGCGCAGAGCCTCGAGGTCGTGCGTCTCGGCCAGCAGTGCGTCGGCTGCCTCTGGGGAGTAGGGGCCGATCGTGTCCAGGGCCAGCTCGGGCACCTTCGCAGCCTCCAGCGCGGCCTGGATCTCGCCGTTCTCGTTCATGCTCGCCGCCTTGGCGCGCAGCGCGAGATAGGTGCGCATGCAGCCGGAGGCGAAGTCCCAGATCCCCTCCTCCGACTCGAGCCGCAGCGGCCGAGCGTCGAAGTGGCGGACTCCGTCATAGCCCGAGTCCTCCAGGAGCTTGACGAGGAAGAGGCCGTCCTTCACGCTCACGGCGCCGAAGCGGAAGTCCTGGTCGTAGCGGCCGATGCGCTGGGCGTTCAGATCGATGTGGAAGAGCTTGTCCGCCCACAGCGCCTGGGCGACGCCGTGCAGGAAGCTGAGTCCCGCCATCGTCTCGTGCGCGACCTCGGGGTTCACGCCGACCATCGCGGGGTGACCGAGCCGCTCGATGAACGCGAGCGCGTGCCCGACCGTAGGCAGGAAGCTGTCGCCGCGCGGCTCGTTCGGCTTCGGCTCGATCGCGAAGCGCATGTCGTAGCCGCGGTCGAGCACGTAGTCGCAACAGAAGTCGAGGGCCTCGCGGTAGCGGTCCAGCGCGTCGCGCGCCGGCTTGGCGGCATCGGCCTCGACACCCTCCCGCCCGCCCCAGAAGACGTAGGTCGGTGCGCCGAGCTCGGCGCCCAGCTCGATTCCGCGCAGCGTCTTCTGCAGGGCGTAGCGGCGCACGTCGCGATCGTTGGAGGTGAACGCGCCGTCCTTGAATACCGGGTCGCTAAAGAGGTTGGTGGTGGCCATCGAGACCTTCATGCCGGTCTCCTCGAGGGCCTGTCGGAAGCCGGCGAGGATGCGGTCGCGCTCGCTCGGCTCGGTCCCGAGCGGGATCAGGTCGTTGTCGTGGAAGCAGACTCCGTAGGCGCCGAGGTCGGCAAGACGGCGGACGGTCTCCGACGGGTCGAGCCCCGGCCGGGTGGGCTCCCCGAACGGGTCGTTGCCCTTGTGGCCGACGGTCCAGAGCCCGAACGTGAACTTGTGCTCTGGACGCGGCGTCAGATCGGGCGCGGCCGCGCCGGCTTGCGTATACGTTGCCACCTACACCTGTCTCCCCAGTATCGGTTGCAATTAGTCCATGACCGCAACAAACTGAGGCTCGCCTTGTCCGCCGGTCAACGGATTGCGCACGGATGAGTCCACTCGTCGCGGGCGTCGACTGCTCGACGCAGGGCACCAAGGTTCTCGTGGTCGAGCCCGATACCGGATCGGTGGAGGCGACCGGCCGGGCCGCCCACGAGGTCACCGGCAGCGGCGGCGCCCGCGAGACCGATCCGGAGATCTGGTGGAACGCCCTGCGGGCGGCGCTCGCTCAGAGCGGCAGGGCGGCCGAGCTCCAGGCGATCTCGGTGGCGGGCCAGCAGCACGGCCTCGTGGTGACCGGCGCCGGCGGGCGCCCGCTGCGCCCGGCGATCCTCTGGAACGACACGCGCTCGGCGCCCGAGGCCGCCGCCCTGACCGCGGCGCTCGGAGGGCCGGCCGAGTGGGCCGAGCGGATCGGGCTCGTGCCCGTGCCCTCGTTCACCGCCACGCGTTGGGCGTGGCTGCGGGCCAACGAGCCGGAGGCGGCCGCCGCCGCGCGCGCCGTCCGGCTGCCGCATGACTTCCTCATCGAGAGGCTCTCCGGCCGCGCGGCCACAGACCGCGGGGACGCCTCCGGCACGGCCTGGTGGTCGACGCGCGACGAGCGCTACTCGGACGAGGTCCTCGGCTTGATCGGGCTGGACCCGGCGCTGCTGCCGGACGTCCTCGGCCCGGATGAGGCCGCGGGCGAGGTGAGCGCGGCCGCGGCCGGGGCACTCGGCCTCCGCGCCGGCGCGCTCGTCGGGCCGGGAACAGGCGACAACATGGGCGCTGCGCTCGGCCTCGGCGCCGCGCCGGGCCAACCCGTGGTGAGCCTCGGGACGTCTGGAACCGCGTACGCGGTGATGGAGAAGCGCACGGTCGACCCGAGCGGAACCGTCGCGGGCTTCGCCGACGCCAGCGGCCGCTTCCTCCCGCTCGCCGCCACGCTCAACGCGACGCTCGCCGTCGACCGGGTGGCCGGGTGGCTGGGTATCGATCGCGAGGCCGCCGCCGAGAGCACGAGCGTGGTGGTGCTCCCCTACCTCGACGGCGAGCGCACCCCGAACCTGCCGCATGCCGCCGGGATGATCGCGGGCCTGCGCCACGCGACCACGCGCGAAGAGATCCTGCTGGCCGCGTACGAGGGCGCCGCCGCCTCTTTGATCGAGGCGCTCGAGCTGCTCGCGGGCCTCGGCTCCGGCCTCGACCCGGAGGCGCCGCTCATCCTCATCGGGGGCGGGGCCCGCGGCACCGTGTGGCAGCGAACGGTGGCGCGGCTCTCGGGCCGCCGTGTGCAGGTGCCCGACGCCGACGAGCTCGGAGCGCTCGGCGCCGCCGCCCAGGCCGCGGCCTGCCTCTCGGGCGAGCGGCCGGAGGAGGTGGCGCGGCGCTGGGGCACGAGCGAGGGCACAGAGATCGAGCCGCCCACGGAGGAGGACACCGAGACGCTGGCGCGCATCCGCGCGGCCCGCGAGGCGACCCTCGCCCTGCACCAGGGCGGCTGAGACCCTCAGCCGACTGCGCCCGCGTCCCGCTCCGGCTCCGCGGCCCCGGCCCGGCGTGGCCGCAGGAGCGAGCCGCCGACCCACAGGAGCGAGACCAGCAGGCCGAGGAGGGCCAGCAGCGCCACCAGCCGGAACGCCCACTGCATGCCGGCCGCGAAGGCGTCGCGGATCATCTCGAGGATCCGGTCGGCGGTGCGGCTCGAGAAGCGGGCCAGGATCTGGGCGGCGGACTCGGTGCCCGCCAGGGCGCCGTGCAGCGTGTCGACCTCGTTCGCGCCGAGCCGCGAGCCGGCCAGGTCCTTCTGCAGCCTGTCCTCGGAGGCCGTGACGAACACGCTCGTGGTGAGTCCCAGGCCCAGCGACCCGCCCGCAATCTGGGACATGAAAACGATGCCCCCGGCCAGGCTCGCCCGGGCTGGATCGATGGCCGTGACGCCCGCCGTGGTGATCGACGAGTAGAAGAGCCCGACGCCGATCCCCGTCACGACCATGCCGGGAACGAGCGAGCCGAACCCGGAGTCGCGCTCCACCAGCGAGATGAGGAACGCGCCGAGCGTGAGACAGCCGGCCCCTGCGCAGACGATCAGCTTCGCGCCGAGCCGCGCGTAGAGGCCTCCCGCGACGAACGAGGTGACCGCGAAGACCGCCATCAGCGGCAGCAGTCCGGCACCGGCTTCGAGCGGGGTCCAGCCGAGGATCTTCTGGAGAAACTGAGGCAGGAACAGGAGCGAGGCGAAGAACACGCCCGACGTCAGTGCCGTGGCCAGGCACGCGGCGCGGAAGCCTACGTTGCCCATGACGTCGCGCGGGATCAGCGCCCAGGACCCGGCGCGCCGCTCGAGTACCACGAAGGCGGCGAGGGTCAGCGCAGAGACCGCGAGCAGGGCGAGGCTGCGGGGGTCGCCCCAGCCCCAAGCCGTGACCTGGTCGAGCGCCACCAGCAATGCGATGAGCCCGATGCTGATCGTCGCGATGCCCGGGTAGTCGATGCGCTCCCGCCCGGTCCCGCCTTCCGCGGGGATAGCCCGCCAGGCCGCGAAACAGGCGATCGCTGCGATCGGAAGGTTGATGAAAAGGATCCAGCGCCAGCTGAGTGCATCCGTCAGGACGCCGCCGAGCAATGGCCCGGCGGAGTTGCCAAAGCCGGCCACACCGATGATCAGGCCGCCGGCGAGCCCCGCCTTGTCGTCGGGGAGCACGTCGTAGGCCATGCCGACTACGGCCGGCCACATGATCGCTCCGCCGATCCCCATCAGGGCGCGGCAGCCGATCAGCCACCAGTCCCCCTGGGCGGCGCCGCCGAGGGCCGAGAAGAACGCGAAGACCGCGGCCCCTACGAAGAAGAGCCGGCGCCGGCCGAACATGTCCGCGAGCCGCCCGCCGGTCACGATCGTCACGGAGAACACGACCGCATAGGCGTTGATCACCCACTGGACGGTGCTGACATCCGAGTCGAACTCCTTCTCGATGGCCGGAAGGGCGACGCTGAGCGAGGTGAAGTCGTTGGCGACCACGAACACCGCAAGCGCCACCGCAACGAGGGCCAGCAGGGTGCCACGGTCGAGGCCGCCCATCTCGGGAGCAAGGTACCGCGCCTGAGCAAGTACGGTTCGCGCCCGTGCAGCTGCGCAAGCTCGGACGCACCGGTATCGAGATCTCCGAGGTTGGCTACGGCGCCTGGGGGATCGGCGGCTCCGCGTGGGAGGGTGCGGAGGACGACGAGTCGGTCCGCGCGCTCCACCGCGCGATCGACCTCGGGCTCAACTTCATCGACACCGCGGCCGCATACGGCCACGGTCACAGCGAGCGGCTCGTCGGCCAGGTCCTCCGTGAGCGCCCCGAGCGCGTCTACGTGGCCACGAAGGTGCCGCCGAAGAACCAGGTCTGGCCCGCTGCCGAGGGCAGCAGGGTCGAGGAGGTCTTCCCCGGCGAGCACATCCGCCGCTTCACCGAGCGCAGCCTCGACAACCTGCGCGCGGAGGCGCTCGATGTCCAGCAGCTGCACGTCTGGCGCGACGAGTGGCTCGGCGAGGGCGACTGGCTCGAGACCGTCGAGGAGCTGAGGGTCGAGGGCAAGATCCGCTTCTTCGGCGTGTCGATCAACGACCACGAGCCGGAGACCGCCCTGCGGGCGGTGGCGAGCGGGGCGGTCGACAGCGTGCAGGTGATCTACAACGTCTTCGACCAATCTCCGGCGGATGAGCTCCTACCGGCGTGCGCCGAGCTCGGCGTCGGGGTGATCGTGCGCGTGGCGCTCGATGAGGGCGGGCTGACGGGCACGATCACGCCCGAGACGACCTTCCCCGACGGCGACTTCCGCAACGTCTACTTCGCCGGCGACCGCAAGCGTGAGGTGCAGGAGCGCGTGGAGGCGATCTGCGCGGACCTCGGCATCTCGACCGACCAGCTGCCGGAAACCGCCCTGCGCTTCGTTCTCTCCGAGCCCGCCGTATCCACCGTCATCCCCGGCATGCGCAGCGTCCGCAACGTGGAGCGCAACATGAGGATCGGCGACGGTCAGCGCCTGCCGGCCCAGCAGGTCGAGAAGCTCAGAGGCCACCGCTGGGTGCGGAACTTCTACGACTGAGCGGCTACGGGTCCTCGGTGGAGAACGTGTCGCAGTCGCCCGGCTCGCCGCGCTCGCGGCCCGTGTTGAACCAGCGGGCGCGCTGCTCGGAGCTGCCGTGGGTGAAGGAGTCGGGGTCCACGGTTCCGGTGGCGCGGCGCTGCAGGCGATCGTCGCCCACGGCCTCGGAGGCCGCAATCGCCTCTTCGATGTCACCCTCGTCCAGGTCCCCCGCCTCGTAGACGGTGTTGGCCCACACCCCCGCATAACAGTCGGCCTGCAGCTCGAGCCGCACCGAGAGCTCGTTGCGGTCCCCGGGGTCCTCGCTCTGCAGCCGGCGTACCTCATCCGACGTGCCGAGCTCGTTCTGCACGTGATGCCCCACCTCGTGCGCGATCACATAAGCCCACGCGAACTCCCCCGAAGCGCCGAGCTGCTGTGCCATGGCGTCATAGAAGGAGAGGTCGATGTAGACGCGCCGGTCGCCCGGGCAGTAGAACGGCCCGACCGCGGAGGAGGCCGAGCCACACGCCGTTGACACGCCCTGGCGGTAGAACACGATCTTCGCCCGGTCGTAGGACTCGCCGGCGCGCTGGAAGGTCTCCGCCCAAGTGTCCTGCGCGTTGATGAAGACGTATGAGCTGAAGTCCTTCAGGTCGCGCTCCGGGTCCTCCCCCGCGGGAATCGCCTGGGCGTCGGGGGCCTGGGGCGACTCGCCGAACTGGTTGTCGACCCCGAACGCGGGCCCGCCGCCGCCCGAGAGCAGCTGCAGGACAACGAAGACGAGTATCCCGGCGATTCCCAGACCCCCGGGGATCGCCATGCGCCCGCCGGGCATTCCGCGGGTCCCGGCCCCGCGGGCGTCTATGACATCCGGGCTCTTGCCCGGCCGCCGCCAGCGCACGCCTGCATTGATACTCCCTCGCGTGGTTTACCGCCACCCGTACGGGCAATGAGAGGGGTGTCAATCGCGAGGGAGGACGCCCATGTACATCGGAGTCGGAACGATCGTCGTAATCCTGCTGATCATCATCCTGATCCTGGTGCTGTAAGAGCGACCAGTTCGACTACGTACCCCTACTAGGGGTGTGACGACTTAAGTCGCGCATAGCGCGACTTTCGCGTCAGACCCCTGCGCGACGAACTACACCTAGGCCGCCGCGAGCCACTCTTCGAAGCTGGGGCCGGCGAGCTTCGCGCCCGGGTTGGGCAGGGCGGCGCCCTCCGCATAGGCCGCGGCGTCCGGGTCGCCGGGCTGGCGGGCCTCGCGGATCTCGAACGAGTCACCTCGGCTGGCGAAGAGCGCGGCGGCCGCCTCGGCGAGACGCTCCGCCTGCGGACCGGCGACTTCGGTGATCCTGCCGTTCTGGATCTCCGGCTCCTCGGCCGCGTCAGCGAGAGTTTCGGCGACAACACGGGCGGCCACGAGCTGCGTTCGCATCTCGGGCAGGTAGGCGACGCCATCCTGGATCGTCCACCCGACCAGCTGATCGACGAACTCGTGGAACTGGGCCGCGCGAACGATCCGGACCGGGAGCGGGCCTTCGAGCAGCGTCTGCTCCTGCGCCATCTTCGCTGCGTTGTAGCCGCCCTCGAACCTGTCGATGCCGATGATCGAGACGACGACGATCCGCTTCGCCCCGGCTGCGGCGCCGGCTCGCTGGAGGTTCCGTGCCGAAGCGGTGAAGAACTCCGTGGCCGCTCCCTGGTCGGGCGAGGGCCCCGTCGCCGTATCGATGATGGTCTCGGCCCCGGCGAGCGCCTCGTCGAGACCCTCGCCGCTGACCACGTCGACACCCTTGGAGCGCGCGATCGGGACCACATCGTGTCCGCGCTCCTCGAGGATCTCGACGAGGTGCGATCCGACCCGGCCGGTGGCTCCCGTGACGGCAATCCTCTGGCTCCTGTTATCGGTCTGCATCGCTCTTCCTTTCCCAGCGCCGGCGGCTCGGCGCCGCCAAAGTTGATCTGTCACTTTTTAGACACCCGAGCGCGCGAAGATGTGACCGAGCAGCATCGCGGCCGCCTGTTTCGCCGCCGGGCTCAGTCGCGGAGCAGCGTGAACGCCAGCTCGGCGATCGTCTCGCGGGTCTGGCGCAGGGAGAGGCCGTACGCGCGCCGGAGGCGCAGGAAGGACTCGAGGCTGGTGAGCATGTGCAGCGTCGCGGCCGCTCGCGGCTCGCCGAGCCCGGGGCGAAGCCGGCCCGCGCGGGCCAAGCGCCGCGTCAGGCCCTCGAGGCCGGAACGCTGGTCCGCCTCGATCTCGTCGATCAGCTCCGCCGCGCCGGGTTCCAGAACGACGATCGCGTAGAGCTGCTCGACGATGAAGCCCTTGGCCTCCCAGATCGCGCACGAGGGCTCGATCATCGCCTCGAGGGCCGCGACCGGGTCCTCCAGCTCGAGCGCCTCCCTGATCGCCCTCATCTCCGGACCGGCGAAGCAGCGTTCGACGAGCGCCTCCAGCACGCCGAGCTTCGAGCCGAAGCGGTTGAAGACCGTCGCCCGCGAGATCCCCGCCTTCTCCGCGAGCGCCTCCACGGTCGCGGAGTGGAACTCGCCCTCGCTGATCAGGCGCTCGGCGGCGTCGAGAACGCTGTCGACGCTCTTCGCGCTGGTCCGCCGTCGTGTGTAGGGGCGCGTGGCCATTGCACTGGACAGCATAGCCGTAGGGCTTGACGAATTAAACTGGTAGTCTAGATTTTAAATCTAGATTTCCAGTCTACCTCAACCCAAGGAGCATCCAATGGCCACCAAGCCGACAGCTGTTCTCGGCGGCACCGACCGCAACGCGGACATCGTGCTGGGCGCGGCCGTGATCGCCATGGGCCTGCTGGCGGGGCTCTTCTACTTCTCCTCGATCGCCGTCATGCCGGCCCTGACCGCGGCCGACGACCGCACGCTTGTCGACGCGATGCAACAGATGATCGACAAGATCGAGAATCCGGCCTTCTTCTTGGTCCTCCTCGGTGCTCCGGCGCTCGCCACGGTCGCCCTTGTTCAGGCGCGTCGCTCCGGCTCGGCCAAGACCGCAGGCTGGATCGTCGCCGGCCTCGCCTTCTACACGGTGATGGTCGTCGTCACCTTCGCAGTCCACATCCCGCTCAACGAGGAGCTGAAGGAGGCGGGTGACCCGGCTCGCATCGAGAATCTGGCCGCTGTGCGCGACGACTTCGTGACCCCCTGGGTCGCCTGGGACATCGTCCGGACGCTGGCATCGACGGCGGCCTTCGGCTCCCTTGCCTGGGCGCTCGTCTTGCGCGGACGCGTGGGGCGAGCGGAGCCGACTGTGTGACGGGCGACACACAACGACCGGGCGGCGAGCCTTAGCTTCGGCGAATGGCTCCGCGGCTCCCTCCCGGCCCGCGCCTCCCGAAGACGATCCAGACGGTCGCCTACTGGAACCGGCCGACCCCGTTCTTCGAGAGCTGCCGGGCGCGCTACGGCAACCGCTTCACGCTGCGCATTCTGTCGGTCCCGACGTTCGTGCAGCTCGCGGACCCCGACGCGGCGCGCGAGGTCTTCACCGCGCCGCCGGATGTGCTCCACCCCGGCCGCGGCGCGCGCCTGCTCGAGCCCGTGGTGGGCGCAAGCTCGGTGATTCTCCTCGACGAGGACGCGCACATGAGACAGCGCAAGCTCATGCTGCCCGCGTTCCACGGGGAGAAGATGCGGCGCCTTGCCGACGTGGTGACCGAGGTGGCCGAGCGGGAGGTTGCCGGCTGGCCGCTCGGAGACCCGGTGCCGCTTCATCCACGGCTCCAGAAGCTGACCCTCGAGGTCATCCTGCGCGCCGTGTTCGGCGTCGACCCGGGCGGGCGCTTCGACGCCCTACGTGGGCACCTGACGAACATCCTGGCTGTCGGCGCGACCCCGGCCGGGATGCTGCCGGTGCTCCAGCGGGGTCGCCGCTGGGCCAGCTTCCTGCGGGCGCGCGAGGAGACCGACGCCCTGCTGTTCGAGCTGATCGACAAGCGCCGCCAGGCGGCCGACGCGGAGCGCGATGACGTTCTCGAGATGCTGCTCGCCGCGCGGCACGAAGACGGCTCGCCCATGTCGAACCAGGAGCTGCGCGATGAGCTCATGACGCTGCTCGTGGCCGGCCATGAGACCACCGCCTCGGAGCTCGCCTGGGCCTTCGAGCGCCTCGCGCGAACACCCGCCGTGCTGCGACGGCTGACGCGGGCGGTCGATAGCGACGACGACGACTACATCACGGCGACGGTCCAGGAGACGCTCCGCCGCCGCCCGGTACTGCCGATCGCCGCGCCACGCTACGTCGTCGAGCCCGTGGAGATCGGCGGCTGGACCTACCCGGCCGGCGTCAGCCTCGCGGTCAATGCCTATCTCATCCACCACGACGCGACGATCTATCCCGATCCCTACGCGTTCAAGCCCGAGCGCTTCCTCGACGAGGCGCCCGGCACCTATACCTGGATCCCCTTCGGCGGAGGCCGCCGCCGCTGTCTCGGCGCGAGCTTCGCGCAGCTCGAGATGAAGGCCGTGCTGCGGGCCGTGCTGATCCGCACCGAGCTGGTCCCCGCGGGCGACCGCCTCGAGCGCGCCCGTCGCCGCGGCATCACGTTGAGCCCGGGCTCGGGCGCGCTGACCGTCCTGCGCGAACGCGTTCGCGAGCCGGTCGCGGCGTAGTCAGCCGGAGGAGGGCGGTGCGTAGGTCCCAAACGCCCAGAGGTTGCCCTCGGGGTCGCGGACGGTGAAGTCGCGCGAACCGTAGTCCTGGTCGGCGGGCTCCATGACGACCTCGGCCCCCGCTGCCTTGGCTCGTTCGAACAGCGGGTCGGGGTCGTCGACCACCGCGTAGACCGAGGTCCTTCCCGCGCCCTGGTTGTAGACCTCGTCCCCCTCGCTCGTCGAGCTGAGCATCACGTACACCGACCCGCAGCGAAGCTCGGCATGGGTGATGCCGCCGTTGTCGCCCGCGTGGATGGACTGACGCTCGCAGCCGAAGGCCTTCTCGAGGAAGTCGATCGCGGCATGGGCGTCCGCGTACTTGAGTACCGGATAAATGGTCTGCATGGCAGGCAGGGTAGGTCGCCGCCGGCGGCGCGTCTTGGACGAAATTTTCAGCCGGTTACGCCGCCGCCCTCGGGCAGGCGAGCGGCGAGGAACGCGCTCGGGGTGGTCCCGGCGAACTGGCGGAAGTCGCGGTTCAGATGCGCTTGGTCGTAGTAGCCGCAGTCGAGCGCGACCTCCACGAGCCGCGGCTCGGGCGCCTCCATCAGCGCTCTCGAGACGTGCTCGAAGCGCAGTACGCGCCCGATCGTCTTGGGCGGCATCCCCACCTGCTCGCGAAAGCGGGCGATCAGCCGCCGGTGGCTCCAGCCGAGCTCTTCGGCAAGGCCGCCGACCGCGACCCTGCCGCGTGTCTCGCGCAGGCGCCGCCACGCCCACGCGACGGCGGTCGACGGCGGACGAGCTTCGGCCACGCGGGCGCCGATCAGCCCGTCGAGCAGCTCGAAGCGCGGCTCCCACCCCGGCAGGTCCCAGAGCCGTCCCACGAGCTCGTCGGCCCCGCGCCCGAGCAGCTCGTCGAGCTCGACGACACGGTTGGTCAGCTCGTGCATCGCCAGCCCGAACAGAGCGTGCGCCCCCTGCGGCGTGAGCCGCACCTCGATCCCGTGCTGGAAGCCGTCGTGCTCGACGAGGGCGTACGTGTCCTGGAGCGCGGCGACGAAAGAGGCGTGCCGCGCGGCGGGCCGCGACGGGTCACGCACGTCCGGCAGGCGCAGCTCCGTGTTCGGGCTGATGATCAACGTCACGTCGCCCGACGGCACCTCACGCCTGCAGAGTGGCTCGGCAGTGCGCTCGACGTAGCCCGTGTAGTCGCGCACCAGACCGCGCAGGGGCGCCGCCGCCGCGCGCGTGACCATCTCGAAGCTCAGCTCGTCCGACTCGTGCCGTGCCACGTGCGCCATGGGCGCAGGGTACTCCCACCAACCCGCTGCGTTAGCGTGCACGCCCGTGCTGCTACAGAGCTCCTCCCGCACCGCGCCGCTGCTTGCGGAAATCGAGCGAGCCATCCCGGAGCGGCCGTTCTCGATCGTGCTCTGGGACGGCAGCCGCCTGCCCGCGACGGAGGGCGGCGGTCCCACCTTCACGGCCCGCTCGCGGTCCGCGCTCGCTCATGCGCTGCGCGCGCCGGGCCAGCTCGGCCTCGGCCGCGCCTACGTCTCGGGGGCTCTCGAGGTGGACGACATCGACGCCGTGCTCGAGGTGCTCGGAAGCTGGCAGCCGCCCGCGCTCGACGGCCGCGACCGGGCACGCCTGATGTTGGCGGCCGCGCGCGCCTGCGGCGTCGTGCGGCCACCGAGCATTCCCGCCAGCGAGCTGCGCCCGCGCGGCCGCCGCCACAGCCGTGAGCGTGACGCGCGCGCGGTTCGCCACCACTACGACCTCTCGAACGACTACTTCGCGCTCTTCCTCGACGAGTCGATGACCTACAGCTGCGCGCTCTTCTCGCGCGGCGCGACCACGCTCGAGGACGCCCAGCAGGCCAAGCTGGCGCTCGTGTGCGACAAGCTCGCGCTCGAGCCGGGCCAGCGGGTGCTCGACATCGGCTGCGGCTGGGGCAGCTTCGCGATTCACGCGGCGCGGGACCGCGGCGTGGAGGTCACGGGCATCACGCTCTCGGAGCCACAGGCCGAGCTGGCGCGCCGCCGTGCCGCCGAGGCGGGAGTGGCCGACCGCGTCGATATCCGCGTCGCGGACTACCGCGACCTCGACGGCGAGCCGTTCGACGCGGTGGCGAGCATCGGGATGGTCGAGCACGTGGGCAGTGTCCAGATCGACGCCTACGCGAAGCAGGTGGCGCGCCTCGTCCGCCCCGGCGGACGCGCGCTCAACCACGGGATCGCCCGCGTGCGCCACGGCGACCCCGAGGCGGGCGCCTTCTCCGAGCGCTACGTGTTCCCGGACGCCGCGCCGCTCCACCTGTCGCGCATCGTGACCGCGATGGAGCGCGCCGGGCTGGTCACAGACCACGTCGAGGGCTTCGCAGCCGACTACGCGGAGACGCTCTCGCACTGGGCCCGGCGGCTCGACGAGCGGATCGAGGACGCCGTCCGGATCGGCGGCGCCGAGCGCGTGCGCGTCTGGAGGGTCTACCTGCGCGCGGCGCGCAACGGCTTCCTGCGCGGCTTCACCTCGGTCTACCAGGTGCGCTGCACCAGGCCCTGAACGCCCGCATCCGCCGGCCTGCCGAGAAGGAAGCTGAGCGCCCGCTCCGCCACGAGCTCCGGGCGCTCGTCCACGATGAAGTGCCCGACGTCCGGCACGACCTCGAGCTCGAGTGCCTCACAGCGGACCGCCTGCGACCTCACGGAACGGACCGGAATAACCACGTCCCTCTCCCCGAACAGCAGCAGCGTCGGGACGCGCAGCTGTGCCGGCGAGTAGCGGCCGAGGGCAACCGGCACGAGCTCGCGTAGCACGAAGGTCCGGTAGAGCAGCTCGGTCGCACGGCCGCGCTCACCCGTGAGCCGATCAGTGAAGACGGCGAGGTCCTCTCCGGCGAGCGCGCCGCGGGTGTCGCGCGGGGTCAGCGCGGTGATCGCGCGCGTGGCCGGGCCGCCCCCCAACCGGGGCGTCGACAGCGCCAGCTGGTACGCCAGCCGCCAGAGCGCGAGCACGCCGCGCGGATCGCGTCCCCGCCAGGGGGCGGGGATACCCAGGGCGAGGAGCCGCTCGACGCGCTCCGGCTCTCGCATAGCGAGCAGGAACCCGATCCAGCCGCCCCAGTCGTGCCCGGCGAGCTTGACGCGCTCGAGGCCCAGCGCGTCCAGCAGCGCGAGCACGTCCCCGGCCATCGTCTCCTTGTCGTAGCCGCCGGCCGGGACCGCGCTCCAGCCGAAGCCGCGCAGGTCGGGGCAGATGACGCGCGCGTGCGTGGCGAGCCGCGGGATGACCTCCCGCCACATGTACCAGTGCTGGGGCCAGCCGTGCAGCAGCACGAGCGGCTCGCCGTCGCCCGCCTCCGCCACGTGCAGGCGCACCCGGCCGGCGTCCACGAACCTGTGCCGGCAGCCGGGAACGTGCGGAAGCTCGCCCCCATCCGTCCGCGCTGCGTTGCCGTTAATAATCAACGGCAACGTAGCGCGCGTCGCATCGAGGTCGCAATGCGCGGCGGCCCCGCGCAGCGGCGACGCCGCTCACCGTCCTGAAACGAGCAGGGCACGCATGAATAGCGGCCTTCATGGGTAACGGCTCGTCCATCGGAGGCGCAACAGAAGCAGTAGGGTGGCGCCCCGGTACGAGGGAAGCGGCAAGGAGGCGTTCTTGACGACGACATCGGTGGACTCATGCCTGCCCACGCCCGAGGACGTGGAGCCGGTCAAGCACGAGACGGCCGACCGCATCGCCACCGGCACCATCACGGTGCTCCCGTTCATCGCTCTGGGGATCGTCGGCTGGCAGCTCTGGAACGACCTGCTCCACTGGAGCGACGTCTTCGTCTTCGTGATCATGTACCTGCTCACGGGCCTCGGTGTCACCGTCGGCTTTCACCGCTACCTGACCCACCGCAGCTTCAAGACGGGCAGAACGGTGCGCGGCCTGCTCGGCATCCTCGGCTCGGCGGCGATCGAAGGTCCCGTGATCTCCTGGGTGGCCGACCACCGCAAGCACCACGCGTTCAGCGACAAGGAGGGTGACCCCCACAGCCCTCACGTCGGACACGAGGGCGGCTGGCGTGGCGCGCTCAGCGGCCTCGTGCACGCGCACCTCGGCTGGCTGTTCATCCACACCCAGCGCGGCTCCAGGAAGCGCTATGCGCCGGATCTCTTGAAGGACCCGGTCATCAGCTTCGTGGACCGCACGTTCCTGGTCTGGGTGCTCGGCGGGCTCGCCCTGGCGTTCGCGCTCGGCTACGCCATCGGCGGCACGTTCGCTGCGGCACTCACCGGCCTGCTGTGGGGCGGCGGCGTGCGCATGCTCGTCGTCCACCACGTGACCTACAGCATCAACTCGCTCTGCCACTTCTTCGGGCGGCGCCGCTTCGACACCGGCGACCACTCGCGCAACCTGCTCTGGCTGGCGCCCTTCACTTTCGGCGAGTCATGGCACAACAACCACCACGCCTTCCCGACCTCCGCCTCGCACGGATTGAGCCGCTGGCCGGTTGACCCCTCGTGGCTCGTGATCCGCGCGATGGAGGCCACCGGACTCGCCTGGGACGTGGTCCGCGTCGACCCTGCGCGGATCGAGCGCAAGGCGGTTACGGCCGGCTGAGCAGCGGCGCGGCGGAGGCCTGCTCCACCGCGGGCGGCTCCACCGCGGGCGGCTCCACGGCGGGCGGCTCCACAGCGGGCCGCGCCCCCTCGCGCCGGGGCTCCTCTTCCTCCTTGTCCCCGCGGGCCTCGATGAGCGGCCGGATCATGTCGAGCGGCAACGGGAACACGATCGTGGACGCTTGGTTCGCGCTGATGTCGGTCAGGGCCTGCAGGTAGCGCAGCTGGAGCGTCACCGGGTTGGGGCTGATCACGTCCGCCGCCTGCGAGAGCCGATCCGCGGCCTGGAACTCGCCCTCGGCGTTGATCACCTTGGCGCGCCGGTTGCGCTCCGCCTCGGCCTGGCGCGCGATCGCCTGCTGCATGCGCTCCGGGATCTCGACGTCCTTGATCTCGACGACCGTGACCTTGATGCCCCAGGGCTCGGTCTGCTCGTCGATGATCTGCTGCAGGTGCTCGTTGAGCTTCTCGCGCTCGGACAGCAGCGCGTCGAGCTCGGCTTTGCCGAGCACCGACCGCAGGGTCGTCTGGGCGATCTGGAGGGTCGCGTTCATGTGGTTCTCGACCTCCACCACCGAGCGCCTCGGATCGATCACCCGGAAGTAGGCCACCGCGGCGACCTTGACGGGCACGTTGTCGCGCGTGATCACCTCCTGATGCGGGATCCGCATCGTGACCGTGCGAAGCGAGACACGCACCATCCGGTCCACCGCCGGGATTAGCAGAACGAGGCCCGGGCCCTTCTGCTCGATCACGCGGCCGAGGCGGAACACGACCCCGCGCTCGTACTCGCGCAACACCCTCACGGACGCTCCCACCAGCACGGCCGCCGTCAGGGCGACGACGGCGAGCACGATCAGCACTATGGCGATCACCACTGCTCCTCCCACTCCTCCGCCCTGCGCACAGCCAGGGTCAGGCCACTGACACGCTCAACCACGACGGAGTCCCCCACTCCCAGCTCCCCGTCGTCGTCCATGAAGCTCTTCCGGGCCCGCCAGAGGGCCCCGTCGACGAGCACCTGGCCGCCGCCGGCGTCCCAGCTGCGAACCACCCCCATCCGCCCGCTGAGCGCCTCGCGCCCGGACGACACCCGGAGGCGCCGGGTCGCCATCGTCTTGCGCGTGGCGATCGCGAGCCACAGCCCCGACACCGCGCCGGCGGCGACCATCCCGGCAACAACGATGGCCAGCCCGGCGCCGGCGCCCGCGATCGCGAGCGCCATGCCGCCCACGAGAGCCACGCCGCCGAGCACCCCGAGAATGCCTGCGGGCACGTGGGCCTCGGCCACCAGCAAGGCAGCGCCGACAAGCAACAAGGCAACACCGACTTCAACCATCGCCCTCTACGGACGATGTTACGCCTCCGCCCCGCTCCGCGAACGGAGTTTGGCGCGCAGCGGCTCTGCGGGGTCGGCGCCCACGACCACGCTGCCGGCGAGCATGTCCTGGAGGCCGCGCCGGCGATCGTCAAAGAGAATCGGGAGAAAGCCGGCGAAAAGCGGCAGGGCGGCGAGCATCAGGTAGAACAGCCTGAGAAACGAGCGCCAGGGCGAGAGCAGCGTTCCGTCGTCCGCGTCGCAGACCCGGATGTGCAGCAGACGGTTACCCGGCGTCTGTCCGGTGGCCGACCAGCAGGTGACGAAGTAGGCGACGGTCCAGAGGAAGTAGGCCACGCCGCCGACGGCGTACAGGGCGGTCTCGACCCCGCTCGGAAGATCGAGTATCGAGAGCGCGAGACCCACGGCCACGCCGACCGCGAGCGCCACGAGGTTGATCGCCGCGGCATCGACGGCGAACGCGATCGTGCGTGTCACGAGCCCTTGGTAGGCGGGCGTCTCCCCTGCCGCCGTCGCCTCGTCGTGGATTCGAGTCGCGACCTCGCGGGCGCGCTCGGGCGCGATCCGCGCCCTCGCCGGGACCCGTGGACGCTCCTCGGCGTGACTCACGGGTCGCGCTCCTCCGGGCGGAGGGGCGCCGGCGGGCGCCGCAGCGCCCGGCGCGCCGCGCGCTCGAGCCAGGCATCCGCGTTGCGGGAGCGGGAGCGCATGCCGTCGGCGACCTCATCGGCGAAGCCCAAGCTCTGATGCGTGATCGCGTCGGTCACCGCGGGACTCTGCGCGATCTCCTCCACGAGCACCCAGAGGTCCTCGTTCTCGAGCAGCCGGGCGACCGTCTCGTCCACGAGCCGGCTGTCGATCGCACGTGCGACGAGACGCTCCATCGCCGGGCTGTCGATCGCGGCCCCCGCAACCCGCTCGAACTCCGGTCCCTCCAGCACGCGCGCGGCCGCCCGCTCCACCACGCCCTCGGCGAGCGCCCGCTCGACGATCGCATCCACAGCCGGGCCGCTCAGCACGGTCTCGCTCGTGCGCTCGAGCACGCGATGGCGCACGACCTCACGAGAGACCTCCTCGACCAGCGGCCCGGCGAGCGCCCGGCTCAGTGCGTGCCGCACGAGCGCGCTGTCGAGCACGCGGTCGACGACCTCGGTCGCCGCCCGGGAGCCGAGCACGGCGTCGACGGTCGCGAGCGTGACGCCCTCCACGGCGCGCCCGCCGAGCCGCACCGCTCCGACAGCGGGGCGGAGGACGACGGTGGTCACGGCCTGAGGGAGGCGCACGAGGACATCATCGACCCGACCCACGCGCCCGGCAAGCGGCGGGCGAACTCGACCGGTCGCGGGCGTACGATCCAAGCGGTCCGGAAGCGAAGGTGAGGAGGACGTGTGGAGAGCTCCGCTGCACCTGAAGATGCCGGCGCGCGCGAGGCCGGCGCGGCAATGGGGAGCCTGTGGTGGCTCTGGCTGATCGCCGGGATCGCGTGGATCGTGATCGCGCTCGTCGTGCTCCAGTTCGACCAGGCCTCGATTACGACTGTCGGCGTGCTGATCGGGATCATGTTCATCATCTCCGCCTTCCAGCAGTTCGCGCTGGGGGCGTTCGTCGGAGGCTGGCTCCAGCTCGTCATGTGGCTCTTCGGGTTCCTGTTCCTCGTGGCGGGGATCATCGCCTTCATCAGCCCGGAGAACACCTTCGCGGCGATCGCCGACATCCTTGGCTTCCTGTTCCTGCTCGTCGGGATCTTCTGGATCATCCAGGCGTTCGGCGACCGCGAGGTCAACGATCTCTGGTGGCTCGGCCTGATCGCCGGGATCCTGATGATCATCCTGGCCTTCTGGACCGGCGGCCAGTTCTTCATCGACAAGGCGTACGTGCTGCTGGTGTTCGCCGGGATCTGGGCGCTGCTGGAGGGCGTGACCGACATCATCAAGGCGTTTCAGATCCGCAGGCTGAGCAAGCTCGTATAACGTCGCGCCCATGACCGACGAGGTGCGCGCCGTCGCCGTCGTCGGCGCGGGCTTCATGGGTTCGGGCATCGCTGAGTCCGCCGCTCGCGCCGGTATCGAGGTCAAGCTGCACGAGCCCGACCCGGCGCCGCTCGAACGCTCGCGCGGGCGGATCGAGGCGTCGGTTGCGAGGGCGGTCAGCGGCGGCAAGCTGACCGACGAGGAGGCGGCCGCGCTCGTGGAGCGCATCGAGTGGACGACGGACGCGGACGCGCTCGGCGACCCCGAGCTCGTGGTCGAGGCCGTGGTCGAGGACGCGTCGCTCAAGGGGGAGGTCTTCCAGTCGCTTGACCGCCGGCTCGGCGAGGACGTGATCCTCGCGTCGAACACCTCCTCGATCCCGATCGCCCAGCTCGCCTCCTGGACCGACCACCCGCAGCGCGTGCTCGGCCTGCACTTCTTCTCGCCCGTGCCGGTGATGAAGCTGGTCGAGGTGGTGGTCGCGCTCGACACCGACGCCGCCGTGGTCGAGCGCGCCGAGGCCTTCGCGCGCCGGCTCGGCAAACACCCGATCCGCACCAAGGACCGCTCGGGCTTCATCGTCAACATGCTGCTCGTCCCCTACCTCATGGCCGGCGTGCGCATGTACGAGGACGGCTTTGCGAGCCGCGAGGACATCGACGAGGGCATGCGGCTCGGCTGCGGCCATCCGATGGGGCCGCTCACGCTCTGTGACTTCATCGGCCTCGATGTGCTCTACGCGGTCTGCGACTCGCTCTACGAGGAGTTCAAGCGCCCCGAGTACGCGCCGCCGCCGCTGCTCAAGCGGATGGTGGTGTCAGGCCACCACGGTCGCAAGACCGGCCGCGGCTTCTACGAGTACGAGCCTTAGGTCCGCGCCGCCGCGAGCGCCTCGCCGTGATCGAGGTACACGCGGACGCGCGCGACCCTGCCATCGCGAATCTGCGCCAGGTGGAAGATCGGGATCTTGCCGATGTCGACCTCACTGCCCGCCCCGCGGGTGTGAGCGAGCATGCGGATCAGCACCTCGTCGCCGTACACGTCGAGGCCCTCGATCTCGATGTCGCCGAGCTCGATCACGTTGGCGACCTCTTCCTGCAGGAACGCGATGACGTCGCCTTGGCCTCGATACGTGCGCGTCCCCGGCCATTCAGGGGAGTTGTGCCATTCGATGTCGTCCGCGAAGCAGAGCTCCGCGACACCCGCGAAGTCACCGACGTTCCAGAGCTCGTAGCCCGCGCGGACGAGCTCCAGCTCCTCCCGGGTCACGGTTTCACCCGCCTCCGGCATCGGGATAGGATCGCACGACCTCCGGTAAGGATCTGCAACCGGCACGTGAACGGCAGCGGCGAAACCAAGGAGATTGCCGTGCTCGGCGGCGGGGTCGGCGGGCTTACCGCCGCGTACCACCTCACCGCGACGCCGCAGCTGAGGGAGCGACACTCGGTGACCGTCTACCAGCTCGGTTGGCGCCTGGGTGGCAAGGGAGCGAGTGGTCGCAACCGCAGCCGCAACAACCGCATCGAGGAGCACGGCCTGCACATCTGGTTCGGCTTCTACGACAACGCCTTCCGGCTGATGCGCGGCGCATACGAGGAGCTGGGGCGCGAGCCCGGCACGCCGCTTGCCACATTCGACGACGCATTCCACCCCTGTGACCAGCTGGTGCTCTACGACCCGCAGGGCGACGGCTGGTGCGGCCATCCCTTCAACCTCCCGCGCAACTACATGCGTCCCGGGCGACGCGGGCGCGCTGCCCACGTTCTGGGAGATCGTCTCTCAGGCGAGCCACTGGGCGCTCGAGGAGTGGCGGCGGCTTCGCGGAGCCGGTGTGCTCGAGCTCGACGACGTCGAGCTCCCGTTCCTGCCCGATTGGTTCGAGAACCTCGCCGGCGCGGTTGCCGGTGAGCTCCGCGAGCTGCCGGCCGACGCCGCGGAGCGGGTGCTCGACGTCGTTGAACGCCTCGCGCAGGTGCGCGCCGGGGCCACAGATCACCGGCTGCCCCTCGAAGCGGTACAGCCAGCGCTGGTCGCCAGGCTCCTGAAGAGCCTCCGGGACTGGCTGTGGCTCTTGGTGAGGGACCGCGTCGACGACGAGCCACAGCTGCGCTTCTTCTTCACGAGCTTGGACGCCGGCGTGTCGATGCTTGCCGGGATCGTCGAGGACGGGGTGCTCGAGAACGGCTTCCACGTCGTCAACCACCTCGAATGGTGCAGCTGGCTGCGTGCCCACGGGGCGAAGCAGGTCACGCTTGGCGAGACACCAGAGCTTCGCTCCCCGGTCTTGCGCTCGGTCTACGACGTGGCGTTCGGATACCCGGCCGGCCACATCCCCGCGGCCAACGTCGCCGCGGGCACCGCGACGAGCGATCTGCTCAAGCTCGTCTTCAATTACCGCGGATCGATCATGTACAAGATGCAGGCGGGCATGGGCGACGCGGTGTTCACGCCGCTCTACCGGGTGCTGCAAAAGCACAAGGTGAAGTTCAAGTTCTTCCACGCGGTCACCGGTCTGAAGGCGAAACATGACCCGGACAACCCGGCCGTCAAGTGGGTCGAGGAGATCGAGCTCGTGGAGCAGGCGAGCCTGCGGGGCGATGCAGCCGACTACTTCCCCCTTGTGGACGTCGAGGGGCTCGAGTGCTGGCCGAGCGAGCCGCTCTGGAAGCAGCTCCAGCCCGAGGCCGAGGGTCACGACTTCGAGCTCGAGGTTAACCCGCTGGACCACGACCCGCATACTCTGGAGCGCAGCACCGAGGACAAGAAGAAGGACTTCGACGAGGTGGTGCTCGCGATCCCGGTGGGCGCTCTCAAGCCGCAGAAATCTGGGGGGACCGGGATCTGCGACGACCTCATCAGCAAGGACGACCGCTTCGCGGAGGGCATCAGCACGGCGGAGACGGTGAAAACGCAGGCATTCCAGCTCTGGGCAAACCGCAGCGCCACCGACCTCGGCTGGGCCCACGACCAGGACTCGGTGGCGGGCTCCTACGTCGAGCCGCTCGACACCTACTGCGACATGAGCCACCTGATCCCGCGCGAGTCGTGGGACCCGAGCGACGGTGTGCGCACGATCGCCTACTTCTGCGGCGTTCTCGACGAGGTGCCCGACGAGCCGCCCGCCGACGCCACCGCACGGGTCATGGCCAACGCGATCGACTTCCTCGAGGCCGACATGGCGACCCTGTGGCCGAACGCCAAGCGCGCCGACGGCTCGTTCGACTGGGACGTGCTGGTCGATCCGGACGGCGGCAACGGCGCCTCGCGCTTCGAAGCCCAGTACTGGCGGGCGAACGTCACCCCCAGCGAGCAGTACGTCCTGACCACCGCCGGCTCGGTCGAGCACCGTCTGCCCTCGGACGAGTCCGGCTTCGAGAACCTGTCCCTGGCCGGCGACTGGACGCGCAACGGGATCGACGGCGGCTGCGTGGAGGCTGCCGTCATCTCGGGGATCGAGGCAGCCGCACGCATCACCGGCGTCGGCGCGGTGATCCCCGGCCGGGAGTCCCGCTGGCTCCGGCCCGCTCCGGTCGAACTGCCCGCGTACGTCGAGTTCGGCGGCCGCGCCACCACGCCGCCGCCATTCCTCAGCGAGGGCGGCCGGTTGCGTGGCTACGTCATCCGAGGGGAAAGCCAGCGGATCGCTGACCTCGTCGAGCGCATGTTCGACATCCCCGCCGGCGGCGCGATGGACTATCGCTCGCTGGGCTCGATGGTCCTACTGCTCCTGGGCGGGTTCGAGCGCGTCACCTGCCTCACGCCCCCCTTCGACAACTGGGGCTCGGTCAAGGAGATCATGGCGACGTTCTGGGTGCCGGTTCTCGCCGGGCGCGACCTGGGCGACGTCTTCGTGGCGGACCGGTTCGTGCTCGCCGTCCCGTACATCTTCGTCGACAACCCGATGTCCTACCTCGGAGGGCGGGAGACCTACGGCTACGCCAAGACGATGGGCCGCTTCGAGCCGTGCGACGCGGTCGGCGAGCACGTCACCATGGAGACCTTCGGAGGGAACTTCGGCCTCAACGAGCCCGCGTCCTGGCGACCTTTCCTCGAGGTGAAGGGGGTGGGCGGCGACAGCGAGGCCTCGGACGAGGTGCTCGAGGGATTCGAGGGTCTGGTACGTCGGATCATGGGCGATCTGCCCCAGGTGAACGCTCAGGGCGAGATCGTGCTGCCGGGCGTCCGCCTTACCGCGGACCTTCTGGCGGCGGCGCGCGCGCAGCGCGTGTACCAGCTCTTCCTCAAGCAGTTCAGAGACGCGCACGACGGCACGCGCGCGTGCTACCAGTCGGTGGTCGAGGCGCCGGTGGAGTTCATCCGCACGACGAACAAGATGGTCGGCAGGGACGCGGAACTGACCATCCACCATCTCGACAGCCATCCGATCTGTCAGGAGCTCGGCGTCAACAGCCAGCGGGCGGAAATCGTGTTCGACGCCGAGATCGACATGCTCGTTCATCCGGGCGTCGAGGTTGCGCGGCCGGCCGCGGCCGTCCCTTCGAGCGGGCCGCCGCCGGCCGCGAGCGAGAACGGCTACACGAGCATCGTCGAGGTGCTGGCACGCCGCGCGTGGCGGGAGTACATCGGGCTGGAACGCGCCATCGTCAGCCGCTTCCGGAACCCGTTCTAACTCCGCGCCGGGGGGCGAACCGGGCCCGGATCGCCCCCCGGCGCCAGATCAGGGGAGGGCTGCTGCGGGGCCGTGGGGGTCGGTCCGTGCGGCCTCGGCAGCTTCCTGTGCGGGGCTCTGCTCAGCGGGCGGCCCGCCGCCCTTGTGCCCGGTCGAGGGGGAGGGCGTCTCGACCGCGGCTCCGCCCACTCCGGCGTGCGGGGCCAGCCGCGCCTGCGTCGAGCCACTCGACGACGTCGGGTCGAACGAGGTGCCGTCGATCGCGGCATAGGTGGCCGTCGCGCCACCCGCACCGACCACAAAAGCCAGGATCGGCACGAGGAGGCTGCGCGGATTGGACAGGCTCAGAGCTTGCGCCATACATCGGTTTCTACCGACCGCGCGCCGGCGCTACTGCGACCTTCGTCACACGCCGCTTTACGACTCGGTAACGGGCGCGGGCATGCCGGTCCGCAGGATCCAGAGGGCCGGACCGACCACCAGCAGCGTGCCTCCGATCGCCAGCGCGGCGACACCGATGCTGGAGAGCGCGAGCCCGCCGAGGAGCGCCAGCCCGGCGCCCGTGCCGCCGGAGAGCAGGTCGTTGAAGCCGAGCAGCCTGCCGCGCTCCGACGGATGGGTCAGATCGGCGAGCTCCGCGGTCGCCGCCACGAAGGAGAGGTTCCAGCCGAGACCGAGCCCGAACAGCGCCACCGCGGTGGCGGGCACGCTCTCCACCCAAAGCAGGCTGATCACCGAAGCGGCCATCACGAACAGGCCACCCGCGAGCGAGGGCGTCCGTCCGATCCTGTCGATCACGTCGCCGATCACGATCACGAGCGCGTACATGCCGATCACGTGCGCTCCGATGATCGGGAAGACGTTATGCCCCTCGTGACCCTGATGGTCGACGACCAGCGCACCGGTGAGCGTCATCACTCCGACCATGACGGCGAAGCTGGCCTGTGCCGCGATCAGCGGCGGGATCACGCCGGGGCGGGCGAGCAGCTCTCGCAGCGGGCTCGCCGCCGCGCCGGGCTCCTGCGGCGGCTCGTGCTCGAGCAGCTCGGCGATCCGGCGCGGGTCGGGGCGCACCGACGAAACGAGGACGCAGCCCACCAGCATGAACCCGCCCGCGGCGAGCCAGAGCGGGGCCAGGGCATCCCCGCTCAGATCACGTCCTGCGAGGAGTGGGCTGAAGACGGCGGGTCCGAGCAGCGCCCCGAACACGGCGCCGAACAGCACGAGTGCGATCCCTCGGCCGCGCCGCTCGGGCGGATACATGTCGCCGGCGGCGGTGCGCGACAGGAGCGCCACCCCACTGGCTGCCCCCACGCCGATGAGTCCGCCGATGACCGCGGGGGCGAACTCGCTCGACGCCCCGAGAGCGGCGAGCCCGCAGCCCGCGGCCCCGATGAGGTAGCCGGCCCTGAGCACCGGCACGCGCCCGATGCGGTCCATCGCCCTGCCGGCGGGGAGCGCGGCAAGGGCCCCTGAGGCGAGCACGATCGCGGGCCCCAGCCCGAGCAGACCCTCGACCCCGAGCACGATCACCAGCGTTATCGACGCCACGGCCGCCTGGAGCTGCAGCATTGCCGAGTTCGCAGCCAGGGCCGCCGAGAGCAGCGCGGTGTTGCGGCGGATGGGCAGGTGGAGGGGTTCTTGCAAGGCGGGGCCAGCGTATCCGGCGGTTGGAACGCCCCGATTCGCGCCAGCGTGCCGACTTTGACCGTTCCTGGCGGTAGAAGTCGGAAAGATCCGTCCGTTAGAGCGCGCGGAGCGCCGCCGTCAGCGCCGCGGCCACGATCACGCAGGCGACGATCGATCCGGTGCGCCAGGCCACCAGTCCGCCCGCCACGACGCCGGCGGTCTCGGCTCCGACGGCGAGCTCGGAGCCGTCCGCGAACGCCTGCGTGAAGACGAGGGCGGCGAGGAGCGCCGGCGCAAGCAGCACGATCACGCTCGTCACCCAGACCGGGATCTCCCGGCCGCCGAGCGCGATCGGGCCGGCGGCCTTGAGCAGCGCGGTCACGACCGCGCAGCCCGCCACCAGGACAGCGGACGGGCTCACCGCGGTGCTCCCTCCGGCTCCTGGGCAGCGAGCACGGCCGCCTGCGCGGAGCGCGTGAGCCCGATCAGCGCTGCGAGACTCGCCGCCAGAACGGGGACCCCAGCGGGCGCCACCGGCACCAGGGCCAGCGCGATCGCCGCGCCGAGCAGCGCGACGACGACCGCCCGGCGGCTGTGGGCCTCGCCCAGGAGCAGCGCCAGGAAGAAGGCCGGGTAGATCGCGTCCAGCCCGAGCGCCTCGGGGTCGCCGAGCAGGTCGCCCCCGAGCGCCCCGGCGATCGTGCCTGCCTGCCAGGTCACGTACTGCGCGGCGCTCGCGCCGAAGAGCATCCAGCGATCGAAGCTCCCGTCTCCGCGCGCAGCGAGCGCCCATGAGGCGTCGACCACGGCCTGCCCCTGTGCGGCCCGCTTGAGCGGCCCGCCGGGCAGCGACGGTCCAAAAGCGGCGCCCATCGGCAGAAAGCGCGAGTTCATCAGGGCGGCGGCGCCGATCGCGGCGCCCACCGTCCCACCCTGCCCGACGATTGCGATCGCGGCGAACTGGGCGGAGCCCGCGAACACGATCAGCGACATTACTATCGCCGCGAGCGCCGACAGCCCGGCATCCTGCGCGACGACGCCGAAGGAGACCGAGAGCAGGAAGCCCGCGATCGCAAACGGGACTCCCGCCCGCAATCCCCGGCGGAAGGATTCCCCGGCCGCGGGTGTCCTCAAGACACCGTGCGCCGGAACAGGAAGAGGCAGATCACGGCGACAACGAGCGCCAGCACCGGAATCGCAAACCCGATGACCCCGACGATCGCGAGCACCAGGCCCACCACGGCGACGGCGCCCGCGGCGCCGCCCGCAACGACGAGCCGGTACGCCCGCTGCTCGCGGGACCGTCTGGAGGGAACGCGGCCGGAACCGGGTGTGAGGTCGCCCATGGCGTAACCGTAGTGGGTCGTCAAGCCCGCCGGCTCGCCCGCCCCGCGAGCCGGGCGGCGCGGGACTCCAGGTAGCGTTGCTCGGGGATGCTCAGCGTGCGTCGCGCGGCCAGGCGGTAGCCGGCGCCGGCGGCCTCGTCGTCGCCGGCCATCTCGAGCAGGTGTGCTCGCACGGCGTCCACACGGTGGTGCCCCGCGAGCCCAGGCTCGGACTCCGCCTCGGCAAGCCGCTCGAGGCCGGCATCCGGGCCGTGCACCATCGCCACGGCGACGATCCGGTTGAGGGTGACCATGGGCCCCGGCGCGATCTTGTCGAGCAGCCCGTACAGCCCGAGGATCTGGCGCCAGTCGGTGTCCTCCGCACGGGCGGCCTCGTCGTGCACGGCGGCGATCGCGGCCTGCAGCTGGTACGGGCCGACAGGCGCCGACGCGAGCGTCGCGGTGATCAGAGCGACCCCCTCGGCGATTGCTTGTGCGTCCCAGTTGCCGCGGTCCTGCTCGGCGAGCGGCACGAGGCTGCCGTCGGGCCGGGTACGGGCCGGGCGGCGGGCGTCGGTGAGGAGCATGAGAGCGAGAAGACCTGCCACTTCGCCGTCCTCGGGCAGGCGCTCGTGCAGTTGCCGGGTCAGGCGAATCGCCTCCGCGGTGAGCTCTACCCGCTGCAGCGCCGACCCCGAGCTGGCGGTGTAGCCCTCGTTGAAGATCAGGTACAGCACCCGCAGCACCGCGTCGATCCGCTCTGCGCGCTCGGCCTCGGGCGGCATCCGGAACCGGGCGCCGTCCGCCCTGATGCGCGCCTTCGCCCGGCTGATGCGCTGGGCGACCGTCGCCTCCGGCACGAGCAGCGCCCGCGCGATCTCGGCGGTCCGGAGGCCGCCGACCGCCCGCAAGGTCAGGGCCACCTTGGAGGGCGCGGTGAGCGACGGGTGGCAGCAGAGCAACAGCAGGGTGAGCGTGTCGTCGACGTCCGGGGTCGGCTCGCGCTCCGGTGGCTCCAGCGCGGCGGCGCTTTCCTCCCGGCGTCGCCGTGCCGACTCGTTGCGCCACAGCTCGGTCAGCCGCCTGGACGCCACCGTGATCAGCCATCCCTTCGGGTTCGCCGGCACTCCGTCCCGCGGCCACTGCACGGCGGCCGCGAGGAGGGCCTCCTGGACCGCGTCCTCGCAGCTGTCGAAGCCGCCCCGGCGCCTGACCAGCGCGCCTACGACCTGCGGCGCCAGTTCGCGCAACAGCTCCTCGATCGCGGTTGCCTGGCTCACCTCTTCAACCCTTGTCGAAACCCTCACCGTAGTTTCGACATCCTCCAGGAAGGCGTCCACGGGAGCCCGGCCAAAGGAGGCACGATGAACACCATTCAGCGCACGTCGAACGAGGCTGTGGAGCGCGCAACCGGTCGCGGCTATGAGGCGTGGTTCGACCTGCTCGACGCCTGGGGCGCCGCCGAGCGCAAGCACGGGGAGATCGCTGCCTGGCTCATGGACGAGCACGGCGTGGACGGCTGGTGGGCCCAGACCGTCACCGTCGAGTTCGAGCGGGCGCGTGGGCTGCGCGAGCCCGGCGGCGGCCGCGACGGGTTGTTCTCGGCAAGCGCGAGCAAGACGGTGGCGGTGCCGGTTGAGCGCCTGTTCGCGGCGTTCGTGGACCCCGGCCTGCGCGCGCGCTGGCTTCCGGGGGCGAAGCTGCGCGAGCGCACCTCGCAGCCCGGCCGCACGGCGCGCTTCGACTGGGAAGACGGCGCATCCCGCCTCGTCGTCGGCTTCACCGCCAAGGGCGAGGCCAAGAGCCAGGTCGCTCTCGAGCACGAACGGCTGCCGGACGCCGAGGCCGCGGAGAAGGCGCGTGCGTACTGGCGCGAGCACCTGGTCGCGCTCAAGGAAATGCTGGAGGAGTGAGGCCGCGGGCGGCTACGCGCAGAACGTGGCGGCCACGCGCGTGAGCACGTCGGCGCACGCCTCGGTGTCGCGGATGCTGACCCACTCCTCGACCGCGTGGGCGCCTTCCCCACTGGGGCCGAACAGCACGGTCGGGACCCCGGCGGCCGCGATGAAGGCCGAATCCGCCCAGAAGCTGGCCCCGCTGAGCGGAGGCCTCGAGCCAAGGACGCCGGCAGCGGCATCACGGAGCACGGAGACGATCGGCTCGCCCTCGCTCGTCTCGAGCGGCTCACGCACGAGCAGCGTCCGTCGCGCGGCCTTGAGCACCGGGTCGGCCTCGCGGCAGCCGGCGAGCAGGTCCTCGAGCTCGCCCTCCACCTCGGGAGCGCCCTCGCCGGGTAGCGTCCGGCGCTCGATCCCGATCGTGCAGCGGTCCGGATAGGTGGCGAGGTCCCGGCCCCCGCTGATCACGGAGGCGTGCACCGAGCCCCGCCCGAGCAGCGGGTGACGGCGCTCCCCCAGCTGCTCGTCGAGAGTGCCGAGCGCCGTCAGGACTGGGCCCGCTTTCACGATCGCGTCGATCCCGAGGTGCGGCCGCGAGCCGTGCGCGGCGCGCCCGGTCACCTCGATCTCGAGCCAGGCAAAGCCCCTGTGGGCGATGGCGATCTCCATCTCGGTCGGCTCGGTGACGATCGCGGCGTCGGGGTCGCCGTCGAGCGAGCGCAGCGCCTCCTGCACGCCGATGCTCGCGTGCTCCTCGTCGGCCACCGCCGCCACGAGCACGTCCCCCGCCAGGTCCTGCGCGGCGGCCTCGCGGCAGGCGACGAGCGCGGCGGCGACGCCCGCTTTCATGTCATAGGAGCCGCGCCCGTGGAGACGTTCGCCGTCCATGCGCGGCTCGAAGGGCTCGCTCATCCCCTCGACTCCCACCGTGTCGAGATGCCCGCATAGGAGCAGCGTGCGGCCGCCGCCACTCCCGCGGGCTCGCACGATGACGCTGGGCCGACCGGACGTCCCCTCGAGCTGGTCGACCTCGAGGCCGGCGTCCCGCCCCCAGCCCGCGACGAAATCGGCGGCCTCGTCCTCACCGGCGGCGCCGGGCACGAGTGACGGGTTGACCGAGTCGATCGCGACCAGCGCGCGGGTCAGCTCGACCACATCGGAAGCGCCCATGCGTTGCGGACGCTACGGGGTTGCGCGGGCGGGCGGGCTGCTGCGCTCCGTGCGGTGCGTGCTCTTAGGTCCGGTCTACGGCCGACTACGGCTGGGGAGGGGGCGGCAGGGGAGCGGTGATTAGGCTCGAAACGGCGATTTCTTTCCCACGATGCCGACTTGGTGTCGTCACACGACATTAAGTCGGGAACGTGCGGCAAACCAGCGTCGGCCGGGGTCCGCCCCGCCTACGGGATCGCCGTATCTGATATCGCCCGGGCGATCACCAGGCGCTGGATCTCCGAGGTGCCCTCGAAGATCGTGTAGATCTTGGCGTCGCGGTGCATGCGCTCGACCGGGAACTCGCGCGTGTAGCCGTTTCCGCCGAGAATCTGGATCGCCCGCTCGGTCGCCCACACGGCCACCTCGCCCGCTTTGAGCTTCGACATCGAGCCCTCGGCCGCGTCGAAGGCGTGACCCGCACGGCCCATCCAGGAGGCGCGCCAGACGAGCAGGCGCGCGGCATCGATCTCCATCTTCATGTCGGCGAGCGTGAACGCGATCGCCTGGTTCTGGATGATCGGGCGGCCGAACTGCTCGCGCTGCTGCGCGTACGCGAGCGCGTACTCGTACGCCGCCCGCGCGATGCCGAGCGCCTGTGCGCCCACTGCCGGGCGGGTCACCTCGAAGGTCTGCATCGCGGCCTGGCGCTTGGAGCGTGTCCCCTCGCGGGCGCGCGCGAGGCGCTCGTCGAGCTTCTCCTTGCCGCCGAGCAGGCAGGAGCCGGGGATCCGGCAGTCGTCGAGGAAGACATCCGCGGTGTGCGAGGCGCGTAGGCCGTGCTTCTTGAGCTTCGATCCTTGTTCGAGGCCCTCTGTCTCCGGCGGGACCACGAAGGCCGCCTGGCCCCGGGCGCCGAGCTCCGGCTCGACCGACGCCACGACAACGTGGACGCTTGCGATTCCGCCGTTGGTCGCCCAGGCCTTCTGCCCGTTGAGGACCCACTCGTCGCTGGCCTCGTCGTAGCGCGCACGGGTCCGAAGCGCCGAAACGTCGGAGCCGGCGTCGGGCTCGGAGACGCAGAATGACGCGACCCTCGGCTCCTCGACGGTTCCGTAGCACTGCGGGACCCACTCGCCGAGCTGCTCGGGCGTGCCGGCCGAGAAGATGCCCGCGACCGCAAGGCTCGTGCCCATGATCGACATGCCGATGCCGGCGTCGCCCCAGAACAACTCCTCGTTCACGAGCGGGAGCGTCAGCCCGCTGGTGTCGGCCCAGAACTGGGCGAGTGCCTCGTAGCCGTAGAGGCCGATCTTGGCGGCCTCCTGGATCACCGGCCAGGGCGTCTCCTCGCGCTCGTCCCATTCGTGGGCCGCGGGGCGAACGACGTTCTCGGCAAAGCCGTGCACCCAGTCGCGAACGTCGCGCTGGTCCTGGCTGAGCTCGAGCGAGAACGGGACGGTCACGGCGCTCCCATCTGTGTCGGCGAATGATCGACCATAGGACGGGCGGCCGACGCACTCAGCTACGAGGACCTCTACGCGCGCCGGGAGCGGGGCAACTGGCAGGCCAGCGACATCGACATCTCCGAGGACGCCCGCCACTGGCAGGAAGAGTTCTCCGACTTCGAGCGCGAGGCGGCACTCTGGAACTACGCGAGGACGTGACCGGGTCGGTGGGGGCTGGCTCCGGGCTGTCGGCAATCAGGGCGTCACCTTGGCGGATCACGAGGACGGATGTGTTGGGAACGCGACGTCGGCCGCGGCGGCGTTGGCGTCGTTCTTTCCCCGCCTATCAGTCCAAATGTTGCCGGTACACCGAATCCGTTCGATGTAAGGCAGGATCAACACGGACCACGTGCCCGACCGGGTCGACCCGAGATGGTTGCAGTTGTACCAGCCGGGGCCCTGGCAGGCCGGCTACATCCTGTAGATCGGCGCCGCACGCTCCGGGAGCGGGGCGTTTGCGCACGTGCCAAGGGCGAGCCCGAGCACGCGGCGGGTGTCGAGCGGGTCGATCACGCCGTCGTCCCAGAGCCGGGCGGTCGCGTAGTAGGGGTGGCCCTGGTGCTCGTACTGGTCGCGCAGCTCCTGACGGAATGCCTCCGCCTCCTGCTCGGGCCATTCGCGCCCGGCCGCCCCGGCCTGATCGGCGCGGATCGTGGAGAGCACCGTGGCCGCCTGCTCACCGCCCATCACCGAGATGCGCGCGGCAGGCCACATCCAGAGAAAGCGCGGCTCGTATGCGCGTCCGCACATGCCGTAGTTGCCGGCCCCGAACGAGCCTCCGACGATCACGGTGAGCTTCGGGACGCGGGTGGTCGAGACCGCCGTGACCATCTTCGCCCCGTCCTTGGCGATGCCCCCGGCCTCGTACTCCCTGCCGACCATGAAGCCGCTGATGTTCTGGAGGAAGAGCAGCGGCACGCCGCGCTGGTCGCACAGCTCGATGAAGTGCGCCGCCTTGAGCGCGCTCTCCGAGAAGAGGATCCCGTGGTTGGCGACGATGCCGACCGGGTGGCCGTGGATGCGCGCGAACCCGCACACGAGCGTGGTGCCGTACTCGGCCTTGAACTCGTGCATGCGGCTGCCGTCGACGATCCGGGCGATCACCTCGCGGGGGTCGTAGGGGGTGCGCGTGTCGGCCGGGACGGCGCCGTAGAGGGTGTCGGGGTCGACCGCGGGCGGCTCGACCGGGGCGCGCTCCCAGGGCGCGCGCGGCCGCGGTGCGAGCGTTGCGACCACCTGCCTCAGGATGCGGAGCGCGTGCTCGTCGTCGGCGGCGAGGTGGTCGACGACCCCCGACGTGCGTGCGTGCAGCTCGCCTCCGCCCAGCTCCTCGGCGCTGATGATCTCGCCGGTCGCCGCCTTCACGAGCGGCGGCCCGCCGAGGAAGATCGTGCCCTGGTTGCGGACGATCACGGTCTCGTCGCTCATCGCGGGCACGTAGGCGCCGCCCGCGGTGCACGAGCCGAGCACGGCGGCCAGCTGCGGGATCCCGCGGGCGGCCATTGTCGCCTGGTTGAAGAAGATCCGGCCGAAGTGGTCGCGGTCGGGAAAGACCTCGTCCTGGCGCGGCAGGAAGGCGCCGCCCGAGTCGACGAGATAGACGCACGGGAGCCGGTTCTGGAGCGCGATCTCCTGGGCGCGCAGATGCTTCTTGACGGTCATCGGGTAGTAGGTGCCGCCCTTGACCGTGGCGTCGTTGGCGACCACCACCGCCTCGCGCCCCGACACACGGCCGACGCCGGTGATGATCCCCGCGGCGGGAGCGTCGCCGTCGTAGAGCCCCTCCGCCGCCAGCGGCGAGAGCTCGAGGAAGGGCGCGCCGGGGTCGCAGAGCCGCTCGACGCGCTCGCGCGGCAGCAGCTTGCCGCGCGCCACGTGGCGCTCGCGGGCGCGCTCGCCCCCGCCGGCCGCGGCGCGGCTCAGCCGCTCGCGGAGCTCGGCGACCAGCCGGCGCTGCTCGGCGTCGTTGGCCTCGAACTCGGGAGTGCCCGGGCGGACGTGGCTGGCGAGCACGGTCATGCGGGCGCCCCCTCGAGCGGCTCCACCGCCGCGAGCTCCTGGCCGCGCGCGACGCGGTCACCCGTGCGGACCGCGATGTCGCCGACCACGCCGTCGAACGGGCTCGTGATCGTGAGCTCCATCTTCATCGACTCGAGCACGAGCAGGATGTCCCCCTCGGCCACCTCAGACCCCGCCTCGGCGCGCACGTCGAGCACCGTGCCGGGCATCGGCGCCTCGAGCGAGCCCGCAACGGCGCGTCGCTCGTGCTCCTCGCCGGCCGGCGCCCAGCGGCTCGGCACGCCGCCGTCCACGAGCCAGACGGCCTCGCCGTCGCGGTAGACGTCGACCCGCCGGGCAATGCCGCCGGACTCGACCCGGAGCCCGCCGTCGTCGACGAGACGGGCGCGAAGCGCGCCCGCCGCGTACCAGCCTTCCCCGTCCGGAAGCACCGCGGCCTGCGCGTCGCCGTCCGGCCCGGTCAGGCGGGCGCGCGCCCAGCCCCGCTCGCCCGGCCGCCAGCCGTCGCTGTCCTCCCAGGGGTCGTCCGACGCGGGCGTGCCGATCAGCGCGACGAGGGCGAGCGCCGGCAGCTCCGGGTTCGGGGCCGGCTGCAGCTCGTCGCCGATCCGCTCGAGCAGGCCCGTGTCGAGCTCGCCGGCGCGCACGTCCGGGCGCTCGAGCAGCGCGCTCAGGTAGGAGACGTTGGTGGCCGGGCCGACCACGCGCAGCTCGCCGAGCGCGCGGGCGAGGCGCGCGAGGGCGGCCGCGCGGTCCGGCCCGGACACGATCAGCTTGGCCAGCAGCGGGTCGTAGTGCGAGGTGACCTCGACCCCCTGCTCGACGCCGCTGTCGAGGCGCGCGCCGGGGGGCGGCGTCCAGGCGACGATCCGCCCGCTCGAGGGGAGGAACCCGTTCGCCGGGTCCTCGGCGTAGATGCGCGCCTCGACAGCATGGCCGGACAGCGCGACGTCGTCCTGGCGGAGCGGCAGCGGCTCGCCGGCGGCCACGCGCAGCTGCAGCTCGACGAGATCGAGGCCCGTGACCGCCTCGGTCACCGGGTGCTCAACCTGCAGGCGGGCGTTCATCTCGAGGAAGTGGAAGTCGGATGGGTCGTCCGCGGCCGCGAGGAACTCGACAGTCCCGGCGCCGGTGTACCCACAGCTGCGCGCAAGCTCCACCGCGGCGGCGCCCATCCGCTCGCGGAGCGCGGCGTCCACGACCGGCGAGGGCGCCTCCTCGATCACCTTTTGGTGGCGACGCTGGAGGCTGCACTCGCGCTCGCCCAGGTGGATGACGTTGCCATGCGTGTCGCCGATCACCTGAACCTCGATGTGGCGCGGGCGCTCGATCCACTGCTCCACGAGCAGCCGGTCGTCGCCGAACGCGGCCCGCGCCTCGCTGCGCGCCGCGCGCAGTGCCTCGGGCATCTGGTCGAGCGTCTGTACCACGCGCATGCCCTTGCCGCCGCCGCCCGCCACGGCCTTGACCAGCAGCGGCAGACGCTGCGACCCGGCCCAGTCCAGGAGCTCGCCGTCCGTGAGCGCGTCTCCATGCAGCCCCGGCACCACCGGCACGCCCGCCGCGACGGCCGCCTGCTTGGAGGCCGCCTTGTCGCCGAGCAGCGCCATCGCGTCGGCCGACGGGCCGACGAAGACAAGGCCGGCATCGGCGCACGCGCGCGGGAGCTCGGGGCGCTCGGACAGGAAGCCGTAGCCGGGATGCACGGCCTCGGCGCCGGTCTCCCGCGCGGCGGCCACGACCCGCTCGACCCGGAGATAGGACTCCGCCGCCGGCGCCGGGCCGAGCCGCACGGCCAGGTCCGCGGCGCGGACGTGCGGGGCATCCACATCGGCGTCGCTGTACACGGCCACCCCCTCGATGCCGAGCGCGTGCAGGGTCCGGAGCACGCGCACCGCGATCTCCCCGCGGTTCGCGACAAGCACCCGGGAGAACAAGGTCAGGCTCCGAGCGCCCGCGCGATCACCATCTGCTGCACCTCGTCGGTGCCCTCGCCGATCGTGAGGATCTTGGCGTCACGATAGAAGCGGCACACCGGGTACTCCTCGATGTAGCCGTAGCCGCCGTGGATCTGGACCGCCTCCTCCGCCGCGCGCACGGCGAGCCGCCCCGTCTTGAGCTTGGCCTGCGCGGCGGTGAGGCTGAAGTTGCGCCCCTCGTCTTTGAGCACCGCAGCCTTGTAGGTGAGCAGGCGGGCCGCCTCGATCTCGGTGGAGATGTCGGCGAGCTTCGCCTGGATCACCTGGTACTTGGCGATCGGCTTGCCGAACGCGATCCGCTCCTTCGCGTACCGAAGCGCCTCGTCGAGCGCCCCCTGCGCGAGGCCGACCCCCAGCGCCGCCACGCCGATCCGCCCCCCGTCGAGCGTCTGGAGGAACTGCTTGAAGCCCATGCCACGCGCGCCCACGAGGTTGTCCTCCGGCACGCGGCAGTCCTCGAAGCTCAGCGGCCGGGTGTCCGAGGCGTTCCAGCCCATCTTCCGGTACGGCTCCCCGATCTCATAGCCGGGCGTGCCGTTCGGGACGAGCAGGTTCGAGATCTCGTCGTCGCCGGTGCGGGCCGTGATCGTGACGAAGCCCGAGATGTCGGTGCCGCTGTTGGTGATGAACTGCTTGGCGCCGTTGATCACCCACTCGCCGCCCTCGAGGGTGGCGCGCGTCCGGACGTTGCCCGCGTCGCTGCCCGCCTCGGGCTCGGTCAGCCCGAACGCGCCCAGGCGCTCGCCGGAGCAGAGCCGCGGCATCCACTCGGCCTTCAGCTCGTCCGAGCCGAACGCGTACAGGGGCCAGGTGCCGAGGCTCGTGTGCGCGGCGACCGTGATCGCCACGGATGAGTCCACGCGTCCGAGCTCCTCGATCGCGATCGCATAGCTGAGGTTGTCGGCGCCCCCGCCGCCGTACTCCTCCGGGTAGGGCATGCCCATCAGCCCCAGGTCCCCGAGCTTGCGGACGATCTCGTAAGGGAACGCCTTGGTGCGGTCGAGCTCCTCGGCGACCGGCGCCACCTCGCCCTCCGCGAATTCGCGGACGAGGTCGCGGATGGCCGCCTGCTCCTCCAACAGGTCGAAACGCATTTGCGCAGAATACCGAATAATCGCTCTAAGTTAGAGTGCCCGTTCGAAGTTCATGGCCACCACCCCGCCCACCCGCCCGGCTCTTCGGCGTCGCTACGACCGGCGCCAGGAGCGCGTGATTCAGGTTGCCGCGGAGTTGTTCGCGGAACGCGGCTACGACGCCACCTCGATGACGGACCTCAGCGACGCCACGGGCCTCGCGGCCGGCGGCCTCTACCACTACATCGGAAGCAAGAAGCAGCTGCTGTTCCGGATCTGCGACGAGCTGATGGAGCCGCTGCTCGAGGAAGCGCGGGCGATCGTCGCGACGGACGCCCCTGCCGACGTACAGCTCAGGGACCTCCTGCGAGCGTGGCTCGAGCACATCGCCCGCCATCGACACCACATGATGGTCTTCCAGCAGGAGCGCCACCTGATCGAGCGCGACCCTCAGTGGCGCACCGTTCGCAGGCAGCGAAAGGACTTCGAGCTGATCCTCGATGACGTCCTCCGGCGCTGCGAGCTGCAGGGAACACACAGCTTTCCCGACCGCGCGCTCGCCCTGCGCGCCCTGCTCGGGATGGTCAACCACACAGCCTCCTGGCTGCGCCCGCGTGGCCGCCTGTCGCCCGAGCAGATCGCCGACGGCTACCTGGAGCTCCTCATTCCCAGCGCTGCTCGCGCGTCCGCTCGTCCACCGGGAAGAACGACTCCACCCTGATCTCCTGGAGGGTGATGTCCTGCGGCGTGCCGACCGTGGTGACCATCGAGAAGTAGCTCAGCCGCAGGCCGTCCTTCGAGAACACCACGGGAAGCAGCGGCAGCGTCCCGGCCGAGAAGTCGGGGGTCGACCATGCCGCCGGGATGCCAGGCAGCGAGAGGACCTCGTCCAGCAGCCGCAGGGTCTCCGGATCGGGGATCCCTCCGACGGCTTCTCGGTGGACGCGCTGGATCAGCGCCTCGCCGGTCTCGTCCCAGTTCGCGACGTGCGGGCGCAGGCTGCGGAACATCAGCCGCACGACGTTCGGCGGATCGCCGGGATCGGCGCCGTCGAGCAGGAACGCGAACATGGAAGCAGCGGCGTCGTTCGACCGCATCACGTTCCAATGCCGGTCCATCACGACGGCCGGGAACGGCTCGTGGTGGGCGAGCATCTGCTCGAGCGCGGCGCTCACCTGTGACATCTCCGCCGCGTCGAGACCGGTCTCGCGGTAGAGCGGGGCGTACCCCGCGGCCAGCAGCATCTGGTTGCGCTCGCGCAGCGGCACGTCGAGCGCCCGCGCGAGCGTCAGCACCATCTCGCGGCTGGGGTTGGCACGGCCGCTCTCGACGAAGCTCACGTGCCGGGGCGTGACACCCGCCTCGGTCGAGAGCGTCAGTTGGCTCATCCGGCGCTGCCGGCGCCAGTGCTGGAGCAGCGTGCCGACCGGGCTCGTGGCCATCGACGGGGACTGTACGGCGGCGGCCGGGCGCGCCGCACTTCTCTCGGAGGGAATTGAGTTGCCACGCGGCGCGGTGCACCCTGTCCGCCATGCACAACTTCACCATTCACACACCGGAGTCGGCACCCGAGGCGGCGCGCGAGGCACTCGATCGGCTCGAGAAGAACGTCGGCTTCATCCCCAACCTCGCCGCGACGATCGCGGGATCGCCGGCCGCCCTGCAGGGGTTCGTCGCGATGCAGTCGAGCCTGCGCGGAAGCGACCTGGCCCCCGCTGAGCGGGAGATCGTCGGGCTGACGGTGAGCCGCGAGAACGCGAGTTCCTATTCGATGGCCGCCCACTCGACCTTCGCCGAGCGGGTAGGCCTTGCGCCCGATGAGATCGCGGCGCTGCGCGCCGGCGAGAGCCTGACCGATCCGCGGCTCGAGGCGCTGCACGTCTTCACGGCCGAGCTGCTGGCGAGTGGCGGCCACGTGTCGGCCGACCAGCTTGCGGTGCTCCTCGCAGCCGGCTACTCGCCCGAGAACGTCCTCGAGGTCGTGACGCAGGTGGCGTACACGACGATGGCGAACCTCGTCGCCAACGTCGCCGACACCCCGGTCGACGCGGCCTTCGAGGCGCAGGCCTGGGAGGCCGTGCCCGCCCAGCAAGGCTGAAGGCGCCAAAGGGAATGAGCAGGGGTTTCGAATCGCCGCTTACGGTGAGGATTTGTGACAACTGCTGCATCGAATCCCTGAGGGGGCGATATGACTGAGTTGCAGCGTTACTTGGCCGAGGAGGTCGCTGAGGACCACGCCGACGGCATCATCACCCGGCGCGAAGCGATCAGGCGGCTCGGGCTACTCGGCGTCACGGGAGCGGCCGCGAGCTCGCTGTTGGCCGCCGCCGGCGGTGCGGAGGCGTCGGGTGGCCGCAAGGTGTCCCGGCGCCCGACGGGCGCGTCTCGCGGGTCACGGGAGATCGAGTGGGCTCCGATAGCGAGCGAGGCAATCACGTTCCCGGGGCCACGAGGGACGCTGATGGCGGCCTGGGCCCCGGGGGAGCGGCCGCGCGGCGGCGTGCTCGTGATCCACGAGAACCGTGGCCTCAACGATCACATCCGCTCGGTCGCGGGCCGCTTTGCGGCGAGCGGCTACAACGCGCTCGCCATCGACCTGCTCTCCGAGGAGGGAGGGACGGGCGCTTTCCCCGATGACGCCGCGGTGTCCGCCGCGCTTGCCGCCATCCCGCCGGAGCGGTTCGCGGCTGACATGAAGGCGGGCGTGGCTGAGCTCAAGCGCCGCGTGCCGAGGAAGCGGGTCGCAGCCACCGGGTTCTGCTTCGGTGGCGGCATGGTGTGGCTGCTGCTGACTTCGGGGGAGAGGCGTCTGGCCGCGGCCGCCCCGTTCTACGGGCCGTTCCCCGAGGGCGGCCAGTTGGCGCGCTCCAAGACCGCGGTGCTGGGCATCTACGCCGGGCTTGACGACCGCGTCAATGCGACGCGGGACGCCGCGCGCGCGGCGGTCGAGGCCGCGCGCCTCGAGCACCAGTTCGTGACGTTCACCGAGGCCGGCCACGCCTTCTTCAACGAGACCAGTGCCCGCTTCAACGCCGCCGCGATGGCTGAGGCCTACCACCGCGTCCTCGATTGGTTCGATCGGTTCGTCGCCGGAAATGGCGAAGAGAGGGGCGACGACGACTAGTCGCCCACGCGCTTCCCGCCTGCGCCCGCCTTCTTCGCTGCCTTGGCCGCGCTCTCCTCTGCCCGCACCGCGACGAACGCGATCCCGAGCCGGCGGAGGATCTCGACCAGGATCGGGGCGGAGCCGCGTCAGCGGGCGGCGTTCGGGCTCTGGGCCGCCCGCTCGGACTGGCGGAGCGCCTCGCGCACCTCCTCGAAGCTGCGCCGGTTCACGAGCTCGACCGCGACGCCGTCCCGCACCCTGATGCCGCTGCCGAAGCGCAGCTCGACGTCCACCCCGCTGTCGCGCCCGCGCGCGACGAAGCGGATCCCCGCTGCCACGATGTCGCCCTCCTCCTCGATCTGCTCGACCTCGATCCGGAAGTCCTCCCAGGGCTCGAGCATCTGGCGCCAGAACTTCCCCGCCGGCTCGAGGCCGCGGTACTCGGGTGCGAAGTCCGGGAACGCGCCCGAGGTGCGAATCACGATGTCCGGGTCGAGCAGCTCGAGCCAGGCATCGAGGTCGGCCCGGTTCCAGGCGTCGTAGCCGGCACGCAGTAGGTCGCTGTTCGACATCGCACTTCTCAGGATTCCAGACGGACCGGCCCCTCAATCTTGAGCTTATATGCCTCTTTGGTTATATTCGACACATGACAGCCGTCGAGGCGATCGCACAGCCCACGCGCCGGCGCATCCTCGACCTCCTGCGCGAGCGCGAGCGGCCCGTGGGCGAGCTGGTGGACCTGCTCGGAGTGAGCCAGCCTGCCGTGTCGAAGCACCTGCGCGTCCTGCGCGAGGTGGATCTGGTCGGCGTCCGCGCGGACGCCCAGCGCCGCCTCTACCGCGTGCGCCCGGAGCCGCTGGAGGAGCTCGACACCTGGCTCGCGCCCTACCGGCGGATGTGGTCGACCAGCCTCGACGCGCTCGAACGGCACCTCGACGAAGGGAACGGCACCACATGAACGGCACCTATCAAGAGATCGACGGCCGCCCGGCGCTGCGCTTCGAGCGCTCGTTCTCCCAGCCCGTCGACCGGGTCTGGCGCGCCGTGTCCGACCCCGACGAGATGGGGCGGTGGTTCCCGGCGCGCGTCACGTCCGACATGCGGCCCGGCGGGGCGATGTCGTTCGAGTTCGAGGACCCGGACGCGCCGCCCACGACCGGCGAGGTCACCGAGCTGGACCCGCCTCGGCTGCTCGAGTTCAAGTGGGGCGACGAGCTGCTCCGCTTCGAGCTCGGGCCGGAGGGCGAGGGCAGCCGGCTTGTCTTCATCCATTTCATATCCGAGCGTGAGCAGGCGGCCAGAGACGCGGCCGGCTGGGACTTGTGCCTGGGGGAACTCGGCCGGCAGGTGGACGGCGAGCCCGCGTCCGCGCCGGGGATCGGGGTCACCCCCGAGTGGCGGCGGCTCTACGACAAGTACATCGAGAGCGGGCTGCCATCGGGGGCCCCGGTCCCCGGCGACTCCTAGCAGGGGAGCGCTCAGGCCGTCGCGGGTGCCGGCGTCAGGGTCCGGCTCTCGTAGCCGACCTGCGAGAGGTCCAACGACGAACGGCGGGCATCGAGATCGACAGGTCCGAACCCCAGGAGCTGGACGCGCCCTCCCTGGCCCTCGAGCGCCGGCGGCCGTCTGCGAGTCTTCGCTCCCGTGTCCTCCGAGCGACGTCCGGCGATTCTGGCTGTCGATGACGAGCCGGCCGTGCTCGGCGCCGTGACCAGAGATCTGCGCCGCGGCTTCGGCGAGCGCTACCGGGTCCTTAGGGCGGGTTCCGGGGCCGAGGCCCTCGACGTGCTCGGCGAGCTGCGCGCCCGCGGCGACCAGGCGGCCATGCTGATCGCGGACCAGCGCATGCCGGGCATGTCTGGAACCGACTACCTCGTCCATGCCCGCAACCTCGTGCCGGACGCCAAGCGCGTGCTCTTGACGGCCTATGCAGACACCGAGGCGGCGATCGCGGCCATCAACGACGTGGCGCTCGACTACTACCTGCTCAAGCCGTGGGATCCGCCGGAGGAGCAGCTCTTTCCCGTCATCGAGGACCTCCTCGACAGCTGGGAGGCCGGCGCGACGCTCGAGGCAGGCGGGGTTCGGATCGTCGGCCATCGCTTCTCTCGGGACAGCCATGACCTGCGCGACTTCCTGGCCCGCAACCGCGTGCCGGCGCGCTGGATGGACGTGGAGCGTGACGGGGAGGCGCGCGAGTTGCTCCAGGTGGTGGACGTCGACGAGGATCGCCTCCCGGTCGTGCTGCTCGAGGACGGCTCGGTGCTGGAGCGCCCGACAGTGCTCGAGCTGGCAGAGCGCCTCGGCGTCGCTGTCCAGCCGGCGCAGGAGCACTACGACCTTGTGATCGTCGGCGGCGGGCCCGCCGGCCTCGCCGCCGCCGTCTACGGGGCGTCGGAGGGCTTGCGCACGGTGATGGTCGAGCGCGAGGCGCCCGGCGGCCAGGCGGGCCAGTCGAGCCGGATCGAGAACTACCTCGGGTTCCCTTCCGGGCTGAGCGGCTCGGACCTGGCGCGCCGCGCCACCGACCAGGCGCGGCGGCTCGGCGCCGAGCTTCTGACCGTGCAGGACGCGGTCGGCCTGCGCGCCGAGGGGGCGGGCCGGATCGTCGAGCTGAGCGGCGGCGGTGAGCTGAGCGCCAACTGCGTGCTCGTGGCCTCGGGGGTCTCCTACCGCCAGCTCGACACCCCGGGCTTCGCGGAGCTCACCGGAGCGGGCGTCTACTACGGCGCCGCGTTGGCCGAGGCACGCTCATGCTCAGATCAGCAGGTCGTGGTGATCGGCGGTGCGAACTCCGCCGGCCAAGGCGCGGTGCACTTCAGCGGGTTCGCCGAAAGGGTGACGATGCTCGTGCGCGGCCCCACCCTCGAGCGATCCATGTCCCACTACCTGATCGAGCAGCTCGCCGGGCTGCCGAACGTCACGGTGCGCACCGAGACGGTCGCGACCGCCGCCGAGGGCGAGGATGGCCGACTGCGGCGGCTGCGCACCCGCGGGCCTGACGGCGAGGAGTCGGCAATCGACGCGGACGCGTGCTTCGTTTTCATCGGCGCCTCGCCGCGCACCGACTGGCTCGAGGGCGTCGTCGCGCGCGACGGGCGTGGGTTCATCCTTGCCGGACCGGACGTGCAGAACAACGGCTGGCCGCTGGCGCGCGAGCCCTATCCGCTCGAGACGAGTGTGCCGGGTGTCTTCGTCGCGGGCGACGTGCGCGCGCGCTCGATCAAGCGAGTTGCAAGCGCGGTGGGCGAGGGCTCGATGGCTGTCTCGCTAATCCACGAATACCTCGCCCAGGCATGAGCGAGCCCGTTACGCCGGCCGAGCTGCGCTCAGTCGATCTGTTCGATGACATCGACGACGAGCAGCTCGCCGAGTGGGTCCCCGTCGCGAGCGCGGAGGAGCTCGAGCCGGGCGACCTGATCTTCGAGCAGGACGAAGATCCACCTGGGCTGAAGCTGCTCCTCGAGGGCGAGGCGATAGTCGTTCGCATCGAAGGCGAGCGCACCGAGCCGGTCGGGCGCCAGATCGCGCCGACCTGGATGGGAGCGATCGCTGTGTTGACCGGCGGGCCGCTCGGGGTACGCATGAAGGCCGACACGCCCAGCCGCGTCGCCCTGGTCAAGGCCGACGACTTCCGCCGCCTTGCGTTCTCGCAACCGGCGGTGCATCAGCGCGTCATGCGGCAGGTCGCCCCGGTGATGAGCCGGATCACCGGCATGGAGCAAAACCGCGAGCGGCTGGCCTCGCTCGGCACGATGGCCGCCGGTCTGGCGCACGAGCTGAACAACCCGGCCGCGGCGGCGCGCCGGGCCGCCGCCCAGATGGAGGAGGCACTCGAGGTGATCGGCTCCACGATGGGCCGCTTCGTCGACTCCGGCATCGAGCGCGAGGAAGCAAGCGCGCTGGTCGCGCTCCAGCAGGAGGCGGTGGCGGGTGCCGAGGAGCGCACGGCGCTCGACACGCTTGACGTGGCGGACGCCGAGGAGGAGCTGATCGCCCGTCTCGAGGAGCTCGGCGTCTCCGAGCCCTGGCGGCTTGCCGAGCCGTTGGCCGCGGCGGGCGTCGACCGCGCCTGGCTCGACCGGGTGAGCACGCTCGCCGGGTCGGCCACCGACGCCGCCGTCGCATGGGTGGCGGCGACGCTCACCGCCCGCGGCCTCGCCGGCGAGCTGCAGGAGTCGACCAAGCGGATGTCGGACCTGGTCGGGGCGGTCAAGTCATACGCCTACATGGACCGCGGCGATCTCGTCGAGGTCGACCTGCACGAGGGCCTCGAGACGACGCTCGCGGTCCTCGGCCACCGGCTCAAGCACACCGAGATCGAGATCGTGCGCGAGTACGACAAGAGCCTCCCGAAGCTGACTGTCCGCGGCTCAGAGCTGAACCAGGTCTGGACCAACCTGCTCGACAACGCGATCGATGCGCTCGGCGATCGCGGCACGATCACGATCAGCACGCGCGGCGAGGCCGGCGGCGCGCGGGTCGAGGTCAGCGACGACGGTCCCGGCATCGCGCCTGAGAACCGCGAGCGCGTGTTCGACTCGTTCTTTACGACCAAGGAGGTCGGTCACGGGCTCGGCCTGGGCCTGTCGACCGCGCATCGGATCGTGGTCGACCGCCACCACGGCACCATCACCCTGGAATCCGAGCCGGGCGCGACCAGCTTCGGCGTCTGGCTGCCGCTCACCCAGACCTGAGGGCCCACGCCGGCGTTTCAGTCGTGGCTGTGGGAGCCCCGCTGGGTCAGGCCGCTCTCGTAGGCGAAGATCACCGCCTGGACCCGGTCCCGGACGTCCAGCTTGGCGAGTATGCGCTTGAGGTGCGTCTTGACGGTCGATTCCTCGATCACGAGGTGCGCGGCGATCTCGGCGTTGGAGAGGCCCCGGGCCACCTGCTCGAGCACTTCGGTCTCGCGCGCGGTTAGCTCCTCCAGGCGCGGGTCACGCTCGGCGTCGGGCGAGGGCATGCCGGCCATCTGCTCGATCACCCTGCTCGTGACCGACGGCGACAGGAGCGAGTCGCCCGCGGCGATCGTGTGTATAGCCGCGATCAGCTCCTCGGGCCGCGTGCGCTTGAGGAGGAAGCCCGAAGCGCCCGCGCTGAGCGCTCCGAAGATGTAGTCGTCCTGCTCGAAGGTCGTGAGGATCACGACCTTCACCTCGGGGAAAGCGGACAGCAGCTCGCGCGTGGCCGAGATGCCGTCGAGGTCCGGCATGCGGACGTCCATCACTACGACGTCCGGCTTGAGCAGGCGGGTCCGGTACGCGGCCTGGCGCCCGTCGTCCGCCTCGCCCACGAGCTCGATCCCCTCGTCGCTCGCGAGCACGCCGCGCAGCCCGGCGCGCATCAGGGCATCGTCGTCGACGATCAGCACCTTGACGCGCGGCGATGTCATGCCGGCTTGTCCGCGAACGGCAGCCGTGCGTGCAGCTGAAAGCGCCCGTTGTGGGGCCCCGCCTCGAGGCTGCCGCCGAGCAGGGCCGCGCGTTCGCGCATGCCGATGACCCCGTGCCCGCCGCCGCTCGAGCCATTGCCGGGCGCGCGCGGCAGCGGGTTGTCCACGTTCAGGTCGAGCGCATCCGAGCTGTAGGCGAGCTCCACCTGTGCGCTGCCGTCCCCGTGGCGAGCCGCGTTCGTGAGCGCCTCCTGCAGGATCCTGTACGCACCGCGGTCGACGCCGGGAGGGAGCGGGCGCCGCTCGCCGCTGACCGCGGTCGTCACGCGCAGCCCTGCTGCACGGTGGCGCTCGACGAGCCCGTCGAACGCCGCGAGGCCCGGTGGCGGCTCGACCTCGGTGCCGCCCAGCGGGAGCGCCGCGTGCTCGCGCAGCACGCGTACCATCTGATCGATCTCGCCGACCGACTCGCGCGCGACCTCCTCGATCGTCGCGAACGCCTCGCGCGCGCTCTCCGGATCGTCCGCGCTCTTGATGCGCCCGAGGCCCGCATGGACGAGGATCACGTTCATCGCGTGGCCGGCCGAGTCGTGCAGGTCACGGGCGATGCGCCCGCGCTCCTCCGCCGCAGCCAGGCGGCGCTCGCGCTCGGCCTCGCGCTCCGCCCGCATCGCGCGCTCCTCGAGCGCCGCCATTCGTTCGCGCCGCAGGCGCGTCCGGTCGCCTGCCAGCCAGGCCCCGGTCCAGAGGGCCACGCCGAACAGCATCCCGGCGTCGAGGAACTCGCCGCTCGTGACCACGTGGCCGGCGAAGATCGCGACCACCAGTCCCACGGCGAGCGCAAGATTGGACCGTGACGGAATGCCGGCTGCCGCCACCCAGTAGAGCGCGAGCGTGGCCCCGAGCGGCGGGCCGTCGGGATCCGCGACCAGCTGCAGCCCGATGCCGGCGAGCCCCGTGATGACGAACACGGGGAGCGGCGACCGCCGGACCCAGAAGATCGGCAGCGAGGCGAGCACCGCGAACAGCACTCCCGCCGCGCTGAGCTCGCCGCCCTGCGCGTGCTCGCCCGCTACGAGCAGCCCGATCGATCCCGCGAGCACGCCGACCGTCATCGCGGCGTCGAGCAGGAGATCGTTGCGGTTACGCCCCTCGGGGGTCATCTCGAGGCGAGCGTAGCGCTCCGCCGGCGCGCCGAAATCGCCCCTGGGAGGTAGGGAAGGGTCCCCCTCAGGGGGTACGACGAATCACTCGCACGGGCGTTCTCGGCGCGCGAAGTCCGACCTACCGTGGCCAGCCATGATGTCGTCACTCACACGCTGGGTTCTCGGCCACAAGCGCACGGTCGTGGTCACCTGGATCGCGCTCACCATCGCCGGGATCGCGGCTGCCGGGCCCGCCTCCGATGCGCTCGAAAACGATTTCTCCATACCCGACAAGGAGAGCTGGAGAACAAACGTCCAGATCGCCGAGCGCTACAGCGGCGACCGCAACGGCGGCACTCCGCTGCTGCCCGTCGTGACCCTGCCGAAGGGAGAGAGCGTGCGCTCGCCCGGCGTTCGCGCCGACCTGGCGCGCCTCGACGCGCGCCTCGAGCGGGCGCTGCCGGACGCCCGGATCACCTCCTACGCCTCGACCGGCGACAGCACCTTCGTCTCGAAGGACGGGCGCACCACCTTCGCGCTCATCTACCCGCGTCCCGATCCGCGCTCGGCGTTCGGCGAGAACCCGCGGGCCGAGCAGGCCGCCAGCGCGGCAGTCCGGGGAGTGGAGGTGGGCGGCAGGCCCGTGCACCTCACCGGGTTCGACGCGCTCGCCGAGGACAGCGGCAGCGACACGGGCGGGCCCGGAGTGCTGCTCGAGGCCGTGCTCGGCGCGCTCGGCGCGCTGGTCGTGCTCGCGTTCGTGTTCGCGTCCCTGCTCGCGTTCGTGCCGCTCGTCATGGCCTTCGTTTCGATCATGACCACCTTCCTGCTCCTGTTCGGCCTCACCGAGCTCACCTCCGTGTCGCCGATCGTCCAGTTCCTGATCGCCCTGATCGGGCTCGGCGTGGCGATCGACTACTCACTTCTCGTCGCGACGCGCTGGCGAGAGGAACGTGCCCACGGCCGCAGCGGCGACGAGGCCGTTCAGCGTGCGATGGAGACCGCCGGGCGGGCGGTTGTCTTCAGCGGCGTAACCGTGGCGATCGGCCTGCTGGCCCTGATCGCGCTGCCGCTGCCGTTCCTGCGCTCGATGGGGTACGGCGGCATGCTGATCCCACTCGTCTCGACCGTCGTGGCGATCACGCTGCTCCCCGTCGTCCTGGCCAAGCTCGGCCCTCGGCTCGACTGGCCGCACCGGCGCACCGACGACAAGGCGAGCCGAGCCTGGACACGCTGGGCCGAGGCCGTCGCGCGGCGCCGCTGGCTGGCCGCAGGCGCCGGCATGGCGGTCGTCGTGGCGCTCGCGTTCGCCGCCACCGACCTCCAGCTCGGCACGTCTGACGCCGACACGGTCGCCCGCTCCGGCGACGCCAAGCAAGGCCTCGTGGCGCTCGAGCGTGCGGGCATCGGAGAGGGCGCCCTCCTCCCCCACGAGATCCTGATCGACGGCAAGACGGATCCCGAGCAGGTCGCGGCGGATCTGCGCGGCGTCGACGGGATCCACGGCGCGGTAGCCCCCGACGACGCCTCCTGGCGGCACGGCGGGACAACACTCGTGGAGGCGATCCCGGTGGCCGACAGCGGCTCCGACGAGGGTGGGGCCACCCTCGACGCGGTCCGCGACACGGCCCATGCCGCGGGTCCGGACGTGCGCGTCGGCGGCCAGCCGGCGGCGAACGCCGACTTCGTCGACGCCGTCTACGGAAGCTTCCCGTTGATGATCGCGCTGATCACGATCACGACGTTCATCCTGCTGGCCCGCGCATTCCGATCGCTGTTGCTGCCCGCCAAGGCGATCGTGCTGAACGTGCTCAGCATCGCAGCGGCCTGGGGAGTGCTCGTGCTCGTCTGGCAGCACGGCTACGGCTCGGAGCTCATCTGGGACATCCAGGCCACCGGCTCGATCCCCTCCTGGATGCCACTCATGGTCTTCGCCTTCCTGTTCGGGCTGTCGATGGACTACGAGGTGTTCATCCTCAGCCGGATGCGTGAGGAGTACGACCGCACCGGCTCGACGCAGACGGCGGTGGTACAGGGGATCGGCCGCACCGGGCGCCTCGTCACGAGCGCCGCCCTGATCCTGTTCCTGTCGTTCACCTCGATGGCCTCGGGACCAGAGACCGACGTCAAGATGCTGGCCACCGGCCTCGCAGCCGGGATCCTGATCGACGCGACCGTGATCCGCGCGCTGATCGTCCCGGCGGTGATCGCGCTGATGGGCCGCTGGAACTGGTGGCTGCCGCGTTGGCCGGCGCGACTACTGCGCGTCGCCCCCTCATTGCCGCCGAGGCCGGTACTGGGAAAGGAGAACTAAACCGTGTTCCTCTCGCCGCCCCCGATCGTGCAACGGCTGTTGATCGCCGTGCTCGCGCGCTGAGGCTTGGCCAACAGGAGATAGGCCAGCCCGACGGCTGTGATCAGCGCAAGGACGAGCGGCGCCGCCCAGACCTGGTAGACCGGGGCGTCGGGCGGCGCCAGCGACTCTCGCGGCCAGGCGATATTCACGGATTCGAAGGCCAACCAGAGCACGGCCAGCGCGTTGATCACCACGCCCATGCGCCCGAGCTGAACGCGGCCGGCGGGCTTCCATGTCCCGCGAACGCGGGCAATCAGCGCCGCGAGCGCGATCAGCAAAAAGGCGACATAGATCCCCGCCGTCCCGAAAGTGATGAGGCTGCCGACCGCGGCCGAGTGCAGGCCGAGGAGCAATCCCAGGCAGGCGATCACCGCGGTAACGACGATCGCGCCGATCGGCACACGGCGGCGATCGACCCTCCGCAGGAACCCCGATCCCGGTAGCGCGCCGTCACGCGCGACCGAGTACATGGTTCGCGCGGTCAGGGCCTGAGCGGCCATGCCGCAGGCCAGGAACGCGATCAGGACAACCGCGGCGAACGGCTTCGACGACCACGATCCGAATGAGGTGACCACCGCGGTGGTCACCGGATCGAGATCCTCTCCCGCCACCACCGAAGCCGGGTCGGGGTGCGCGAGGGTGGCCGCGACCGCGTTGAGGATGACCAGCGTTCCGACGCTCAGCAGCGCGATCCAGATCGCCTTCGGAACATGACGGGCCGCGTCGCGGGTCTCCTCGGCGGCGCTCACGCACGCATCGAAGCCGATGAAGACCCAGCCTCCCACCGCAAGCGCCGCAAGCATGCCGGCGCCGACTGAGCCGCCGGACAGCGCCTCGGCCCCGAGCGTGTCGGTGAGGATCGAGACGTCCTGCTCGCGAAAGACGAACAGCAGGGCGAGCCCGATCCCGATCGAGGCGACGATCTCAGCCGCGATGCCGGCCTTGACCATCCGGCTCAGGACGCCGATTCCGATCGCTCCGGCGGCCGCGCACACCAGGACGAGGACCATCCCGGTCACCACGATCGCGTCGGCGGTTGCGTCGATTCCGGTCAGGGTCAGGGCCCAGGGAGCCCCGAGGTAGGCGATGGTGGTGTTCGCCACCGCATAGGCGCAGACCGCGACCCAGCCGGTGAACCAGCCGTACGAGCCGCCGATCAGGCGGCGGGTCCATTGGTAGGCCCCGCCCGCGATCGGGAACTCGGAGGCCAGCTCCGCGTACACGGCGAGCAGCAGGCACTGGCCGGCGAGCGCGACGGGGAGCACCCACAGCCACGCGGGTCCCGCGACGAGCGTTCCGACGAAGACCACCGCGTACAGCCCGACCACCGGGGAGATGGCGGCGAAGCCCAACGCCACGTTGTCGAAGATCCGAAGACGCCGCTCGAGCTCCTGCCGGTATCCGAGCTCGCCAAGCCTTGCCGCATCGGCGTCGACCTCAGCCGGCACGACCGCCGGGCTCACGGCGCGTCCGTGAGCCCGGGGCCCTCACGCCTCTCCCGTTCGACGATCCGAGCGACCTCCACGCGTGAGGAGGCACCGAGCTTCACGAACAGGTTGCGGATGTGCGATTCGACCGTCTTCTTGCTCAGGAACAGCTTGCTCGCGATCTGCGGATTGGTGAGACGGTCGGTGATCAGCTCGGCGATCTCGCGCTCGCGCTTCGTAAGTGAGGCCATACCGGAGTCGTCGCCGGTCGCCGGCCCGCGCACCTCGGCGCGGGCGCCGAGCTTGCGCAGCTCGCGGCGCATCTCGTCGCGGAAACGCACCGAGCCGCAGCGGTCGGTTTCTCGCTCGGCCTCCCGGAGCGCGTCGAGCGCACCGGCGCGGTCGCCCGCGGCCGCCAGCGCCTGGCCCGCCAGCCCGCGTGAGAAGGCTGCCTGGAGACGGGCTCCCACGGCGGCGGCATCACGAGCGGAGCGGCCGGCGGCCCGTGCCGCCTCGTCCGCCTGCCCGGCGGCCAGAAGCAGGGCAGCCCGGGCGCGGCCGGCGACGGCGTGAGGCACGCGCAGGCCGAGTCGCTCGGCGTTGTCCTCGGCCCGGCGTGCATACCCATCGGCCGCCTCGAGGTTCCCGTTCGCCAGCTCGACGAGCGCGAGCGTCTCCCAGTCGAAACAGCGCTCGACGGGAATCTTGTGCTCGAGCTCATCCGAGCCCAGCGCCTGCATCTCCTCTCGTGCCCGCTCGACCTCGCCGGCCTCGAAGCGCGAGCAGGCGATCTGCCAGCCGGGTCCGCCGCCGGCGGAGGGCATCGTGGCGCCCGCCAGCCGCCCGCCGATCCTGGCGCTCTCCTCGCCCGCCGCGATGGCAGCGTCGAGGTTGCCCGAGTAGTAGTGCGCCCACCCGAGCTCGAACAGCGCCCAAAAGAGGTAGTGGGGATTGCCGGCCAGGCGCGCCGCCTCGATGGCCGTCTCGCAGAGCTCGACGGCCTCGGCCATGCGACCCTGCATCTCGAAGGGGAAACCCTTGACCAGCATCATCGGGACGAGGAGTCGTCCCTCGCCGGCCGCTCGGGCGATCGCGATGCCCCGATCGACATGCGCGATCGCCTCCTCGTAGTGCTCGAGATAGTTCTCGGCCCAGCCGAGGTAGTAGAGCGCCTCCAGGCGGGGCGTCAGTTCCGCGTCGGACAGACGGTCGACCTGCCCCAAAGCCTCCTCGCGGTGCTCACGGGCGGCGTCGATGTCTCCCGCGGCGGCCTCCCCCAGGCACAGCGCTGACGCCGCGGCGGCGATGAGCGCACGATCGCCGACGCCGCGCGCGGTCTCCAGCGCGCCGCGGCCCATCGTCAGCGTCTGGGCGAAGTCCAGCCGATAGAGCCCGTCCACCGCGAGCTCGATCTGGAGGGCGGCTGCCGCAGGGAGGGTGCGGTCGGGTACGTCGTCCCAAGCGCGCTCGAGGCGGCTGTGAGCATCGTCGTGGCGCCCCTGCCAATGCTCGACGGCCGCGCAGAGCGTCGTCAGCTCGACCCTGCGGACGACGGATTCGGCAGGGAGCAGATCGATCGCTTCCAGGAGGGTGGCGCGGCAGCGCTCGAGCTCGCCGCTCGAGCGCAACGCGGAGGCGAGCGATACGCGGATCGATACCTGACGGTCCGAATCTCCGCTGGGAAGCAGGCGCAGCGCCGCCTCGAACCAGCGCGCGGCCGCCTCGGGGGCGCGCGGAGCCGCGCTCCGCCCGGCGTCGAGCAGCAGCTCGATCGCTGCCGCGTCGCCCTGACCCGCCGACTGCTCTACGTGGTGGGCCCGTTCGGCAGCATCCGCCCCGCGTGCCGCCAGCGCCTCAGCCGCCTTGGCGTGTGCCGCCAGGCGCCAGCCCCCGCGCAGCGACTCGTACACCGCGCGGCGCACGAGCGGGTGGCGGAAGACAAAGCGGCGCGGCACGTCGGTCGGCCGGATGAGGTCGGTGTCCAGCAGGTCGTCCAGCGCCGCCAGTGCCTCGGCTCCTTGCAACCCCGCGATGGCGGCCGCGAGATCGACCTCGAAGGGCTCGCCGGCAACCGCCGCTGCATTGAGCAACGCGCGCGACTCGTCGGAGAGCGAGTCGAGCTCACCCGCGATTGCTCCTGCCACTGCCGCCGGCACCCCGGTCTCGGCTGCTGGCCCCCCGGGTTCGGGCCGCGTCGCGAGCGCCCCGCCGTCACCCGCGCGGCCGAGCTGTTCGAGGTAGAACGGGTTGCCGCCTCCGTGGCGGTAGATCGCGGCAGCCGCATCGGCGTCCAGGTCCTCCAGGAGCAGAGCCGCCTCAGCCTCGCTGAGCGGCTCGAGCTCGAGCCGGCGCACCCGGGCACCGGTCAGGGCGGCGGTCAGGCGCAGTGCGACCTGCCCCGGCCGGCACGCAAGCGCCATCAGCACGGGCGCGTCGGGTTCACGGCGGGCGAGGGCGCCGATCAACTCGATCGAGGCGCTGTCGCTCCACTGGAGGTCGTCAAGGACGAGCACGAGCGGCTGGTTCTCCGCAACCAGGCCCAGGAGCCGGCTGACGGCGCGGTGTGCCTGGTAGCGCTCGTCGGCGACCGCTCCGGCGCCGCCGTTCGCCGACCGCAGCGAGGGGAGCACCTGGCCGAGCTCGACGGCCAGGCCGGCATCCCACGACTCGTGCTGAGCGAAATCCTGTGAGACGACGTAGGCATCGAGCGCGTCCACCCAGACGCTGAACGGCAGCTCGCGCTCGAACTCCGCCGCCGCGCCCGAGAGCACCACATGGCCGCGGTCGTCGGCCCGATCGCGGAGCTCGTCCAGGAGCCGCGTCTTGCCGATGCCGGGCTCGCCCTCGAGCGTCAGGTAGGCGGGCCCGCCTTCACTCAGTGCGTCGAGGGCCGCCTCGAGCTGCTCAAGCTCGCGTTCGCGCCCGACGATCCGCGCGCGGATGGCACTGGGCCGGGAGTCCACCGTACGGGCGAGCATACCCAGTGCCCATCCGGGTTCAGGGTCCCGGTTCAGGGTGCCAGCCCGATGATCGATCAGTGGCTCGACCTCGACGCTACCGGCGTGTCAGATCAAGCAATCGGAGGAGTCACGTTGCAACAGCCGGAGAACATCACTGCACGGATCGGGCGCTGGAGCGTCCAGCACCGCAAGAAGGCCATCCTCGGATGGCTGACGTTCGTAGCCGTATCGATGGTGATCGGTTTCAACCTAGTACCGCAGAAGAACATCGAGCCGAACGCGGGTGGGCCCGGGGAGTCGGGTCAGGCCGCCAAGGCGCTCGACGGCGCCTTCGACGACAAGGCAGCCGAGCAGGTGCTGATCCAGAGCAAGCAGCTCGATGCCGGCGACGCCCAGTTCAAGGCTGGAGTCGACGACGTGACCCAGCGCCTGAACGAAACCGAGGGCGTTGCCAACGTCGTGGGTCCCTACGACGGGGACCGCGGACAGATCTCCTCTGACGGGCATTCCGCCCTCGTGACGTTCGAGCTGCCGGGCGACCAGAAGACCGCCGAGGAGTCGGTTGTCCATTCCCTGGCCGCCGTCGAGGCGGCTCAGAAGGCGAACCCGGAGCTTCGCATCGAGGAGGCCGGCGACGCCAGCATCAACAAGGCGACGAAGGACAAGTCGAACGAGGAGCTCGGCAAGTCGACGTTCATGTCGGTGCCCGTGACGCTCATCATCCTGGTGTTCGCATTCGGCGCGATGGTCGCGGCCGGAATTCCGGTGCTGCTGGCGCTCACCAGCGTGGCGGCGACGATGGGGCTGCTCGGTCCCGTCAGCCAGATCGCTCCGGTCGACGAATCGGTCATGCACGTGGTGCTGCTGGTCGGCATGGCCGTCGGGGTCGACTACAGCCTGTTCTATCTGAAGCGGCAGCGCGAAGAGCGTGCCGCCGGGCGTGAGACCGACGCCGCAATCGAGGCTGCTGCGGCGACGTCGGGGCGGGCGGTTCTGATCTCCGGCCTCACCGTGATGGTCGCGATGGCCGGCATGTACCTGGGCGGAATCTCCAATTTCGCCTCGTTTGCGACAGGCACGATCATGGTCGTCGCCGTCGCCGTTATCGGCTCGCTGACCGTGCTCCCGGCGTTGCTGTCGAAGCTCGGCGACCGGGTCGACAGGGGTCGCGTGCCGCTCGTCGGCCGCATCAAGAACAGGGTTGGCGAGGCCGGGCTGTGGTCGCGCGTCCTCGACCGGGTGCTGCGGCGCCCGCTCGTCTCGGCGCTCGTGTCCGCCGGCATCTTGGTCGCGCTGGCGGTGCCGGCGCTCGGGATGCAGACCTCGCTCGGGGGCACCGAGGACTTCTCGCGTGACCTCGAGGTGATGCAGACGTACGACCGCCTCCAGGCGGCCTTCCCCAGCGAGGGCAGCTCGGAGATGGTCGTGATCAAGGCCGACGACGTGACGTCACCGCAGGTCGTGTCGGCAATCGACTCGCTCGAGACGCAGGCTCAGCAGCGCCAGGACCTCTTCGAGGGCCAGGCCACTGTCGAGGTCAGCTCGGACCAGACGGTCGCGACCATGACCCTCCCCACCACCGGGAATGGCACGGACGACCTGTCCAACCGGGCCGTCGACGCGCTGCGCGACGACCTCGTTCCGTCAACGCTCGGCGAGGTGGACGGAGTCGAGGCCTACACAACCGGGGAGGCCGCCGCGACGGGTGACTTCAACGACGCCATGATCGGCAACCTCCCGTACGTGTTCGGATTCGTGCTCTCGGCGGCGTTCCTGCTGCTGCTGGTCACCTTCCGGTCGCTCATCATCCCGATCAAGGCGATCGTGCTCAACCTGCTGTCCGTGGCTTCGGCATACGGGCTGCTGGTGCTGGTGTTCCAGAACGAGTGGGCCGAGTCGCTGCTTGGCTTCGAGTCGAACGGCGCGATCGCGGCCTGGCTGCCGCTGTTCCTGTTCGTGATCCTGTTCGGGCTGTCGATGGACTACCACGTGTTCATCCTCACCCGCGTCCGCGAGGCGTTCGATCGCGGGATGAGCACCCCGGATGCGGTGGCGCACGGGATCAAGAGCACCGCCGGCGTGGTCACGAGCGCGGCGATCGTGATGGTCGCGGTGTTCTCGATGTTCGCGCTCACGTCCGAGCTGCAGATGAAGCAGATGGGCGTGGGCCTGGCGGCCGCCGTCCTGATCGACGCCACGATCATCCGCGGCGTGCTGCTGCCGGCCACGATGAAGCTGCTCGGCGACTGGAACTGGTGGCTGCCGCGCAAGCTCGGCTGGCTGCCCCAGGTCACCGTCGAGCCGGAGGTGCAGCCCGCCCAGGCATAAGAGACACCCAACCCGAGCAGCATCCGGCGCCCGCCTCTCGGCGGGCGCCGGTCGTTGTTCAGGGTGCCGGTTAAGGGCGGCCGCCTGATGTTCTGAGGGCGCTCCGGCGACACCATCGGAGCATGCCGTTCTTCCTCCTACATCACCAGCACGAGGCGCATGAATGCGCCGCCGCGTTCGCCGCCTGGCAGGGCTTCTCGAGCCCGCTGCGACACGGCCGTGCGCCGTCGACCTGCCTGTCCGGCGGACATGGCGTGTGGTGGCGAGTGGAAGCCACAGACCGTCAGGAGGCGCTCGCGCTCCTGCCGAGGTTCGTGGCCCAGCGGACCAACCCCATCCAAGTCAGAGAAGTGGAGATCCCATGACCTATTCGACCAGCGACTTCGAGCTGGACATCCCGCTCGCCTACATCGAGACCTCGATCCCCGAGGGAATCACGATCCCCGACTATCGCCGCTCGCGTCCTACGCGTCCGAGCCTGCGCCGGCGGCTGATGTCGCGCCTTCTGGCGAGGCCATAGCCGCTCTAACCCAATCCTGAACGGAGAAGAGATGACCCAGAACAACACCCAGATCCCGCGCACGCGCTCACGTGGCGCGCGCATCGTCCTGCTCGTGAGCGCCGCTCTTGCGAGCGTGGCCGCCGTCGGCGCCCTTGGCCTCGGCGCCCTGGCGCTGTGGGGCGAGAGCGAGAAGGACGAGCGGGGCTACCTCTCGACCAATAGCCAGAGCTTCGCGGCCGGCACGCACGCCATCGCGACGGAAAGCCTGGACATGGATCTCGACGGAGCGGAGGAGCTCGTCGACTCAACCGAGCCTCGGCGACGTACGGCTCGACGTCGAGTCGCAGTCCGGCAAGCCGTTGTTCGTGGGGATCGCCCGGACCGACCAGGTGTCCTCGTATCTGAGCGACGTCTCGCACACCATCCTGACCGACGTCGACTTCGACCCGTTCGAGGCCTTCTACAGCCGCCAGGCGGGCGAACGCAGCCCGGCGGCGCCCGCTGGCGAGCGGATCTGGGCAGCGTCGGCGCAGGGCGCCGGCTCTCAGACCCTCACCTGGGAGGTCGAGGACGGTGACTGGTCGATCGTCGTCATGAACGCGGACGGGTCGCCCGGAGTGCAGGCCGACATCAGCGCCGGGGCGAAGCTCCCGTACCTGACGGAGATCGGCTGGAGCGCGCTCGGCGGCGGAGCGATCCTGCTGCTGACCGCGGCCACCCTGGTCGTCTTCGCGGTACGCCCGCCGCGCGACCGCTCCCGGCAGATACGCACCACCGGCCTCGCGCCCAGCGCAAGCTGAGCCTCAGAGCGTCGAGGATGCAACGAAAGGCTCGTCCCTCGGGACGGGCCTTTCGTATTTCTGCACAGCGCTCGAACCGGCCGGGTACCCGCACCCCCGCACGCCTGGTCGCCCCATGGCCGGCCGTGCGCGTGAACGGCATGCTTCCTCCATCGCAAACGAAGCGGGCATATTGCCCTTGAGGAGCCACCAATGAACGCCACCGCGACTGACCCCGGGTCCCCGTCCGACGCCTCCCTCGGGGGGGCGCGCCGCTGGTTCGCCGAGAGGGGTCTCAGCCGTCCACGCCACAACCGCCTGTTGGGCGGCGTGGGTGCGGGTCTGGCAAGACGCTACGACGTCAACCCGCTGGTCATGCGGGTGTTGGCCGTGCTGTCGGCCGTGATCGTCTCGCCGCTGCTCTACATCGCCCTGTGGGTGCTGATGCCGCGCGACTCCTAGGCGCTGCTCGACTCCGCCCAGAGGTTGATGCCGGCCTCGACGGCGTTGCGATCGATCTCCTCGAGCTCGTCGTCCGAGAAGTCGAGGTTGTCGAGCGCCGCGAGGTTCTGCTCCAGCTGCGCGACGCTGCTCGCCCCGATCAGGGCCGCGGTCATGCGCGGGTCGCGCAGGACCCAGGCGATCGCCATCTGGGACAGCGGCTGGCCGCGCCGGGCCGCCAGCTCGTTCAGGGCCCGGATGTGGCTCATTCTCTCCTCGGTGAGCATGTCGGGCGTCAGGAACTCCCCGCGTGCGGCGCGCGATCCCTCCGGAATGCCGTCGAGGTACCTGTCCGTGAGCATCCCCTGCGCCAGCGGCGAGAACGCGATGCAGCCGACTCCCTCGCGCTCGAGCACGCCGAGGAGCTCCCGCTCGACCCAGCGGTTCAGGAGCGAGTAGGAAGGCTGGTGGATTAGCAGCGGCGTCCCCAGCTCGCGCAGGATCGCCGCGGCCTCGGCGGTGCGCTCGGCGCCGTAGGAGGAGATGCCCACGTACAGGGCCTTGCCCTGGCGCACGGCGCTGTCGAGCGCGCCCATCGTCTCCTCGAGCGGCGTCTCGGGGTCGAAGCGGTGCGAGTAGAAGATGTCGACATAGTCGAGCCCCATCCGCTCGAGGCTCTGGTCGAGGCTCGCCAGCAGGTACTTGCGCGAGCCCCATTCGCCGTAGGGGCCGGGCCACATGTCGTAGCCGGCCTTGGTCGAGATGACCAGTTCGTCCCGGTAGGGACCGAGGTCGTCGCGGAGGATGTGGCCGAAGTTGGTCTCGGCCGAGCCGTAGGGCGGCCCGTAGTTGTTCGCGAGGTCGAAGTGCGTGACGCCGAGGTCGAACGCACGCAAGACCAGCTCGCGCCCCGTTTCGAAGGGGCGGTCGTGCCCGAAGTTGTGCCAGAGCCCCAGCACGATCGCCGGCAGCAGCAGCCCCGACCTGCCGCAGCGGCGGTACTGCATCGAGTCATAGCGGTCGGGACGCGGGACGTACGTCATCGTCCGCTGCTGAATATCAGGTCGGCGGCGTGTCTGGCCGGCTCACTTCCCGCGGCGCTTGCCGGCGTTCGCGCGCACTCCGCCGGTCACGGTGAACGACTGCCCTGTTGTCGATCTGGATGGACGTGTTGCCGGCGTAGACGTTGATCCGTCCGTTCTCGACCCTGAAGCGGCCGCGGTTGTCGTAGAAGCCGACGTCGTCGCGGTCCAGCGTCCAGGTGACCGTCCTCATCTGCCCCGGCTGCAGGGTCACGCGCTCGAAGCCGCGGAGGCGGCGCACCGGCTGCGAGATGCTCGCCACCGGATCGTTGAGGTACAGCTGGGCGACCTCGTCACCTGCCCGCGAGCCGGTGTTCGTCACGTCCACGCGCGCGGTGATGCTCCCGCGCCGGGCGTCCATCGTGGTAGAGCTGAGCCGCAGGTTGGAAACGCGGAACGTCGTGTAGCTGAGGCCGTAGCCGAACTCGTACTGCGGCGCACAGCTCAGGATGTCGCGGTGGCGCGAGTTGTACCTCGAGCCGATGTCGCACGGGCGGCCCGTCGGCTCGTGGTTGTAGTAGATCGGGATCTGGCCCTCATTGCGCGGGAAACTCACCGGGAGCTTGCCGCCCGGGTTGACTCTGCCGTAGAGCACATCGGCCACGGCGTTGCCCGCCTCCACACCGGGGAACCACGCCTCCAGGATCGCCGGCGAGTTCTCCACGACCTCCTCGAGCACCAGCGGGCGCCCGTTGAAGAGCACGACCGCGAACGGCTTCCCGGTCGCCTTGATCGCGTCGATGAGTTCCTCCTGCAGGCCGGGCAGGTCGAGCATCGAACGCGACTCGGCCTCGCCGCTCATCTCGCGCGTCTCGCCGAGCGCCAGCACGACCTGCTGGGCGGCCCCCGCCGCTGCCACCGCAGCCGCGAATCCGTCGTCAGTCGCGCACTCGTTGTCGGGGTCGTACAGCTCGTTGTGGCTCAGCGTGCACCCGGGGGTGAACGTGGTGTTGGTGTTCTGCGCCAGCATCCCCTCGAACAGCGACACGGCGTCGTTGTCGTCGCCACGACCCCACCAGGGGCCGAGCATGTCGTGTCTGCTGTTCCCCAGCGGGCCGATGATCGCGGTCGACTTGTTGGGATCGAGCGGCAGGACGCCGCCGTCGTTCTTCAGCAGCACCGTCGAGCGGCCCGCGGCCGTGCGCGCCGCGGCGCGGTTCTCCGGCAGCAGCTGCTTGCCCGGCGCCGCGGCCACGTCCACGTACGGGTTCTCGAACAGTCCCGCGCGGAACTTGATCCGCAGGAGCCGGCGCACCGCGTCGTCGATGCGCCGCATCGAGACCTCGCCGCTGGCCACGAGCTGCCTGCCGAAGTCGCGGTAGTTGGTCGACACCATCTCGGTGTCGGTGCCGGCGTTCAGCGCCAGCTTGGCGGCCTCGCGGCCGTCCTCGGCCACGCCGTGGCCGCACGGCCCGCCGGCCGGATTGACCCCCGGGCAGGCGCGCAGCTCGGCAACGGCGGTGTAGTCGCTCTCGATGAAGCCGTCGAAGCCCCACTGGCGCTTCAAGACGTCGGTCTCCAGATAGCGGTTCGCGCAGGCCGGTACACCGTTGAGCGCGTTGAACGCGCACATGAGCGTGTCGGAGCCGGCGTCGACCGCCGCCTTGAAGGGCGGCAGATAGAAGTTCCACAGCCGCTGGAGCGACATGTCCGTCGTGTTGTAGTCACGGCCGGCCTCGGGCTGGCCGTAGGCGGCGAAGTGCTTGACGCTCGTCACGACCCTGTCGGGATCGCTGTAGTCATTGCCCTGGGCGCCCTTGACGCGAGCGGCGGCCATCACCGAGTTCAGGTACGGGTCCTCGCCCGCCGCCTCTGCGATCCGTCCCCAGCGCGGCTCGTGCGAGAGGTCGACCATCGGGCTGTAGATCTGCTTGAGCCCGACCGCGGCGGACTCGAACGCGCCGATGCGGTGATCGGTCATCGCGACGTTCGGGTCGAAGCTGCTCGCGGCGCCGAGCGGGATCGGGAAGACGGTCCGGAAGCCGTGGATCGTGTCGAAGGCAAAGAGGATCGGGATACCGAGCCGGGAGTTCTCGACCGCGTCGCGCTGGTACTTGTTGATCAGCACGGGGTCGGTCTCGCTGAAGACGGACCCGACGGGCTTGCTGGCCTCCGCCGGGTTGTCCTTCATCTGCCCGTCGGAGAGCAGCGTGAGCTGATCCAGCTTCTCCTCGAGCGTCATCCGGCGAAGCAGCGAGTCGATGCGGCGTTCGATGTCGCGGTCCAGGCGCTGCTGGACGGCCTGCAGCGCAGCGCGGTCGCGGGTGCGCTTCCCGGCCAGCACCGGGCTGGTCGCAACCACACACAACGTGACCAACGCGACGACGGCCGCGATCAGCGAATGCCTTCGACTCATGACTGCTCCTCCGCTTGACGGTGCGGCTCGGCGACCGCACGCGTGATATCCCCGGATCTCGCGCCGGCCAACCGCGGTTCGCGGAGGGAGGACTCGGGTACCGACCTCGCGTGTGCGCCGCGGCTCCTGCTCGGCGCGGTGCTCCTCGCGCTGCTGCTGCCCGCAGGCGCATCTGCGAAGGACGGCGGCGACCACCACGGAGAGCTCCGTGACTACGCGAAACGGACGTGGGCGTCGTTCGTCGCGATGACCGACTCCTCGATCCGGCCTGCCTGCGGACATCCTCGAGAGCAACGGCAGCCGCAGCGTTCAGACTTCGACCACCAACATCGGCGCATACATGTGGAGCGCCGTCGCCGCGCAGCGGCTCGGGTTCATCTCGCGGCGCGAGCTCGTGGCGCGGCTCTCGCGCACGATCTCGACGCTGGAGCACATGGAGCGTTACGCGGACACGGGCCAGTACTACAACTGGTACGACCACCGCACGGGAGCGAAGCTCACGGCCTGGCCGCCGCGGCCCCAGGACGAGTTCCACCCGATCCTGTCCTCGGTCGACAACGGCTGGCTCGCGGTCGGCCTCAAGATCGTCGCGCGCAGGGTTCCGCAGCTCGCACGGCGCGCCGCGGCGCTCTACGAGGCGATGGACTTCGGCTTCTACTACGTCCCCGAGAAGAACCGGGTGCTCTTCCACTTCCGCCCAGACGACCCCTCGAAGTCGCCCTGTTGCTACGACACCGTGGTCAGCGAGAGCCGCATCGTCGACTACATCGGCATCGGGCGCGGGCAGCTCCCCGAGAAGGAGTACTTCGGACGCTGGCGGAGCTTCCCCGACACCTGCGACTACTCGTTCCAGGAGACGAGGCCGATTGGCGTGTGGAGGCAGTACTACGGCGTCGACGTCTTCGAGGGCGCTTACGAGTACAACCGGACCCGGCTCGTCCCGTCATGGGGCGGTTCGATGTTCGAGGCGCTGATGCCGGCGCTGTTCGTGCCCGAGGAGACGTGGGGGCCGGACAGCTGGGGCGCCAACCACCCGCTGACGGTGCAGGCGCAGATCTTCCACGGGATGGAGGAGGCGGGCTACGGCTACTGGGGCTTCTCGCCGGCGAACAATCCCGCGGGCGGCTACGGGGTGTGGGGCGTCGACGGGGCAGGCATGGATCCCAAGGGAATGCCGTCGAACGTGAACGCCACGCTCGTTGACCACGGCTTCCCGGGCTGCCCGGGGCGTCCGGCAACGCCCGACCCGCCGCAGTCGGCCTACACGAACGGGGTCGTGACGCCGCACGCCGCCTTCCTGGCACTGCGCTACGCACCGAGGGAGACGACGGCGAACCTCCGCCGGCTCGCCCGCGACTTCCCGGGCCTGTACGGCCGGTGGGGCTTCCGCGACAGCGTGAACGTCGACACCAAGGTCGTCTCCGGCGCCTACCTCTCGCTCGACCAGGGAATGATCATGGCCGCGCTGGGGAACGCGCTCGGGGACGACGTGCTGCGCCGGGCGTTCGCCGACCGCGAGCTCGAGCGCGCGCTGCGGCCCGTCATCGGGGTCGAGCGCTTCTCGACCAGCCCGTAATACGCCGCCGCGGTGGTCAGGAAGGCGGCGGCCCCGGGGGACGCAGGCCCGCATCCTCGAACAGCGCTCGCAGGAGCGGCTCGTAGTCGCCTTCGGCGAGCGCGCCGATCGGATCGGGGGTGTGCGCCAGCAGCGCGTCGTATGGGAGCCCGAAGGCGGCGCGCATGGCCAGCAGCCTTCGGCGCTCTGGGTTCAGCGCATCTCCGAGGATCCGTCCGGCGGTGGTCAGCCGGCGTACCCGCAGCACTCGCCGCGGCACGGCCCAGAGCAGAACCATCAAGGTGGGCAGCGCGAAGGTCACCCAGCCGAGCAGGCGGGCGGTGTCCTCGATGGCCGACTCACCCTGCGCGCCCAGCTCCGCGGTGTTGCCCCCGGTCTGGGTGCCAACCTCGGTGAATGCGTCGTCGAGCGCCCCACCGACGATCGGGACGTCCTCGACCAGCCCGCCAGCGTCCTCGAAGCCGCCCTGGACCGAGTTGCCGGCCTCCTCGACGCCGCGGCCCAGGGCCGCGACATCGTCGAAGGTGTCGTTGACCGTCAGCCCGAGCCAGGCGAAGAAGGCCACGAGCGCCACGACGACGACGTCGCCGAGAATCGCCCGGTTGCGCTGAGCCGGCAACTCCGGGTAGTAGCGCACGCGCGCAGTATCGCCAGCGGGTCCGACGCCACCGCGCGCGTGCAGCGGGCCTGACCGCCTATCGCCTGAGGATCGGCCTCGTCAGGCAGGTGGGGCCGCCCTCGCAGGGGATGCAGAGCGCGTCGGCGTCGAACTCCGAGACGCTGCAGCCGGCAGCTTCGAGCGCGGCCCTCGTCTTCTCGAAGCCGGCCACCGTGATCACCTCGCGCGGTGCCGTCGGGAGCACGTTGAGGCTGAGCCCGCTGCCGGCCGCGAACTCGTCGGGCGGCCCCTCGATCAGGTCTATGCCACGGCTCCTGAGCAGCTGGTACAGCGCAACGGGGAGCAACGGCGCGTAGACGATCGCGAGGTCGTCGGCGAGCGGGCTGATGAGCGACAACAGGTGCAGGCAGGCCTCCTCGCCTCGCCAGAGCGGCAGGTCGAAGCCGGTTACCGCCACGCCGAGCGGGGCGAGAATCGACGCGAGTTGCCGGATCCCCTCCTCGTTCGTGCGCACCCCGCGCCCGACGGCGAGCGTCTGCGCGTCGACCCAGAGGCAATCGCCGCCCTCGACCATGCCGGGATCCTCGATCCGGCCGAGGATCGGGATGCCCAGTCGCTCGTAGGCGGCCTCGTGAAGCGCAGGCTCCGGGTCACGCAGGCGCTTGCCCATTCGCAGGATGACCGCCCCCTGATCCGTCATCAGCGACGGGTCGTGAGTGAAGACGGAATCCGCCAGCCCGTCATCCGCCTCGGGCAGCCACTCGATCTCCGCACCGGAGGCCGACACGAGCCCGGCGAAGACCCGGTGCTGCGAGTCGGCCCTGGCGGGGTCGAAGTCCGGCCCGTAGTGCCACGCTTCGCGGTCCGCGCCGCCCATGGCCGACGCGGCGGATCGCATCAGCACGCGCCGCAACGGCGCCACCATCGATTGTGAGCCGAAGGCTTCCGTCCGCTCCCCCGACCCCGGGGTTCCGCCCGTTGGCTACGCCTTTCGTCCTCCAAAGAACCGTGTGGCGATCCCGACGAACGGCAGCAGGATGATCACACCGATGATCGCGCCGAATACTCCGCCGAAGTCGAAGACGTCGTCGTCCCCGATCCCGAGCGCAACGGTGAAGATGAGATAGCCGAGCAAGGCTCCAGCCAGGCCGAGCAAGAGCGAGAACAGCCACGACTTCGGGCCGCTCAGCCCGCTCCACATATCGGGCACCAGCATGCGCCCGATTATGCCGGCCACCAAGCCGAGCAGGATGGCTCCGATCACGACTGCCTCCTCCCTCGAATGTGCTCTGGATTGTGACCTTCAGCGCGCCCGCGTCAAGCAGTAGGGCCAGACGTTCCATCGCCACGCCGACGCGCCGCCATCCCGGCCAGGATCTCCAGCGCCGTTCGCTCCGCCGCGAGGGCGGTGATGCCCGCGGCGTCGTAGGCCGGGCAGACCTCGACCACGTCGGCGGCACAGAGGTCGAGCTCGCGAGCCGCGTGGCGTACGGTCCAGAGCAGCTCGCGTGTGGTCAGACCGCCGGGTTCGGGGGTGCCGGTGCCGGGCGCGAAGGCGGGGTCGAGCACGTCGATGTCGACGCTGAGATAGGCACGCGGCGCGGCCGCCGCCACCGAGCTGACGGCCTCCCGGACCACCGTCGTAAGGCCGCGCTCCACGATCTCATCCATCGTGTGCCAGCGAAAGCCCTCGGCGCGCATCCACCCGAAGAGCTCCGGACCGGGCCAGGTGCCGCGCAGGCCGACCTGGACGATGTTCGCACCGCGCAGCCGGCCCTCGTCGACCGCAACTCGGAACGGCGTGCCGTGGGAGATCCGCACGCCGTAGAGCTCGTCCGCGGTGTCGGCGTGCGAGTCGAGATGCAGAACCGCATAGCCCTCGGGTCCGTGGCGCTCCCCCAGCACGCGCAGGGTGGGCAGGGAGAGCGAGTGGTCGCCGCCGAGCACGAGCGGCATCGCGCCCGCGTCGATGATCTCGCCCAAGCGATGCTCCAGCGCGAGGTGCGAGCGACTGAGGTCGCCCGGCGCCGCCGCGACGTCGCCGTAGTCGACGACCGTCAGCTCCTCGAGCGGATCCACGCCCAGTGTCATGTGGGGCCGGCGTCCATCGTCGGCAGCCGCCCGGATCGCGCCCGGTCCGTAACGGGTGCCCGGGCGATGGCTCGTACCGTCGTCAAAGGGCGCACCGAGCACCGCCACATCCACGCCCTGCAGACCGTCGGGATCGAGCACGAGCGGCTGTCCGGCGAAGGTGGCCGCCACCCCGCCGGCGGGCGGCTCATCTCCCCGGTCCAGCTGGACGCCGCGGCTCACGGCTCGCAGCGTGTCACATCGCCGACGAGTTTCGACGCGGCACGGCGAGCCGGGTGATGAGATCGCGCCGCTCGTCCTCGTCCAGTCCCTGAGCCACGAGCCGCGACGGCTCGTCGGGGTCGCGCAGGAAGACGTGACAGCGCTCCCCGTCCAGGGCCAGCACGACGTCGTCCGTCTCCCGGGTGCCGTCGTCCTCCCAGTGACTCACGCTGATGAGCACCGTTTGCGGACTGGAGGCGAGCACGGCGTCCGCGTCGGCATCCTCGGGCCCGCGGTCCCCCGAAGGCAGGCGCTCCCATAGCCGGTCCATCGTGTCCGGTGTCTTTCGCAGCGAGTAGAAGTGGATCCCGAGCGCGTCGATCAGCACCTCGAGCGTGACACCCTCCGGCTGCGGCATGAGCACGAAGCGCCAGGGCCGGTCGGGCTCCGTTCCGGTCACGCGCGCGTCCAGCACGGTGCGCGCGCGGTGCTGAAAGGCCAGCGCGATCCCGAGGTCCCCGCGCACCTGGACCTGATCGGAGCCGGGCGAGGTCGTGATCAGGCTGCGCGCTGCGAGGGACCGGACCGCCTCGGCCACCAGCTCCGCGGGCGGCTCGCGCTCGAGGAACTGGATGACGCCACTGACCGCATCGATCTCCGCGAGGGTGTAGCCCCCCAGCGGCACGGGGCCGGTGCCGACGAGCCCCACGACGGCCTCGACGAGGCCTTTGGGGATCTCGGCGTCGCCCGAGCGCTCTGCCCGGTTCACGTGCGCTCCTCCTGCTCCTCGACGGGGACGCGACGCACGGCGCACCGGAGCTCGCGATCACCGGCCCGGACGGTGCGCGCGCGGGTGCGCCGCGGCGCCGGCAGCGTCCATTTCGGGGGGGCATGCCCCACCGTCAGCACCTCCTTGGCAACGGGCGAGGGTCGCTCGATCACGTAGACCCCAGAGGCGCCGAACAGGCCGCGGCCGCCGCGCGTGCCCGGGGTGAGAACCAACTCGTCCAGCGTGTTCGCGCGGTCCGGCGGCGGGAACCGCGCGGCCAGGTCCGGTGACGCGGACGTCACGTCGTCCGCCTCCTCGATTCGCTCGAGCGCGCCGGTCAGCTCTGCCTCTGCTGAGGCGGGCAGCGGCACCGTCGCCCCCAGGCTCGGGGAGAGGTACATCGGCCGGCGCTCGGTCGCCTTCGACAGCCCCCAGGGCCCGACGTTGCTCTTGGTGAGGCGGTAGACGATGTAGTCCCAGAGATGCTGGACATCGGCGAGACTCGGGAGCCGAAAGCCGTGGCCCATCGCGGCGGGGGTCTTCTCCAACTGCACCCAGGTGCCCGCCTGCGTACGCCCGTGGAGCTTTTCCCGTACGAGCGGGCCTTTCAGGCCGATGTCCGGAAACTGGTCCTTGTCAATCGTCTTGTGGTGGCTCGACAGCCGCTCGCGGCTCTTCGGGAAGCGCCAGCTCTCGTACAGCTCGGGCTCGTCGACCAGGACGTGGGCCCCGCACAGCACATCGCGAAGCTGCGGCACATCGAGCCCGTGCCGCTCCAGATCCGCGATGATGGCGGCCTCCGACGGCGTGAGCCGCTTGGCTGCTCCTGACAGGCCAGACCGGTACTTCCCGATCTGAGAGGCGATCTGCACCATCAGGCGTACGCGCTCGCGCACGCGCTCGGTCTCGTTGTCCTGCGCGCCGTTCTTATGCCGTCGAACGACTGAGATAGGGAGCGAGCCTACACCCCGGCCCGAGGCGCCGTCAGTGGATCAGGCCGATCTCCGCAAGCAGCGCAAGCGTCGCTCCGAGGGCCGCGGTTCGCGGAAGCGGATGGCTCAGACGCCTGCTGCGCATCCTGAGCTGCTCGGGGAAGGCGTCGTAGGCCATCTCCCAGTGATGGGCGCGGAGCGTTCCCAGGTGCGCCGACGCCGCGACCGGCACCCGGGTGTGCGACGCGGTGACCTGCATGTCGTTGAGTCGCTCGTGACGCGCGAGCTGCAGCACCGCCAGCGCCTGGAAGTACGGGACGTCGCGGACGCCCACTGCGCCGGCGACGCTCAGGAACGGCACGCCGAGGTCGTCGAGCAGGGCGCGGTGCTCGTCCAGGAAGCGGCCACGCAAGCCGGTGCGGAGGTCACCGATCGCGCCGGGCACGTCGAATTCGTCCTCCCTCCGGGTAATGCGGTCCAGATGTGTAGCGGGGACGAACCGCCGCAGCACCCGGCCGCCGGCGCCGGTGAGGAAGTCATCGACGTCGAGGTCGGCGAGCAGTGGCGCCGCCGTGTCCGCCAGGTACGAGCCGCCTGCGGCCCCCGCCCAGCTCACCACGGCCCTGACGCGTCCCGCGACCTCGGGGTGCTCGGCGATCATCGTCAGCGCGTCCGGCGTCCCCTTGCTGTAGCCCACGAGCACCACGTCGCCGGGCGTGACCGCCCCGGGCCGCAGCTCCGTCCCGTCCACGGCGAAGCCCTCGCCGCGTGTGACGGCGCGGAGGATGTCGCGGGCGTTCGACGCGCAGGTCGCGGCGGGATGGCTGTCGGCGACGATGACGCGGACGCCGAACTCGCGCTCGAGCAGCGGCGCGGTCGTGGCGAAGGCCGCCATCGGCATGAGTGCCCCCAGCAGTCCTGGGCAGAGCACGACTGTCGTGGCGGAGACAGCCCGGCGCTCCCATGGGGGCTGCTCGCGCCACGGAGCAGCGCTCGGCGCGGGGGTGACGAAGCGCCGCGCGACCGCCTCCTGCGGGTCGAGGCGGTGTGCTCGCCCGCGGGCGATGGCCACCGCTTGCTCGTCGAGCGCGGCCCGCTGGACGACGAGCGCCGTCCACCTCCGCGCGAGCCATGCCTGCACGACCGGGTCGGCGAGCGCGCCGGCCGGATCGGCAACGACGGCCGAGCGGACCTGCCCGATGAGCTCGACTACGTCGCCGCGCGCCTCGAGCGCGGCAAGCTCGGGATACGCCGTGGCGTCGTCCGGCATCGAGCAGACATGGTGGCGCGATCGACACCCGTCTGCCGGTCGGCGAAGGGCTGCAATGATCCCGGCGACATGTTCCCCGGTACGGGGATCGGATGAGTCCCGAGCTGCCAGACGCGGTCGCCCGCCTCCGGGACGAGCTTGCCGCCGTACGCCTGGACCTCGAGGTTTCAGGCGCGGCCGACGCGCGCCGGGCCCGCGACGACCTCGTCGCCCAGGCCGACGATTACCTCCTTCCGCGCCTCCGACAGATGGACGCGCCCGTGTTGATGGTGGTCGGCGGCTCGACCGGCGCCGGGAAGTCGACGCTCGTGAACAGCCTCGTCGGCTCGGTCGTGAGCCCCGCAGGCGTCCTTCGCCCGACGACCCGGGCGCCCGTCCTCGCCTGCCATCCGGACGATCTGCGCTGGTTCGAGGACGATCGGATCCTCCCCCACCTCGCGCGGACGACCGGTGGCTCGCCCGCGCCGGGAACGCTCCAGCTCGTGACACAGGCGGGGCTTCCGGCAGGCCTCGCGCTTCTCGACTCGCCCGACATCGACTCGGTGCTCACAGAGAACCGGGCGCTTGCGAACCAGCTGCTCACGGCGGCCGACGGCTGGCTGTTCGTGACCACGGCTCTGCGCTACGCCGACGCCGTGCCGTGGGAGTTCCTGCGCGCCGCCCGCGACCGCGGCACGGCCATGTCAGTGGTGCTCAACCGCGTCCCCGAGGACGCCGAGCGCGAGGTGGCGAGCCACATGAGCGAGATGATGCGCACGCAGAGCCTCGACGCCGAGCTGCTCGTCGTTCCGGAGGTCGCGCTCGAGGACGGGCTGCTCCCCGGCGCGGCGCTCGCGCCGGTACGACGGTGGCTTGACGGACTGGCCGCCGACGCGCAGGCCCGGGCGGACCTGATCAGGCGGACGTTGAGCGGCGCGCTGGCGAGCCTCCCGGCACGCGCGGGTACGGTCGAGCGGGCCGTGGCCGAGCAACTCGCGGCCGCCGCCGAGCTTCGGGCCGAGACGGACCTCGCCTACGCCGCGGCACGCCGCGAGATCGAGGACGCCCTGAGGAGCGGCTCGCTCCTTCGCGGCGAGGTGCTCGCGCGTTGGCACGACGTCGTCGGAACCGGCGACGTGATGCGTGCGCTGCAGTCGCGCATCGGATCGGTCCGTGACCGGTTGAAGAGCATGCTCACCGCCAAGCCCGGTGCCGACGAGGAGCTGCGCGTGGCGGTGGAGCACCGCCTCGAGGCGGTCGTCGTGGCAGCCGGTGAGCGGGCTGCCGAGCGCGTGGCGGGCTCGTGGCGTGAGCGTGCGGCCGGCAGGGCGCTGCTCGAAGCGACGCCTGGACTCGATCGGGCAGCGGAGCGACTGAGAGCTGACACGGAGGAGGAAGTGCGCGCGTGGCAGGGCTACGTCATGGAGCTCGTGCGCCGTGAAGGCGAGTCCAAGCGGACGTCGGCGCGTCTGGCGTCGCTCGGCGTCAACGGCGCCGGTCTCACGGTGATGCTCGCGGTCTTCGCACACACCGGAGGTCTCACGGGAGCCGAGGTGGCCGTCGCCGGCGGCACCTCGGCGCTTGGCCAGAAGGTTCTCGAAGCGATCTTCGGCGACCAGGCGGTGCGTCAGCTCGCTGCGCAGGCCCGCCAGGACCTCGGCGAACGTGCGGACCGGCTGCTTCGGGCCGACGCAGCGCGCTTCGACGCCCTGATCGAAGGCGCCGCGGGCGAGGCGGACGCCTTCGCTCGACTGCACGGGGCGATCGACGCGGTCAGACGAGCTTCGTGAGCCGCGACCTCGACCGCCGGTTGACGGCTCTCGCGGAGGCGGTCCGGGTCGCGGACGGCCGGCTCGAGCCCGAGGCGGTGGAGGTCGCCCGCGCGGTGACCGAGAAGGCGGGAGCGCGGCTCGGGCTCGGCATCGAGACGACCGTGGTGGCGCTTGCGGGGCCGACGGGCGTCGGCAAGTCACTGCTCTTCAACTCACTATCCGGGGCCGACCTTGCGGCGGTGGGCCGCCGCCGGCCCACCACCTCGGAGGGTCGGGCCGCCGTGTGGGGCGACGGCGCGGATCCGCTCCTCGACTGGCTCGAGATCGGACGGCGCCACCGCCTCGGCGACGGCGCCCTGCACGGACTGTTGTTGCTCGACCTGCCGGACTTCGACTCGGTCGAGAGCGCGCACCGGCTCGAGGTCGACCGGATCGTCGCCCTCGCCGACCTCGTCGTATGGGTGGTGGATCCACAGAAGTACGCCGACGCGTCCCTGCACGAGCGCTACCTCCGGCCCCTGCGAACGCACGGCGCGGCGATGGCGGTCGTTCTGAACCAGGCCGATCTTCTGTCCCCGAGCGAGGTCGCCGTCTGGCGAGACGACCTCTCTCGGCTTCTGTCCGACGATGGCCTTGGCACCATGCCGGTGCTGGTCGTCTCGGCCCGGACGGGCGAGGGGCTCGAGTCGCTGCGGCGCCTCCTCGCCGAGCGAGTCGCGGCTCGTGACGCCGCTGTCGCTCGACTCGCGGCGGACGTTACGGCGGCCGCCGGCACTTTGCGGGAGCGATGCGGGGACGGACGGCCCGCCGGCGTCCAGCGCGGCGACCGCGAGAGACTCGTCGCGGCGCTCGAGGAGGCCGGCGGCGTTCCGCGGGTCGTCCAGGCAGTCGACGCCGCGCACCGCCACCGCGGTGCGATCGCGACCGGCTGGCCATTCGTCAGTTGGGTGCGCCGCCTGCGACACGACCCCCTGCGCCGGCTCCGCCTGCGCGAGCGCGCTCAGGAGGAAGTACCGCCGCCGGGTCGGACCTCCCTCCCGCCGCCGACCGAGGTTCAGCACGCCCAGGTCGCGACCGCGACCCGCAGCCTCGCTGACAGCGCGGTCGGCGACCTGCCGGCGCCATGGCCCACCCTCTTCCGGGATGCCGCCACGGAAAACGAGGGACGAATAGCCGACCGGCTCGACCGGGCCGTAGGCGCCGCAGACCTCCGCGTGACGCAGCCGCGGTGGTGGAGCGTGGCGTCCTTGCTCCAGCGCCTGCTCGCGGTGGTGGCCGCCGCGGGGATTCTGTGGCTCCTCGTCCTCGCCATCTTCGGGTATCTGCGCGTCGATGACGTCATACCGACGCCCGAGCTCGGTGAGATCCCGGTTCCCACCGCGCTCCTCGTGGGAGGTGCCTTGGCCGGGATAGTGCTGGCGGTCCTGGCCCGGCTGGCCAACGGCGGCGGCGCGAGGCGGCGCTCGCGCACGGCCGCCCGCACCCTGCGACGACAGGTCGAGGAGGTCGCACAGGAGCTCGTGATCGGTCCCGTCGAGCGTGAGCTCGAGGCGCACGAGCGCCTCCGCAGCTCACTGGCTGCCGCCGGTGGGGATGCGAAGACCTAGTCGCCGGCCCCCAGCGGGGGGGCGAAAACGGTCACCTCTCCGCTTTGCCCACCACATGGGTGGGCAGAACGGCGAGGTGGACAAGGTGCTCGCTCGGCTGGCGACCGGGGCGCACGGGCGCCGGGGGTTTAGCTTCGCTGGACCCGGGTAATCCTCCGGCCGCCATTGGCCCCTCCTAGCGGGAGCCGATCAACAGACCAGAGGAGAGCGCCAGGATGAGTTCCGCGGCCCGCCGAGTGCTGATCGCCGTAACGGTTTGTGCGTGTACATGGGTGGCGGTGACGGCGGGCGCTGCGGGCCAGGTTGGGCGCGGCATCGACCCCAACCAGGGCCTGAGCCTGGTCGAGGTCGATCTGCCGAGCAAGGCCGCGGCCATGCGGCTGCAGCTGAGGGCCAGCCGGTACGGGGTCGAGTTCAACGAGCACTACCTCCGCCGTAACAGCGACGGATCCGTGACGGCGACTGTGTTCGGGACCAAGAGAGGGTTCGTGAGGCTCCACAGGGCCGGCTACGACCTCGGGACGACGATCGAAGGCCCGACCACCTGGGAGGACCGGGTCGCCGAGATCAGGGCGGGCAAGCGCGCCGAGAGGCGGGCCCGCGCAGCCGCACTCAACAAGTCGATCACGACCGCCTCTCACGAGGGCGAGATCGACATCCTGAGGGTCGACTACTTCGAGAACTATGCCGGCCGCTTCCTGTCGGTCGAGGCCAAGGACCGCCTGGGCGGCGCGGCCCAGGAGGGCTCCACGTACATCGGGCCCGCGCTCTCGCTGTCCTGGAACACCGGAGCGGGCACCCCAATCGATTCCACCGCGCGCCCGATGAGCGTGAACATCGATCCGGATACGACGCCGGACACCTACATCGAGCATCGCCTGCTGGTCCGGATCGGCGAGGTCGGGACCTCGGCCCCGCCCGCGCCGACGCGCATTCGGGTCGGATCGGACACCGGCGCGAGTCGCGAGGCAGACGTGAACGTCTGGCTCGGCGGTGGGCTGCCCCCGATGGGATCGAGGTTCCTTAGGGACTTCACGACCCGCTACATGGACCCGACCGAGGTCTACGCGCGCTTCGAGGAGCTCGCGGACGAGTTCTCGAACATCGCAAGGCTGGTGCCGCTGCCGTACAGGACGAACGGCTACCAGCGGCGGGCGCAGGCCACGATGGCCGGACCGATACCGCCTGGCAACTCGGTGCCCACCGCCGCCCAGGGCGGAGCGGTGGTGCTCACGTCCCGCGCATGGGGCCACGAGGGCGGCAACGACATCACCGCTGAGTTCGCCAACCCGGGCGTCGCCAACTCGCCGCTCAGCGTGAGCGTGACTGGAAGCGACATCCTCGTCAGCCTCGCGACCGATGCCGCGGGAGCGCCGTCGAGCACGGCCCAGCAGGTGATCCAGGCGATCAACGCCGACGCCGCGGCGAGTGAGCTCGTGGTGGCGCTCACATATCGCGGGAACGCGGGAGCCGGCGTCGTCGTGCCGCGCGCCAAGACCAACCTGTCCGACTTCCTGTCGACATCCACGAATGCCCATGTGCAGCGCGGGCCCTTCGAGTACTCGGTCCTTCGGATCGGGAAGCAGCCGCGCGGCAAGAAGAAGGGTCGCGACGAGAGGGTGGGCGTGTTCCTCTACTGCCAGCAGCACGCCCGCGAGTGGGCCACGCCGCTCACCTGCCTCGAGACCGCTGAGCAGCTGCTCCGCAACTACGCGATCCACCGCATGACGAGGAAGCTTGTGGACAACCTCGACATCTTCATCCTGCCGTCGTCGAACCCGGACGGCGCGCACTACTCGATGCACAACTTCAACATGCAGCGGCGCAACCTGACAAACCACTGCGTCGTGGGCGGCAAGGAGACGGACAATCCGTTCGCGGCGAGCTTCTGGACACCCAGGGTCAACCCCGGGACGGGAGCGCCGTACGTCAACTCGGATCCGGCCTCGCGGAACGCGTGGGGCGTCGATCTGAACCGCAACAACACGTTCGGGACGATCTTCGACGGCTACATCGGCGCGTCGTACTCGTGCACGAGCGACGTTTTCGCCGGCCCCGCCGAGGCCTCCGAGCCAGAGATCAAGAATGAGCTTTGGATCGCGGACACGTTCGACAACATCAAGTTCTCGAACAACATCCACAGCTTCGGCGGCTACTTCATGTGGGCCCCAGGCGCATACCTGCCCGACCGCGGCGAGGGAGATGCCGTGCATGCGAACATCGGCGTCGAGAAGTACTTCTTTGCCGCCGGTGACCGGATCCTGAACCGGATCAAGGAGCAACGCAACACGGTGATCCTCCCGGAGCGGACGGGTCCGATCGCGGACGTGCTCTACTCGGCGGGCGGCAACAGCGCCGACGAGCACTGGTACAACCGCGACGTCATCGCCTACAGCTTCGAGACCGGCGCGGATCGCTACGGCACCTCGCTTACCGCCGAGTCCACGGTCGGGGCCACCGGGATCAGGGCCGCCAACCGGAGCGGCTTCGCGCCCGGCGACCAGATCAGGGTGGACGCCGGCACGGCGAACGAGGAGATCCGGACCGTCGCCTCCGTGGTGAACCCGAATCCGGACAGCCCTGCCCCGAACGTGCTCCTGACGGAGGCCCTCTCATTGGCCCACCCGGTCGGGGCGGTCTTGTCCGGCGGGACCGTCCAGACGCCTGTGGGCTTCCAGCCGGACTACACGACGGAGGGAAAGCACGAGGCTCTCGAATTCGCGCGAGGCAACTACGGCCTCCTCGAGTCGGCGCTCGACTACGCAAAGGACAGGACGCCGCCCCGAGTCCGGATGACCGGCCCGTCGTCGTCGAGGACACGGATCGACACCACATTCGAGTACGTGAACGAGCCGTCGGTGATCCACTACACCACGGACGGTTCGCGGCCGACCGAGTCATCACCGCTGTGGGACTCCACCGGGCCGCGTGAGCCCGGCGAGGTCTTCCACGTCACCAGGACGACCAGGTTCAGGTGGCTGGCGGAGGACATCAAGGGCAACGTCTCCAGGGGCTCGCAGCGTTTCGTGATCACCGGAGGCGGACTGATAGGAGGACGAACAGCCCTGGCGCTCGCCGTGGCGATCGTTGCCGCGGCGGGTGCCGTGGCGGCGCTGCTGGTGCTCGGCGCCGACGACGAGCCAGAGAGCGCCGCGGTGGCCCGGGTCGTGGATCCCGCGGAGTGTCGCCGGCTTTCCGAGGATGACGCACGGGTCTGTTACGCGCGCGCGTTCAGCGCGATGGTCGGGGCCGACAAGGATCCCGGCCCTGTCGTCGACACGATCGCGGACATGGCCTGGAGCCAGGGCGGCTTCCTGCTCGAGAACTGCCACGGCGTGATGCACACGGTGGGCCGCCGCTACGCACGGCGGGCCGGCGTCACCTTGGCCACGCTCATGGAATACCTGCCGCAGAGCAACGACCCGGGCTGCCCGGCCGGCTTCGCGCACGGCCTCGTGACCGCGGTAGGGCCGGATATCGACCCCAGCGATCCACGGCGGGCGGCCGCGGTGTGCCGGGACGCCGGCACCCGCTACCAGCGCTACAGCTGCACCCACGGCATGGGGCACGCCTTCATGCGCATCTACGCGGACGAGCTCAGGCCCGCGCTCGGCCTCTGCCGCGCGCTCGGGCCTCAGGCGGCACCCGACTGCGCCCAGGGGGCCTACCACGACTACTGGTTCGCGGCGATCGGCGCCGACGACGCGAAGCTGCCGGATGGGGCCGTCACCGATCCGCGCCGGCTCTGCGCCGCCCAGGCGGAGCCGTTCGTCAGACCGTGCTGGTACCGGGCCTTCGTCGACAACCGCCCGGAGGGCGTCAGGATCGAGTCGCCGGACGATCTCGACCGTCTGTGCGACGGGCTCGACGGCCTCCAGCGCGAGGCGTGCATCACCGCGGCATCCGTGATCGGGCCCCCGGACCCCGCCGCGCAGCTCCTCATCTGCGCCGGCCTGGCCGTGCCCTCGGATGCGGTGAGCTGCGTGCGCGGAACCAAGGTCCAGAACCTGCTCGACTACCCGACCTCCGCACACGTCGATCTCATCAGCACCTGCGCGGTGTTCACGGGCGCCCCTCGCGCGGCCTGCTTCCGCTGGCTCGGCAAGACACTCGCCGTGCTGACCGACGGGAAGTTCGCCCGCACGGGCTGCCCCCGGCTCGCACCAGAGCGCGCGCGGCAACTGTGCCGCGCCGGCGCGCGGAGCATGAACGGCGCGCTGGCCACATTCAGCTGAGCCGGACGACTTCGGGCCGCACTCGCTGGCGGAGGGTGTGGACCGAAGGTAGGGTCGCCCGTAATGAGAGGTCAACCCCCGGTGGGCTCGCGCGTGGGGGGCTATCAGCTGATCTCGTTGCTGGGAGAGGGCGCCACCGGCGCGGTCTACCTGGCTGAGCGTGAGGGTGCCCCTGAGCGCGTGGCCTTGAAGGTGCTCGATGCCGATCTCGCGCAGGACGAGCGGTTCCGGCGGCGCCTGCTCAGCGAGTCGACGATCGCGGCGACCCTCCGCCATCCGCACGTCGTGCCGATCCTCGACTTCGGCGAGAGCGACGACGCGGTCTACCTCGCGATGCGTCACATCGATGGCTGCGATCTGCGCGAGCTGCTGTCGCGTGAGGGTCCGCTGGAGCCCGCTCGCGCGATCGACCTGCTCGCGCAGGTGGCGGATGCGCTCGACGAGGCGCACAAGAACGGGCTCGTCCACCGTGACGTCAAGCCGGCGAACATCCTGGTGGAAGGCGTCGGCGAGGCGGAACACGCGTACCTCGGTGACTTCGGGCTCGCCAAGCACGCCTCCTCGGTGAGCAGCCTGACCGGCGACCACGCCTTCGTCGGGACGCTCGCCTACGTCTCCCCGGAGCAGATCAAGGGCGAGGAGATCGATGGACGCGCGGACGTCTACTCCCTCGGCTGCGTTCTGCACGAGTGCCTCGCGGGTGCCCCGCCGTTCGATCGCGAGAGCGAGCTCGCGGTCGTCTATGCGCACCTGCACGAGCGACCTCCCCGGTTGACCGACCTGCGCCCCGAGCTCCCCGAGGGCCTCGACAGCGTCGTCCGGACTGCGACCGAGAAGGCGCCCTCGGATCGGTTTCGCGACTGCGCGAGCCTGATCACGGCGGCGCGCGCGGCGCTCGCCGGTGAGGGCGGGCCGCGGCGCCGTCGGCGGGCCGGCCTCGCCGCCGCGGTGGCCCTCGGTGCACTCGCGGTCGCGGCCGGGGTGGTCGCTATCGCGGGTGGCGAGGAAGACCGGCCGGCGCCGGAGGTCCGGCGGCTCGCGGTGGGTGGGCCGGGCGTTGCGTTGGTCGATGCGGGTACGCGCCGGGTCGCCGCGCGCATTCCCCTCGCGGAGCGTCCAGCAGACGTCGTCTTCGGAAACGGCTCGGCCTGGGCGCTGCTCTCCGGCGCGCAGCGGATCGCGCAGATCGACATCGCGAGGCGCAAGGTGGTCGGGAGCACCTCGCTGCCATTCCCTCCCGGCGGCATCGCGCTTGCTCGCGGATCGCTGTTCGTGACCGAGAAGGGCGGCGAGGGCTTGGTCCGCATCGCCACCAGGACGAGGAGGATCTCCGCCCAGTGGACGATCGCCACGCACGGGTTCCGGGTGTCGGATCCGACCGGAATCGCGGCCGGCGCGCGATCGGTGTGGGTGGCACGCGGAGCGGAGGTGGTGCGGGTCGATGCACGCACGGGCCGCGTGCAGCGCAGGTTCGCTGTACCGCTCACGGCCACGCTGCTGACGTTCGCCGACGGCGATCTTTGGGCCGCCAGCAGCGAGAACGGAGTTGTCGAGAAGATCGATCCGGCGAGCAACCGGATCGTCGCGCGCGCGAAACTCCACGGTTGGATCTCGGCGATGACTGTCGCCGGCGGCTCAGTCTGGGCGGCCGTCACCCCGGACGACGTGGTTTTCCGGCTCAGCCAGGACGACGCCAGCGTCGAACAGACAGCGCCGGCGGGCGAGGATCCCGAGAGCCTGACCGCCGGCCCGGGCGCGCTCTGGTTCGCCAACGAGCGAGGCCGCTCGCTAACCCGCCTCGAGATGCGCTCCGGGGCGCGAGCCAGCGTCCCGCTCACCGGCACGCCGGAGCTCGTCCGCCACCACGAAGGCACTCTCTGGGTCGCCGCCGAACGGGCCCCCCCGGCGCTCCCGCGCGCCAGCCAGGGGCCGGAGATCCGCGTTGCGCTGCGCGACGACGCGATCACCCTCGACCCGGCCCTCGTTCCCAGCCCCGCCGCGAGCCAACTCCTCTACTCCACCTGCGCCAAGCTCGTCAACTATCCGGACGCCGAGGGACCGGCCGGTCAGCGGCTGCGGCCGGAGGCGGCGGCGGCGATGCCGGTTCTCTCCGACGATCGGCGCACCTACACGTTCCGGATTCGCCGCGGCATGCGCTTCTCACCCCCGTCCGGCGACAGGCTCGACGCGACGAGCTTCCGCCACACCATCGAGCGCTCGCTCTCTCCAGAGCTCGGACCCGACGCACCCGGCCTGCACTTCGCCGGGGACATCGTCGGCGCGCGAGCATTCAACGCCGGACGCACGCGTCACGTACGCGGCCTGGCCGTCCGCGGCGACAGGCTGGCGATCACTCTCGAGCGGCCGGCCGGGGACCTGCCGTCCCGCCTGGCCATGCCACTGTTCTGCGCCGTTCCCAGCGGGACGCCTGCGCCCGGCCGCGTGCGTGGCCCGATTCCATCGGCCGGGCCGTACTACGTCCGAGCCCAGAGCACGGGGCGGACGGTGCTCGACCGCAATCCGAACTACCGCGGCGCGCGACCCCGGCGCCCTGCGCGGATCGTCTACCTCACCGGTGTGCCGACAGCGAAAGCCGTGGCGCTCGCCGACGCCGGCCGAGCCGACGTGCTGCCGTGGGACTTCGACCTGCGCGGCCCACTCGCTCCGGGCGGCCCACTCGATCGTCGTGGCGGGAGCCGCTATCACGTAGCTGCCGCTCCGGGGGTGGACATGATCGCTTTCAACACGCGACGCCCCCTCTTCCGGGACCCGCGGCTACGGCGTGCCGTCAACTACGCGCTCGATCGGAAGGCCCTGGCGGCGGTGTGGGCCGAGGAACCGACCGACCGCTACGTTCCGTCCGCCATTGCGGGCGCGGGGTCGCGCGAGGTGTACCCGCTGTCTCGGCCCGATCTGGCCCGCGCGCGGCGTCTCGCGCGCGGCCGGGCCGGTGGGGCGGCGAGGCTCTACTTCTGCGGCGAGCCGGCGAACCAGCGAATCGCCGAGATAGTGCGGGCCAACCTGCGGCCGCTCGACATCGACGTCGAGATCGTGCCATCGCTCGGTTGTCTGCAAGGCCCCGATCCCAAGGCGCGCCGCGCGGACCTCATGCTGGTCACGCGCGCCACCCCGGAGCTCGACCCGGCGCCCTTCCTCGAGGCCACCGTGGGCGAAACGGCGGCTTTCGGCTCCGGGCTTGGCCCGGTGACCTGGGACGACCCGGCGTTTCGAGCCCGCCTCGAGCGAGCCCGTGCCCTCGCCGGCGAACGTCGCCTCGCCGCCTATCGCCGGCTCGAGGACGAGCTTCTGCGCGGCGCCGCCCCCTATGCGGCCTTCAGTTCCTTCACTGCGCCGGAGTACTTCTCCGAACGGCTCGGCTGCAGGCTCATCCAGGGCGCGTACCACGTCGTGGACCTCGGAGCCCTCTGCGTCCGCCGGAGCGGTTAGCCGCCGGCGATCGACCAGGTGAATCGCGTCGCGGTCTCCCGCGGCGCGATGCCGCTCGGCCGTGGCCCGCGGTGCACGACCAGCACCGGGCAGCGCGGGTCGGCAACCAGCGCACGGCGAGCGTCGCCCAGGCCCTCGGGCCGCCAGCGCGGCGAGAGGCCCACGACCACGGCACTCGCGCCGGCGGTCGCCTCGAGGAGCCCATTCTTGGTCGGCTCCACCAGCGCCGGCTCGGCGGCCACGCCGACCATCCGCTGCACGGCCAAGGAGGCATCGGCGAGCAGCCGGCTTGCGTCACGTCCAGCGTGCCGCGGATGGGTCCGCGGCCCCGCCAGGCGTAGCTGCTCGCCGGTCGCCGCCGCCAGCCAGGCGCCGAGCTCGACCGCCGCCCAGTCGTGCTCGCCGCCGCCGAAGGGCACCAGCACACCGCCACCGGTGGGTACGCCGGACGTCGGCGTGAAGGCGACCGCCACATCTGCCGGGCTGCGCTCGAGCACTGCGGACAGCTCCTCGCCGGGCCCGGCGACGTCCGCGAAGTCAGCCGTCGCCTCGAGCAGCACCAGGTCGGCGTCCTGGGACCGGGCGAGGTGCAGAACGTCGTTACTCCGACGCGAGGCGACGAAGGCGGCCGTGCGCACCCGCGAGCCGAGTGCCTCGCGGACGACAGAGAGCGCGGCTGACGCCTCGGCGAGACGGGGCTCGTCTTCGACCATGAGCGCGACGATGAGCTCCCGGGCCGGCTGACGCGCCAGCGGCTCGGCCACCGCCACAAGAGCATCGACTCGGGAGGGATCGCGACCGGCCAGAAGCACGGTGCCGGCGCGCTCCCCCCGGCCGGGTGTGGTGCCGGCCGGCGGCGCCAGCTCCGGATCATGGCGCAGGATGGCCTGTTCGACGCGCTGCAGATCGGGGCCCGGCTCGACGCCGAACGCCTGTACGAGCTCCCTCCGGGTGGTGCGGAACACCTCGAGCGCCTCCACCTGCCGGCCGGAACGGTAGAGAGCCACCATGAGCAGCTCGCGAAACCGTTCGCGCAGGGGATGCTCGGCCGCCAGATCCCGGAGCTCGGCGACGAGCTCGGAATGGCGGCCGAGGGCGAGCTCGGCTCCGAAGCGGCGCTCGAGTGCCGCGAGTCGCAGCTCCTCGAGGCGTGCGATCGGTGCCTGGGCGAACGGCTCGTATGCGAGGTCGGCCAGCGGCGGGCCGCGCCACAGTCCGAGGCCCTCACTCAACGCCGCCAGCGCGGTCTGCGGATCGTCGTCGTCCAGCGCGACGGCCGCCTGCTCGGTGAGGCTCTCGAAGCGGTACAGGTCAAGTCCGCCGGCTGGGACGCGGATGAGGTAGCCCGGCGCCCGCGTCTCGATCACCGAGTTGCCAGGCTCGGATCCGCCTTCCGGGGGATCGAGAAGCCTGCGCAGTTCGGATACCTGGCGGTGAACCTGCGTCACCGCGGTCGCCGGTGTGGCGCCGGCGTAGAGCTCCTCCGCCAGCCGCTCGATCGAAACGACCTGATTGGCCTGCAGTAGGAGCAGGGCCAGCACGGCGCGCTGGTTGCGGCCGCCGAGCCCCAGCTCCTCACCGTCGCGGCGCGCCTCGAGCGGGCCGAGGATGCCGAACTCCGTCACCTGGGCCGCACGGTAGCCGTTCGGAAGCCGATCGGTAGCGGCTCCGCGGACCATGCGACGCACATGTCGAACGGAGGAGCAATGACCAGAGCCGCACGCATGGCCGTTGTACTCGCAAGTCGTCGCCGCTGCATGGGCGGCTAGCCCCGCCTTCGCCGCCGGCCCGCCGGCAGCGGCGGTCCAGTGCGGGCAGGTGATCACGAGCGATACGACGCTTGCCAACGACCTCGTCGATTGCCCGGGGACCGCGCTGACCATTGGCGCCGACGGCGTCACGCTCGATCTCGGCGGCCACCTCGTCGACGGGACAAACGCGCCCGGCAGCGAGGGGATCGCCGTGGATGGACGACGAGGGGTCACGGTCCGGCGAGGAACCGTCCGGGAGTTCCGGGTGAACGGCGTCGCGCTACGGGACGCGGGCGGTGCCAAGGTCGCCGACCTGACCATCACTGCGATCGGCGCCGGCGGTGTCGAAGGAGAGGACGTCTCCGCCGGGATCTTCGTCAAAGGCTCCGACGACGTCGACCTCCGCGACAACCGAGTCTCCAATGACGTGGACGCCTTCCAGGCCGACGGGATCGTCGTGCTGGCGTCCAAGCGCGTCGAGCTCACGGGCAACGACACGAGCGCGAACGCGTGGAACGGCATGGTGGTGGTGGACTCGCCACGGGCGCGGGTGCTGAGCAACCGGACCGTTGGGAACGGGAACAGCGGCATCTTCGTCGCCAGCGCACCTTCGGTGCGTATCGCCCGCAACGTCGCCGGTGACCATGAGAAGCCGGACACCGCGGGTATCGCGATGCTCCAGGTCACCGGCGGCGTCGTCGTGGGCAACCGCTTGCGTGGCAACCGGGCAAGCGGAATCGCGATGGAGAACGGCACGACGTCCACGACCGTTGCGCGCAACCGCATCCGAGGCGGGGGCGACGGGATCGCGGTGCTCGACTCCAACGACAACACCGTCGTCCGCAACCGCGTCATGGACGCGGAGGGGGTCGGGATCCTGCTCGACGAGTTCTTCGGCGAGGACGGCTCCGACGGGAACAGGATCGCCCACAACTCGATCTCCCGGGGCGGCCTGGCCGGGATTCTTGTCACCGGCCCCTCGACCTCGAACACGCTCTCGGAGAACCTGGCCAGCCGAAACGCATCCGACGGCATCCGGGTGCGGACCGCCGGAAACCGGCTGGAGCTGAACACGGCCAACCGCAACCGTCGCCGTGGAATCGACGCAGTGGCCGGCACCGTCGACGGCGGCGGAAACCGCGCCAGCGGCAACGGCCTGTCGCCGCAGTGCACGGGGGTCTCGTGCTGATGGCCGCACACAGCAACCCGATTTGAGCGGCCATCATGCGTGGGTCGTCAAGATGGCGGGCGTCGTGCTGGGTTACGTGTACTCGCCGCGTGTCCTCGCCCACGATCCGCCGCCTGCGGCGGTGGAGGTCGAGGGCCGCGGCTTCACGCTGGGCAGCGTGAACGTGGCCCAGGCTGCGCTCACCGCCCAGGCGCACGATCTCGTCGAGCGCAGCGCCCTGGGCAGCGTGCTCACCCGCATCGAGCCCGTTCCGGCGCCCTACGAGGCGCTGCTTGCGGTTCATACGGCGGAGTACCTCGACCGTCTGCGCGCAGCCAGCGCGGGCGGCCCGTGGGATGGTGAGTACGCACCGGTGACTCCCGCCACCTGGGAGGCGGCACGGCTGACCGTGGGCGGCGTGCTGGCCGCCGTCGACGCGGTCCTCGACGGCCGCATCCAGAGGGCGCTCGTGCACGCTCGTCCCGCCGGACACCATGCCGAGCCCGATCGGGCCATCGCCTCGACCTACTTGAACAATCTGGCGTGCGGCGTGGAGCATGCCAGGGGCCGTGGCGTCGAGCGCGTGGCGATCATCGACTGGGACGTGCACGTCGCAAACGGCGCCGAGCGCATCTTCTGGGACCGCGACGAGGTCCTCGCGATCTCCCTGCACCAGCAGGACTGGTACCCCGCCCACGCCGGAGCGCTCCGCGCGACCGGAGGATCCGGCGCGGAGGGAACCACGGTCAACGTGCCGCTGCCGCCCGCGACCACCGACGCCGGCTACCGACTCGCCTTCGACGAGATCGTCGAGCCGATCGTGCGCGGCTTCCGGCCCGAACTGATCATGGTCGCGGCCGGCCAGGACGCCTCGGTCTTCGACCCAACCGGCCGGATGATGGTCTCGGCGGCGGGGTTCCGGACGCTCGCGGAGCGTGTCGCGCACCTGGCTGACGAGTTCAGCGGTGGACGACTCGTGGTCAGCACCGAAGGGGGCTACAGCCCCATCTACAACCCGTTCTGCCTTCTCGGCGTCCTCGAGGGGCTCGCCGGAGAGAGCGCAGGGATTGCCGACCCATGGCACGACGACGCCACCGTGGTCGCCGCTCGAGCAGCGGCCGACGACCGCGTACGGGCCGCCATCGCTGCCGTACGCGACGCGCAGCCGCGCTGGTTCACCTGACGCCGCACCCGTCCGCTCTCCTCAGTCCCCGGCTCCGGTCGCCGCCACGGGCTCCAGGGGGATGCGACGAGGCCGGGGGCACCCTGCCTGGGCGCTGGCACGGTGCAACTATCAGTGCTCTGTGAGCTCGATCAGGCGAGACCCGGTGACCCTGTTCGGCCGCCGCGGCCAGGCGGCCGCCGAGACCGCGCGAGACTTCCTGCAGCGCAATGAGGTCCCGCTCCGCTGGGTCGACCTTGACCGCGATCCCCTGGCGGAGCTTCTCTCGGATAAGGAGGTCGAGACCGCGCTCCAGCCGATCGCCCTGTTCGCCGACGGCAGCCGGCTCGAAGCTCCCGACAACTACGCCGAACCGACGCCGGGACGACTCGATCCGGCCCGCTCGAGCGAATATCTGGCATCCGCCCTCTGGCGAACCGAGCTGGCGAGCCGCGCCGGCCTCCCCACCCGCCCCCGCCACGACGACTACGACCTGATGGTCCTCGGCGCCGGGCCGGCGGGGCTGACAGCTGCCGTGTACGCCGCTTCGGAAGGACAGCGAACCCTTATCGTCGAGTTCCACGCTCCCGGCGGCCAGGCGGGCACGAGCTCTCGGATCGAGAACTATCCCGGCTTCACCGATGGAGTCAGCGGCGTCGAGTTGGCCGACAGCGCCTATCGCCAGGCACGGCGCCTCGGAGCGGAGTTCTTGATCGGGGTTCTCGTGGTCCACGCCCGCCCGCAGGGGGATGGAACCGTCGAGGTGGAGTTCTCGAGCGGCTCGACGATCCGGGCACGCAGCGGCCTGATCGCAACAGGGGTCGCCTACCGTCGCCTCGACATTCCGGGCATCGAGCGGCTGATCGGCCGAGGCGTGCGCTACGGCAGCCCAACAGGCGAGGCGGTGGGCTATACGGGCCGCCGGGTCGCGGTCGTGGGTGGAGCCAACTCGGCCGGACAGGCGGCGCTTCACCTCGCCCGCCACGCCGCGCACGTGACGATGTTGGTTCGGGGCGACTCCCTTGACCACGTGATGTCGCGCTACCTGGTCGACAGGATCGAGCGGCATGACCGGATCGCGGTACGGACGCGTACTGAGGTGGTTGGCGGCGATGGACGTGACTGGTTGGACAGGGTGGCGATCGAGGGGCCCGAGGGCGAGCAGACCCTCCCGACCGACGCCCTGTTCGTCCTGATCGGGGCGGAGCCGCTGACCGCCGGCGTCGAGGGCTGGCTTCGCCGCGACGATCGGGGCTACTTCATGACCGGCCCGGATCTCCTGAAGAGCTCAGACCGATCGTGGTGGCCGCTCGAACGTGACCCGCTCTTCCTGGAATCAAGCCAGCCGGGGCTGTTCGTCGCCGGCGACGTGCGCCACGGCTCGATCAAGCGCGTCGCCTCGGCAGTGGGCGAGGGCGCCATGGCCGCCTCCTTGATCCACTCATACCTCGCCGCGCTGGACGGGGACACCGGGCCCATCTGACACCGGCACCAGCGACTCGTGCGGTGCCTTCCACGGCCGGTCCAAGAGCAGGAGGGCCAGCGCCGCGCCGATCGCGGCCAAGACTACGCAGGCTACGAAGGCGAACTGAAGCCCTCGGTCAGGACGACGAGCGGGTCCGCACCTTCGTTCGCCGCGAGGAAGTCCTCGAAGCGGGAGACGGCAACCGTCGAAGCGACCCCGCGCCCAGGAGCCCCATGCCGGTCGCCGCGACCGGCCTGAAGCGACCCTGGCGACCGCGGCCTGAGCGACGATCATGCCGACCGCCGCCGCGACCGGGGTTACCACGAAGCTGGTCCGGAACTCGAGGGCCGAGTGCCGAGCACATGCTCGTTGAGACACCGGCCGCGACAAGAACGGAACGGCCGGTCCATTCCGGGAGAAGCTGGTGTCCTTACCGCTGATGGCCGCTACTGGACAGCCTGATGCGAGGAGCCCGTGCCGGGCGACGCGCTAGACGAGGCCAGGCTCGAACGGGCGCGGGCTGGGGACGACGAGGCGTTTCGCGAGCTCACCGATCCCCACCGGCGCGAGCTGCAGTTGCACTGCTACCGCATCCTCGGCTCGATGCAGGATGCCGAGGACCTGGTTCAGGAGACGCTGTTGGCGGCCTGGCGGAGCCTCGAGGCGTTCGAGGGCAGAGCGTCCGTGCGCGCCTGGCTCTACCGGATCGCGACGAACCGGTGCCTGAACGCGCTGCGGGCCCGGTCGCGCCGCCCACGGGAGGTTCAAGCCATGGATGACGTGCCGGTGCCCACACGCCGGATCGAACCGATCTGGCTCGAGCCCTACCCCGATGTCCTGCTCGAGGACATGCCGGATCGCGCCCCAGGCCCGGCGACGCGCTACGAAGCCAGGGAGTCGATCGAGCTCGCATTCATCGTCGCCCTCCAGCGGCTGCCGCCGGGCCAGCGCGCGGCGCTCGTGCTGCGCGATGTGCTCGGCTTCCGCACCGCCGAGGTCGCCGAGATGCTCGAAACGAGCGAGGCCTCGGTCAAGGGCGCCCTGCAGCGCGCCCGAGCGACGCTGCGAGAAGGGCTCCCGGCCGTCGATCGCGAGCGCGCCCCGCGGCCGAACTCCGCCCTTGAGCGCCGACTGGTCGGGCGCTTTGCCGACGCCGTCGAGAGCGGTGACATCGACGACGTGGTTGCCCTGCTCACCGACGACGCCCGGCTCACGATGCCGCCCCTGCCGCTCGAGTACCAGGGACACGCGGCGATCGCCGACTTCCTTCACCAGCGGGCGGAGCTGCGCGGTACGCCGCTGCGTGTCGTGCCCACCCGGGCCAACACCCAGCCGGCCTTCGGCTGCTACCTACCGGACGCCCAAGCCGCGATCGCCCGGCCCTGGGGACTGATCGTGCTGACGCTCGAGGGGGACGCGGTCGCGGCGATCACCTGGTTCGCCGACACGAGCGTCTTCCGACACTTCGGGCTCCCACGGACGCTCCGCTCGTAGGCCGCGCTACTTGGCGTTCCGTTCCGGTCGCGGCCGGTGTCTCAACCAACAACAACGAGCCGCTCGACCGCAAAGGAGATCGAAATGAACGCACCCGTGCCGGTGGAGGACGAAAATGCTGCTTGAAAACAAGACCGCCGTGATCTATGCGGCCGGCGGCGCGATTGGCGGCGCCGTCGCCCGGGCTTACGCACGCGAGGGGGCAAGGCTTTTCCTGACGGGACGTAACGTGGCGAAGGTGGATGGTGTCGCCAAGGAAATTGTTGCTGCCGGCGGCGTGGCTGAGACAGCACAAGTTGACGCTCTCGACGAGAAAGCCGTGGAGGAGCACCTCAACACCGTGGTCGAGAGGGCGGGAGGTGTTGACATCTCCTTCAACGCCATCGGCCTGGGCCCCGCACCCGACCGCATACCCCTGACGGAGCTGGCCGGCGACGCCTTCGCCCGCCCCATCGCCTTCTACACCAGCTCCAACTTCATCACCGCGACCGCCGCGGCCCGGCACATGAGCGGCCAGGGCTCGGGTGTGATCGTGACACTGACAGCCGTTCCCGCCCGGATGCCGGCCAACCTGATCGGCGGGAGTGCACCGGCCTGGGCCGCCGTTGAGGCGTTCTCGCGTTCCCTGGCCCTCGAGGTGGGACCAGCCGGGATCCGGGTAGTTTGCCTGCGTTCCCACGCGATTCCGGAGACCCCCCTCATCGAGGCGAACAACGCCACGGCGGGTCCGGCCGCAGGTGTCACCCCCGCCCAGTTCCAGGCAAAGCTCGAACAGGGCACGCTGCTCAAGCGGCTCCCCACCCTGGCCGAAGTCGCCGACACCGCCGCTTTCATCGCCTCCGACCGCGCCGGTGCCATGACGGGAACCGTCGCCAACCTCAGCGCCGGCAGCATCACCGAATAAACTTCGATAATCATCGAACAATACGGCCTCGGCGACCGACGATTTCCGAGGCTTCCGCGGGTCACACCCTAAGAGGCCAACCGGATATGCCCACGCCCCGCTCCATACAGCGCACCTACCTTCTGCTCCTGCTCGGGAACACGCTGGCGGCGTCGTTCATCTGGGGGATCAACACGATCTTCCTTCTCGATGCGGGCCTCTCCAACCTGGAGGCGTTCGCGGCAAACGCGTTCTTCACGGCCGGGATGGTGCTCTTCGAGGTGCCGACCGGGATCGTCGCCGACACCGTCGGGCGCCGAGCGTCGTACCTGCTCGGCACGCTGACGCTGACGGCGTCGACGTTGCTGTACGTCATGCTCTGGCAGGTCGAAGCGCCGTTTTGGCAGTGGGCGATCGTCTCCCTGCTGCTCGGCCTCGGCTTCACGTTCTTCTCCGGCGCCGTCGAGGCGTGGCTCGTCGACGCGCTCGCCGCGACCGGCTACAGCGGCGACATGGAGACGGTGTTCGGGCGCGGCCAGATGGTGACGGGAGCGGCAATGCTCGGCGGCTCGGTGGCGGGAGGGTTCATCGCCCAGCAGACCAGTCTTGGCGTGCCGTTCGTGCTCCGCGGCGTGATCTTGAGCGTGATGTTCGTGGTGGCGTTCAGGCTCATGCACGACATCGGCTTCAGCCCCGAGAAGGGCGGTCGCCCGCTGGCCGAGATGCGAAAGGTCGCATCGGCCTCGATCGAGTACGGCTGGCGCGTGCCGGCGGTCAAGTGGCTGATGGTCGAGGCCCTCTTCACGGGCGGCGTCGGCATCTACGCCTTCTACGCCCTGCAGCCCTACCTGCTGGAGCTCTACGGCGACCCGCAGGCGTACCAGATCGCCGGTCTGGTGGCGGCGATCGTCGCCGGCGCTCAGATCCTCGGCGGCGTGGCCGCACCCTCGATTCGCCGGCTCTTTCACCGCCGCACGTCGGCGCTGATCGCCACCGCGGGACTGAGCGTGATCGCGCTCGGCCTGATCGGAATCGTCGAGAACTTCTGGGCGGTGATCGGCCTGACCGCGGTATGGGGCCTCCTGTTCGCCGCCGCGAGGCCGATTCGGCAGGCCTATATCAATGGCCTCATTCCGTCGCGGCAGAGGGCGACGATCCTGTCGTTCGACTCGCTGATGGCGTCCAGCGGAGGGGTATGGACGCAGCCGGTGCTCGGTCGTGCCGCCGACGTGTGGGGATACGCGCCGTCCTACTTGATGTCAGCCGGCATCTCGGCCCTCGCGCTGCCCTTCCTCGTCCGCTCCAGACGACAGAACGCGCCCGCCGACGCCCTCGGGACGCCCACCAAGGAAGCCGCCCCCCAGCCCGCCTGAACGGGCACCGGGGCTCCGCCCGCCGCTCGCACGACTCGCCGAGCTACGACTCGCCGAGCTCCTTCTCGTACACCACCCAGGCGAGCGCGGGCGCCATCCCGGCGCGCTCATAGAGTCGGAATGCGCCGGTGTCACTCGCCGCGTCGACGCCGAGCCCGACGCTGTGCTCACCCCGTTCCCAGAAGCGCCCGAACGAGTCGTCGAGGAGTGCCGCGCCCACGCCCTGCTTACGCCACGGGCGACGCGTGAAGAGCGTGTGGACCCAGCCGCCGCCGTACGTGTCGCCCGTGCAGATGGTCCCGGCGGCGATCTCGTCCACGGCGCGGACGACGCACCAGAGCGTCGGGTCGAAGCGCTCGCTCCCGAGGTTGCACTTCGACCACGACTCGAAGTCGCGCGGCGTGTAGTCCCAGCTATCCGCGAACGCCTCCTGGTGCGCGGCATGGAACTCGAGCGCGTCACGTTCCGGGTCGAACGGGACGACGCGCAGCCCGTCCGGCCACTCGGGGGCGGGCGGCGGCGCGTCGAGCTCGATGCGCAGCTCACGGAAGACGCGCACGGCGCCGTAGCCGAGCGACTCGAGCAGCCTGCGGGCGGCGGAGTCGGCCTCTAAGACGCCGTTTTGGATCCGGCTTGCCCCGTGGCGGGCCGCGTCCTCCTCGAGCCCAGTCGCTATCAGCTTCCCGATTCCGCGCCCGTGCGCGTCGGGGTGGACGTACCCCTCGACGCGCCACAGCTCGCCTCGCTCGCGCACCACGCTGTAGCCGACGATGCGGTCGCCGTCGCGGACGACGCGCGCGTCCTGCTCGAGGTCGAGGTCCAACCACTCGTCCTCCAGATCGGCCTGCGAGAACGCGCTCTGGCCGTACACCGACGATTCGAGCGCCAGGACGACCTCGATCACCGCCGCCGCGTCGGCTGCGACCGCGGGTGTAGGGAAGGCGCGCTCCACGTCGCCGCCACGCTACGTCATCAAGGATGCACGCGAAAGATCCTCCCTGGTCGGACCCGTACCTAGGTCACGTCGCGGCGCACGGCGAGCGCGGCGCCCACCACGGCGACGGCGGCGGCCCAGACCACGAGCACCAGGCCGCCGGGCGTCGCTTGCAGGAGGTGGTCGGCGGTCTGCCCCATGAGCCCGTCCCCAGCGTGCACCGGCCCGAAGCGGCCGATGTCCGGGACGAGCCCGAAGAGCAGGTTCTCGACGACGAAGCCCCAGGCGAGCAGGCCGATGATGGCGCCGACCTGGTTGCGGAGCAGGGCGCCGAGGCCGACGCCGATCGCGCCCCAGAGGGCGGTGAGCGCGACCGTGCCGAGCAGCAGGAGGGCCGTCTGCCCGCCGCTGAGTGCATAGTCGATCCCGCGCCCTGCGAGGCACGCGTAGCCGATGCCGAAACCGAGCGCGGCGCCGACGATGCCGAACACCAGCCCGGCAAGCGCGCCTGCCGCCACCTTGGCGGCAAGCACACGCGAGCGTCGCGGCGTGAACAGGTACGTCGGCTGGATCGTGCCGTACCGGTACTCGCCGGTCACGAGCATGATGCCGGCGAGCGCGGCGAAGACGCCCGCGAAGCTCCCCACGGCGAGCGCCTCCCGCTGGTCCTCGGTGGTGAGCAGGTCGTGCTCCTTACTTGCCAGGCCCGTGAGCAGCGAGAAGAGGACGATGAGAGCGACCATGCCGAGCACGAGACCGAGCGTCGTGCGCGTCGAGCGGATCTTCAGGAGCTCCGCCTTGAACTGGCTCGTCACGCCGCCTGCTCCGCGGTCAGCCCGAGGAAGATGTCCTCGAGGGAGGAGCTGTCGGATCCGAGCTCGTGGATCGGCACGCCGACGCCGAAGGCGATGTCGCCGACCTGCTCGACGGTGGTCCCGTACGCGAGGAGCGTGTGGTCATGCCCGGCGCTGAACCGGATGCCGGCTTTCGCGAGCGCGTCCTGAAGTCTGGCCGGCTCGGGCGTGCGGACATGTACGGATCCGGCGCCACGCCCGATGAGCTCCTCGAGTGACGCCTCGGTGACTAGCCTGCCGTGGTTAATGATCACCACGTCGTCGACGGTCTGGGCGACTTCGGCGAGCACGTGGCTCGAGATCAGGACGGTCCGCTGCCCCGCCGCGAAGTCGCGCAGGAAGTCGCGCAGCCAGCGCACGCCCGCGGGGTCGAGTCCGTTCGCCGGCTCGTCAAGGATCAGCAGCTCGGGATCGCCGAGCAGCGCCGTCGCGAGCCCGAGCCGCTGGCGCATGCCCAGCGAGTAGGTCTTGACGCGCCGCCCCGCGGCCCCCTCGAGCTCGACAAGCCGCAGCACCTCCTCCACGCGCGAGCTCGGCAGGTCGACCGCCTCGGCGAGCATGCGGAGATGGTCGCGGCCGGAACGGCCGGGGTGGAAGTCGGCGGCTTCGAGCGCGGCACCGACCTGACGGCTCGGCTCTGCGAGCTGCACGTAGGGCCGGCCGAAGACGAGCGCCCGGCCGCTCGTCGGCGCTACGAGCCCGACGACCATGCGCAGCGTCGTCGTCTTGCCGGCGCCGTTCGGGCCGAGGAATCCCGTGATCGTGCCCCGCTCGAGCTCGAACGAGAGGTCGTCGACCGCGACGACGTCGCCGAACCGCTTCGTCAGCGACTCGGCACGGACCGCGAGCTCAGGTGAGGAGGACATCGTGCCGCAATCATGGGCGGGAACACGAGCGGCGTCATCGGCCCGCAGGCGTCATTCGTGCGTACCACCGAGGCGGTACGGCGACACGGCGGGGACGATCGTCCGCGCGAGCAGGTCGGCGACGGCCGCGTAAAGCCGTCGTGAGCAAACACGCCCTTCTGGTTGTCCTGGTCTGCAGCTTCTGGCACAGTCCCAGAACGCGTACGAGGAGGCAGAAAGCGTGAGCGAGCACACGCCGGCGATCGACTTCGAGAACCTGCCCGCCCCGACCGAGGGCTTCCTCATGACCCAGTTCATCACGGTGCGCAGCGTTGCTCGGTCGCGCGCGTTCTACTCCGAGGTCCTCGGCGGCCAGGTCGTGATGGAGGAGAACCCGTGCATGATCAAGCTCTCCAACTCGTGGCTGATCATGAACCCGGGCGGTGGCCCCACCCCCGACAAGCCCGACATCTCGGTCGTCAACTACGAGCCCGGGGACACGGTGTCCATCTTCATGAACCTGCGCGTCGCCGACATCCAGGCGTGCTATGAGCAGTGGAGCTCAAGAGGGGCCGAGTTCGTGACGCCGCCGATCGATCGCGGCGCCGAGATCCGCTGCTACATGCGCGACCCCGACGGCTACCTGATCGAAGTCGGGCAGTCCACTGGACTGCTTGAAGGAAAGCTCGCGAAGAAGCGGCCTGAAGATCTGCCCGGCTAAGGCGACGGGACCTTGCCGCCGCCCCCGTCGCCGCGGCCGGCGAAGCTCCGGACCTCCTCGGTCAACTTCAAGATCTGCCTCGACAGGCTGAGCAGCTCCGCGTTCTGCGTGTGCTCCTGTTGAACCATCTTCCACTGCTCGTCGGCGACCACCTGCCGCTTCGCGTCGGCGCGGTTCTGGCTGATCATCACGAAGGTCGAGAGGAAGATCGCCTCCAGCGAGACGATCATCGTCAGCAGCCCGAAGGGGTAATCCTCGACGCCAAAGCCAATCCAGCAGGCGAACCACAGGATGTGGATGTAGACGAACAGCATGGAGCCCGAGAACGCCGTGATCCTGTCGGCGACCCTGTTCTGCGCTGCCTCGGCCCGTGCCCTTTCGTGCTCGAGCAGCGCCGGGTCGATCGGGTCCTTCAGCTTGGGCACCGGAACCAGGACCTTGTGCAACCGGCGCGCGAGCTTGCGGTGGTCCGGCCCCCCGTTGGGAGCTCCGCGTGTCGTCGCGTGAGGTGCGTGATCGTTCGGCATCCTGGCTCCTTTCAACGAGCGGTCCCGGCGCGCGGTGGGCTAAGGCGACGGTAGCCCCTCGCCCGCGCCGACGCCCGGGGAGGAGAGCGTCGGCGCGGGGCCGGGGGCTTTCAGCTCGATGAGGCGCCCGCTGCTTGGGCGTGACGCTCGGAGCCAGAACCGCCGGCTGTCCCGTTTGAGGTGCGCCCGTCGTACGCCTTGTCCACCTCGTTCGGCAGATCCCTGAGCCGGAACGCGAGCACGATGCGAGTCGCGCCGATCGCGACGGCCCAGATCCCGCCGACGGTGACGAGGGCGGCGAGCGTCGCGCCGGGGTTCGCCAGGGCGAGAACACCCAGGGGCACCTCGACCAGGCCGAGCAGCAGCAGCAACCACCAGTCGTCGAGGACCTTGCGGGCGGCAAGCGCCCCTGAGATGCCGACTGTGCCCATGACAATCAGCCACGAGCCGAGGAAGATCGCGAGCACGGTGAGGCTCGGGGACGGCCAGGCGATGATGGCGATGCCCGCGGCCACCGAAAGCACCCCGGTGACCACGTTCGCAGCATGGTTGTCGATCCCGCTGGTCAGCAACGCCCCGAAGCCCTCGATGATGAAAAGGGCTCCGATGAAGATGGCGAGGCTGCTGACGCTCCAGTCGATGCTGAAGATGAGGACGCCGGCGAGGATCAGCAGCAGGCCGCCCGCCAGCAGCCCGGGCCAGTTGCGGGAAAGGCGCTCGGCGGCGGCGCGGGTGAGCGCGCGGCCGAACGAGTCGAATGATGCGGGTGTGACGAACATCTGATCCTCCTCCGTCTCAGCTCGTCCCGGTCCCGGCGGGATGGTCGATGTGGAGCTTCGACTTGAGCTCGGCGATCTTCTGCTGGACCTGTTCCTTGCGCTGCTCGCGCCGCTGCTCGTGGAGCCGCTTTCGCGCTTCCTGCTTCGCGGCGCGCTGCGCGTCCTCGGCCACGGCGATCTCGGCCTCGACGTCATCGAGGGGCCGGCGGACGACGGTGCCCCCAAGCCGCTCCATCGCGGAGTCGACGACCTCGGGGCTCTGCTCGGTCACCTCGGCCAGGACTGCGTCGTGGCCGACCCGGACCGAGCGCGACATCTCGCCGAGCACCGACTCCGTGTCGTCCTGATCGTCCAGGTCGAACAGGGAGCCGATCAGGACCCCGGTCGCTCCGCCCAGCAGAACGCCGAACGGGCCGCCGAGGATTCCGACAATCAGGCCGACGATGCCGCCGGTCGCGGTGCCCTCGTAGCCGGTGTCGCCGACCTCGTCCTTGATGTCGATGCCGCCCTTTTCATTTCGCAGCACGACCGCGGCTCCCGCCAGGGTGACCTGGCCCTGACCGTCCAGCTCCTTGAGGGTCGTCAGGGCCTCGTAGGCGTTGGGGTCTTGAGCGAAGTTGATTGCGAGGACGCTTTCCATTCCGCTTCCTTTCACTGGGTGGTTGGGATGGATGCACCGTAGGAGCGGTTGCGGGTTTTCGTCAGGGCCTGCCGTCACAAGGTTGTGGGCCTGCGCTGTGGGCAGACCACAAGCGCGGGAGTAGGATCGGCTGCGCCGAGATGACTGCCGTGGGCCACCAGGCCAGGACGAGCTCCCCGGTGCAGCAGACCGCGGCCGAGCTGCTGCCGACCACCCCGGAATTGGGTCGCGGTATGGCGGAGCACCTGGCCACGGCGATTCCGGAGATCGCCGCGATCGACGACGACGACCTGCGCGCGGAGCTGCTCGCCAGCACGGAGGCGAACGTGAGTCAGGTGCTGCGGATGCTCGCCCACGGCGCGAGTGCCAACGACGTCACGGCCCCGCATGAGGCGCTCGACTATCTGCGGGGAACGTGCGCCGCGGCTTCCCGCTCTCCGTGCTCCTGCGCTCCTACCGGCTCGGCCATGCCTGGCTCTGGAGCGCTGGTCGGAAGCGCTCCAGGAGCGCGTTGTCGACTCCGGCGAGCTCGGCGCCGGTCAGGACGAGAGCTCGGCGTTCATGTTCGCCTACGTCGACAGGGTCTCTGATGTCCTCGTCGAGGAGTTCGGCAGCGAGCGGGAGCGCATGCTACGTAGCGCGGCGCAGATACGGGCGGAGACTGTCCGCGGGATCCTGGGCGCTGACCCCGTGGACGCGGAATTGGCGTCCCGCCGGCTGGGCTACGAGCTGCGTCGCCACCATGTGGCGCTGCGAATCTCGAGCGGTGCAAGCGCGGTGGATGGACTCGAGCGGGCGGTCGGCGAAGCAGCTGAGGCGCTCAACGCCGGTGAGCCGCTCGTCATCCCATCCGGCGCCGCGCGCTACGACGTCTGGTGTGGTTCGTTCGAGGCTCCGGCGACCGACGAGCTGGAGCGCTACGAGCCACCGCCGCGGGTGGTCGTGGCATTCGGCAAGCCGGCCCCCGGCGTGGAGGGCTTTCGCAGCTCACACCTGGAGGCGGTGCAGGCGGCACGCATCGGGGCGCTGATGCGCGACGCAACGCCCTCGGTGACGAGCTACTCGCGGGTGGAACTCGTTTCGCTGCTGGCGAGCGACCTGCCGCGGGCGCGCGCGTTCGTAGCGGCCGAACTCGGTCCGCTGCGCTCGGTGACTGAGGCGGCAGAACGGCTGCGAGAGACAGTGCTCGCGATGCTCGTCTCGGGCGGAAGCGCCACGAGGGTCGCGAGAGACCTGTTCGTTCACAAGAACACCGTCGCATACCGGGTCAAGCAGGCGGAGGAGATGATCGGGCACGGGATCAACGATCACCCGATGGAGCTCAGCTGCGCCCTCACCCTCGCCGCAGTCCTCGGTCCGGCCGTGCTGGTGGACGAGGGAAGCGCGGCCCCGGCCGCCTGACGGCCGGGCCGGCGGCGTCCGCTTCCCCGAACCGCACCGAGTTGCTAGGCGCGCTCCGCCACCAGCGCGAGTTTCCGGACCCGCGCCTCATCCAGCCACTCGATCCAAAGCCGATGAGCGGCGAGCAGCTCGTGCAGTGCCTGGCGGCCGATCTGCGCGGCGATCTCGTCCGCGTCCGCGGCGAACGCGTCCGCCAGCGCGTGTGCCATCGCGCGGTGCGCGTGGCTGTGGTCCTCCTGCCACGTGACGACGAGCTCGGCCCGCTCCAGGGACGCGGCCATCTCTTCGAGCGGGGTGAGCCAGACCGTGTCGGCGTCGGGCATTGCTGCCTGCTCGGCCGTCGTCAGCGGCGGCCCCTCCTCGAGCGTAAAAGCGAGGCGCCCGCCGGGCCGGAGCGCCGCGGCGATCTCGCGCACCAGCGCGTCCTTGTCCTCGAAGGCGAGCATCGTCTCGAGCAGGAGCACGACGTCGAAGGAGCCGGCTGGGAGGGGCGGGATGTGCGCGGTCGCAAAGCGGCACGGCAGGTCGCCTGCGCGCTCGCGGGCGACGGCGACGGCGCTCGCGCTGGCGTCCACGCCCAGGTACACGCAGCCCAGCTCCCGCGTGAGGAAACGCCCGGGCCCGCCGATTCCGCAGCAAAGGTCCAGCACCGTGACCCCGGGGCCAATGCCGGCCTGCACCGCCAGTGCCCGGATCTCGCCGGCGGTCATGAAGCTCTCCTGCCCGACGAACTCGCCGGGAGCGTACGCCGACACGCGCGCATCGTGCAGTGCGCGGTCGAAAGGCGCGCGGTCGTCCTGCCTCACGGTCGGGAGCCGAACGCGGAGAGAAAGCGGTCACGGAACGCGGCCATGGGCCAGACCGGCGCCTGCGGGCTCGGCGACATGCCGTCCTGCCAGCGCCATCCGGTGATCTGGTCCATCACCTTGGGGTCGTGGGCGATGACCGAGATGGGCACGTCGTGGCTGGCCCCCTGGCCGGTGACGACCGTCGCGGGCTGATGGTCGCCCAGTACGACGAGCACGAGGTTGTCGTCGCCGTAGCGCTGCACGAACGAGAAGATCGAGTTCAGCGAGTACTCGATCGAATGCCCGTAGGCGGCGCGGGCCCGCTCGGAATCGCCGAAGAGTGAGGCCTTCGTTGACTCCTCCGCGGGGAGGCGGTCGAAGATCGAGCCGTCGCCGACGTCGTCCCAGGAGATGAGCCGAGGGATGCGCGTCCACGGCGCGTGGCTCGAGATGAGGTCGACCTCGGCGAAGAGCGGCGGCCGGTCGCGCTTGGCGAGCTCGCGACGTTGCAGGGCGAGCAGGGTGTACTGGTCGGGCATGGGGGCCACGCCGAAGCCCGGGCCGCGATAGCCGAAGTTGCGGCGGTCGTAGACCCGGTCGTAGTGGTAGAAGGTCGAGCCCTCCCGCCACGCTCGGCGGTTCCCCGGCATGGCGCCGACCGTCCGCCACCCTGCGCGCGTGAACGCCCGCGTGAGGGTGAGGCGGTCGTCCTCGACGAGCTGGTCGTAGCGCCGCTGGCCGTCGACCAGGATCCCCGACTGCAGGGTGGAATGCGCCAGCCAGCTGAGGCCGCCGAAGGTCGGCGAGGTGAGGAAGGCGCTGCGCGAGGAGAAGCCGGCGGCCCGCAGCTGCGCGGCGCCTCGCTCGAGCGCGGCGTCGATGCGGGGCGAGATGGACGAGTCCTGGACCGCGACCCTCCCGTAGCTCTCGACGAACACGACCAGGACGTCCTTGCCCCGGAGGCCTGTCAGCAGCCGGTTGCCCGGAGTAGTGCGGAAGCGGTCGTGCGCGATCTCGCGGGCGAGGACCGCACGATCCGCCAGGCCCTCCCGGACCGCCTGCACCTCGTCGACGGCCAGGGCGGCCGCGCCCGAGGAGGCGGCCGGCGCGCCGACGACTCGCAGCGCCACCCAGACCACGCCCAGCGCGATCGCCGCCCGGAGCGCCCAGTTGCGGTGGCCGGCCGCGACCCGCATCACGCGCAGCAGCGCCAGGACCGGGACGGCGAGGAGGGCGACAAGGAGCACGGCCGCGACGGCGACGACGAGGTTCGCGCTCGACCCGCCGATCGCGTTGCGCAGCGTCTCGATGCCGATCCCCACGTAGCCCGAGTCGTCGATGGGGTTGAACGGCCGGTCGAACGCGGTGAAGAACCCGATGTCGAGCACCTTCACGACAACCAGCACGCTGAGGACCATTCCCACGACCACGGCCAGCACACGGCGCGGGGTGGCGGGCAGCAGGGCGGCCACGGCGACCACGACGAGGAGCTCGAGGGGGAGCCGCGCGAACTCGCCGAGGGTGAGGCGGCTCGGCTCGTTTGGCGCGACAAGCGCGGCCCAGACGACCAGCAGGGCGAGGACCGTGAGCGCCACGGCGATGCCGGTGCGCAGCGGCCGCGCTGGGGACGGGCGACGTCACCCTCCGGCAGCTGGTCGTGTGCGGCGTGCCGGCGGCGCCACAGCCACCACGTGCACTGGCCCATCGACGCCGCGAGCAGCGCGAGCGCGACGCCGAGGAGGGCCTGCGTGAGCGCGAGGGGCAGGACCTCGGCGGCCGCGACCGTCAGCACCACGCCCTGCGTCGCCGCGACGACCTTGCGCCAGCGACGCGGCGGCAGCGGCGCGCGCATCCACGGCAGCAGCCACTCGCCGGCGAGGAATAGGTAGCGCGCGGCCCCGATGGCGAGCACCCAAGCGCCGCACGCGGGGGCCACGTAGACGCTGAGGGCGAGGATGAGTAATGCGTCGACCTCGCCGTCGAAGCGCGCCCCCAGCGCGGTCGCCGTCCCGGTGCGCCGCGCCACCCATCCGTCGACCGCGTCCAGCACGAGCGCGACGGCCGCGAGCGTCACGAGCAGCGCGACCGGCGTGCCGTGGACCAACGAGTCCGCGGCCAGGGCGGCGACGCCGACGGCGAGCGTGCCCCGGGCGAGCGTCACCCAGGACGCCGGCCCCAGCCGCTCATCGGGACCGCGCGCGAGGCCGCGGGCCAGCGCCGTCGCCATGGTCACGGCGCAGGCGATGCCGACGGTCCAGCCCACCGGGCCGAGGGCGGAGGTCGCCGCTAGGACGGCCAGCAGCAGCACCTGGGCGATCAGCCCGGCGGCCGGACCCGTCTGAGTCGCTCGCGTCGTGGTCATTCGTCGCGGAACCGGGGTGAGAGCGCGTAGCGCAGCAGCACGACGTCGCCGATCTGGCGCACCTCGGCGAGCGTGGCGCGCCGGTCCGCGTTCCACGGGAAGCGCCCGTCGCTCACGAAGCGCGGAGCGTTCGAGTCGCCGACGAAGAAGGGCGCCACGACGAGATGCAGCTCGTCGACGAGGTCGTCGGCCAGGAACTGCGTGTGCACGATGCCACCGCCCTCGACCATGAGCCGATCCACGCCGCGGTCACCGAGGTCCTCGGTGAGCCAGCGCATGCGCACGCGCCGGCCGCCGTCCACGATCGTCGCCGCCCGCCCCAGCCGTGCCCGCGCGTCGGCCACCCGCGGGCTCGGGGTGTAGACGAGCTTCTCGGCCTCGCCGGCGGTGAAGAAGTTCGAGCGCGCGTCGAGGTCCACCCGGCTTGTCACGGTGATCTTCTTCGGAGACGACGGGAGCCCGCGGGCCGTGCGCTCCTCGCGGCGGGCCTGCGAGCGCACGAGCAGCCGCGGGTTGTCGGTGCGCACGGTGACCGCGCCGACCAGGATCGCGTCGCAGGAGGCGCGCACCTCGTCGACCCGGTCGAAGTCGGCCTCGTTGGAGAGGGCGAGGCGGGGCGTCCGGTCGCCCAGGTAGCCGTCGAGCGACACGCTGCAGCTCATCAGGGTGTATGGGCGGTCAGACATCCGGGGCTCCGTGTCTATGCGCTGGGACCCCGAGCCCACCCAGGAGCGGCCGCCCCCGCCGCCGCCTCGACCGGGTTCGGTACAGCCAGGCCGCCACGAGGACGACTGCGCCCGGCAGGCTGGCAACGAACACCATCACGCCATACACGACCGCTGTGGCGACTCCGAGCGACGGGCCCAGCCCGGCGGCCGCGAACGCCCAAGCCGTCACGCCCTCGCGCGGCCCCCAGCCGCCGACGTTGGGCAGCGCGGCCGCCAGCATCACGAGCAGAGCCAGCGGCAGCATTTGCGACGGCGGCGCGGTTGCCCCCGCGCTCCGCGCGGCGATCAGGAACGTGGCTGCATGGCCCGCAACGACGAGCGCCGACGCGAGCGCGATGGCCGGCCACGCCCGCCGGGCGAGCAGCCCGCGACGCAGGTCGCGAGCCACGGCGCCGCGCAGCCGGGCCCATCGGGACCGGCCGACGGCGGGCCGCACCCGCGCCGCCAGCGCGACGCCCAGCGCCGACGCGATGAGCGCGAGCGCGGCGAACGGCGCGACCGCTCGCACGGGCGACGGCAGGACGAGGAGCACGGCGACAGTGAGAACGACCTGCACGACCTGCCCGGCCGAGCGCTCCCACGCCACGGCGCGCAGCCCGCGGCCGACGTCGCTCGTTTCACGGCCGTGGCTCCACCCGCGGTGGACGTCGCCCACCACCCCGCCAGGCAGCGTGACGTTTAGGAAGAGCGATCGGTAGTACGCGGCCACCGCCGTACCCCGCGGCAGGTCGATCCCAAGGCCGCGCGCTACGACCCTCCAGCGCCAGGCGCAGCACACGGTGGTCAGCACGGCCAGGCCCGACGCGGCCACCAACGCCCCGGCGTCGACCGAGTGCAGCCCGTCGAGGAACGGGCCGGTCCCCAGGCTCCAGACCAGGACGGCGAGCGTCGCGCCGGCGGCGGCGAGGGGAACCCATCGCCGCGCAGCCGTCACGGCAGCACCAGCAGGTCGGCATGGTCGACCGTGACGGCGAGCTCCCCGGAGGCCGCCTGCGCCAGGCGCCGGTCCCGGTAGGCGCCGGCCTCGGAGGCCAGCGCGGGCTCCTGCTCGCAGGCGGCGCCAACCCACCCGCCGAACCACTCGGCCGCCAGGTCGGCGTGCGCCGCATCGAGTCGCCAGGGGCTCGGCCGGACGAGGACCTCGGCGCCAGTGCCGCGTAGCTCATCGACGGTGGCCGCGACCGCGTCCGGACCGAGCCGGCGGCCCGCCGTCGTCGTCCGGCGTTGGTGGGCGTTGAAGGCGGCGGCCACGCGCGCGTCCAGAGGATCCGCCGGGAGCAGGGTGACGCGACCGAGGACCGTCAGTGCGAGCAGCATGGGACGCCCGGCGAAGGCACCGAGCATCCCGGCCAGCTCGCGCGCGGTCAGGAGGTCGAGCAGCGCCGAGGCGACGACGACGCTCGCGCCGGCGAGATCCTCCTGCGCCAGCCGCGTGATGTCGGACCACCTCGCCTCGACGGTGACCGCCGCCCCGTCGGCGGCCGGGCCCGGTGGATCGGCGACGACGAGCTCCAGCAGGTCGGCGTCCCGGTCGTGCTCCACCCAGTGCTGCGGCCCGGGCAGCCGCGGCGCAAGCCAGCGGCCCATCGCGCCGCTGCCGCCGCCGAGGTCATGGATCACGAGTCGGCCCGCCGCGGGGAGGTACTGACGAAGGCGGTCGGCGAGCTCGGTGGAGCGCGCCGCCGCGTCGGCCGCCTCGCGCAGGACGAGCCACTCCGGGCTGACCCGGACGGCGGTTGCGCTCATCGCGCTGCTCCCGCGAGGCCGCCGACGTCCTCCGCGCTCATCACAACTGCCGCGAGGACGTCGGCGACGGCGGACGCGGTGGCCGCCCACGGGAGCAGCGTCGCGCGCCGCTCCCGCGCCGCGCGCCGTAGGCGATCGCGCAGCTCGGCATCCTCGAGCCAGGCGCGCAGCGCGGCGCCGAGGGCCGCCGGGTCGCCGGGCGGGACCAGCAGCCCCGGCCGGGTGCCGTCCTCCCCGTACCCGAGGGCCTCGGTCACTCCACCGACCTCGGTGGCGAGGACCGGCAGGCCGCGGGCGAGAGCCTCGGTCACGACCAGGCCGTAGGTCTCGGCCTGTGAGGCGAGCACGAGCAGGTCCGCGGCGGCATACGCGCGGTCCAGCTCCGCGCCGGTTTGCGGTCCCGGGAAGCGCACCCGGTCGCCCAGCCCGCTTTCCCGCGCGCGCCGGCGCATGCCCTCGGCGAACGCCGGCTCGCGGACCACGCTGCCCACACACGCGCAGCGCCAGGACAGGTCCGTCGCCGTCGCGAGCCCGTCGAGCAGCACGTCGTGCCCCTTGTCGGGCGTCAGCGCCGCGACACAGAGCAGCGCGTCGCCGGCCGCGCTCCCCGGCGCGAGGCGGGCGGCGTCGACACCGGGCTCGGTCACGTGCACCCGGCCGGCCGGCAGCGCGTACAGCTCCCCCAGCCGGCGCCGAGTCCATGCGCTGGTCGTGACGACGGCGGCGGCCGCCGCGAGGACCTCGCGCTCGCGCGCTCGGACCGCGCCGGCCTCGTCGTCCGGCGCGCGGTGACCGAGCGGCATGTGG
>CAVVWD010000022.1:0-298941 GCA_963751835.1 uncultured Thermoleophilaceae bacterium | reverse complement strand
TCGTCGCCGGTCTCGACGGCGGGCGGTCTCGCCGGTGGCCAGCAACTCCCGCGCGGCGCTCGCGGCGCAGCCACTCGCCGTAGAGGATCGAACCGACCATCGACTAGCTCACCACGCGGATTCACCACGACCAGCACCACGGGACCCACATCCCAAGCCTGAACGCCGCGGCGCGGCGCGTACTACCTCCGGAGCACGCCAAAGAGTCGCCCTCCGGACGACGACAAGTGGGCGCCCGGGCGCGATCGTTCGGGTCGAGTCTCGAGCCAACCATCTTGCTGGGAGACGCCGATGCGCGACGGAGCAGTTTCTGAGCATGGAGCGGACCCACTGAGCGGGAGGACGCCTTGATCGGGTCGGCGCTCTACCGCGTCGGCCGGCTCGCCTACACCCGGCGACGGCTGGTACTCGCGACTTGGCTCGCGGTGCTGGTGGCTGCGGCTGCCGCCGAGGTCGCCCTGCAGGCGTCGACGAGCGACACGTTCAGCGTTCCGGGCACCGAATCGGAACGGGCACTCAGCCTCCTGGACCAGAAGTTTCCGGGTACAGGCGGCGCAGTTGCTCGCATCGTCTTCGCCGCTCCGGCCGGGCACACGCTCGACGAGCCCCGCTTCAAGGGGCTGATCGGACCGACCGTCGCGCAGGCACGGAAGGTGCCACAGACCGTCGGCGGTACGAAGCCGTTCCTCGGCTCCCTGCAACTGTCGCGGGACAAGAAGATCGCGTTCGCCGACATCCGTTTCGCCGTCCCGGTCGCGGAGATCGGCTCCAGGACGAAGGACGCGCTCGAGCATGTCGCAGGACCTGCGCGCAGGGCGGGCCTGCAGGTCGAGTTCTCGGGCGGCGTGATCAGCACGACGTCGAGCAGTGGCCACAGCGCCGACCTCATCGGCGTCGTCGTCGCGTACATCGTTCTCGCGATCACCTTCTCCTCGATCCTCGCCGCAGGGCTGCCGCTGATAACCGCACTGCTCGGTGTCGGGATCGGCGTGCTGGGGATCCACGCAGCGACCGGGCTCGTCACGCTGAACTCGTCCACGCCGACGCTTGCCTTGATGCTGGGCCTGGCCGTTGGAATCGACTACGCGCTCTTCATCACGTCGCGCGCGCGCCAGAACCTCGACGCGGGACTGCCCCCGTCCGAGGCCGTGCCACGGGCGCTCGGCACCGCGGGCGCTGCCGTCACGTTCGCCGGAACCACCGTCGTGATCGCGCTGGTCGGGCTGTCGGTCGTGGGTATCCCGTTCCTGCGTGCGATGGGAATCGCCGCCGCGGCGACGGTCGTGATCGCAGTCGCCATTGCTCTGACGCTGCTACCCGCGCTGCTCGGGTTTGCCGGTGAGCGCGTCGCGCGACGGCGCCGTCCGCTTCCGAAGGTCACACTCGGTCGCCGCTGGGGCGAACTCGTCATGCGGCACCCCGTGCCGGCGCTCCTCGCGGTACTGACCTTTTTCGTCATCGCCTCACTGCCGGCACTCCACCTGCGGCAGGCGCTTCCCGACGATGGCTCGAAGCCAACCAACACCACCGAACGGCGGGCCTACGATCTGCTTACAAAGGGGTTCGGGCCGGGGTTCAACGGGCCGCTCACGGTGGTCGTCGACGCTACCGGGAGGCCGAACCCTAAGGAGATCGGCAAGAAGGCCGCTCAGCTCGTACGGCGGGTTCCCGACGTCGCCGCCGTATCCGGGCCGGAGGCCAACGCGAGCGGCGACATCTCGATCGTGCAGGTCACGCCGAAGAGCTCGCCCGCCTCGACGGCGACGAGCGACCTGGTCAAGCTGATCCGCCGTCGCGCGCGAGCGATCAGGGAGAGGGACGCCGTCGCCACGTACGTCACGGGCCCCACCGCGGTCAACGTCGACACCTCGAGCAAGCTCACGAGCGCGTTGCCGGTCTTCGTTGGATTGATCGGCGGTCTCGCGCTCATCCTCCTGGCCGCCGTCTTCCGATCGCTGCTGGTTCCGCTCGCCGCGGTCGGCGGCTTCCTGCTCACGATCGCCTCGGCGCTCGGCGCCACCACCTTCGTCTTCCAGAACGGCCATGGCCTCTCGGCGCTCGGCGTCGACAACGCCGGGCCGGTCATCAGCTTCGTGCCCGTGCTGATGGTGGCGATCCTGTTCGGCCTTGCGATGGACTATGAGGTGTTCCTCGTCTCCCGCATGCGCGAGGCGTACTCCCACGGCGAGGACGCGACGCAAGCGACCGTCACCGGGTTCAGCGCGAGCGCTCGCGTCGTCACAGCGGCCGCCGTGATCATGGTGAGTGTCTTCACCTCCTTCCTCACCGATCAGGCGGTCGTGATCAAGTCGATCGCGTTCGCGCTCGCGTTCGGGATCCTCTTCGATGCCTTCCTCGTCCGCATGACCGTCATCCCCGCGATCCACCGACTACTCGGCGAGCGCGCATGGTGGCTGCCGCGGGGGCTCGATCGGCTCCTCCCAAACCTCGGGGTCGAAGGCGAGAAGGCCACGCGACAGCGCCGGCGCGACCCCCACCGAGGCCGAGCTGCTCGAGCGCATCCCGTTCGTGGCGGCGCCGCCGGACCTCCCCGCCCGGCTCGGTCGGGACGCGAGCGCCGGGATCGCCCTCGCCGCTGAGCTCGTCGCGGGCTTTCGGCCGCGGCGGGCGGACCGGTTAGCCTCCGCACGAGAAAGGAGGTGCGCAGTGAAGGAGTTCAGCTGCGGCGAGCTGGTCCCTGGATGCTGGGCCACCTTCCGGGGCGAGTCCAATGACGAGATCCTCCAGCAGTTGGCTGTGCATGCGCGCGACGAGCACGGTATGGACGAGGTTCCCCCCGAGGTAGTCGACAAGATCCGCGCGGGAATTTCCGAGCGGGAGCCGTCGTAGCGGGGGAGCCGGTGGCGATCGACAGGCGCGTCGGGGCTGCGGCATCGCCGCCCGGCGGCGAGAGCTCGCTGCTCGAGCGCGACCGCGAGCTGGGTGTTCTCGAGGATCTGATACAGCGCGCGCTCGAGGAGGATCCAGCCCTCGCCTTTGTCGAGGGACAGGCGGGAATCGGAAAGAGCCGTCTGCTCGCAGCGACTCGTGAAGCGGCGAACGCGGCGGGATTCCGCGTGCTCGCGGCCCGCGGGAGCGACCTCGAGCGGGAGCTGCCGTTCGGCGTGGTGCGGCAGCTGTTCGACCCTCTCCTGGTCGGCCCGGATGAGCGCGCACGGTGGCTGACCGGACACGCAGAGCCCGCAGCTCGGGTGTTCGAGCCACCTGCCGGCGGGGACCCCGCGCCCGACGTCTCCTTCGGAGTTCTGTACGGCCTGTTCTGGCTCACGGCGAACATCGCCGCGGAGGGGCCGCTGCTGCTCCTGATCGATGATCTGCACTGGTGCGACCAGGCGTCGCTGCGCTTCGTCGCGTACCTCGAGCGCAGGCTGGAGGGCCTGCCCGTGCTCGTGGCGGCGGCTGCGCGCACAGCCGAGCAGCGCCCCGACTCCAGGCTGCTGGCGGAGATCGCGGACGATCCGGTGGCGGTCTCGATCCGGCCGTCCGAGCTGAGCGAGGCCGCCGTCGCCGAGCTCGTGCGCGAGCGCCTGGGAGCTGCCGCCGAGCAGGCCTTCTGCGCCGCGTGCCACGAGGCGACCGGCGGCAATCCACTGCTCCTGCGCGAGCTACTCAAGACGCTTCAGGCCGAGGGCGTGCAGCCTGACCGGGCGCACGCCGACGTGATCCGCGATGTCGGCCCGCGCGCGGTCTCGCGCACTGTGCTGCTGAGACTGGCAAGGCTCCCGTCCGACGCCATTCCGGTCGCGCGCGCGGTCGCGATCCTCGGCGAGGGCGCAGGGCTGCCGGCGGTCGCGACGCTGGCCGAGCTCGACGAGCAGCGCGTGGCGGATGCCGCTCGTGCCCTCGCCGGAGCGGAGATCCTGCGGGCCGAGCCGCCGCTCGGCTTCGTGCATCCGCTGGTCCGCGACGCCGTCTACCACGAGCTTGCTGCGGCGGAGCGCGAGCTGCTGCACGAACGAGCGGCGAAGCTGCTGATGGACCTCGGGGCGGCGCCCGAGCTGGTGGCGGCGCAGCTGCTGGCGGTCCCCCGCCGCGGCGAGCTCTGGGTGGTGGAACTGCTCAGCGAGGCGGCGCAGACGGCGCGCGGCCACGCGCCCGAGAGTGCGGCGTCTTATCTGCAGCGCGCACTCGAGGAGCCGCCGCCGGCCGAGCAGCGCGAGCAGTTGCTGCTGGAGCTCGGGTTGGTCGAAGGGTACGTGAACGCGACGGCGGCCGTGGAGCACATCAGCCAGGTGAACGATCATCTGGTGGAGCCGCAGGCCCGTGCGGATGCCGCCGCGATCCTCGGGCGGATGCTGCTCTTCACCGGTCCTCCGCAGGAGGCGGCCAGGGTGGTGCAGCGGGCGCTGGCGGACATCCCGGCCGAGCAGGGCGGTCCGCGGAAGGCACTCGAGGCGGTCGAGCTGTACACCGCGGCGTTCGGCGCAGATCTACCGGACGCCACGGAGCGGCTCGCGCAGGCCCGGGCCGCGGGGCTCGGGAAGGGGCTCGGCTCCGCCATGCTGAACGGCGTCGCCGCATGGGACTGGGCGCTGCGGGGCGGCAGTGCCGAGGAGTGCGCCGAGCTGGCCCTCGCCGTGCTTGCCGACGGCAGGCTGATCGCCCTGGACCCCGGTTTCATGACTCTGGTCCCCACCGGGGTGCTCGTGCTCGCCGATCGCGACGAGGTGCTGCGGGTGGGCGAAGCTGCGATGAGCTCGGCTCGCCAGAGGTCGGGCTCGCTGATCGTGGTCTCCAGCGTGAGTGTCTGGCGAGGGTGGGCCTGGCTCGAGCGAGGCGAGCTCACGGAGGCCGAGGACGCGCTCCGCCAAGCGATCGAGGGCATCGGCCTGATGGGGGAGCAGAACGGTGCGGGCAAGGCATACGCGGTGGGGTTTCTCTCGCGCGCGCTGATCGAGCGCGGCGAGCTCGAGGGCGCCCGCGCCGCACTGACGGGCTGCCCGCCGCCGACGCCTGGCTCCGATGGTGATGCGCTGGTGCGCCGCAGCACGATCGAGCTGTCCCTCGCCGAAGGCGACTGGGCGCGGGCGCTCGCCGAAACCAATCTCTATCGCGAACGGCTTGGAAGCGTGGAGAACGTGGCGTGGGCTCCCTGGCGGTCGCTGAAGGCTCAGGCGCTGGACGGGCTCGAGCGGCGCGACGAGGCGCTGGCCGTCCTCGACGAGGAGCTCGTCCAGGCGCGCCGCTGGGGCGCCCCGGGAGCGCTCGCGCGGACACTGCGGCTGCTCGGCACGATGCGACGCCGGGACGGGCTCGACCTTCTGAACGAGGCGGTGGAGATCGCCGCTGCGTCCCCGGCGCGTCTGGAGCACGCGAAGGCGCTCACGGCGCTCGGGAGCGGACTGCGGCTTGCGCGGAAGCCGTCGGATGCCCGGGCGCCGCTGCGGGACGCGTTCGAGATTGCCGGCCACTGCGGTGCGCAGCCGCTGGCGGAGCATGCGCGGGCCGAGCTCTACGCCGCCGGAGGCCGGCCGAGGCGCGAGGCGCTCACCGGCCTGGAGTCGCTGACCCCGAGTGAGCGGCGGGTGGCCGACCTCGCTGCGGCGGGTCAGAGCAACCGCGACATCGCCCATGAGCTGTACGTGACCCCGAAGACAGTCGAGGTCCACCTCACCAGCATCTACCGCAAGCTCGGCGTCCGGAATCGGGCCGGCCTGCCGGAGGCGCTCGCCGAGTAGGGGGTCGTTCCCCAGAAACTGGGGTCAAGTCTGGGGGTCGCCACGATGTGCCATGAGCCCGGGCGCTGGATGCTCTGGCTGTGAGCGTCCAAACCAGGCATATCGCGATCGACGTCCACCTCGACGGCGACGAGATCAGCGGCCGCGCCGGCAACGGGACGGATCAGCCCCAGCCGTTCCTGGGCTGGCTCGGATTGATCGTGGCGCTCGACGGACTGCTCGGGATCCCGAGCTCAACCGATGAGGAGCAGCCCGCTCCTCGTTAGGGGGACGCATGGAAATCAGCTTCGGTCAGCGCATCTCCGGCCTGACAGCGGAAGGCCGTGAATTGCACGCCGCCGTGTTCAATGAGAACGAGGTCCGCGCCGCGGCCGGACTTACCATGGTCGTGGGCGCGGTGGCCTTCAGCTACGCCTACTTCGACGCGCAATACGTCCCGCTGGAGGTCGTCTCGACGCTGTTCTTCGTCGAGTTCCTCACCCGGCTGACAGCCGGTCTGCGGTACAGCCCCATGGGTCTCATTGCGCGGGCTATGATGCTCCGCCGGCCGCCGGATTGGGTTTCCGCGAAGCCCAAGCGGTTCGCGTGGACACTCGGCCTCGGCTTGGCCTTCTCGATGATGATCATCACCAACAGCGGCGTGCGCGGCATGCTCCCCCGGACGATCTGCGCCATCTGCCTGACCTTGATGTGGATGGAGTCGGTCCTTGGCCTGTGCCTCGGGTGCAAGATCCACGGCCTGCTCGTGCGACGCGGCTGGGCGACCGCGGATCCCGCGTTCGAGCTGTGCGCTCACGGTGAGTGCGAGCTGCCCGAGCGCGCGGCGGCGTGATGGCGACGCTGCGCGAGAGGCCGGGCGCGGCTGGGCAGGAACGGTTCGAGCCGGCGGGGCGCGCCAGCGCCGAGGCCGCCTTCCTCGACGCGAATCCGGCGTTCGGCGAGACGGCCATCCTCGACAAGCTCCGCGCGACCGAGTACGGACGCCTCGATGCCGGCGGCGACGTCTACCTCGACTACACCGGCGGGAGCCTCTATGCGCAGTCCCAGGTCGAGGAGCACCTGCGCATGCTGGGCGACGGCGTCTACGGCAACCCGCACTCGGCCAACCCGACCTCTTCGGCAGCGACCGGCCTGGTGGAGCGGGCGCGCGCGGCGGTGCTGCGCTACTTCAACGCGCCCGAGAACGAGTACGCCTGCATCTTCACCCCCAACGCCACAGGCGCATTGCGGCTCGTAGGCGAGGCCTACCCGTTCGGGCCACGGGGCCGGTTCCTGGCGACGTTCGACAACCACAACTCGGTCAACGGCATCCGCGAATTCGCCCGGGCGAAGGGAGCACGGGCGGCGTACGTGCCGCTCGAGGTGCCGGATCTCCGCGTGGCCGAGGCCGTGCTCGAGGACCACCTCGACCACGCTGCCGCGGACGGCCACAATCTGTTCGCCTACCCGGCGCAGTCGAACTTCTCCGGTGTCAAGCACCCGCTGGAGTGGATCGAGCTGGCGCACAAGCAGGACTGGGACGTGCTCCTCGACTGCGCCGCGTTCGCGCCGACCAGCCGGCTCGACCTGTCGATGTGGGAGCCGGACTTCGTCGCCGTCTCGTTCTACAAGATGTTCGGCTACCCCACCGGCCTGGGCGCCTTGATCGCGCGGCGCCGGACGGTCGAGCGTCTGCAGCGGCCGTGGTTCAGCGGCGGCACCGTGGTGGCCGCGAACGTCCAGGGCGACCTGGTCGTGCCGCAGTCTGGCCACGCGCTGTTCGAGGACGGCACGGTCGATTACCTGGGGATTCCGGCCGTCGAGATCGGCGTGCGCCACATCGAGCGAATCGGCATCGGCACGATTTCGCGGCGAGTCGAGGGGCTCGGGACCTGGCTCCTCGAGGCGCTGCAGCGGTTGGAGCACTCGAACGGCAGCCCGGCGATCCGCGTCTACGGGCCGGCGACGTGGGACCGCCGCGGTGGCACGATCGCGTTCAACTTCCTGCACCCGGACGGGCGGGTGGTCGACGAGCGCTTCGTGGACATCGTCGCAGCGGCGCACAGCATCTCCGTCCGGACGGGATGCTTTTGCAACCCGGGCGCCGGGGAGGCCGCGTTCTCGCTCTCCGACTCGCTGATGAAGGCGGAGTTCGAGGACGGGATGATCCTCGACGACTACATCGGGGTCATCGGGATGCCCACCGGCGGGGCGGTCCGGGCGTCGCTCGGACTCGCGACCAACTTCGCGGACGTCTACAGGTTCATGGCCTTCGCGACGGAATTCCGCGACCTGACCGACGTGCCGGCGGATCTCCCGCCGAGGCTGGCCTGCTAGACGCTGGCCGCCAGACGGGCCTGCGGGCGCAGCACCTGCCGCAGGGCCGCCATAAGCTCACGGTCGATCACGTCGAGGAACACGTGGGACTCGGACTCCTCGCCGTTGAATAGCCGCTCGAAGGCGGCTTGCGGCAGGAGCAGGAGGAGCGTCCGCTCGCGAGTGGTCGCGGTCAACGGGGCGAGGCCGCCGTCGATCAGGCCCTCGTACCCGAACGCCTGTCCGGGCCCTGCCAGTCCCACACGGATGCGGCGCTCGCCGCGAGCGATCACCTTCTCGACCGCGCCGTTGATCGTCAGGTAACAGCCGGTCGAAGGCGCCCCTTCCGCGACCAGCGTGCGCCCCGGCGGGCAGCGGGCGAAGCGGCCCGCAGTCAGGAATCCCCAAAGGGCCAGCGAGTCGAAGGCGCGGAAGTTCGCGAGCCGGCGCAGGTATCTGCTGTCCGGCGGCCCGCAGAACTCGAGCTCCTCGGCGGCGTCGGCCGCCGGGGCGCCGGCGGGCCCGCCCCCGAGCGACCGCGCGAGGGCCGCGAGCTGCGCGCGCAAACGCCCGCAGGCGACGCGGGCGATGGCCCGCTTGAGCGCGAACGCCGTCGGATGGTGCCGTGAGACGAGGGCGGCAAAGTCCGCGCGGCTGAGCGACAGCAGGCTCGCCGGCTCGGTCACGCGCGCGGTCGCCGAGTGCTGCCCGCCGTCGAGCAGGGGGACCTCCCCAAGCGCCTCCCCCCGCCCCATCGCGGCCACCTCGACCCCCCGGTCCCCCGGCAGCCGCAGTGAGACCGACACCTGCCCGTCGACGATCAGGAGCATGTCCGCTGCCTCGTCTCCCTCGCGCCACAGGATCTCGCCCGCCGGCACGTCGCGGCGGCGCAGGACGCGTGCGAGCTCGGCGAGCTCCGGCTCTGGGATTCCTTCGAGGAGCGGGACCGTGGCGAGGAAGGCGACAGCTCCGTCAGACATCGAGGTCGCGCGTCTCAAAGTCGAGACCGTTGGGACCGATCGCCGCCGTGATCATCGAGTACTCCGGAACCTCGAGCCACGTGGACGTGTCGACCGTGAGTGGCTCCGAGGCGATCAGAAGCGAGCGGAGAACATCGCTCGCGGCCATCGCCGACCCGCCGTTGTCGTCTTGCACGTAGGCCCCGCCGGCCGTGTACCAGAGGCTGCAGTACGGCAGGTCCGTCTCGAGCATGGCGTCCTCGTCGGGGTACCAGCCGTAGTCGAATGAGAAACGGGTGGCGACGAGCGAGTTGCCCGTCACCAGGAACAGGTTCACCGGGGACGAGGTATCGATGCCGTGCTCGGTGCGGACCTCGCGCAAGACGCGGAGCGCGGCGGCCACGGCGTTGGCGAGCTCGCGGGTCTCCGGTTCGGCGTAGGGGTCGTCGAGCTGGGAGAGCACCAGGGCGTAGATCCACTCGGAGTCGGTTCGCCCAGAGATCTTCTGGGCGACGTCGGGCCGGATGTGCGCAATGAGGTCGTAGCGCATCTGCCCGAACTCGCGCAGATGGCCGTTGTGGGCGAGAGCGATGCGCGTGTCGCCGAAGTGGAACGGGTGCAGGTTGGCCTCGGCGACGGTCTCGTGCTCGGCATCGGTGACGCCCCGGACGTGGGCGACGAGGCAGGTCGGCGCGAGCTTGCCGGCGAGGTTACGGAGGTTGCGATCGAAGCCGGGAAGCGTGGTCGCGCGATAGGTGAAGGGCTCGTCGGCATTGGTCGAGCGCGGATCCCAGGCGGCCATGCCAAAGCCGGCCAGGTTCCGGAAGGTCTCCATCATCCGGGGGCTGTAGGACTGGCGAACGAGCGAGCTGTCGGTATCGAACAGCACGTGCGTCAAGGAGATCGGCTCACCGAGATACGCGAGCACGCGGCACATCGCACGATCGTAAGCGCTCGGTGTGACGCAGGCCGTTCGCTTGGGCGTGCCTTCCGGGCGCTGTGGACTCCTGCCGTGGTTGTCGTCGGCCCCGGGGCGACCCTTTCGCGTCCTCCCACAGGGGTAGTAGCGCGGCTCAAAGTGTCCCCGCCAAGCCGACGACAGCCGGGGCCGCGCGCGGGACCCTTGTGAGCTCCATGAACCCCACTCAGAGGAGTGCGCATGATTCGGAGCAAAGCGCTGCCGTTATTCGCCGCGGCCGCAGCCGTTCTCGCCGTCGCGGCCGGAGCGGCGACGGCTTCCCCGGAGGCCACGAGCTCGAGGACGGCGACGGTCAAGGTCGCGAACAGCGACCTGGGCAGGATCCTGGTCGACTCGCGCGGCCACACGCTCTACCTGTTCAAGAAGGACACGGGCGCGAAGAGCACGTGCTACGGCCAGTGCGCCAAGTTCTGGCCCCCGCTTCGGCCAGGCGGTAAGCCAACGGCCGGTCGCGGCGCGCGGGCCTCGATGATCGGAACCACGAGGCGCCGCGACGGATCGCGACAGGTCACCTACAACGGCCACCCGCTCTACGGATTCGCGCAGGACACGAAGCCGGGCGACACGAACGGCGAGGGTTTGAAGGCCTTCGGCGCGAGCTGGTGGGCGGTGTCCTCCGCGGGGGCGCAGGTCACCCGCCATTCGGCCAGCTCCGGCGGCGGGTACTAGCGCGCCGTGGCGCGAAGCTCCTGGGCTCGGTGGGAGTGCACGCGCGCCGCGAGCTCCTCCCGCTCGAGTGCCGCCCGATATGTCTTGAACCCGACGGTGCGATGCGACGGCGTGCACTTGTGCCACAGCTCGTAGGCGGCGCGGACCTCCTCGCAAGCCTCGCGCCAGCGCACGTAGCTCTCCAGAAACTGGTCGACGATCCCGTCGGCCGGCTTCACCGGGCTCGGCTTCGCCGCCTTCCGTCTCGAGAACCAGTCGAGCATTGACACCGCTGAATGTTCGACGCCGAGGCTGCGCTTGTCGTCCGCTTGGAGTCGACACTTTCGCGAGCCGGCATACCGCTCAGGGAGTACCTCGAAGTCACTGCCAGAAGCTGACGACAGACCGGCTCCCGACAACGAGCATTGACGAGATGGCCTACTGGCTCGCCTACTTTCTCTGGGTCGGAGCGGTGCCCGCGCTCGTGCTTCTCGGCCGCCTGATACTGGCGCCCGACCCATGAGGGACCTATCGGGGGGACTCGACCGGGCCACACTCGTCGTGGCCGGCGTCGCGATTCTCGGACTCATCATGGCGGTCCTCGACACGACGATCGTCAACGTCGCGCTGGACACGCTCTCGAACGACCTGCACGCACCGCTGGGCACCATCCAGTGGGTCTCCACGGGCTACCTGCTGTCGCTGGCGACGGTGCTCCCCCTGTCGGGCTGGGTGACAGAGCGCTTCGGCTCGAAACCGACCTGGATTGCCGCGATCGCGATGTTCGCCACCGGCTCGGCGCTGTGCGCGTTCGCGACGTCGGCCGGGGAGTTGATCGCCTTCCGGGTCCTACAGGGCGTGGGCGGCGGCCTGCTGCTTACGGTCGGCTTCACACTGGTCGCGCAGAGCGCCGGGCCCCGGCGCATGGGCCGTGCGCTGGCGCTCATGGGCGTGCCGATCCTGCTCGCGCCGATCTTCGGGCCGATCATCGGCGGCCTCATCGTCGACAACGCGCCCTGGCAGTGGATCTTCGTCGTCAACGTGCCCATCGCGGTGGTGGCGATCCTGGTCGCCGTCCGGCTGCTGCATCCGGACGCGGGCCGGGCCGACCCCGGCCCGTTCGACTGGCTCGGCGCGGCGCTTCTGTGTCCGGGGCTCGCCGGGGTCGTCTTCGGGCTCTCGGAGACCGAGAGCCGAGGGGGGATCGAGCATCCGATTTCCTTCGGGCCGATCGTCGCAGGGCTCGTTCTGGTGGGGCTCTTCGCCTGGCACAGCCTGCGCGTACCGCGGCCGCTGATCGAGGTGCGCTTGTTCCGCTCACGTGGCTTCCGCGCCGCCACCAGCGCCACATTCCTTCTCGCCGCAGCCCTGTTCGGGACGTTGCTGTTGCTCCCGCTCTACTACCAGGTCGTCCGCGGCGAGAGCGCGTTGATGGCCGGCCTGTTGCTCGCCCCGCAGGGGCTCGGGGCGGCTGCGATGCTGCCGTTCAGCGGCCGTCTGGTAGACAGGATCGGCGGCGGACCGGTGACGGTCGCCGGCTCCAGCCTCGCCGCCCTGGCGACGCTGCCGCTCGCGTTCGTGACCGACGACACGCCATACGCCCTGCTCGGCGTCGTGCTGTTCGTGCGCGGCCTGGGTTTCGGCGCATCGGTCCAGCCCATGGCCGCGGCCGCATACGCGTTGCTGGAGTCGTCACAGGTGCCACGCGCCACTGCCGCGCTCAACTCGCTGCGGCAGACCGGCGCCTCGATCGGCACGGCCTTCCTTGCCGTGATGCTCCAGCATGAGGGCGCCGCTGCCCTCGCGGCTCCCGGCGGCGCCGGCGGACGGCTTCTCGACCGGTTGCCGGAGGACCAGCGGGCACGGTTGAGTGAGCCGCTGGCCACCGCGTTCGCCCACACGTTCAGGTGGTCGTTCGTGCTGGTGCTCCTGGCGATCATCCCGGCCGTTGCGCTGCTGCGCGCCGAGCGCGCCGAGCGCCAGCGCGATCCGGTCTTCACCCGCTCGCGGCTTCGGACGCTTGGGCGACGGAGCGTCAGTTCACGGTGAACCGGATGTCGATGTTGCCGCTCGTCGCGCGCGAGTAAGGGCACGCCTGGTGCGCCGGCTCATCGCAGGAGCCCAAGCGTGCGGACGATGAGATTGCAGGCAATCGCGACCCTGAAGCCGTTGTGCCGCAGCGGCCGCGCGGGGGCCAGCTCGGCCTCCGCGGCGCGGCGGAAGCTCGCCGCGGTTGCCGGTGCGCCGCGGAGCGCGTCGGCCACCTTCGCGGCGCGCCAGGGCCTGGGCGCCACGCCGCCCAGCGCGACGCGCACATCGCGAACGACGCCATCCATGACCTCGAGGGCGGCGGCCACCGACACCATCGCGACCTGAGACGACGCCCCGTCGCGCACCATGCAGTAGCGCGAGTTCGCCGCGATGGCGAGCGGCGGAAGATCCACGGCCGTGATTCGCTCGCCGTGCCGGAGCACGGTGTCGCGCTCGGCCTCCCGGGCAGGCAGCCGGTGCAGCTCGGTCATCGGAATGACCCGCTCCCCGTCCGGCCCCGCGGTACGCACGACGGCGTCGAGCGCGGCGAACGCGACGGCCAGGTCCGACCGATGCGCGGCCACGCGCGCGTCGGATGCGCCGAGGATCGCGAGGTCGCGGCCGTGGGCCGCCACCGCCGTCGTGCGCTGGAGCAGGTTGCCCGCGGTGGTCCCGGCGATGCGCAGCTGGCCGGAGGCGCCGGAGAGCACTGCCTGCGAGACCACCGGGTAGCGCTCCCTGATCCGCGCATCGGCCGCCAGCTCGCTGATCCTCAGCGCGGCACCGATCCTGACGCCGCCCCCCGGCAGCTCATCGATTCGATCGGAGACGAACCCGAGCGTGTCGACGACCTCGAATGTCATGCGGTGACCAATGTTGCGTGGCGCACGCGCTCTTGTCGTCAGCCCCGGGGCAGCTCTTTCGCGTACCGCGGCTGCGGTAGGCGGGCCGGGCTCCACTCCCGCCGGCGTAGGAGAAAGAGTCGCCCGGGTGCCGATGACAACCGCGGGTCCCAGGAGCACCATCTAGGCCATGACTCGAACAAGATCTATTCCCCTTGCCGCTCTGGCGGCCGTTGCGCTGGTCGCGCTGGCGGTTGCCGGTTGTGGCGGCAACAACGACAACGGCAACGCCCACGCGTCTTCCTCGCCTCCCAAGACCAAGAGCGGAGGCTCGGCGACGGTCGGCGTGGCGAGCAGCAGCGTCGGCAACATCCTGGTCGACTCGCAGGGCCGCACCGTCTACCTCTTCCAGAAGGACACGGGCACCACGAGCACGTGCTCCGGCGCCTGTGCCACGAGTTGGCCCCCGGTCCGCGTGAGCGGCAAGCCGAAGGCCGGCAGCGGCGTGAACGCCTCGATGCTCGGAACCACCCAGCGGTCCGACGGGAAGCCGCAGGTCACCTACAACGGCCACCCGCTCTACCTCTTCCAGGGCGACAGCAGCGCAGGTGACACGAACGGGCAGGCCATCACGGCCTTCGGCGCCGCCTGGTACGTGGTGTCCCCGGCGGGGAACGCGATCACGACCCAGTCCGCGAGCTCGGGCGGGGGCGGCACTGGCTACTAGGTGAGCCACCTGGGTCGCGCGAGGCACGGCCGCTGGTGCGGCGGCCGTGCCCGCGGCCTACGCGATGGGAGCGCGCCTGCTCGTGGGCGAGGCGACGGTGCACATCCAGCAGTACTTCTGCCTCTTCCACGATGTGAGCTGGATCGGCCCGCTGTTCCTCGCGAACGCCGCCGCGTGTCTCGTGACGATCGCCGGCCTCGCCTACCCGAAGACGCGGCCACTGGCCGCGCTAGCGGGCGTCGTGATCTCGGCGGTTGCGCTCCTCAGCCTCGTCATCAGCTCCGGCACGGGTGAGCTGTCCACGCGGACTATTCGCATCGGTGCCGGGTAGACGAGCCGCATGAGCGAATCCACGCAGGACCGGCCCCACGAGGCCGACGAGAAGGATCCGAAGCCCGGCGAGCCGGACACGGAGACCGAGGGCGGCTTTCCGAAGGAGGCGCCCGAGTCCAAAGACGGCGAGCAGCAATCGAAGCAGGACCAGTAGTCGGATAGCTCCCCGGACGCCGCGAGCCGGGGCTGACTCGTGGTAGCGGGGCGCCGTCCGAAGCCCGCGACATCGGACGCAGTCGGCGTCGCGGCTGTAATGCCGCGACGCCGCCAGTTCGCACTTCGCGGGGTCGTCGGCCCGCGGGCGAGCCGCTGAACGGCCCGACGGGCGGGCTGATCTGCCCAGATTGTGGACAGGCGCCACTCTCAGCGGGCAGTCCGCGCTCTCGAATGCGCGGTGAGCGGGCGCCGCGAGCGCGCGGCAGTGCATGTCTGCTCCGGAGAAGGGTCGCGAACGCCAGTGCACGGTCGGCTCCCGCCTCACTCCTGTCTGCGGAAAGGCGGTAGCAGCGCCGTCGCTGGCGAGTTCCATGCGGCGCGGAACGCGTTGGCCATCACGGCCCGCGCCGTCGGAGCCGCCGATTCGGCGATGCTGCGGGGCGCTGGCCAGGTCTTCATGGTCGATCGCCGCGATTGATTGACGCCCAAACAGCTCGCCGGTCGACCAGGTGCTCCAGTCTCACCAACGGTCGCGATACCGACCGCCGCTGCGAGTGCTCGGGCTTGCGCACGACCCGCCCGGGTAAAAGCACCAGGACACGGGGCGCTCGCGCTGACCGCCCTGGCACAAGACAAGGAGAGAACGATCGATGGCAGGCACTACCACCTCGCAAGGAACCGTGTCGCTCGAGGACGCACGCCGGGTGACGGCCGCCGGTGAGGACTGCGCGCGCGAGATCGGGCAGCCGCAGAACATCGCCGTCGTCGACGCCGGCGGCAACCTCGTCTCTCACGTTCGCATGGACGGAGCGTGGATCGGCAGCGTGGACATCGCGATCAACAAGGCGTTCACGGCGCGGGCGTTCGATCTGCCGACGGCCGACCTCGCCGCCAATTCCCAGCCCGGAGGCCAGTTCTACGGCATCCAGGAATCCAACAAGGGACGCGTCATGATCTTCGCCGGCGGCATCCCGCTCAAGCGCGACGGCCAGGTCGTCGGCGCGGTCGGTGTCAGTGGCGGCGACGGCGAGCAGGACCGGACGGTCGCCGAGGCCGCGGCCGCGGCATTCTGAGCGTCTTCCGTAAGCGGCGCGACCTCCTGCTCGCATGGCTTCCGAACGCCGAGCCGTTCGAGCGTCCCGGCGCCACCACCTTCTCCAGGTAGAGAGCCCCGGCGCGATGGCGGGGGCGCTGGCCGCCTTCTTCTCACGCCATCGCCTCGGCTAGCGTCCCGCCGGTGTCCATGTGGCTGGCCCGGCACGGCGAGACGGCGGAGAACGCCGAGGGGCGGATTCTGGGGCGGCGCGATCCTCCGCTCAGCCCTGCCGGGGTCGCCCAGGCCGACGCGCTCGCCGGCCGCCTGCGGGACGTCGGGATCGTGGCGGTATGGGCCTCGCCGCTGCGGCGTGCCCGTGAAACAGCAGAGGTTGTGGGGCGGGTCCTGGGGGTCGAACCGGTCGTGCTCGGCGAGCTGGTGGAATCCGATCGCGGCCACTGGGAGGGCCGGCGGGTCGCGGACCTGGCGGACGAGAGTCCCGACCTGCATGCAGCCTTTATTGCAGGCGACCCCTCGTTTCGCTTCCCGGGCGGGGAGTCGCTGGCCGAGCAGCGCGCACGCACCCGGTCGGCGCTCGCGGTGGTCAGAGCCGGGCCCTTACCGGCCCTCGTTGTCGCGCACGCCGGCACCATCCGCGCGGCGCTGGCGGACTCCGGGGCGTTCATGCCCGCGGAGTCCGCGCTGGCGCATGGCGCGGCGCTGGAGCTCCCGCTTTAGAACACCCGAGCAGCGATCTCGGCCGGCGCCTCGAGCAGCTCCTTGAGCTCGTCGTCGAGCTTGACGAGGGTCACCGAGGCTCCCGCCATGTCGAGCGACGTGCAGTACTCGCCCACGTAGGAGCGGCCCACGTTGATGCCGCGCTCCTGGAGCTGGTCGTGTGCGCGCCCGTACAGGATGTAGAGCTCCGAGATCGGCGTCCCGCCGAGCCCGTTGATCATCAGCGCGACCTCGTCGCCCGACTCGTAGGGCAGGTCCGTGACCACGGCCTCGAGCATCTCGTCGATGATCGCGTTGGCATTCGTGAGCTTCTCGCGCCGCCGCCCCGGCTCACCGTGGATGCCGACCCCCATCTCGATCTCGTCGTCACCCAGCTCGAACAGCGGGGAGCCCTTCGCGGGAGGCGTGCAGGACGTGAGCGCCATGCCCATCGAGCGCGTGACCGAGTTGACCCGATCTCCGAGGGCAACGAGCGATTGCAGATCGGCGCCCCGGTCCGAGGCGGCACCGAGTGCCTTGATCACGAAGAAGTTGCCGGCCACGCCACGGCGTCCGACCGTGTACGTGGAGTCCTTGACCGCCACGTCGTCGTCGACGATGACCGTGCCGACCTCGATGTCCTCGGCCTCGGCGAGCTCCCGCCCCATGTCGAAGGCCATCCTGTCGCCGGTGTAGTTGTTGATGATGTGCAGGACGCCCTTGGGGCTGTTGAGGAGCTTGCTGGTCTCGTAGACGTAGTCCGAAGGTGGAGCGGAGAAGACGTCGCCTGGGCACGCCGCGTCGAGCATCCCGGGACCGACCGCCATCACGTGGGCTGGCTCGTGTCCGGACCCCGAGCCCTGGATGATCGACACCTTGTCGTCACGCGGAGCGTCCGTCCGCATGATCAGGTTGTACTCGGGGACGTAGCGCAGCTTGCCCGGATTCGCCGCCTCGATTCCCTTGAGCATCTCGGGAACGAACTGCTGCGGATCGTTGACGAACTTCTTCATGTAACTCCTCCTCCTGCCCGGTGGCCCGGGCCTAGACGGTGGTGGGGCGCCATGCCGCGCTGACGCGTTCGAAGAGCACCGCGATCGCGATGGCGCCGGCGTCGACAGACTCCCTGCTGCGCTCGCCCGAGTACGCGGCCCGGCCGCGCTTGGCGAGCATGCCCTTGGTTGCGTCGGCTGTCTCACGCGCGGTCTCAGCGGCCGCCGCCAGGGCGTCCGAGGTGCTCGCGCCCCCCGCGAACTCCTGCTCCAGACGATCGGTTGCGGGGATCAGGGCGTCGAGCAGAGTTTTGTCGCCGAGATCCGAATCACCGCGCTGCTTGATCCCCTCGATCGCGGCGCGAAGCGCAGCGACCGCGTCGTCCGCCGACGGGTCCGGGCTGTCCTTCAGCGCCGTGCCCGCCCGCAGGAACGCGGTGCCCCAGATCGGCCCAGACGCCCCGCCGACACGACTCGACAGCACGAGCGCCGTCTTCTTGAGCAGGCCCGAGACGTCGTCGTATTCCATCGTGTCCCAGTCGTCGACCACCTTGCCGAAGCCCCGGGCCAGGGAGTAGCCGAAGTCTCCGTCCCCGACCACGGCATCGAGGTCGCAGAAGTGCCTCTCGTTCTCCAGGGCCGTATCGGCGATGGTCCGCACCAGCTGCTCGGCGTCGCGGAGAGCGGCGTCGCTCATGTGACCTCCTGTGGGCGAGGGACCTCCAAGCACGCCTGAAGGTCGTCCAATGTGATGTACGGCCCGGGCTCGGCCGGGCCGCGATTGGCGAGGACCTGAGCCGGCTCGCCCGGGTCGCCGAGGCTCGAGACCACGAGCACGGCCTCCGAGAAGTTCTCGCCACCCGTATAGCTGCTGACGGTGACCACACAGCGGAGGCCCGCGCCCACCGCCGCCAGCAGACCGTTGCGCGAGTCCTCGATGACAATGGTCTCGTCAGGGTCCGCTCCCGTGCGCTCCAGCGCCAGCAGGTAGATACCGGGATCGGGCTTCTTCGCCGGCACGGCGTCGCCTGCCAGCACGCTGAAGTGGGCCGCCTTCTCCTTCCCGACGGCGTGCTCGAGGGTTGCGCGCACCGACTCCTCCGCCGAGGTGGAGGCGACCGCGAGTATCCAGCCGGCCGCGAGCGCCTCGTCGACGATGCGGGCCACGCCTGGGCGGGCGGGTATCTCGCCCGCCTGCACGCGCGCCTTGTAGGCGGCGGTCTTCGTGCGGTGCCACCGCGCGATGAGCTCGCGCTGGCCCTCGGGGTCGGCCGGCAGTCCGTTCTCGCGTACGAACTCGTCCGTCAGGAGCGAGGCCATGCGCTCCTTGCCGCCGCCAATCAGGAGCTTCGCGGCGTATTCCGAGTCCGACCAGCGGATCGGCAGGCCCTCCTGCACGAAGGTCTCGTTGAAGGCCGGGAGATGCCCGTAGCGCTCGGTGTCCCCCAGCACGCCGTCGCAGTCGAAGAACAATGCCGGCATCAGCGGCTTACGGCGGTGCGCGCCTTGCCCACCGAGCCGAAGATCCGCATGTGCTCGATGGCCATGGCCCGCACCGCATCGCTCGCGCTCTTCAGCAGGGAGGGCGGATCGTGCTTGCCGGGATTGGACTCCAGGTATTCGCGAAAGGAGTCGACGAAGGCGATCTTCAGCGCGGTCGAGATGTTCACCTTGGCGCAGCCGCGGGCGATGAGGTCCTGGAACTGCTCGGCGGAAAGGCCTGTCCCGCCGTGCAGCACCATCGGAATGGCACGCCGCTCGACCATCTCGGTCACCCGCTCGGGCGTGAGCTTGGGGCTTGACGCATAGAGCCCGTGCGCCGTCCCGATGGCGGGAGCGAAGGCGTAGACCCCGGTGTCCTCGATGAACTTCAGCGACACATCGACCGGGTGCACCTCGCCCGCCTCGTCCGAGCCCACGTCGTCCTCCACGCCCCTGACGCTCTCGATCTCTCCCTCGACATCCGCCCCGTACCCGCGCGCCTCCTCCACGACCTCGGCCGTCTGGCGAGTGTTCTCCTCGATGTCCAGATGCGACCCGTCGAACAGGACCGAGTTCCAGCCCGTCTTCAGGCAGGTGGTCGCCCATTCGCGCTCGGGGCAGTGGTCGAGGTGCAGGGTGATCGGCACGGGCGCGTCCTCGGCCATTGCGCGGAACATCTCGTAGAGCACCTTGGCCCCGATGGACTTCACCGTCTTGACGGACGTCTGGACGATCAGGGGGGAGTCGAGCTCGGTGGCCGCGTCGATCACCGCCCGCAGGCTCACATCGTCGACCACGTTGAAGGCTGCGACCCCGTAGCGCTCTTCGAACGCGGGATCGAGAATCTCTTTGAGTGAGACGACGGGCATGACCAGTGCGAGGGCGCGAGCCTATCCGATCAGACGATCTTCCCGGGATTGAGGTTGGCTCCCGGATCCATCCCGACGAAAAGCGCCCGGACCATCGCGACGCCGGCTTGTCGCACCTCCGGTATCGGCCTGGTAACCATATGACCCGCGTGGACCGCCATATCTCCCGCCTACCCGTTTCAGCACATCCCGTCTCAGAGTTGCTCCATGCGCGAGCTGCGAGCGGCTCGGCGCCGGGCGAGCGCCGCGATCCCCACCGTATCGCCCTCGTGGTCGAGGGCGGCGGCATGCGTGGCGTCGTCTCGGCCGGGATGACCGCCGCGCTCGAGCGTCTTGGCCTGACCCGCTGCTTCGACTTCGTGGTCGGCGCCTCGGCCGGTGCCTTCAACGCTGCCGCGTTCATCGCCGGCGTGGCTTGCCACGGCGCGGCCGCGTACTCCGGCCCGCTCGCCTCGCGTGCCTTCGTCAACCCGGCACGGGTGCTGCGTGGACGGCCCGTGATCGATGTCGACTACGCCCTCAACTACACGACCCCCGATCTCGACGACGCTCGTCACGAACGGGTGCTGCAGAGCCCGATCGCCCTGCACTGCGTCGCGGTCAGCGTCGAGACCGCTCAACCCGTGGTCCTCTCCGGCATGCGCACGAGGCGCGAGCTATGGGACGCGCTGATGGCGTCGAGCCGCGCGCCCGGGGCCGGCGGTCCGCCGGTCGAGATCGCCGGCCGACGTTACATCGACGGGGGCCTCGGCGCGGCGATTCCCGTCGCCGAAGCGCTTGCGGCGGGGGCCACCCACGTGCTCGTGCTGCAGACGCGCCCGCACGGCGTGCCGCGCAAGGGCGTGTCTCGTATTGCGGACCGCCTGATCGAACGTCAGCTGCGCAGGCTCAACCCCGCGCTGGTCACCCTCTACCGCGAGCGACTGGATTGGTACGAGCGCGTGGTGGACGACATCGCCCGGCGTTCGACACAGCGCGAGAGCGGCCCTCCGTACGTGCTCGGGCTGCGTCCCCCGGCCGGGTCGCCGGTGATCCGCCAGCTCGAGCGCCGTCCGGCCGTTCTCGCCGCCGCGGCCGCCGACGCGGAACGACTTGTCGCGCCGGCTCTGCGCCTGACCACCGGCTTCCGGCCGGCCGTGGCCGGCTGAGTCCGTCCCGGCTCAGAGCTCCAACAGCGCCGAGACCCGCTCGCTGTCCGTATCGGCGACGTCCACGAGCACGAGCACCCTCCCGCTGTGGAGCGCCTCCACGTCGCGCTTGGCGGTCGCCTCGTCGAGGCCCGCATCCTGGAGCAGCCGTGTGATGCGCCCGCCGCCCACGACGTGCATCCGCTCGACTCCCTCCGGATAGTCCGTCACGACGTCGCTGTCGGTGTCAGCGAAGCTTCCGCCGCGATGCTGCCCGCGGCTGGCAAAGTCGCCCGTCGCGGTTCCCTCTGGCTCTGGGCCGCCCGCGAACTCGCCCACCGGGGCACCGGGCTCGGTGGTGCCGCCGAACTGGCCGACCGGTTCCTCGTGTGCGTCCCTGGTCGCCGACCCCGAGATCACGAGGATGTCCTCTCCAGGGATGCCGGCTGAAAGCGCGGCCTCCACGGCCACCAGAGCATCGGCGTGGGCGTCGTACGAACGACTGACAGCGGCCACCGCTCCTCCTTCGTCGGGAATATCGACGATACCGTCTCCGAAGCGGCGCTGCCGTTACTCACGCTCGGGCTTGTCCTTCTCCTCGATGCCTTCGCTAAAGCGGCGCTCGACCTTGTCCCCGTGGGATCCGGGCTCCTCGATGCCCTCGCTGAAGCGGCGCTCCTCGCCCGGCTCGCCCTCGCGCAGACCGCGGGCGAAGTCGGGGTCGACGTTCTCCTCGGGCAGGTCGGGCTTCTGCTCGTGCCCCCTCTCGAAGCTGTCCTTCTGCTCGGGCTTTGCGGGATGGCGTTTGTCTTCCATGGTTCTCGCATACCCGTCGTTGCGCGGCCTAGTCAGCCGCTCCGGCGATACGAGGCCCTCCGCGACAGCCCACTCGATCGTGCGCGCGAACGTCTCCGCCACCGGCGTGTAGCGCAGGCCGAGCTCCCGCTCCGCGCGGGAACCGTCATAGCGGTGGCCGTGCAGGAGCGTGCGGACCATCTCGCCGCACACCGGCGGGGGCTTGCCGCCCACCCGGAAGGCGGCCCCGACCAGCCCTCCGGCCAGTCTGGCCGCCCACGGGGGCAGGAAGCGCACCCTGTGGCGGACCCCCGACAGCTCGCGGACGATCTCGAGGGTCTCCCGCGAGCTCATCGTCGTCCCGTTGAGCACGTAGCGCTCTCCCGGAATGCCGCGTTCCGCGCCCAGCAGGTGACCTTCCACGCAGTCGGCGAGGTCGACGATGCTGATGGTCGTGTCCACGAACACCCTCAGGCGCCCGTTCAGGTAGCCGATCATGATCCGGCCGGTCCCGCCGCTGCGGCCGGGACCCTGGACCGAGGAGGGGTTGATGGACACGAGCTCAACCCCCGCGCGCCGGGCGGCCGCGAAGGCAGCGACCTCCCCCTCGTGCTTCGTGCGCTCGTACACCGACAGGTAGCTACCGCGATGCGGGGACGACTCGTCGCCCACCGTGCCGGCAGCTTCGCCTAGCGTCGCGGCCGAAGACGTGAGCACGACCCTCGGCACGCCGGCACGGGCGGCGGCGCGCACGGCAGCCTCGGCGCCGCGCACGTTCACGTGGAACAGCCTTGCGGGATCGGTCGGGCACAGGGTGTTGACCCCCGCGACGTGATAGACGAGCGCGCAGTCCGCCATGCCCGCCGCAAGCGCGTCCTCGTCGAGCGTGTCGCCGCGCACCACCCGGGCGCCGCGGGCGGCGAGGGCGCGCTCGCCATCGTCGGAGCGTGCCAACGCGACCAGCTCGTTCCCGGTCTCGACGAGTCTCGTCCCGAGCGCTCCCCCGATCAGGCCGGTGCCCCCCGTCAGGAAGACCCGCGTCACGCCCTGCGGTCCTCGTGCCCGATGCCCGGGAGCACGCGCACGAGGTAATCGACCGCCGACGCCACGGTGACGGCGGCAGCGGCCAGCATGACCCACTCGTCTAGGTAGAGGCCGCCGACGGGGTTGCCGGGTCTGAGGATGGCGAGCGCGATGGCGAGGAACTGGATGCTCGTCTTCAGCTTTCCGAGCATCGAGGGCGCCATGACCTCGCCCTCCGAGGCCACGACCCCGCGCAGGCCCATCACGAGCAGCTCGCGGCCGATGATCACGGCCACGATCCAGGTCGACACCCGGCCGACGTCTAGCAGCGCGATCAGCACCCCCGAAACGAGCAGCTTGTCCGCCGTCGTGTCGAGGAACGAGCCGAGCTTGCTGGTGACGCCCCAGCGGCGGGCGAGCCGCCCGTCCACCCAGTCGGTGGCGGCCGCCACACAGAACAGCACCGCCGCGGCGAGCTCGGCCGCGTCCCCCTCGCCGTAGAGCACCAGCCACATCACGACCGGGGTGAGGAAGATTCGCGTGGCCGTGCCCACAGCGATGAAGCGGGCAGAGCGCATCCTGCTCCCGATCACACTGAGCGTGGCCATGACGAACGGGCGGACTCTACCGCGCGGGGTACGGGCCGGCCCGACGCTGCTCGTCGCTGGGGGAGCGCGCGGCGCGCGGCGGCTGCAGCGCTCTCCGAGTCGCTCTCGCGCAACGCCGCCTTGACGGCCGGGATCCTGCTCGCGGCCATGCTGAGCTCACGCACGCCGAGCCCGGCCAGTAGAACCGCGGCGTCGGGCTCGCCGGCCAGCTCGCCGCATACCCCCACCCAGCGGCCGTGCGCTTCGGCGGCTTCGACCACGTCGGCTATGAGGCCGAGCAATGGCGTCAGGGCCTCGTCCAGAAGGCCGGCGAGCGCCGCGTTGCCACGTTCCGCGGCCATCGTGTACTGGCCCAGGTCGTTCGTCCCGACGGAGAAGAAGTCGACCTCTGGAGCAAACTGGGCCGCCTGCAGGGCCAGCGCCGGTACCTCGACCATGACACCGACCTCGAGGTCCGCAATGCTGCCGAGCGCGGAGCGCGCCTCCTCGACCAACGCCCGCGCGGCCCGAAGCTCTTCCAGGGTCGCGACCATCGGGAACATGACCTTCAGTGGGTGCTCCTCTGCCGCGCGCAGGATGGCGCGCAGCTGCGTGCGCAGCAGCTCCGGCTCGGCGAGCGAGAGCCTGATGCCCCGGCGCCCGAGGAAGGGGTTGTCCTCCGGCTCCTGGCGCAGGAAGGGCAGGGGCTTGTCCGCTCCGGCGTCCAGCGTGCGGACGACCATGGGGCGGCCCTCGAGCGCGCGGGCGATCTCGGTCAGCACGGCGACCTGCTCATCCTCGGTCGGGGGTGTCGCGCGGTCCAGGAACAGGAACTCGGTTCGCAGCAGGCCGACGCCCTCGGCGCCCTGCTCGACCGCGCGGGCCGCCTCGGGCACGCTGCCGATGTTCGCGAAGACCTCCACCCTGCGGCCGTCGCCGAGGGCGCCCGGCTCCGCGGCGCGGGCGAGCAGCGCCTGCCGCTCCGCCTCGGCGGCCTCCTGGCTCGCGCGCCGGGCGGCGACCGCCTCCTCGCCGGGGTCCACGTCGACCAGGCCCGCCTCCCCGTCGAGCACGAGCATCGTGGCCTCCGGGATCTCGAGCGCTGCCGCACCCAGCCCGACGACCGCCGGGATCCCGAGCGCGCGCGCGAGGATGGCGGCGTGCGCCGTCGCTCCGCCGCGAGCCGTCGCAATCGCCCAGGCGTTGCCGGGATCGAGGCCCGCGGCCTCGCCCGGCGTGAGCTCGTCCGCCACCACGATCCCGGGGCCATCGAGCGCCGCCCCCGCGGGCTTGCAGCCGAGCTGTGTTAGCACCCGCCCGGCCACGTCCTCCACATCGACCGCCCGCTCGCGCAGGTAGGGATCGTCGAGGGCCCTGAACGCCGCGGCGGCCTCCGCGCTCGCCGCCTGCCAGGCACGCGCCGCGCTCAGCCCCTCCTCGATCCGTCGCTGCGCCGGCGCGACGATGGCAGCGTCCTCCAGAAGAAGGGCGTGCGCGTTGAAGATGTCCCCCGCCGCGGCGCCGCCGCGGGCCACGACCTCGTCACGCGTCGCCTCGATTTCCTCGCGCGCCGCGGCGAGGGCTTCGTCGAGCCGCGCACGCTCCTCGGCGGGCGCTCCCGCCGGGTCGTCCTCAACGATCAGCTCCCGTGCGCGCAGGCGCCGCGCGGGCCCGATCGCGATGCCGGGGGAGGCGGCTACGCCGCGGAGCCGGGTGCCGGGAGCGGGAGGCCCGCCGGCCTCGCTCTGCGCAGCCGGCTCGGCCTGCGCCGCCTCGGGGGTGATCGGCTCGTCTTCCGGCGCGTCCCCGAAGTTCTCCGCCGCGAGCGCGCGCAGCGCGTCGAGCGCCTCGGCGGCCTGGTCCCCCCGCGCGCGCACCAGGATCTCATCGCCCTCGGCGACGGCGAGCGTGGCGAGGCCGGTGAGGCTGCGTCCATCCGCCGGGCCGCGGTCGCGTGTGGCGTTGGAGACCTCGACCCGCGCGTCGAGCCCACCGAGCGCGCCGACGAAGCGCGCCGCGGGCCGCGCATGCAGTCCGAGCCGATTCTCCACCCGGAGGCGTAGCTCCTCGGCCGCGCCATCCTCGTCCTCGTCCTCGGGCCGGAGCGCTTCCTCGCTGCCGGGCACCTCCACCTCCAGCTGCTCGGACTTCATGCGCAGCGCGCCTCGTGCCTCGCGCGCCACCTCGTCGAGCGAGGCGCCCGCCCCGGCCAGCGCCGCCGCCGCCACAGCGCCCTCCACGAGCGGCGCCTCCGAGAGCCGGATCTCCCCATCGCCCGGCTCCGCCATCTCCGCGGCCATCTCGGCGCTCATCAGCGCGCTGCCCAGATCCATGAGGATCAGCACGCCGTCGGGGGAGCGGACCCGTTCCACTGCCTGGCGCACACGCTCGGCGTCCGTGCCGATCTCGCCGCTCTCCATCCCGCCGGCCGCCTCGATGGCCACCTCTCCGCCGCCCATCTCCCGGGCCAGCTCCATGACGCCCTCTGCCAGCGCCGCGCTGTGGGAGACGATTACCAGCCCTACCACGGAACGCTCAGGCCCGACGCGCGGTGGAGCATCTCGACCGGGTGGACCGAGCGCACGCCGGTGGCCTGCTCGATATACCAGCGGCAGGTCTCCGAGTCGCACACGGTCCGCTCGGGCGCGGCCTCTGCGATCTCTTCAAACAGCCCGGCGCCCACCTTCATCGCGATGTCGTACTTCTCCCGCTTGTGGCCGTAGGTGCCGGCGACGCCGCAGCAGTTCGCGCTCGTCTCGATCGTCCGCAGCTGCGGGATCAGGGCCAGCAGGTCGAGCGCCGGCTTGCCGATGCCGTGGCCCTGCTGCTGGCAGGGCGCGTGGTAGGTCACGGTCTCGGGCAGCGGCTGGAAGTCGGTGTTGAGCTCGCCCCGCTCGTGCATCGCCAGCAGGTACTCGCAGATGTCGAAGATGCGTTCGGACACGACCTGCAGGTCCGGGTCGCCCGCCATGCCCAGGATCTCGAGTGCCTCCCTTTTCAGCATCAGGCTGCAGCTGGTGGACGTCGCGACGATGTCGACGCCGTCGCGGGCAAAAGGCGCGAGCCTGGACGCCAGCCGGCGGACGTAGCCGCGGGCGTCGTCGAACATGCCGTTGGACTGCAGCGGCAGTCCGCAGCAGTCCTGTTTGGGTACTTCCACCGCGAGCCCGTTGTGCTCGAGCAACGCGACCGTCATCGCGCCGAGACCGGGCTCGTAGTAGTTGGTGCCGCAGCCGTGGAAGAAGGCGACCCGGCGCTTCGCACCCGGCGGGGCGGGGTGGCTGCGCGCCCAGCGCTGGAAGGTGCGTCCGGCGAAGCGCGGCAGCGCCGCGCTGTGGTGGATGCCGAGCGCCTTCTCCGCCACCAGTCGCATCAGCGGGTTGGCGAGGGTCCAGTTGGCGAGCGGTGCAACGGGCGTGCCGAGCCTGCCCGCGAGGGTCGGGCGGGCCAGGATCCGGTCACGCAGCCTGACCCCCTGCGTGGCCTTCAGCTCGGCGCGGGCCTGGGTGTTGATCTCGGCGATGTGTACACCCTGCGGGCACACCTGCGTGCAGATGCCGCAGCCCGAGCAGTAGTCGAGCGATGCGTCCGGCGATGGCTCGTCGTCGACGCGGAAGCGCTCGGCCTGCGGCCCGACGTACTTGGGTCCGGGAAACAACGGGGTGACGTTCGAAACCGGGCAGTAGGTCTCGCAGATCGTGCACTTGACGCAGTGGTCGAGCGACGCGCGCATCAGGTCGCCGAGCACGTCGGTGGAGTCGTGGGCGGCCATCGGATCAGCGTCCCACGGCCTCTGCCTCGGACCCCGCGGCTGCTGTCGCGGCGAGGATGAGCTCCGCGGCCCGGTACCCGGTGGACAGGCTCACCCCGTCCCCGCTCTTCTCGCGCCACGGCTCCGCGCCGGCCAGGCTCGCTCCTGCGACCAGGACGTTCTCGTAGATTCGCTCGCCGGCGGCGTTAACCGGGCGCATCTCCCGGTCCACCGCCACGCCCGCGCGGGCCATCGGCTGATCGTCGAAGTAGCCAGGGCGGAAGCGCTCCTCCCCCGGCTCAGGCATCTCGCTCACGGGTAGCCCGAGCGCCGCCTCGCGCGCCCTCCAGCGCGAGTCGAGCTCGAGGCCGCCGGCCGCGAACCCTCCCGTGGCGAGCACAACCCAATCCGCTCCGCGGTGCTCCTCACGCAACCCGACGCGGGTGCGAAGCGCGCTGACGCGCCCACCCTCGTGTTCGGCTCCGATGACCACGGAGTTGAGGATCGCCCTCCCTCCCGCCCGCTTCAGCGTCTCATGCAGGGTCTTGTGGACCCGCATTCCCGGGACCGAGGGGGGCAGGGTGGGAATTTCGAACACGGTGCGCCCGAGCCGATGCTCGAGCTCGGTCCACGCGCCGTGCGGATCGGAAATGCCGAGCACGGCCGGGAATGCGACGCGTTCCTCCGCGCCCAGCCGGCCGACGACCTGGCCGGTCACCTCGGCCCTGAAGGCGGGGTCGTCGAACGCGCGTGCGAAGCCGAGCGCGTTGACATCGGCCCGCCACTCGGGCGAGAGGTCGAGCTCGAAGCCGCGCGCCCGCACACCGGAGCGCGTGAGCATGTCGGCGGCGAGCGTGGGGTGGAAGTCCTTGAGCGCCCGGAAGCCGACGATGCAGACGGCCGTGTCATGGCGGAGGTTGCCGCCGGCCATCGTCGCCGGGACCACGGCGGACGGGCGCGCGACCCCCACCGCGGTTGGGAGGAGGATGTTCTCGTCGCTGCTCCCGACGTAGGCATACGGGGCGAGCGGTCCGGCCGCGATGCGCTCCTTGAACCAGTCGACGGCCGCGGCCACGCCGCCGACCCCGACCAGGGCGTAGGGATGAGTCGGCCGAGCGTCGACCAGCGCGCCGATTGCCTCGCCCGGCCGCTCGACCCGCTCAGGCGCGTAGCCGAGGACGTCGATCGTGCCGCCGCTCAGGTGGGTTGCCCCTACGCCTTTGGCGAGGACCAGCACGCGGGTGCCGTTCTCGGCCAGGCGCACGGCGGCGGTCAGCCCGGCCAGTCCGGTGCCGACCACGATCACGTCGTGATGGCTCACGCCGGGGCCTCTCCGCCGGGGAGGTGCTCGACGTCGAGAAGTCCTTGGAAGATCCAGTCGTCGAGCCGCGCTTGGCGCAGCTGATCCCCGTACAGGATCGGCCACACGCCCTTCCAGCGCTCCTGCAGGAAGCCGAGCAGCGACTCGGCGGCCTCGGCGCCGTCGAGGTGCCCGACGCCGTGCAGGATCCCCGTGGCCCGGTAGATGCAGAAGCCGCCCTGGCACGGGCCCATGCCCAGCCGCATGCTGCGCCGGATGTCGTCCAGGTTGGCCGAGCCGCGCCGCCGCATGGCCTGCTCGAGACGGCTGCGACCGATCAGCTCGCATTCGCAGATGAGCTGCTCGTCCTGGAGGGTCGCCTCACGGCGTCGCAACCGCGAGCCGAGTGTGTAGTGCTCCGCGTCCTCGTTGTCGGGGGGTCTCTCCTCGTGCGTGCGGCACGGACGCACCTCTCCGAGCTGGTCACACATCGCATCCACGATGTCCTGGGCCATCAGGCGCAGGGTCGTGAGCTTGCCGCCCGACATCGTCAGCAGCCCGTCCACGCCGTCGCGCCGGCGGTGATCGACCACCGCATGCGTCCGGCTCACATCGCGCGTGTCGGCGACCGCCCCGGCCTTCTCGTCCTGGAAGAGCGGGCGCACGCCGGCCCACACACGCAGCGCGCGCGCTTCGCGAAAGCCGGGCACGAGGCGCTCCCCGTCGTCGAGCATCTGGTCGACCTCGTCCTGGGTCACTGGGATCTCGTCCGGATCGAGGGAGCGGCTGTCGGTCGTGCCGATCACGCTCACGGTCCGGATCGGCACGAGGATGTCGCCGTCCGCCGGCATCGTGCAGCGGTTGATCACCGTGTTCACGAGCCGGTGGTTCATCGCGATCATGATCCCCTTGCCGGGAATCACTCCCACGCCCTCGATGCCCGCCATCTGGGCGATCTGCGCCGCCCATGCGCCCGAGGCGTTGATCGTGAACCGTGCCTCAATGTCGAGCTCCTCCCCGGTGACCTCGTTGCGAACGCGCGCGCCCGTGACCGCCCCATCGTCCCGGTGCAAGTCGATCACGCGGTGATAGGTCAGGATCCGCGCCCCGTGCGCGGTCGCGCCGCGGGCGAACGACCAGACCGTCTTCCAGGCGTCGATCGACGCGTCGGGTACGGAGAACGCACGCTTGATCCCCGGGTTCAGGCGCGGCTCGAGACGCAACGCGTCGGCCACGTCGATCTCCTCGACCGGCAGGTCGCACGCGCGGCAGCCGTCGAGGAACCGATCGCCGTAGGCGGGGTCGTCGTCGGGCGTCGTCACGAAGAGGCCGCCGGTGTCCTCGATGCAATCGGGGATGACCCGGCGGAGAATCGCGTTCTCCCTGACGCACTCCTCGGCGGCGACCGGGTCCTTGACCACGTAGCGGCCCCCCGAGTGCAGCAGGCCGTGGAAGCGCCCGCTGGTTCCCTGGGCGAGATCGGCCCGGTCGACGAGCACTACGTCGAACCCGCGCAGCGCCGCGTCCCAGGCCACACCGGCGCCGGTGGCGCCGCCACCGACCACCAGCAGCTCGGCCTTAAGGGTTGCCACCTGGCGAATGCTATTTGAGCTCGGCACGCGGGCCGGGATCGCTCCGTAGGCTGTCCGCATGGGAGGCGCGCGGATCGCGCTCGGCCTCGCCGCACTCGGGCGTCCGGCGTACATCAACCTCGACCACGGCGAGGACGTGGCCGACCCGAGCGTGGACGAGATGGAGAGCGCGGCGCACGACGTGCTCGACGCCGCGTACGAGGGCGGAGTGCGCTGGTTCGACGCCGCGCGCTCGTACGGCCGTGCCGAGGCGTTCCTCGCGTCGTGGCTCAGGCGTCGTGGACTGCAGCGCGGAGACGTCACCGTGAGCTCGAAGTGGGGCTACCGCTACACGGCGGACTGGCGCATCGATGCCGCCCAGCACGAGGTCAAGGACCTGTCGGTGGAGCACCTCCGGGCGCAATGGAGCGAGTCGCACGACCTGCTCGGCGAGTGGCTCGGGATCTACCAGATCCACTCGGCCACCCTCGACAGCGGCGTGCTGGACGACCCAGCCGTGCGCGAGGAGCTCGACGCATTGCGCGCCCGCGGGATCCGGGTAGGCCTAAGCGTCACCGGACCAGAGCAGGCGGCCACCATCGACCGTGCGCTGGACATCGGCGGCTTCGACACCGTGCAGGCCACGTGGAACCTCCACGAGCGCGCGGCCGAGGAGTCGCTCGCGCGTGCGCACGAGAAGGGCCTCCTGGTCCTGGTCAAGGAGGCGCTCGCCAACGGGCGCCTCTCGCCGCGCGGTGCGCCCGAGGGGCTCGCGGCCGCCGCCCGGGAACGGGGGGCCGGCGAGGACGCGCTCGCGCTCGCAGCGGCGCTCGCGCGGCCCTGGGCGGATGTTGTGCTCAGCGGGGCGGCGACTGTGGCACAGCTTCGGAGCAACCTCGCCGCGCTCGAGCTCGCCTGGGACGACGAGCTCGAGCAGTTGCTCAGCGGCTTGGTCGAGGAGCCGGCGGCGTACTGGGAGGCACGCGCCGGGCTCCCCTGGAACTGACTCGCGTGGACGCGCTCGTCTACCCCTCGTCGGCCTCGAACCAGTCGAACGTCCGCGTGACCGCCTTCTTCCAGAACATGTAGTACTCGTCGCGCTGCGTCGGGTCCATCGTGGGCTCCCAGCGCTTGTCCTCGACCCAGTTCTCGCGCAGGTCCTCGACCTCGTTCCAGAAGCCGGTGGCCAGACCGGCCGCGTATGCGGCGCCGAGTGACGTGGTCTCCGGCACCTTCGGCCGGATCACCGGCACGCCGAGCAGGTCGGCCTGGAACTGCATCAGCAGGTCGTTGGCGACCATCCCGCCGTCGACCTTGAGCGATTCGAGGTCCACGCCGGAGTCCTGGTTCATCGCCTCGACGACCTCGCGGCTCTGGTACGCGGTGGCCTCGAGGGTCGCGCGGGCGATGTGACCCGCATTTACGTAACGGGTCAGGCCGGCGAACACGCCGCGGGCGTTGGACTTCCAGTAGGGCGCGAACAGGCCGGAGAAGGCGGGAACGATGTACAGACCGCCGTTGTCGTCGACGCTCTGGGCCAGGTCCTCGACCTCGGGCGCCGCCTTGATCATCTTGAGGTTGTCGCGCAGCCACTGGACCAGCGCGCCGGTGATCGCGATCGAGCCCTCGAGACAGTAGATCGCATCCTCGTCGCCGATCTTGTAGCCGACCGTGGTCAGGAGCCCGTTCTTCGACGCCACTGCCTCCGTGCCCGTGTTGAGCAGGAGGAAGTTGCCGGTGCCGTAGGTGTTCTTGGCCTCGCCGACGGCGAAGCAGGTCTGCCCGAACGTGGCCGCCTGCTGATCGCCGAGGTCGCCCGCGATCTGCACGCCCTGGAGCGCGCCCGACGTACGGACCTCGCCGTAGACGTCGGAGGACGCCCGGATCTCCGGCAGCATCGCCTCCGGGATGCCCATCACGTCCATGACCTCCTGGTCCCACGACAGGGTGCGGAGGTCCATCAGCATCGTGCGGCTGGCGTTCGTGACGTCGGTGATGTGCTGCCCGCCGTCCGTGCCGCCGGTGAGGTTCCAGATCACCCAGGTGTCCATGTTGCCGAACAGGAGGTCGCCGGAGTCGGCCCGCTCCGCCGCGCCGTCGACGTTGTCGAGGATCCAGCGGATCTTCGGTCCGGAGAAGTAGGTGGCCAGGGGCAGTCCGACCTTCTCCTGGAAGCGGGCCTGCCCGCCGTCCCTCGAGTACTCGTCGACGAGCTTGTCCGTGCGCGTGTCCTGCCAGACGAGCGCGTTGTGGATCGGCTCGCCGGTCGTCTTGTCCCAGACCAGCGTGGTCTCGCGCTGATTGGTGATGCCGACGCCGGCGACGTCGTCGGCGCCGGCGCCCGCCTCCTGCATCGCCTCGTCGACGACCTCCTGCGTGCGTGCCCAGATCTCCTTGGCGTCGTGCTCGACCCAGCCGGGCTTCGGGTAGATCTGCTCGTGCTCCTTCTGGTTGACGCTGACCACCTGGCCGCCGTGGTCGAAAACCATGCAGCGCGTGCTGGTCGTCCCCTGGTCGATTGCTGCCGCGTACTTAGCCATCGATTACCTCTCGGTCTGGTCTTCGCTGAAACAGTGCCCCGCCGTGATCAATGGTTGACGGGGTACCACCAGTCGAACGCGAGCCCCCCGAGGCCGCCCCCGATCAGCGGACCGATCACCGGGATCCAGGCGTAGGCCCAGTCGGAGGGCCCCTTGCCCGCGATCGGCAGAATCGCGTGCATGATCCTGGGGCCGAGATCGCGTGCCGGGTTGATCGCGTAGCCCGTCGGCCCTCCGAGCGACAGCCCGATGGCGAACACCAGGAGGCCGACCAGGAGACCACCGAGCGCGACTGCCGCCGGCAGCGCGTTGGCGAAGATCGCGAGCACGCCGAAGACGAGCATGAACGTCCCGACGATCTCGGTGATCAGGTTCGCCACCGTGTTGCGGATGGCCGGCGCGGTGCAGTAGCACGCGAGCTTGAGCCCGGGATCCTCGGTCGCGCCCCAGTGGGGAAGATATGACAGCCAAACGAGCGTGGCGCCGATGAACGCGCCGACGAACTCGCCGGCGAAGTACTTCGGCACGTCTGACCATTCCGTTGTGCCCTCCAACGCGAACCCGAACGTCACGGCGGGGTTCAGGTGCGCTCCGCTGTACGCCACGACCGCGAAGACGCCAAACGTCACGGCCATGCCCCAGCCGAACGTGATCACGATCCAGCCCGCGTTCTCGGCCTTGGATTGACTAAGCAAGACTCCGGCGACGACCCCGTTTCCCAACAGGATCAGGATCGCCGTCCCGATCACCTCAGCTCCGAAGATGCTCAAGAGCCTCTCCTCCCTCTCCGTGGCTGGCAGGATGCAAGCGCGCGCCAGCCTATTCCGGTCTCTCAGGCGATGTCAATTGGGGGAAGAAACCGCCCAGAATGGGAGGACCTCCCGGGCGGGGCGGCCGTGGTACTAGCCGTCGCTGCCGAAGGTGTTCGCCGCCACCTCGAGTAGCAGCGTCGACGACGTCGCGCCGGGATCCTGGTGACCCACGCTGCGCGGGCCCAGATAGCTCGCGCGTCCCTTGCGTGCCTCGAGTGGGATGGTCGCGCGCATGCCCTCCGCCGCGGCGTCTGCCGACCGTCGCAGCGCGTCGCCCAGTTCGGTTCCGTCCTCCTGCGCCGCGCGCAGCGCGTCGAGCGCCGGAAGCAACGCGTCGACCATCGTCTTGTCACCGGGCTCCGCTTTCCCGCGTGCCTGGACTCCCTTGACTCCCGTTCTCCAGCGCGCTCGGTCCAGCCGGCCAGGTCCAGCTCGTCCTGGCCGGCGGTGGCCGTGCCCATCTGCAGGAAGAGAGTCCCGTAGAGCGGACCGGCGGCGCCGCCGACGCTGGACACCAGCGCCATGCCGACACCCTTGAGCTGGGCGCCGATGTCCTGGTCCCCGGCGTCGTCCAGCTTCTCGACGGCCTTTCTCATGCCGCGATCCATGTTGGTGCCGTGGTCGCCGTCTCCGATTGCGGAGTCGAGCTTGACGAGCTCGGCCCGGTTCTCGGCGATCGCGGCCGCGTAGGCCCGGATCCAGTCCCCGACCGTGCCGGCGGTGATGCTCAACGCCTCGTCCTCAGCCGACCCGCAGCGCCGGCGTGTCCGCAGGGGCGTCCCACAGGCGAGTCAGCTCGTCGTCGAGCTTGAGCAAGGTAATCGAGCAGCCGGCCATCTCCAGCGAGGTGATGTAGTCGCCGATCAACCGCCGCTCGATCGTGATGCCGCTTGCCCCTGCAGGAGCTTGGTTGAGCTCGCGGTAGACGATGTAGAGCTCGATCAGCGGTGTGCCGCCCATGCCGTTGACGAACGCCAGCACCTTGTCTCCCGACTCGAACGGCAGGTCCTCGATGATCACCGTGGCCAGTCGCTCGACGATCTTCGCCGCCGGCTCCATCGGCTCCCGATAGCGGCCCGGCTCGCCGTGGATGCCGATGCCGATCTCCATCTCGTCCTCGCCGAGCTCGAAGCTCGGCTCACCCGATCCGGGCGTTACGCAGGGAGTCAGGGCCATGCCCATGCTGCGGCCCTGGCCGTTGACCGTCCGGCAGACCTCCGCCACCTCGGCGAGCGACTTGCCCTCCTCGGCGGCCGCGCCGCAGATCTTCTCCGCGATCACCGTGATCCCGACTCCGCGCCGGCCGGCGGTGTAGAGGGAGTCCTGGACCGCCACGTCGTCGTTGGTCACGACCGCCTCGACCTCGATCCCCTCGCCCTTCGCGAGATCCGCGGCCATCTCGAAGTTGAGGATGTCGCCCGTGTAGTTCTTGACGATGTGGAGCACGCCCGCGCCGCCGTCGACCGCCTTGGTGGCCTCGAGCATCTGGTCGGGCGTCGGCGAGGTGAACACCTCGCCGGGACATGCGGCGTCGAGCATTCCCGGGCCAACGAAGCCCCCGTGCATCGGCTCGTGGCCCGAGCCGCCGCCGGAGATGATGCCCACCTTGCCCTTGGACCGGCGCGTCCGCGCGGACGATCACGTACGGGTCGTACATCACTCGAAGCCGATCGCCGTGTGCCGCCTCGATGCCCTCCAGCGCCTCCCGAACGACTGCGTCAGGATCGTTGATCAGCTTCTTCAAGGTTCCTCCTCCACTCGCTGACGGCCTGCCCGGATGCGGACGCTATACGCGCCGCGCCCTGCTGGTCAATGCTCGCCGCGGGGACGCCGGAATATTCAGTCTCCCGGAGGCGGCCCGGCTCAGGAGACGGTGGTGCCGGAGTCCCGCATTGCCGGAGCGGCGGGTGGCACCGGAGCCGTGGCCGGACCGACGCCGACCGGATCGCGCTCGAACCGGCGCGCCGTGTCGCGGGCCGGACGGGGCACCGGCGCCAGACCCTCGCCCTCCCAGAACACACGCACTCGTTCCATCACGTCGCGGGCGTCGTCGGTCTTGTGCGGTCGGATCGGATCGCCGAAGCGCACCTCGACCTCGTGGCGGCGCGACAGGAGCGGACCGGGAATGCGCCGCGGCCAGTTCTGACCCGCTGGCATCGCCTGGTGAGTGCCGCTCAGGTAGATCGGAACGATGGGTATGCCGTGCTGCGCAGCGATCACAGCGGCGCCTGAATGCACCTTGCCCACCCTGCCGTCGCGTGAGCGCGTGCCCTCGGGGAACATGACGAGGTTCCAGCCCTCGTCGAGGATGCGGTCCACGTGGTCGGTGGCGCCGTTCCCAAGTCCGCCGCCCTTCCGCCCGAGGGGGACGGTGTTGAACAGCAGCGCGACGCCGGACGCCTTCCAGCGCGTGTTGTAGAAGTAATCGGCTGCGGCGGCCACCGCGGTGCGGCGGCGCCACTTGGGGGGCAGCGCACGCAGGAGCGTGGGCGTGTCGAGGTGGCTGGAATGGTTGGCCACGAAGATGACCGGATGCTCGAGGGTGTCGAAGACCTCGTCCCCCACGACACGATTTCGGACGTACCAGTCGATCATCGGGCCGAGCCCGAAGGTGAGCAGCGCGGCGCGCGCTGCCTTGGCGTAGCCGCACCGCGCCCAGGAGACGTCCATCTGCGCGTACTGGCGCGCCAACTCGCCGCTGCGCTGCTTGAGCTCGGGCACGCGTTCGCGGAGCTCCGGAACCCGCTCCCGAAGCTCGGGTACGCGGGTCTTGATATCGCTGGTGCGCGCCTTGCCCTGCTGGAGGGCGCGACTGACTCTTCCGTCCCCCATGTCCTCAAGTACTCCAGCGGGCGGGGAGGGTTTCTCGTCGTTTCAGCGCGAGTTGACGGTGATGTCGCCGGTGCGGCCTTTGAGTACGCGCTCGCCGGGCGGATCGGTCACCAGGGCGAGGCCGGCGACCACCAGCAGCGCCGCAACAGCGACCACGGCGGCGAACCGGAGCGCGGTGGCCCGCATCCGCTCGCGGCGCACCCGCCGGTACCGCTCCGCGGACGCCGGTCCCAACAGCTGCGCCACTCCGGACTCGTCCAGCCCGAGGTTACGTTCCCGGCAGAGGGTCAGCACGGCGTCGGCGCCGTTGACCTCGACCACCTCCGCTCCGTACGCCTTCCCGAGCCGCTCGAGCAGTCGGGCGTTGCGGCCGGGCAGCAGCAGGAGCACGTACGGGCGCGCGCGCTCCGCGCGGAAGCCGTCCTCGTGGACCTCGATCTGGCCGCGGGCCTCGGCAATCCCAGGGATCTCGCGGCGGCCGGACAGGATGCGCCGGGCAGACCGACGGCTGGGATGCAGTGCGTGGAGGCCGCAGACGCAGCCGGGGGCCGGAGCCCGGTGCTCCGGCGACCGGGCGCACGACGCCTCGGCCCATGCGCCGCCGGGCGGCCACGCCTCGCCTCGTTGGGGGGCGGCCAGGCGCTCGGCCCCTCTCTCCCCGACGACGGTCCAGGTGCGCAGTCCATAGATCGGGTCCGGGAAGAGCGGCGTCTCGCTCACGACGGTGCCGCGGGCTCTGGCTTGGTTAGGTGCTCCGGCTTGCGAGGCTCCGGAAGCGGCTCCGGTTGGGACGGCTGAGCGGGCAGGACCACCGGGGGCTGAATCGGCTCCGAGATGATCCGCTGCGAGGGACCGTCCAGGCACATATGCCTAATGGTAATGAGCGCCTTCAGCCTTCGGAGGCAAGACCTTTCTCGAACTTGGTCCCCAGGTGCCGTAGAGCAGATCCGGCATTACGCCCTGGTGGCGATGAGCGCGCGCAGGTCGTCGATCGCGTCCGCCTCCTCGGCGGGCTTGTCCGGGCGGTAGGGGCCGGACCGCTACCCCAGCCGGTCGGCGACCTGCACCTCGGTGTCGTGGTGAATGGTCACGCCGGCAGGTCCGGCTAAGGCCCGCACGCGCCGGAGCACCTCTGTCCGCTCCTTCTCGTCGAGCGTGGCGATGAAGCTGATCGAGGCGACGCGGTCGACGAGTCCGTCGGCGTCCAGGGATTGCTCGTTGGCAAATACGCGCTCCTCGAGCGGCCCGAACAGCTTGGTGCGCTCGAAGGCGGCGCGCCAGGCGCCCGTGTGGAAGGTGGACGTGCGGCCGCGGTGTGGGGTGACCAGCGCCTCGATCGCCTGATTCAGCGGCTCGTCCATCCGCCGGCGGTTCCAGACCAGGGCCAGCGCGCCACCGGGGCGGAGCACTCGATGGATCTCGGCCAGGGCCGCGTCGCCGTCGAACCAGTGGAAGGCTTGTGCGACGGCGACGGCGTCGGCGCTCCCGGTGTTCAGCGGCAGCTCCTCTGCCGTCCCATCCAGCGCCCGCGCACCCACCGGCAGGGCCGCCCGCATCTCAGCCACCGGCTCCACCGCGACCACCTCGGCGCCGGTGGCGAGCAGAGGACTCGTGAGCTTGCCGGTCCCTGCGGCGAGGTCGACCACCGTCCTACCTGGGCCGAGGTGAAGCCTTGCGGTGAGGAAGTCGACCGCGGCCTGTGGATAGCCGGGGCGGCCGCGCCGGTACGCCGCGACCGAGCGGGCGTAGCCCGCAGTGGCCGCGCTAGGCCTTCCCCGGCCTGGAGACATCCTCGAGCCACTCGCGCGACATGCGCGCCCCCTTCTGCTCCGGCCCCAGATCGACGAAGCACTCGAGCTCCGCGTAGAACAACTGCTCGGCCCCGTTCGAGCGGACGCGGACCACCTTCTCCAAGCGGGTTACCCCCACGCGCGAGAGGCTCAGCTGGGTCGACGGACGCCACACCTGGACGTCGCCGCCGAGAAGCGCGCTTCGCTCGATCATGCGCCCGACCAACGATATCGAGCGGACCGTGAGGCCATCGCACGAGTGGTTGTAGCCGGGCGGCGGCTGGATACCCTTGCGACCCTATGGCCGACCAGCAGCTCTGGGAGGGTTCGGTGGGCGGGCTCTTCCTCCAACCAAAACGCAGCTTCTGGCCCAGCTTTTTCTCCAAGGTCGTGGCCCGCCTGCAGTGGAACCCGGCGGCCATCGACCTCACCCGGGACGCGCGCGCGTGGCCGGAGCTCCCAGCTGAGCGTCGCCGCCGCCTCATGACTCTTTTCGCCGGCTTCTGTGTGGCCGAGAACGCGGTCTCCGAGCACATCACGCCGTTCGCCGACGTGGCCAGGGAGGCGACTTTGGCCTCACAGGAGAGCTTGGTGGCCTGGGTCTTCTTCCTGCAGCGCCGCGACGAGGATCGCCACGCGCTGTTCTTCGACCGCATCGCCGCCGAGGTGCTCGGGCTGCCCGGAGCCACCCCGGCCGAGCGGCGCGAAGCGGCCCGGCCCCACGTCCCGCCCGCGGTGCTCGAGCTCTTCGAGGTGCGGCTGCCGGCGATGGCCGCGGAACTGGCGGCAGGCCGCACCGGGTTGGCCGAGGGCGTCTCCCTCTACCACATGGTGCTCGAGGGGATCATCTTCGATGCCGCGCATCACGCGCTGCGCGAAGACCTGGCCGACGGCGCCCTGCCCGGGGTGCGCGAGGGCGTCGAGCGCGTCGAGCTCGATGAGCGGTGGCACATCGGCTTCGGTCTGCGCTGCCTGATCGAGGCGCGGCCCTCCCGAGATCTCCTCGACGATCTGCTAGAGCGCGCCAAGGACGCCACCGAGGCCTGGGGTGACGCCATCACCCCGGCCACGCGTGAGCACATCGCGGACATGTGTCATCGCCGGCTGGCGGCCGTCGGGCTGATCGAGGCGCACGCGGCGGCGTAGCGGGACCGTCAGACGCGCGCCGGCCGCTTTATCGCGCGATAGACGAACTGGTCGGTCTGCGCCGACTCGCGTGCCGAGACCACGCGGTCGTGATGCGGCGAGAACCGGCAAACCGGATCCGTGGCGGCCGCGTCGCCCGTGAGTCGCAGCGCCTGGCAGCGGCAGCCGCCGAAGTCCACCTCCTGTCGTCCGAGCGGGCACGTCCGGCAAGGCTCCTGCATCCAGTCCGTCCCGCGGAAGCGCGTAAAGGCGTCGGACTCGCTCCAGATCCACTCGAGCGGATGCTCGCGGACGTTGGCGAACTCGAGCCCCGGGATCGTCGAGGCCGCCTGGCAGGGCAACACATCGCCGTTCGGAGCGACCACGATCGCCGTCCGGCCCCACCCGCCCATGCACGGCTTCGGCAGATCCTCGTAGAAGTCGGGAAGCACCCAGAGGACGTCGACGCTCGGGCCAACTCGCTCGCGGAAGCGCTGGACTGCCTCCTCCGCCCGCTGGAGCTGCTCCCAGGACGGCATGAGCGCATCCTGGTTCGGCACCGCCCAGCCGTAGTACTGGGTGTTCGCAAGCTCGAGACGCTGCGCCCCGAGGTCGAGCGCGAGATCGAGCAGCTCCTCGATCCGGTCGAGGTTCTGCCGGTGCAGGACGCAGTTGATCGTCAGCGGGAAGTCGAGCTCCTTCGACGACTCGCGCCGCCGCGACCTTCTTCTCGAACGACCTGTTCCCGGCGATGCGGTCGTTGTCCTCCGGGTCGGGGCTCTGGATCGAGATCTGCACGTGGTCGAGCCCGGCTGACTTCAGCGCCTCCCCACGCTCGCGGGTGAAGTGGATCCCGGCGGTGATGAGCGACGAGTAGAGGCCGGCGTCGCGCGAGCCCGCGCAGAGCTCGACGAGATCGCGGCGCAGCATCGGCTCGCCGCCCGTGAGCGCGAGCTGCAGGACGCCGAGCGCCCGCGCCTCCCGGAAGGTGCGGGTCCAGTGCTCGGTCTCGAGCTCCTGGCGGTACTTCTCGTGGCCGATGTCGAGCGGGTTCGAGCAGTACGGGCAGTGGAGCGGGCACTGGTAGGAGAGCTCGGCGATCAGCGTGGCGGGCCTAGGCTGCTGCATCGACCACCAGTCCTCTCTGGGTCAGGCCGTCGACCAGCCCCTGGACGTCGTCGCGCAGATCGGAGCCCTCGTAGCGCGCCGAGAGGGTGCTGACGATCTCGTCGACGGAGCGCTCCCCGTCGCACAGCTCGAGCACCGCCGCCGCGGTGGGGTTGAGCCGCACGGCGCCCTCCGGCACCAGCAGCACGTGCTCCTCGCGCACGTCGTCGTACTGCAGCCGCGCGCCGGTGACGAGGCGTGGGCGAGTCAAGCGTCCGGCCCCGGCGGCTGCGTGTCGCCGCGTTCGATTGCCTCGAGCTGCGCCCACAGCATCTCCGTCTTGAAGCGGAGCGCGGCGACGGCAGCCTCCTGCTGCTCGCGCGTTCGGCAGCGCTCGACGGTGAGGTCGAGCGCGTACTGCGCGTCGCGTGGCGCCTGCACGAGCCGTGTCCGGAAGTACTCGAGCCCGGCGGGGTCGATCCACTCGTAGTGCCGCTCGAGCGCCTCGAGCCGTACGCGGATCGCGGCCGGCCCGAAGAGCTCGGTGAGCGAGGACGCGACCGCCTCGATCCACGGCTTCTGGCGCGCGAAGTTCACATAGGCGTCGACTGCGTAGCGCACCGCGGGGAGGACGCGCCGCTCCGACACCAGTTCTTCCCGCGAGACGCCGAGCGCCTCGCCGAGCCGCAGCCACGACTCGATGCCGCCCGTTCCGTCGGTCGTGCCGTCGTGGTCGATGATGCGCCCGATCCACTCCCGCCGGACCTCGACCTCGGGGCAGTTCGACAGGATCGCCGCGTCCTTCAACGGGATGCACTTCTGGTAGTAGAAGCGGTTCGCGACCCACCGCTGCAGCTCCTCGCGCGTGAGCTCTCCCGCGTCCATTCGTCTGTGGAAGGGGTGCAGGTTGTGGTAGCGCGTCCCCTGGGCGCGCAGCTGGGCGATGAACTCCTCGGGCGGCCACGGCGCGCGCTCGCTCGTCGGTCTCGTGGCGGTCTCGGTCATAGCTCGATCTCGAGGCCATCGTAGGCAACTTCGACGCCCGCGCCGTCGGACCGCCTCCCGCTCGGGGGAGTCCTCGAGCAGGATCGGGTTCGTGTTGTTGATGTGGACGAGCACCTTGCGCGGTCCGCTCAAGCCGCGCAAGCGCCTCGAGCGTCCCGCCGGGGCCGGAGAGCGGCAGGTGTCCCATGTCGCGCGCACTGCGCTCCGAGATGCCGAGGCGGGCGAGCTCGTCGTCGCGCCAGAAGGTTCCGTCGACGAGCACGACGTCGCTTGCGGCGAGCCGGCTGAGCACGCCGTCGTCCAGTCGGGCCAGGCCGGGCGCGTACGTCACGACGCCGCCACTCGCGCTGTCGCGGAAGACGAACCCACTGGCCTGAAGCTCCACGCCCGACCCGTCCAGGTAGCGCGGCGCGTCGCCGCCTGCCTCGAACGGCTCGACCGTGAGGCTCGACCCCTCGAGCGGCCTCGCCTGCCCTGGTTCCAGCGTCTGCCACTCGGCCCCGCAGTAGCGCTCCAAGATCTCCAACACCGGATACCCGCGCCTCAGCGCCTGCTCGACTCCCTGATCGCCGAAGACGCGCACCGGCGCCTGCGACTCACGCAGGAGCAGGAGCCCGGCCGTATGGTCGATCTCCGCATCGGTCAGCAGCACGCCCGCGATCGGCGGCGCGCGAACGCCGTCCGACCTGCTCGGGTGCGAGCGCCTCGAGCTGCTGGCGCGCGTCCGGCGAGGCGTTTACGAGAAACCACGGCCCCTCGCCACCACGGATCGCCAGCGACGACTGCGTGCGAGGTCGCGCCCGCACGCCCGCGCGTGCCGCCTCGCACGTCTCGCAGTGGCAGTTCCACTGCGGAAACCCCCCGCCGGCGGCCGAGCCGAGAATACGAACGCGCACGAGACGGACGATCAGGACGCGGCCTCAGGCAAGCCGCCTGAGGCCACGCCGGACCGTTGCACTACTCGTGGTACAGGTAGAGCGTGACCTCGCAGCAGAGGTCGACGAACTCGAACTCGGGCTTGGTCCACGTGAGGACGGGTCGGGCCGCTTGTCACCTCGGAACCAAGGTCGGCGAGCTTAATCTCCGGCTTATCCAAATCATAGAACCCCTCCTGTTTGGGGTATACGTAGGCGTACCTTAGGGAACGATCAACCGAGCAATAGGAACCCGCCAGTCGCGACAGCAGAGCGGCTCCGGCGAACCGGACTGCGACAACCCGACGCTCCATCGCCGGGACCAGGCGCGGGAGCAAGCCGGCCGCATACAGCCCCGCGAGCGGCAAGCAGCGCACTCGACGCGGCCTGCTCCGCGGCGTGCCCGAGAAGCGAGCCCGAATAGTCGCTGGCCACACCGTAGGCGAGGTTGTCCATGGTCAGCGCGAGCGGCAGGACCCACAGCGGCCAGAGATCGGCCACTCGCCGCGTCCCGGCGGCGACGACGATCAGCCAGAGCCCCAAGGCGGCCAGCGTCCCGACCTCCAGGACCTCGGTCACGCCCGCCGAGATCGTCCAACCGAGGCCCGCCCCGATCAGGAATGCGGCTCCGTCGGCGACGCCGAACACCGCGGCGAGCGGCAGGCGCCACCGTTTGTCGACGATCGCTCCGATGGCCATGCAGGCGATGAAGCTGTCGATACCTAGAAGCAAGAAACCCATTCTCAACTCCAGACCCTGATTAGTGAGCTAGCGATTGCAGCGCCCCTACTCCGGCAGCGCGAAGGCGAACAGCGCGCTGCCGTGGGACGACCCGAGCATCTTGGGCAGGAACCCCTCGGCCCAACCGCCCCAGCCGCTCGGCGCGACGACGTACTGCCGTCCGTCGACGCTGTAGCTCGACGGGCTGCTGTGGTGGCCGCTGCCGCACTGGAACTGCCACAGCAGGTCACCGCTGCTCGGCGTCCCACGCGTTGAACTCCCCGCTGGGCTCCCCGCCGAACACGAGGTTGCCGCCCGTGGCCAGCAGCGACGAGCACATGCACAGGTCGTCGGTCCAGCGCCAGCGCTCCTGGCCCGTGCGCGGATCGTAGGCGCTCACGTAGCCGGTCTGGTCGTCGCCGTCCACGGCGACGCCCGCGCCCCAGTACGGGATGCTCTCCTTGAACTCCCTGCGCCGCCGCGTGGCCGTCGCACCGACGTCCTGCACCGGGACGTAGAGGAGCTCGGTATCCGGGCTGTAGCACGCGTGCGTCCATTCCTTCGCGCCGGCAGGCCCCGGCCAGAAGTGGACCGGGTCGCCCTCCTTGTCGGGGTAGACCTTCGGCGTCACGTTGCCCTTCTCGTCGACCTCGCCCCAGTCGATGCGGTCGACGAACGGCGCCACCCGGACCGCCGACATGTCCGTGCGGTCCAGGATGTACATGAACCCGTTCTTGTCGAAGTGGGCGGCCAGCTTCTGCCCATCGAGGTCGAACAGGAGGTGCTCCATCACGGAGTCGTAGTCCCACAGGTCGTGCGGGGTGTACTGGAAGTGCGCCTTGATCTCGCCGGTGTCGGCGTCCACGGCGACACCGGAATCGGTGAAGAGGTTGTCGCCCTCGCGGACCCCTCCGTCGAAGTCGGGACACGGATTGCCGGTCCCGTAGTACAGGAGGTTCAGGTCCGGGTCGTAGCTGGGCGTGATCCAGCAGTTCGCGCCGCCCCGCTGCCAGGCCTCGCCGTCCGCCGGCCAGGTCTCGGAGCCCGGCTCTCCGGGCTTCGGGATCATGTAGCAGCGCCAGACGTGCTCCCCGCTCTCGCGATTGAACGCGTCGGTGTGGCCGCGCACGCCGAACTCGCCGCCGGAGCTCCCGACGATGACCATGTCCTTCACGACCAGGGGAGCGACGGTGGCGCTCTCGCCGGCCCGCACATCGCCGAAGGGCTTGTCCCAGATCTTCTTGCCGGTCTCGGCGTCGAGCGCGATCACGTGGGCGTTCAGGGTGGTCATGAAGACCTTGCCCTCGGCGACGGCGACCCCGCGGTTGACGTTGCCGCAGCACAGCGATACGTCGAACGGGGACGCGTGCCTGTAGCGCCACAGCTCCTGCCCGTTCGTCGCGTCGAGGGCCCAGCACTGGCCGTCCCAGCCGGAGACGAACATGACCCCGTCCACGATGAGCGGCGAGGCCTCCCACGCGTAGGTCGTCGCGCCCGGGCGCAGGCCGACATTGCCGGCCTGGAACACCCACTGCGGAGTGAGTTGCCCGACGTTGCTTGCGTTGATCTGGTCGAGCGGGCTGTAGCGCTGCGCGTTGTAGGCGCCGTAATAGGTCAGCCAGTTCTGCGGTTCGTCGCGGGCGTTGAGAATCCGGTCGTAGGTGACGCCCTTGGCGACCGGCGGCGCTTTGCCGACCGAGGTGCTCAGGGTTGCGTAGGGGATGGCGGTTCCTGCGTCTACGTACTCGGTTGCCATCGAGTGCTCCTTTCGACGGTGAGCCTGGCGAGCGGTCTACGGTTGGGGTTGGGGCGGGCGGTCGAGGCGAGCCTCGTCCGGTACGTCCCCGCCCACGACGATCGCGCCGGTGAGGCCCCGGCCCTCGTCGTTGCCGGTCGTGGAGCCGTACCAGTAGTACCCCGGTCCGTCGAGCTCGAGAGTGGCCGTGCCCTTCGAATGATTCACCAGCCAGATGAACTGGGTGTCGCCATTGCTCGGCAGGACCGCGCAGTGGGTGTTCTTGTCGTCGTTGATGAGCGTGAGCTCGAGCACGCCCCCGTGGGGCAGGACGAGGACCCCGGGCTCATAGACCAGCTCGTCCTCCGGGATCCTGACGGTGGCGGTCATCTTGCCGTCGGAGCCCTCCTCGGCCTCTCCGACGCTCGTCCGGCCGAGTATTCGACCGAGGGTCACCCCGTTTTGCTTCTCCAGGTCCGCTACGTCGGCCACGCGCTCCTCCCTCTGGTCCGATTTTGGGCGCGCGCGAGCTTACTACTTTTTCAGCCGAGCGGTCAGCCGGACGCGCTCCCGGCGCGGCTCCTCGAAGGTCATGTAGCCCCAGTCGAGGGGCGACTCCTGGCGGTAGTTCTTACGCAGGGCGCGCGCGATCGTGGCCTTCATCAGCTCCTTGCCGAGGTAGAAGGCGTGCGTCGGCTCGTCGACTCCGAGCTGGTCGAAGATCTCGTTGAAGTCGGTGCCCTTGACGAAGAGCTCGGCGTTGAAGACGTAGATCCAGTCGCTGTCGGCGAAGATGCGGAAGTTCGGGTCGGTGACCTGCTCGTGCAGCTCGCGCAGCTCGGATTCCGCGTAGGGGCGGAAGTCCTCGTCCTTGACCGTCAGCAGCCGCCCGTCGACGTGCTTGGGCGGCGTGCCCTGCTCCTGCGCGAAGTGCATCAGCTGCGCCGCGAGCACCGCCTCTTGGACGGCGCCGTGCGCCCATTCGATGACCTCGGTGGTGAGTACGTTGCGGATGCCAAGCTCCTGGCAGAAGCCGATGAGCATCGCGGTCACCCCCGTGCTATCGGCCTCGGTCAGCTCGGTGAGGTTCCCGATCCCCATAAACATCTCCGCTGCGGGATGTCGCCGGCGGACCTCGATGTAGCGCCCGAGGCTGGCGGCAAAACCGGTGCCGATCGGCTCGATGATCGGATCGACGAGGTAGGGCTTGCCGAGGCTCTCGAGGTGGGCGATCGTCGCCTCGAGGCTGTCGAGATCCTCTGGCGTGTCGGGGATGAGCACCGGGGTCGCGCGCAGACGCTCGGCGAGGTCGCGGTTGGACCCGTTGAGGCTGAGGACATAGTCGACGCCCGCCTCGTCGGCCATCAGGATCTCGTCGCGGTCCATCGTGTCGATGCTCAGGGCGAAGCCGCGCTCGCGCAGGTCGGCGATCACCGTGGGGCCTTCGTCGAGCCAGCGTCGCTCGAGCGAAAGCCCGAGGTCGATGACGTCCGCGCCGGCGTCGCGGTAGTAGCCCGCGACCTCGAGGATTCGCTCGCGGCTCAGCCTCGGCACGTGGTTGATCTCCGCGAAGACGCGGATATCGCGCCGGCCGTAGCTCGCGCGCGCGTCGGCCTGCCCGAACCAGCTCGGCAGCTGCTTGAGGTCGGCGGGGCCCTTCTCCACTGGAATCGCGAAGCGCTCGGCCAGGACGTCGGTCTCTCCCTCGCAGAGGCCGGGGATCATGATCTTCGTGACCCCCTCGGGGGGTTCGAGGAAGCGCGCGATCCAGGTCGTGGTCATCAGCGCGGCGACCGTGATCTTCATGACTGCGACCTCGTACTCGAACGGCAGCTCCGCGCGGTCGAGCGTGTTACGCAAGGCCGGCGCGGCCAGCTTGCCGGTCACAAACAGGAGCCGCTCGGCCACGGGCGAGTCCGGATGCGGCGGGGTTGTCTAGCCCTTGCTAAAGACGAACTTGTTCGGCGTCCCCTCCAGCGCGCCGTCCGGCTCTGGCCGCCACAACACGTGGTCCTCGATCTGGCGCGCCAGCGCGAAGTCCTTGTCGGTGATGCCGCCGCTCGAGTGCGTCTGCAGCTTTACCCACAGCTTCCCCCAGGTCACCGCCAGGTCGGGGTGATGGTAGGCCGCCTCGGAGAGGTAGCCGATGGTGTTGACGAGCATGAGCGTCGACGGCCAGCCGTCGGTGTTGTACTTGCGCCGCAGCCACCCGCCGTCGAGGTACCAGCCGTCGAGGCCGTTCTCCTGGATCTTGGCCTCGACCTCTTCGTCGGTGTACGGCTTGAGCTTTGCCTGCGTCTCCACTGCGATCGCCTCCTTCGAGGGCACTACATCACAACGCCGCCGTTGATGTTGATGGCCTGACCCGTGACAAACGCCGCCTCGGGCGACGCGAGCCAGAGCGCGGCCGCGGCGACGTCGTCCGGCCGGCCCCAGCGTTTGAGCGGCGTGGACTCCGCCACCGAGCGGTGGAAGTCGCGGTCAGCTTCCCGCGCGAACTCGGTCTCGATCCACCCCGGGCAGAGCACGTTGACACGGACCCGGGGAGCGAGGCCGCGCGCCAGGCTCTTGCTGAAGGAGAGCACGCCGCCCTTGACGGCGCTGAAGAGCTCGGGGTTCTCGCCCGCCATTCCCGCGGTCACGTGGTCCCAGCTCATGTTCAGGATCGTCCCACCGCCGGGCTGTTCACGCATGACCGCGCCGGCGGCGTAGGAGGACGCGACGGTCCCCTTGAGGTCGACGGCCAGCAGGATGTCGAGCTTGCGCTCCCAGTCCCACTCGGCCGCCTCACCGGTGAGTACGTCGGCACCGGCGTTGTTGACCCACACGTCGAGTCCGCCGAGCCGTTCCTGCGCCTGGACGACCAGCGCCTCACAGCCGGCCCGGGTCCCCAGGTCCGCCTGGGCGACTTCCGCGTGGCCACCGACCTGGGCGATCCGCTCGGCGATCGCCGACGCTCCCTCCGCGCTGTCGCGGTGGGTCACGAGCACGGTCGCGCCCGCGCCGCCGAATGCCTCGGCGATGGCGGCGCCGATGCCGCTGCTCGCGCCCGTGACCACGGCCCGCACCCCGTCGAGCCGGCTCCCGCCGGTCTGGGCCACCTGGGTCATGAGCCGGCCCGACTATACGATGCGGCGAATGCCGGTCAAGCAGGTGTCGCGCCGGAACCCGACCTCGACTACCGGCGTCCCCCGCCTCGGTCCCGATGCGGTCGCCGGCGCCGCGCAGTTCGCCTGCGTGCTCGAGGCGAGTGCCGAGAAGCCCGGCAACATCACGCCGAGCCATGACTTCGACGACACCTCGTACGAGGACATGCTGCGCACTGGGATCGCGCTCGGCCCCGAGCTCGGCCTCGCTGGCGAGCGCGGGGTCGGCGAGACGGTGCTGGCCGCCGTGCGCGCCTCGCGCGGCGCCGCCGGCGCCAACACCAATCTCGGCATCGCCCTGTTGCTCGCGCCGCTCGCACAGGCGGCGCTGAGCGGTGGACCGCTCCGCGAGCGCCTCGCCGACCTGCTGCGCGCGCTCACCGTCGACGACGCGCGCAACGCATACGCGGCGATCCGTCTGGCGGGCGCCGGCGGCCTTGACGAGCCGGTCGAGCACGACGTGCGCGGCGAGCCCCGCGTGACCCTGCGTGAGGCGATGGCGGCGGCCGCGCAGCGCGACGCGGTCGCGAGCGAGTACGTGACCGACTATGCGGTGACGTTCGAGCTCGGGCTGCCCGCGCTCGCTGCTGCGCTGGGCGACGGGCTGCGCCCGCGCGACGCCATCGTCGAGCTCGCGCTGCGCATCCTCGCCGCCGTCCCGGACACGCTGATCGCCCGCAAGCGCGGGGCCGACGCGGCCGGTCGAGTCGCCGCGGGCGCGAGTCAGGTGCTCGCCGCGGGCGGCGTGCGCAATGCCGGAGGCCGGACCGCACTGGGCGAATTCGACGCCTCGCTGCGGCGGGACGGCAACGCGGTCAACCCGGGGACCACGGCCGATCTCGCGACCGCCGTCATCTTCGTGGCGCTGCTGGAGGGCGTGCTCTGAGCGAGCCGATCCTGCTGGTCTCCGTCAGCGCGCGCATGCTCGCCGAACTCGGCGTGAGAGCCGGGCACGACGTCGTGGCGCTCGACCGCTTCGGGGACCTCGACCTGCAGCGGCTTTGCCCGAGCGTGTCCGTGCTGCGCGATCTCGGCGGCCGAGGCGGAATGGCGGCGCTGGTGGACGCGGCGGACGGGATCCGGGCGCCCAGCGTGATCTACGGCGCGGGACTCGAGAACCGGCCGGAGCTCGTCGCCCGGGTGGCAGCCGGCAGGAGACTGCTCGGGGTCCCGCCCGAGGCGCTCGGGCGCGTACGGGACCCCGCCTCGCTCGGCGAGTCCCTGCGCGCGGCCGGCCTCGCCTACCCATCGACGTTCGGTGCCCGCGACGCACCAAGGCAGGCTGAGCGCTCGCGCCGCTGGCTGCGCAAGCCGGTGCGCGGCGGCGGCGGACGCGGCGTTCGCGAGTGGCGTGGCGGCGCGCTGGACGGGGAGGTCGTGGTCCAGGAGCGCATCCCGGGGCTCGCGTGCTCTGCGGCGGCCGTCGCCGACGGGCGCTCGGCCGCCTTGCTCGGCGTGAGCGAACAGCTGATTGGGCACCGCGGGCTCGGCGCGCGCGGATACGCGTGGTGCGGCAACCTCGTGCCGCCGCGGCTCGAGAAGGCGGAGCAATTCGCGCTGGCAGCCGCCGCGCGAAGAATCTGCGCGCATCTGGCGCTCGAGTTCGGACTGTCCGGACTGTTCGGGGTGGACCTCGTGTGGGACGGCGAGCGTGCCTGGGTAGTCGAGGTCAACCCGCGTCCGACGGGATCGCTCGAATGCGTCGAGGCGGCGCACGAGGTGGGCGTCTTCGCCACCCACCTGGAGGGTTGCGCCGGGCGGCTGCCGTCCATCGCTCCCGCTCCGGCACCGCGCCGGGCGGCCGGCAAGGCGATTCTCTTCGCTACCCAGGACGTGTGCGTCGGGGACACCCGCGACTGGCCCGCCCGCGGCATCCGCGATGTGCCTCACCCGCGCGAGCGGATCGCCGCCCGTCACCCGGTCTGCACGCTCGTCTCGGTGCAGGAGTCCCCGGATGCCGTTCTTGCCGATCTAGAGGCGCGCGCCGCCACGCTCGGTGCCGAGCTTCGTGAGCCTATGCTCACGCCCGCATCGTGACGCCGTCGCTCAACGATCGGGCCCAGGAACTCGCCGACCGCCTCGCCTCCGAGGCTGATGTCCTGCGCGTGAACGTGACGACGCTGCCGCGCGGCACGCGGCTGATCGACTGCGGCAGCGCGGTTCGCGGCGGCCTGGAGGCGGGACGCCGCTTTGCGGAGATCTGCATGGCGGGCCTGGGCTCGGCGTCGTTTGCCCCGCTCGTACTCGAGGGCCGCTGGCTCCCCGGGCTCACGGTGGTCACCGATCGGCCGGCGTTGGCCTGTCTGGCGTCCCAGTACGCGGGCTGGCGCCTTGACCGCGACGGCTACTTCGCGATGGCAAGCGGGCCGGGCCGCGCCCTGATCCGGGCCGAGGACCTCTACGACGACCTCGAGGTCGACGAGAGCGCGCGGACCGCGGTGCTGTGCCTGGAGACGCGCGATCCGCCGCCGGAGCCGGTCGCCGACTACGTGGCGGAGCGAGCCGGCGTGAGCGCCGCGGATCTGACGCTGCTGTTCGCGCCGACCGCGAGCCTGGCCGGCAGCGTGCAGATCGCCGCGCGCGTGGTCGAGACCGCTCTGCACAAGCTGCACGAGCTCGAGTTCGACGTCGGTCGCGTGGTGAGCGGCTTCGGGAGCTGCCCGCTGCCGCCGGTCGCGAAGACCGACCCGGAGGCGATCGGTCGCACGAACGACGCCGTCCTCTACGGCGGCCAGGTCGAGCTCACCGTCGACGCACCCGACGAGGAGCTCGAGGCGATCGCGCGGCGCCTGCCGGCCTCGGCCTCGAGCGACTACGGCGAGCCGTTCGGCAGGGTGCTGGAGGCCGCCGACTGGGACTTCTACAAGATCGACCCGCTGCTATTCAGTCCGGCCGAGGTGCGCCTCACGAACGTATCGAGCGGGCGCAGCTTTCACGCCGGGGGCGTGGACATCGACGTCCTCGAGCGGTCCTTCCGGGGATGAGCGAGCGGCCGCCCGGGGTCCCGATCGTCGAGACGGTCACCACCACCATCAACCCGGACGGAACGGTCAACTGCGCCGCGATGGGCGTGGAATGGGGAGCCGAGATCATCGTTATCAAGCCGTACCGCTCGACGCGAACGCTGCGCAACCTGCGGAGGACGGGCGCGGCCGTGGTCAACCTCACCGACGACATCCTGCTGTTCACGCAGGCCGCGCTCGGGGACCCGCAGCCGCCCACGCGCCCCACGGAGACGATCGACGGAGCCGTGCTGGCGGACGCCTGCTCGTGGCGTGAGGTGGCCGTCGAGGCCATCGACGCGAGTGGGCCGCGCGCCAGGGTCACTACGCGCGTCGTGGGACATGGGGTCGCGCGCGAGTTCGTCGGCTTCAACCGCGCCTGTCTCGCGGTGCTCGAGGCATCGATCATCGCCTCGCGCGTGCGCTGGCTGCCGGCAGAGGAGATCCGCGCGGAGCTGGAGCGCCTCCAGGTGCTGGTCGACAAGACGGCTGGGCCGCGGGAGCGCGAGGCGATGGAGCTCGTGCGGCGGCACGTGAGCGCCGCGGTGGGCAGCGGATGACGTCGGTGCGCGTCGAGGCGCCGGCGCGCCTGCACATGGGCATGCTGGACGTCGCCGGGGACGGCGCGCGCCGGTTCGGTGGGCTGGGCGTGGCGCTCAGCCGCCCCGCGGCGGTGGTTGAGGTGAGCCCGAGCGACGACGTCACCGCCGAGGGCCCGGATGCCGAGCGCGCGCTCGCGGTCGCTCGCCGCTGCCGGAAGGAACTCGGGCTCACAGGCGGCGCACGGGTCCGCATGCTCGAGGCGATCCCGGCGCATGTGGGCCTCGGCTCGGGCACCAAGCTCGCGCTCGCCGTCACTGCCGCCCTATCCGCGCTGGCCGGGCAGACGCCCGAGCCGCGGGCGCTCGCGCGGGCCGGCGGACGCGGCGCGCGGTCGGCGGTGGGCCTGTGGACGTTCGTCCTCGGCGGACTGGTGGTGGAGGGCGGAGTGCGTCCCGGCGTCGAGCAAGCGGCCCCGCTGCTGGCCCGCCACGCGATGCCCGACGAGTGGCGCTGCGTGCTGGCGATCCCCGACGCCGAGCCGGGACTCTCAGGGCGGGCGGAGGTGGAGGCGTTCGCGCGGCTGCGCCCTGACGCCGGCCGCGCGGCGCTCATCGCGCAGCTCGTGCTGACCTCGCTGCTCCCGGCTCTTGCCGAACGCGATCTGACCGAGTTCGGCGCCGCGCTCACGCGTATCCAGCGGCTCGTCGGCGAGTCGTTCGCCTCGGTCCAGGGCGGCGTCTTCCATCCGCGCGCCGAAGCCTCGGTCGAGGCGCTGCTCCGCCATGGGGCCGCCGGCGCGGGACAGAGCTCGTGGGGACCGGCCGTCTACGGGGTCGTCCGAGGCGAGGAGGCGGGGCGCGAGCTTGCGCGCCGCATGGAGGCCGAGCTGGCCGGCGGCGGGCGCGTTGAGCTTGTGCGCTTCGACAACCACGGCGCGCGCGTGGAGGCCGGATGAGGCTACTCGTGAGCGTCACCGACGCCCACGAAGCGCGAGTGGCCGTCAAGGGGGGTGTCGACATCGTCGACGTCAAGAACCCGGCCGAGGGCTCCCTGGGCGCCCCGTGCCCGAGCGTGATCGAGCGGGTCCGGGAGGCCGTGCCACCCGAGCTTCCGGTGAGTGCCGCCATCGGCGACCTGCCCAACCTGCCCGGCACCGCCGCGCTCGCGGCGCTGGGCGCCGCTCGCTCCGGCGCCGCGTATGTGAAGGTCGGGCTGTGGGGGACCGCCACCACGGACGGAGCCGTGGCGGTCCTCAGCGCGGTGCGCGACGCCGTCGACGGCGGCGCGACTGTGATCGCCGCCGCCTACGCCGACTCCGAGCGCGTGCCCGGTGGGCCTCTGCCGCCCGGCGCCCTCGTCGCGGCCGCGCGCCGCGCAGGCGTCGAGGGCTGCCTGCTCGACACCGCGCTCAAGGACGGCCGTGGGCTGTTCGAATGGCTCACCCCGGATGCACTCGCCGCGCTGGTGGAGGAGGGGCACGCCGCGGGCCTCGAGATGGCGCTCGCCGGAGCCCTGCGCGCCGAGGATCTGAGTGTGGTCCGGTCGACGGGCGCCGACATTGCCGGCGTGCGCTCGGCGGCCTGCCGCGACGGCCGGCGCACGGCGCCGCTGGACGCCGAGCGAATCGGGCGGCTGCGAGCGGAGTGCCGAGGCTGAGCCTCTTCACTCTTCCTCGCCTGCGTACCCCTCGAAAGGCTCCGTCAGCAGGCGAGCCTTGTGAGGCCCGTACTCGAAGACGTGAATGATGCGGACGGTTCCATCGGTGCGTTCGACGCGGGTCTCGACGAGCGTGAGGTCCGCGGCGGCGCTCAGGTCGAGCTGGTTGAGCCGCTCGGCCTCAGCTCGGCAGACATCGCCCGGCGTGGGAGGGCTCGCCGGATAGGCATCCTCGTGATGTCGAATCAGCGCCTGCCAGTGCTCGTCCCCCGCCCGCTCCACGGCTTCCCGGATTTGCTCCCTGGTGTAGGCCATCGATGGAACCTATCGGCCCACTGACTCGGCCCAGCGGCGCATCGCGTAGCGGAACCAGCCGTCCCCGTAGGGCACGTAGATCCTGACGGGCAATCCGCGGCCGGCGACGACCCTCGCGTCCGCGCTGCGCACGCCGAGCAGCATTTCGACGCCGATACCCGGCAGGGCACGCAAGAGCGTCTCCCGCAGGATGGCGTCGTGGGTGGCGATGGCGACCTCTGCGCCGTTTGCGTGCAGGTCGTGGGCGAGCTCGACGAAGGCCAGGTCGGTCGGTTCACCCCAGGGCCGCGCGACCTGCGGGTCCTCCGCGTAGGCGCCCTTGACGAGTCGGATCGGCACCCCGGCTTCCGCAAGCGCCTGGGCATCCGACCGGCTTCGCTTGAGGTTCGCCTGAATCGTTGCCGACACCGCCCCGCCCTTGCGGGCCACGGCTGAGACCGCCGCCAAGATGCGGTCGGCGCGGCGCTCCTGCTCTGCGCCCACTTGGATGCGTCGGCCCGCTGTAAGCGCGGTGGCGATCCGCTCGAGACGCCGCTGCACGGCCTCCCCGGGCTGGTCGAGGCCGATGTGCGAGAGATCGATGGACAGGAACGTGTTCTCCGGGGCTCGCTCGAGCGTTTGCGCGAGGGCGACGTAGTGGTCGGTAACACGGTCCGCCTCGATGGGATCGGAGATGTTCTCGCCGAAGTAGTCGATCGAGCTCGCGAGACCCGCTGCAGCGAGGCGCTGGGCGCAGGCAAGCGCATCCTGCGGCCGCGTCCCGGCGACGTAGTGCCGGGCCAGCCTGTAGGCGCCCCGCTCCCCGCCGGGGACGGTGCGCACCGCGCGCTCCCATCCCGCGCTCGTCGCGAGCGCGAGCAGGACGCGCCGAGCGGTTACAGCAACGGACATCCGGTGGATGATGCCGACGTAACGAGCGTCCCCTCGGTGCCGCCGTGCTCGAGCAGCGTCACGAGCCGGGCCGGCTGGCGGCCATCGATCACCCACGCCTCGACACCGGCCGCGCGCAGTGCCTCCGGCAGCTGCTCATCGACTCCCGCGGCTCGTCCCGTCGCGCGCAACTCGGCGAGCTCGTCCACGCTGACGCGAGCGAGCGGGTCGCCATCCGGCGGCCAGTCGCGGTACAGGCCTTCGACCGGCTTGACGAGCACGAGGCGCGCGGCGGGCCCGGCGCCGGCCACCCAGGCGGCGATCGAGTCGGAGGTGACCGCCCATGAGGCGGGCAGCGGGTCCCCTGCGAGCAGTGCCGCCGGCAGGAGGACCGGCGTCTCCCTGCGGGCGGCGGCGGCGCGGGCGGACGCGAGCTCCGCGCACCGAACCGCACCTGGGATCAGGTCGGAGAGCAGCCAGCCGAACTGGTCCATCGCGAGGATCGCCATCCGGTGGGCCGTCGCCGGCCGCAGGGCGAAGCGGCTGTCGTGCTCGCGGACGGTGTCCGCGAACGCCGCGCCGCCCGGCACGACGAGCAGCGGGTGGCGGGCACCAACCTCGCCGATCGTGCGGCACAGGGTCCGGAGCGCGCCGTCGCCCGCCTCGCGCGCGAGCCCCCCGCCGACCTTGACGATGGTCAGCACTGCGGGCGCAGCCGGCCGGCCAGGAGTTCGGCGAGCGCGGCGGCGGGCGCCGCGTCACGCTCGGCCGCGCTCCACGGCAGCTCGACGACCGCGTGTCCCAGGTGCTCGGCGGCCTCGCGCGCCAGGAACGCCCCCGCGCCAAGCGGGACGACAGGCGGGTCGCTCCCGAAGCGCCCGCTCACGTGGCGAACCGCCGCCTCGATCTGGCGCACCTGCTCTCCATGCAGGAACTGAGCGATCGCATCGATCTGCTCCGCGGCCAGCTGCTCGGCGTCTGCGCATACGAGCCGGGCCACGCGCTCGCGTGCGAACTCGACGGTCGCGGGGCGCCCGTCCGGGGTCGCGCACGTGTACGCGCCGGGCGCGAGGTGGCCGAGGATCAGCTGCACGTCGGCGCTGATCGCGAACAGCTCCGAGGCGACCGGGCACGAGCCGCCGCGCACCGGCACACGCGGCGCGATCGCCGCGAGGTTGGTGCGCAGGGCGCCGGTGTAGACGAGCTCGCCGGCAAGCAGCCGGTCGAGGTCGGTGCGGCCGGCGGCGACCACGCGCCCGGCGGCGATCGGAACGACATCGGTGGTCGTGCTGCCGACGTCGATCATCATGGCGTCCGGGTAGACCGCAGCGGCCGCGAGCCCGCTCGCCATCCAGTTGGCGGCCGCGACCTCGGCTGCGCGCCCCCGCGCCTCATCGAGGGGGACGAGCTCACCGGCGGTCGTGAAGACGAGCAGCGGCGGGCCGTCCAACGCCGCCTCCGCCGCGTCGAGCACGAATCCCACGCCCTCGCGCTTGGTGCGAAACGCGTCCGAGAGCTCCGCGGTCGTGGTCAGCGCCACCGCCTCGACAGGCTCCGGCGCCACGCCCACGACGACCTCGCGAATCACGGCCGCGAGCGCCTCGCGGTCGCGCCAGACCTCGAACGGCCGCGAGAGGGCGCGCCGTTCGCCGCCGTTCCGCCAGACCGCCTTCGTGTTGGCCCCGCCGACGTCGAGGCCGACTACGCCTGCCATGCGCGACCCTCCCCGGCCATGGCCATGCGAGTGATCCCGGTCATCGATCTCAAGAGCGGAGCCGCCGTGCACGCCGTGCGCGGGGAGCGCGAACGCTACCGCCCTCTGCGCAGCAGGATCGTCGCGGGCTCCGATCCCGTCCAGGTCACGCGCGCCGTTCGCGAAGCGCTCGGACTCGACGAGCTCTACGTCGCCGATCTCGACGCGATCGGGGGCGGTCCCGGGAATCGCGAGGTAGTCGCGGCATTGGCGCACGAGGCGCGGGTGATGGTCGATGCCGGCGTCGCCGAGGTCGCCGCGGTCCGGCTGCTCCTCGAGCTCGGCGCGGCGCGCGTCTTGATCGGCACCGAGACGCTTGCGGACCAGGCCGCGTTGGAGCGGCTGCGGGCGGAGCTTCCCTACGCCCCGCTCGTGCTCAGCCTCGACCTTCGGGAGGGTCGCGTCCTCTCGCCCGATGCCGAGCTGGCCCGGCTCGGAGCGGCCGAGGCGCTGGCACGGCTGGGACGCTCCGGCGTGCGGGAGGTGATCGTGCTCGACCTCGCACGCGTCGGATCCGGGGCCGGTCCCGACGTCGCCTTGGTGCGCGATCTCTGCGCCCGCTTTCCCGAGTTCCAGCTGCTGGCCGGCGGCGGCGTGCGCGACCTCGCCGACCTGCGCGCCTTGGCCGACGCCGGGGCGGCCGGCGCGCTCGTCGCCACAGCCCTGCACAGCGGCGCGATCGGATGCGAGGAGTTGCGCGCGCTCAGCTGACCACGGACTCCAGGTGGGCCGCGAGCGCGGCCGCAACGTCAACCCCCGTCGCGCGCTCGACGCCCTGCCAGCCGGGGATGCCGTTGACCTCGAGCACGTAGTCGCGCCCGTCGGGCGCGCGAAGGAGATCGACGCCGGCGTAGTCGGCGCCGAGCGCGGCCGCCGCCGGCACGCACAGGCGTTCCTGTTCGGCGTCGAGCCGTACCGGGCGTGCTCGCCCACCGCGTGCGAGGTTCGTCCGCCAGCCATCACCGCTCCGCTCGATCGAGGCCACGACCCGCTCGCCGACGACGAGCGCCCGCACGTCGCGGCCGGAGTGCGGCAGCGTCTCCTGCAGGTAGTACACGGCCCGCTCGAGCTCCAGCGCGTGGAACACCCGCTGCGCGACGTCGCGATCGTCCATGCGCACCATGCCGAATCCCATCGAACCGAACAGCGGCTTGACGATCACGTCGCCGCCGAGCTCGGCGAACGCCTCCAGGGCGTCGGCGGTCCGCTCGCAGGCGATCGTGCGAGGGGTGGGCAGCCCGGCGCGCGCCAGCAGGGTCGAGGCGAGGAACTTGTCGACGGTCCGCTCGATCGCGTGCGCGCTGTTGACGGCGCGCACGCCGGCGGCCGCGAGTGCGTGCAGCACGTCCACGCGGAAGACGACCTGCTCGAGCGAGCCGCGCGGGATGCCGCGCACGAGCACCACGTCGCAGCCGTCGAGCGCCAGCTCGCGCGAGGTGACGCCGAGCCCATCATCGACGCGGCCCACCATCCGCGTGACCGGCGCGAAGGCGCACTCATGGCCGCGCGCAGTCAGCGCTCGTTCCAGGCGGGCGGCGTGCCAGCCGCCGGTCGAGCCCAGGACCGCGACGCGCAGCCGCCGCGTGCTCACCGGTGCCCGGGCTCGAGAATCAGGATCTCGCCCCGGCGCAGCTCGAGGCCGTCTCCGCTCCAGCGCGCGTAGCGGCCTTCGATCTGCTCGTCGGTCAGGGGCAGGCCCAGCTCCCGCAGGCGGCGCAGGTACAGGCGGAGGAAGGGCGGGCGGTACGAGCACGCGAAGGCGAAGGTGGGCAGCAGCGTCACCGGCGACATGGCCACGATCGTGCCGCGCCGCATTGCCGCGCCCGGCCGGGCGCCAAGCCCGCCGAGAGCGACGATCGTGCCCGCCAGCATGCGCAGCCCGGCGGCGGCGCCCACGCGCCCCGCGACGGCGATCAGCCCGCGCCGGAGGCCGGCGCCGGCCTGGTCGCCGGTGTCCCCGTGGACGAGGATCTCGCCGCCGCGCATCCCGGCGCGCTCGCCCGGGTGCATCCCGCCGAGGTCGTGCCCGGCGGAGCCCTGCACGACGAGCCGGCCGCCGCGCATACCCGTGCCCGCGAAGTCGCCCACGTCGCCCTCGACGACGAGCTCCCCTCCCCGCATCTCAGCGCCGGTGTGCATCCCGGCATCGCCCGCGACGGTAAGCCGGCCGTCGGTCATGCCCGCGCCGATGTACTTCACGCGCCGCAGGTCACCCTCGACGCGCAGCTCCTCCCCGCCGTCGCCCGAGACGGCGAAGAACTCGGCGAGTCGCGCCCGCCGGTTGCCGTGCCAGACGGTGAGCGCCTCGATCTCGCCCCGGCGACGACCGGCGAGCCGATCGGGGCTGAGACCCTCGGTCTCGAGCGGCACCGCCGGCGGCTCGTGCAGGGTGAGGGTCAGCGGCATCCCTACTCGTCTCGCAGGCCGGGTACGAGGCCCCGCAGTTCGATGTGGTACGGCCCCAGGTTGCCTCCGTAGTTGCCGGCCGTGACGTAACCGGCTCCCGCCCCGGCGGCTGCTTCGAGGCCTCGCGCCATCGCGTCGCGCACGGCCTCGAGGGTCAGGCCGTCGATGACGATCTCCAGCACCGACCCGACATCCGGCGGCACATCGGTGTGCGGCACCTGGGCCCGCAGCGTCGGGCACAGGACCTCGTTGGTCGAGGCCATCAGGCCGCTGTAGCGGGAGCCGACCTTGCTGCCGCTGCGGGCGATGCCGCCCGGGAAGGGCATGATCACGTCGCGCACCGTGCGCATCGCCGTGGCCGCCGCCTCCGCGGCGCGCAGTGCGCCGGCGACGTCGCGGCCGAGAATGATGATGTTGCCGCCTGCCACGCCCTCGGCGACGGCGAAGCGCTCCTCGACCAGGAACTCGCCCTCCATCACCGGCACACGCCAGTAGCGGCGTCCGTCGAGCAGCTTGCTGGCCTGGTAGCCGTCGCCGAAGAAGCGCAGCTGACCGCCGACGTCGACTGTCTCCGGACCATCCAACCCGTTGAAGCAGGCCGTCGTCGGGCAGGTGAGCACGCTCTGGCCCACGCGCTCAACCAGCCGTTTGGCCAGACCCTCGCGATCATTGGCGAACAGCAGCGCGCTCGCCCCGGGGCGGCCGTCGGGTGTCTCGGAGGGATCGAGCTCGCGCTCGATGCCGGCCTCGCATTTGCAGCCGATCACCGACGTGGCGAAGCCCGTGAGCGAGCGCGCGGCCTCGTGTGCCCAGGCGGGGCTCTCCGCGGTGATGACGATCCGCGCTCCCCACATCGGGAAGGCCTCGGCGAAGGTGTCGACTACCTCGGTGTCGGCCAGCCTCATCGCCCGCTCCCGTTGCGCCGAGCGAGGATCCTGCGGGCGGGCTCAAGCAGCCACGGCTCGCGCACGGGGTAGTTCGCCAGCTGCACGCTGTAGTGCTCCTCGAACAGCGGTCGCAGGGTGCCCTCGATCGCCTCGTCGTGGTCGGCAGCGACGCGCAGGAGATGCCCGGCCGGCGCTTCGCGCAGCTCACCGTCCTCGACGATCACCCGCCCGCCCTTGATGACATACCGCGGCGTGGCGAACATCTGCTCGCGGTCCTCGTGCTCTGAGTAGACCGTCACGTCGGCATCGGCGCCGACGCCGAGATGGCCCTTGTCGGCCAGCCCGAGCAGCCTGGCGGGCCCGGCGCGGGTGATGATCGCGATCTCTCCGAGCGTGTACTCGCGCTCGAGGTCGTCGCGGAGCACGGTGCGCCGTATCGCCTTCTGGTTGACGCGGCCGATCTGCTCGTTTCGGAACTCGCGATCCATCAGCAGGCGGATCAGCCGCGGGTAGCTCAGGAACGAGCCGCCGTTGGGATGGTCGGTTGAGAGCACGACCCGCCAGGGGTCGCGGCTGAGCAGGAACAGCTCCAGGCCGATGGCCCACTGCAGCGCGTGAACGTAGTTGCGCTCGCGGTAGGCGAAGGGCACTATGCCGCAGCCGGTCTCCGCCTCGAGGTCGGCGTTCACCCACTTGCCCCCGGTGATCTCGCGCAGCAGTGCGGAGACGGGGGCGTCGGCTGTCATCGTCATCGCCGGCCCAAACATCACCTGGCCGATGTCGGCGCTGTGCTCCGGGTGTGCGTCGAGGTGCTCGGCCAGCTCCGGCGCACGCGAGCGGGGCCGCTTGCCCGGCGTCCCCCCGTACGCGTGGAACTGGAGGTGGGCGAGGTGCGCCCGCCGGCCCTCCAGGGTGTCGAGCGTGTCCAGCGTCGTGCGCCAGTTGCCCGCCACCCCGAGGTTGTTGCAGTGGACGTGGACAGGGTGAGGGAGACCCAGCTCGTCCACCGAGGTGGCGATCGCCTCCAGCACGCGGCGCGGCGTGACGCCCAGTCCCTCCACCTCGTCGTCGAGCGACGTCACGTTGCGGTTGCCGTGCTTCCACATCTCGACCCCGCCGGGGTTGACCAGCTTGACGCCGTAGCCGCCGGTTGCCTCCAGCCACCAGGCGACGGCCTCGGTCACGGGGCCCGCCGCCGCGGATGAGCTCGAACAGGGACAGGTTGTTGCCCATCAGCACGAGGAAGGCCTTGTCGACGATTGGCGTGTCGCGCAGCTCGGCGAGCGTGTGGCGCGCCGCGAGCGGCGGGGTGGCGGCGTCGACGACGGTCGTGTAGCCGAGCAGCGCGTAGCGGTAGCCGGTCGCGAACGTCGCGGGCACCGTCCCGCCCGTCCCCGAGCGAGTGATCGCCGTGCGGTCGAGCACGTCCCCGCGGTGCTCCTCGGGGGTGAGCTTCCGGGCCGCGTTGACCGCTGGGCCGGCGATGTGGGAGTGGATGTCCACGCCGCCCGGCATGACGACCATGCCGGTTGCGTCGATGCGCGGGGCGTGCGAGGGCAGCTCCTCGACTACCTTGCCTTCGTTCAGGCAGACGTCGCGCACCTCGCCGTCGACTCCGTTGGCGGGATCGAAGACACGTCCGTGCGCGATCCGCAGCATGTGGCGCTAGCTCCCCTCTCCCCCGGTGATGCGTGCCGCGATCGCGGCGAGCACCTCCCCATCCCCGATCCGCTCGGCTGCCAGCGGCGCGCGCAGCGTCACGGGCACGCCGTCCATCCGGTGGACCGTGCCCTCGCGCCGCACGCCGCCCGCGGCAGTGGCGAACGCGACGCGGGCGGCCGCGGCCGTCTCGGTGGCGCGCGGGTCGAGGACGACCATGGGGATCCGGCGCAGGTGGTCGGCGGCAGGCGGCGGGAGGTGCCGGAGTGCGTCGAAGCCCACGACGAGCGCCGCGTCCGTCTCGCCGCGCTCCAGCAGGCCCGCGGCGCTGAACTCCCCGGGCCGCGCGCGCGGGTGCCCGCGCGCGAAGCTCACGGCCGCGGGATAGCCGGTCTGCCACGCCAGCACGTCCTCGGCGCCGCGCGCGTTGCCCTCCTGCCTCAGCGGCAGGCCGACGACGTGCGCCCTGCGGGCCAGGTCGCGCACGAGCGCGAGCACCGCCAGCGCGTTGGCGTACCCGGCGGTCCGGTGCACCACCGCTCCGTATCCGCACGCGCGCAGGCGGCCCGCGAGCTGCTCGAGGGCGTCCAGCGGCAGCCGCGCAGCGAGGTCGCGGTCGAGCGGGACGTCTTGCACCAGGGCGCGGAGGGCCCACAGCGCCTCGAAGTCGAGCTCGGGCGGCAGCTTCGATGAACTCGTCCGCCTCCTCGGCGGTCGGCGTGCGTCCGCGATCGACGACCACCAGCGTGCGCCCACCCGCGCGTCCTGCGCGGTCGAGCCGCAGGCGGGGCAGCAGCCGCGGATGGGAGGCGACCGGATCGACGCGCCAGGCCACGACCAGCTCCGCCCGGTCACGGACCTCGCCGAACGTGGCCGTGCTCAGGCCGATGCTCTGCGCGGCCGCGCCGACGGCTCCGTCGTCGCCGGGCCCTGCGGGATCGATCACGGCGCCCACCGCCTCGGCCAGTGCCACCGCCGCGCGCTGGCTCTCACAGTCGGTCTGGCCGAGGCCGGACACGAGCGGAAGCCGGGCCTCGCCGAGGATCGCGGCCGACGCCTCTACCGCATCGGCGAAGTCCACCTCGCGGCCGTCGACGCGGGCCACCGAGGGCGCGTCGGCCGCCCGCTCGGCGAACCACTCGTCGCCGATCGTGCAGGTGCGGATCAGCCGCTCGAGCGCCCCGGCGGCCACCGCGACCTCGATGTCGTCGCATCCACATCCGCAGCCGGCACAGGTCGCCGCGCGCTCAGTGGTCACGACCGAAAGTGCGGTCGATGATGGCGCGGTGCTGGCCGTCCGAGCGCGACCGTAATTGAGGTCGTGACCACTCAGGCATCCGCGCGCCGGAGCATACCCACGAGAGGGCGGCGAGCCGCCCTGCGCCGGACGCGTAGGCCGCGATAGACTCGCGCCCCGCCTAGGCCAGGACGCGCGCGCGACCTGGATACCGCGACAACCAAGAGGAGAGGAACGCACATGGCCAGGACCCTGTCGGTTGGAGAGTCGCTGGTGGGCGATGGCGCCGAAGTCGCCCACATCGATCTGTTGATCGGATCCAAGGACGGGCCGGTCGGCGAAGCGTTCGCGGGCGCACTCCTGAACCAGAAGGAGGGCCATACGAACCTGCTCGCCGTGGTCGCGCCCAACCTGCCCGCCAAGCCCGACACGATCATGGCCAACAAGGTGACGATCAAGGGCGAGAAGCAGGTGGGGCAGATGTTCGGGCCCGCCCAGGCGGGGGTGGCGCGAGGTGTCGTCGACTCGGTGCGTGATGGGGTCATCTCGGCGGACGAGGCCGACGATCTCTGCATCATCGTGGGCGTCTTCATCCACTGGCAGGCCGAGGACGACAAGAAGATCTTCGACTGGAACTACCAGGCGACGAAGGAGTCGATCGCGCGCGCGATGGCCGGCGAGCCCGCTGCGAGCACCGTGATAGAGCAGGAGGCCGAGGCGCGCCATCCGTTCGCCGCCGGCGTAGAGGCGTAGCCGGGCGCCGGGCCGCAGGCCCACGCCGTGAAGAAGGTCCTCCTACAGCTCGACACCGATCAACACCCGAGCCCGTTCGACGCCATCGTGGCGCACGACGCGGGGGTCGACGTCCTGCTCAGCCACGGCAGCGTGACGCCGGAGGCGGTGCGCGACCTGGTCCAGGGAGCGTTCTTCACGCGCCCACCCGGCGACGCCTCGATGGCCGTGTGGGTCGGCGGCTCGGACGTGGCCGAGGGCGAGAAGCTTCTTGACGAGGTGCAGGCCACGTATTTCGGCCCCTTCCGCCTGTCGACGATGCTCGACTCAGACGGCTGCAACACGACCGCAGCCACGGCCATCGCGCTGATCGCGAAGGATCGCGAGCTGCGCGGCCGCCGCGCGGTGATCTTGGGGCTGGGACCTGTGGGGCTGCGCTCGGCGACGCTCCTGATGCAGGAGGGCTGCGAGGTGCTCCTGGTGACGATCCCGGCGGACGTCCTCGGCACGGACTCCTACCGTCGGCCGCGGGGCCTCGCGGTCGCCGAGCGACTCGGAATCGAGGCTCGCGAGGTGGCCGACCGGGAAGAGATGGAGGCGGCGCTGGAGGGGGCGAACATCATCGTGGCCGCGGGGCCTGCCGGCGTGCAGCTGCTGGGCAAGAAGGTATGGAGCGCCAATCCCACGATCGAGCTGCTGGTCGACTACAACGCGGCCGAGCCGCTCGGGATCGAGGGCATCGAGGCCGGGGACGTTCTCGTCGAGCGGGAGGGGAAGCTCGCCCTCGGGGCGCTGGGCGTCGGCGGCAAGAAGATGAAGACGCACAAGGCCTGCGTGCGCCGGCTCTTCGAGCGCAGCGACCTCGTACTCAACGCCGACGGCGTCTACGCCGTGGCGCAAGAGATCATCTGAGTCGATGCCCGGTCCGCGGGTGGCCGGCGTCGACCCCGGGACCGTCTCGATCGATGTGTGCACGCTCGACGGCGGTGAGGTGCTGCTCGACCGGAGCTTCCGGTCGGCCGATCTGGCGCTCGACCCGGCACCGCTCGTCGATGCCCTCGTGGCTCATCGCCCCTTCGATCTCGTGCTCGGTCCCGCCGGCTACGGGCTGCCGCTCGTTCCGGGCGAGCAGGTCGGGTCCCGCGAGTTGGCGCTCATGCTGCTGCTTCGGAGCGATGAAGCGGGCGCGCAGGCGGGCATCGGCGGCATGCGGGCGATGATCCGCGCCCTCATCACGGCCGGACTGCCGCTGGTCTTCGGCCCGGGAGCGATCCACCTGCCCACGGTGCCGGAGTACCGCAAGTGGAACCGCATCGACCTCGGGACCGCGGACAAGGTCTGCAGCGCCGCGCTGTGTATCGCGGACCAGGCGAGGCGCCTTGGCATTGCCTACGAGGAGACCTCGTTCATCATGCTCGAGCTCGGCGGCGGCTTCAGCGCCGCGCTTGCGATCGACCGCGGGCAGATCGTCGACGGGCTCGGCGGCTCCTGCGCGCCGATCGGGGCTCGGTCGTGCGGAGCGCTGGACGCGGAGGTGGGGTACCTGTTGGGCGCGGCGCTCTCCAAGGAGACCGTCTACAGCGGCGGAGCGCTTGACCCACGCGGGGACCTGGACCTTTCGGCGCCCGGGGCCCTCGAGGCGCTGCGCAGCGATCCCCGCCACGGCGACGGATGGCTTGCGCTCGAGGAGGGCGCGGTGAAGGCCGCACTGGCCATGATGGCCTCGGTTCCCGCCCCGCGCGAGGTCCTCGTTGCCGGACGCCTGGCACGTGCTCCCGGCCTGCTCGACGCGCTCTCCAAAAGGCTCGCCGGCCTGGCAACCGTCTCGGCCGCAGCCGGGCTGGGCACGCGCGCCAAGACGGCCGCGCAGGGCGCAGCTCTGATGGCGGACGGCCTGGCAGGAGGGCGCTACGCGCCGCTCGTCGACCGGCTGCGCCTGCGCGAAGCCACCGGCACCGCGCTCGACCACTTGCGCCTGCGCGGCGCCGAGAGCATCCGTCTGGCCTAGCCTACGTCCGTGCGCGCCGACTCCAGTCCCACCGCAGGCGAACGCGCCTCCGAAGGCCCCGCCGGAACGCCGGTCACCTCGATCCGCGTGCTCTACCCCGATCTCCACGGCGTCGCCCGTGGCAAGGAAGTACCGATCGCGGAGTTCGACCACGTAATCGAGAAGGGTCTGTGCTTCTGTGCGGCAGTGATGGGGACCGACCTGCGCAATACGCCCGTGGTCGGCGGCGACGAGGGCTATCCGGACCTCATCGCCCGTCCCGACATGTCGACCATGACGACGCTGCCCTGGGAGCCGGGCGTGGCGACCTGCCTGGCGAATCTCGAGCCGGCGGCCGGCGGAGCGCCGATCCCGGACCCGCGCGGGACCCTGCGCCGAGCCGTGGAGGACCTGAGGGCGATCGGTCTCGAGCCGATCGTCGGCCCCGAGCTCGAGTTCTTCCTGCTCGAGCGCGATCCGGCCGCGAGACACGGCATCCGCCGCCGCATCGATCAAGCGAGCATGGTCTACACGGTTGGTCCCCAGGCGGACCCCGGCGGCATCGTGCGAGAGATGACCGAGGCGCTGGCGCAACTCGGGCTGGAAGTCCTCGCCGTCAACCACGAGTTCATGAACAGCCAGTACGAGATCAACCTGCGCCACACCGACGCGCTGCAGGCCGCCGATCGGGCGTTCCGCCTGAAGGCGGCCGTCAAGGACATTGCGGCGCAGCACGGACTCGTGGCCACGTTCATGGGCAAACCGTTCAACGACCAGGGTGGCTCGGGCACACACCTCCACGTCTCCGTGAACCGGGACGCGCGCAACGCGTTCGATGCGCCGGGGGAAGAGGACGGCGTCAGCGCCGAGCTCCGCGCATTCACCGCCGGCGTGCTCGCCCACGCCGCGGGGCTGATGGCGCTCCTCAACCCCACGATCAACGCCTACCGGCGCATCCAGCCGGACTCACTGGCGCCTACCCACGCGAACTGGGGCTGGGACAACCGGGGCACGTTCATCCGCATCCCCGGGGATGGCGGGCGCGCCACGCGCATCGAGATCCGGGTTGCCGACGGCGCCGCGAACCCGTATTTGGCGATCGCGGCAGTGCTGTCCGCCGGTGCGCACGGCGTGCGGGAGCGCCTGCGCCCGCCGCCTCCCGTCGACGGTGACGCATACCGGGCGGACCGCGACGTGATCGGCCGGGCACTTCCATCATCGCTGGACGCAGCCCTCGAGGCGCTCGAGAGCGACAAGGTCCTGTGCCGGGCGCTCGGCCCTGAGATCGTCGAGACCTTCCTCGCCGTCAAGCGCTTCGAGGTCGAGCGCCACCGCGCCTGGGTCTCGGACTGGGAGATCGCCGAGTACCTGCATCACCTCTGACCGGAGCCCTCGCCCAAGGGCGAGTGAGCGAACTCGTCTCACCGTGTCCGCGAGGGCCTCGGTCAGGTGCCGACGTAGGCCGCGAGGTGCTCGCCGGTGAGGGTGGAGCGGGCGGCGACGAGGTCGGCGGGTGTGCCCTCGAAGACGATCCGGCCGCCGTCGTGGCCGGCGCCGGGGCCGAGGTCGATGATCCAGTCGGCGTGCGCCATGACCGCCTGGTGGTGCTCGATGACGATGACCGACTTGCCGGAGTCGACGAGCCGGTCGAGCAGGCCGAGCAGCTGCTCGACGTCGGCGAGGTGGAGGCCGGTGGTCGGCTCGTCGAGGACGTAGACGCCGCCCTTCTCGGCCATGTGGGTGGCCAGCTTGAGCCGCTGCCGCTCGCCGCCGGACAGCGTGGTGAGCGGCTGGCCGAGGCTGAGGTAGCCGAGCCCGACGTCGGCGAGCCGCTCGAGGATCTTGTGCGCGGCCGGCGTGCGCGCCTCGCCGGCGCCGAAGAACTCCTCGGCCTCGGTCACCGACATCGCGAGCACCTCGCTGATGTCCTTGCCGCCGAACTTGTACTCGAGCACCTCGGCCTGGAAGCGCTTCCCCTCGCACTCCTCGCAGGTGGTGGCGACGCCGGCCATCATCGCCAGGTCGGTGTAGATGACGCCGGCGCCGTTGCAGTTGGGGCAGGCGCCCTCGGAGTTGGCGCTGAACAGCGCCGGCTTCACGCCGTTGGCCTTCGCGAACGCCTTGCGGATCGGGTCGAGCAGCTTGGTGTACGTCGCCGGGTTGCTCCGTCGCGAGCCGCGGATCGCGCCCTGGTCGACCGTCACGACCCCGTCGCGCCCGGACACCGAGCCGTCGATCAGCGAGCTCTTGCCCGAGCCGGCCACCCCGGTCACGCACGACCAGCACGCCGAGCGGGATGTCGACATCGACGTCCTGCAGGTTGTGGGTGCTGGCGCCGCGCACCTCCAGCACTCCCGATCGGCGTGCGCACCGTCTCCTTGAGGGCGGCCCGGTCGTCGAGGTGGCGGCCCGGTGATCGTGCCGCTGGCCCGCAGCCCTTCGACGCGTGCCCTCGAAGACCACCTCGCCGCCCGCGGTGCCGGCGCCGGGGCCGAGATCGACGACGTGGTCGGCGATCGCGATCGCCTCCGGCTCGTGCTCCACGACGAGCACGGTGTTGCCCTTGTCGCGCAGCTGCAGCAGCAGGTCGTTCATCCGCTCGACGTCATGGGGGTGCAGGCCGATGGTGGGCTCGTCGAAGACGTAGGTGACGTCGGTGAGCGACGACCCGAGGTGGCGGATCATCTTGGTGCGCTGTGCCTCGCCGCCCGAGAGCGTGCCCGACGGCCGGTTGAGCGAGAGGTAGCCCAGCCCGATCTCCACGAACGAGTCGAGGGTCTCCTGCATCGCCTCGAGCAACGGTGCCACCGACGGCTCGTCGAGGCCGCGCACCCACTCCGAGAGGTCGCTGATCTGCATCGCGGAGACGTCGGCGATGCTGACGCCGTCGATCTTCGACGACCGAGCCGCCTCGCTGAGCCGGGTGCCACCGCAGTCGGGGCAGGTGGTGAACACCACTGCCCGCTCCACGAAGGCGCGGATGTGCGGCTGCATCGCGTCGACGTCCTTGGACAGCATCGACTTCTGGATCTGCGGGATCAGCCCCGCGTAGGTGAGGTTGATCCCCTCGACCTTGATCTTCGTCGGCTCCTTGTAGAGCAGATCGTGGAGCTCCCGCTTGTTGAACTTCTTGATCGGCTTGTCCGGGTCGAAGTAGCCGCAGCCGCGGAAGATCCGGCCATACCAGCCGTCCATGCTGTAGCCGGGGATCGTGAGCGCCCCCTCGTTGAGCGACTTGCTGTCGTCGTAGAGCGCGGACAGATCGAAGTCGCTGACCGAGCCGCGGCCCTCGCAACGTGGGCACATGCCGCCGGTGCGGCTGAATGTCGCCTTCTCGGTCCTGGTCTTCTCGCCGCGCTCGACCGTGATCCCGCCGCTCCCGTGGACGGAGGCGACGTTGAAGGAGTACGCGCCGGGCGAGCCGATGTGCGGCTGCGCGAGCCGGCTGAAGAGGATGCGCAGCATCGCGTCGGCGTCGGTGGCGGTGCCGACCGTCGAGCGGGGGTTGGATCCCATCCGCTCCTGGTCGACGCTGATCGCGGTCGTCAGCCCGTCGAGCACGTCGACCTCGGGCCGCGCCAGCGTCGGCATGAAGCCCTGCACGAAGGCGCTGTAGGTCTCGTTGATCAGCCGCTGCGACTCCGCGGCGATCGTGCCGAACACCAGCGAGCTCTTGCCCGAGCCGGAGACGCCGGTGAACACCGTCAGCCGGCGCTTCGGGATCTCGATGCTGACGTCCTTGAGGTTGTTCACGCGCGCGCCGTGCACGCGGATCAGATCGTGGCTGTCGGCAGCGTGCGGCGCGGGCGACCGCTTCTTCGTCTGGGTGGCCATGAGGGCTTAGCGCAGCTCTTGGATGCGCAGCAGGTTGCCCGCGGGATCGCGGAAGGCGCAGTCGCGGATCCCGTACGGCTGGTCGGTCGGCTCTTGGACGACCTCGGCATCGCCGGCCTGCAGCTGCTCGAAGGTGCCGTCGAGGTCGGTGGTGGCCAGGTTGATGCTGGCGTAGGTTCCCTTGGCCATCATCTCGGCGATGGTGCGGCGCTCGTCGTCGGTGATGCCGGGGGTGGCGGCCGTCGGGTACAGGACGATGGAGGTGCCCGGCTGGTTGGGGGGGCCGACCGTGATCCAGTGCATACCGCCGTATTCGACGTCGTTGCGGACCTCGAAGCCGAGGGTGTCGCGATAGAAGGCCAGGGACGCGTCCGGGTCGTCGTGCGGGAGGAGGGTCTGGTAGATGGTTATGTCCATGACGGTCACGCTAGCTGCGGCTCGCGACCGGCGCTTCTCGATTCCTGATCGGTTTGGTCACCTGTTTCGCCACGCACGGCGGCATCCCCGCCGTCGCGCCCGCCGCCTGGCGCCGGTAGGTGCTGGGCGGCATGCCGACCAGTTCGGTGAAGCGACTGCTGAAGGTGCCCAGCGACGCGCAGCCGACCTCGAAACAGACCTCGGTCACGCTGAGGTCTCCACGACGCAGCAGCGCCATCGCGCGCTCGATGCGCCGCGTCATCAGGTAGCTGTACGGCGACTCGCCGTAGGCGCGGCGGAACTCGCGGCTGAGGTGCCCGGCCGACATGTGCGCGCCGCGGGCGAGCGCCTCGACGTCCAGCGGCTGCGCGTACTCCCGGTCGATCCGGTCGCGGACGCGGCGCAACAGCGCGAGGTCGCGCAGGTGCTGCGGCGCGGCGGGTGTGCTGGTCACATCTGAGATCGTAGTGGCGCAGGGGGGAGGCGCTTCGGCGCCTTTGTGCGTGCTCAGATCCGCGCATTTCCACCCATCCACGGGTGTGAACTACTGATGCGCGATCCTCCCGGCCCGGCGTGCCGCCCGGCTCAAGGTAATCGAAGCCTTGACCTACGAATGACGAGGTAGGCGCGGATTCGGCTCAGACGCGCAGGCGGGCGCGGAGTGCCTCGAACTCGGCGTCAGTGACGACGCCGCGCTGGTGCAGTTCCGTCAGTTCCCGGAGCGCCTCGGCGGGGTCGGCGTGGGCCGAAGCACGACCGGCGGGCGGGGTCCTCTGGGTCTGGGGCGCTGCCGTCGGTAAGGCCGCACCAATCGTCTGCTGAGCCCAGCGCCCGCCCTGACGCCCAGCGCACCACGCGGGGATGTAGTCGGTGCGTCCCGTGATGGCGGCCCAGCGCATCATCCCGCTCAGAAGGACCATCGCGGCGACGGTAGCGCACTCACGTGCAACCCACGGCGCTGCTCGACAGCGGCGCGATCAACCCAGGCCGAGTTCGACGTGCTCATGGCGAAGGCGGCCGGCTCGCGTCGTCGAGGTCGCCGAGCAGCCGCCGGCGCAGCCGCCGAACGCGATCGCCTTCGATCCGCTCGGTCAGGCGCCGGAGGAGGCTCGACGGGCCGCGGACGCTGCGCTCGAGCAGCTCGGCAGGAAAGGCCGGATAGACCGTGCCGGAGTCGGCGTACTGGTACAGCACAACGGTGAGCACTGCGCGCGCCACCTGCGCCAGCAGAAAGGCGAGCGCCAGGCCTGCCACGCCCGCCGCGAACAGCGCCCCGCCCAGGATCACGGCGTCATTTCGGATCAGCAGCACCCCGATGGCGACGGCGATGGCCGCCGGCACGCCGAACACGACCACCGCGCGCACCCACAGGTAGACGGTGCTGTAGATCGCGTCGCCCCAATGGCGACGCACCAACTGCAGTGAGCGTCGGGCGGTCGCCCTCGGCGACCCGCCGGTGATCGCGATCGTCGGGATCGCGAAGAAGCTCAGCAGGCTCCAGCCGAACCCGATGAGGAGGACGGCGAGCTGATTCACCGTCCAGCTGCCGACCAGCCTGCTCGGCATGCCCAAGACGAGATCGAGCACGGCCCAGCCGGCGATCGGGCGGCGACGGCGCGCAATCAGCCGCCAGCCGGTGGCCGGGGTCACGGAGCGCGACTCCAGGCTGTCGGCCGCAAGACCCGCCACCCCGACGGCGGCGGCCGTCACGATCAGGCTCAGGCAGTAGTAGGCCGCGAGCCCGAACAGCACGTAGCCGACCGGCCCGGCTTCGCGACGCAGTGCGACGGCGGCCACGGCCACTCCGGCGGCCGCGACGAGCACGATCCCCGCCGCGGTGAGCACGAATCGCTGCAGGGCGCGATTTCCAAGCACGAATCCGAGCGCCGCGCCCCCCAGACGCCAGCCATCACTCACGTAATCGCGCATGCCGCGCGATCGCCGAGGGGCTCTCCCCTGAGATGCCGTCACGGCGCTCATCGTTCCATGGCCGAAGGCGCCCGGCCGGCGGGCTCTGAAGTCGGTATCGCTACTCGGTCCCAGCGGTGCCATCATCCGGTTGAGTCCCGACCCACCCGAGGTGGTCCAGATGTGTTACGACCGGTGGATGCGCCGGGAGAAGCGGCGCGAGGAGCAGTTCGACCAGGAGCTCCGGTATCTGCTTGATGAGGCTGAGGAGCGCCCGGGAGCGGCGCCGATCGTCGAGCATGAGCGGGACGCGGAGCCGGCGGATCCGGACAAGCCCCGCGTGGAAACCGCCGCCTCGCTGTAGTACCCGAACGCCGGGTGGGCGCGGCTGACAAGGTCGCGCCCCACCCGAACCGCCCAACCGAGCTCCGGCGCATCGGGGGTGCCCCCTATTTGCACCCCCCTATCTCGGTGGACTCCCAGCCGGCATGACCATGACCTTGACCGCGCTCTCGTCGTCGCGCCCCGCGCGGAGAGCGGTCTCGGCGTCCTCGAGGTCGTGGTGTCCTGTGATGATCGCTTCGAGGTCGACGCGTCCCTCCGCGGCCAGGGCGATCGCGGTCGGGTAGGTATTTGCGTAGCGGAAGGTGCCGGTCAGCCACAGCTCGCGGCTCTGGATCAGCGCGAGCGGCACGGTCCCCTCCTCCCCGGGCCCCATGCCGACCAGGACGGCTGTCCCTGCCGGCCGCAGGGCCGCGATGCCTGCCTTCACCGCCGCCGGGTGTCCGGAGCACTCAATCAACGCGTCCGCCTCGAGCCCGGCGCCCTCCAGCGTCGTCTCGCGGATATCGAGCGCGCGGGTCGCGCCGGTGCGCTTTGCGACGCGAAGCCGGCTCGGGTTGACATCGGTGACGGTGATCTCGGTCGCGCCGAAGGCCCGCGCGGCCTGGGCGGCGAGCAGCCCGATCGGCCCGGCGCCGGTCACGAGCACGTGATCGCCCGCGCTGATCCCTGCCTTCTTACAGGCCCATATCCCGACCGAGAGCGGCTCCATGAGCGCTCCGGCCTCGTCGGAGACCACCCGGCGCGTACAGCACGGCGGCGCGGTTTCCTCGGTTCGCAGTCACGATTGCGTTTTACCGATGTGCCCTTGCCGTGATCAACCCCTCGACGTTTCCGGCTGCCCCGTGGGCCGTGAGGGCGCTGCCGTGATCGTCGTCGCCGGTGAGGCTCTCGTGGACGTGGTCGTCGACCGCGACGGCGGACTCGTTGCGCATCCCGGAGGAGGTCCGTACAACCTGGCGCGGACGATCGGTCGGCTGGAGCAGGCCGCGACCTACCTCGGGCGCATCTCCACGGACCGGTTCGGAGCGCGGTTGCGACACGAACTCGAGGCCGCCGGCGTGGGAACCGGCACGGTAGTGGCCACGGACGCGCCCACGACGCTGGCGCTTGTCGAGATCGACGCCTCGGGGGCGGCGGCCTACCGGTTCTACGCCGCCGCCACGTCCGCTCCCGGGCTCACTCTGGAGGCTGCCTCGGCCCTCCTTCCGCCGCGCATCGCCACGTTCTACCTCGGCACGCTCGGGCTCGTATTCGAACCGCTGGCGACGACGCTCGAGACGCTGCTGAGCCGCCTGGACGAAGACACGCTCGTCGCTCTTGATCCGAACTGCCGGCCCGCGGCCATCGAGGACCGGGCGGCGTACCGCGGCCGGCTCGAACGGATTCTGCGCCGTGCCGACGTCCTCAAGGCAAGCGACGACGACCTCGCCTGGCTCGATCCCGGGACCGCGCCTGTGGACGCGGCGCGCGCGCTGCTCGCCCGCGATGGTGCGATCGCACTCGTGACCCTCGGCGCCGAGGGCGCTCTCGTCATCAGCGGTGACGACGTCGTCGAGGTGGAAGCTCCACGGGTCGAGGTCGTGGACACGATCGGCGCGGGTGACGCCTTCATGGGCGCCTTCCTGGCCGACTGGAGCTCGCGCGGGCTGGGCAGGGCCGACCTCGGCCGCCGGGACGAGCTTGCCGAAGCGGTGCGCTTTGCGTGTCGCGTCGCCGCGATCACCTGCGCTCGCGCCGGCGCCGATCCGCCGCGGCGCGCGGAGCTTGGCGGCGGTTGAAGGCTCCCGGCCCGGGCGCGGTAGGCGGGTGCCCGTCGATTTCTGCTCAGGCGGCTCCTGCCCGGCCCGTCCCCCTCCGGCTGATTTCCGCGAGCTGTCCTCTTCCTGGTCCCCCGTTCGTCTAAGGAGCGACCATTCCCCAAAGGAGGAACCATGAAGTACATGCTGTTGATCCATCAGGGTGACGCTCCGACACCGAGGACTCCAGACGAGTGGGCGCGCCTCCCGGAGGACGAGCAGAAGGCGGTGTTCGCCGACTACCAGGCGATCAACGAGACCGCCGGCGTCAGTCCCGGCCTCCAGCTCGAGTCGCCCGAGACGGCGACCACCGTGCGGGTCGAGGACGGCAGGACGCTGACGACCGACGGTCCGTTCGTGGCCATCAAGGAGGCGCTCGCCGGTTACCTCCTCTTCGAGGCCGACGACCTCGACGCCGCGATCGAGTTGGCGGCGCGCATCCCCGCTGCCCGCATGGGCGGCGCGATCGAGGTGCGCCCGATCGTGGAGTGGTAGCAAGTCTCGAACAGGTCTTTCGAGACGAGTGGGGACGTGTCCTCGCCAGCCTGATCGGCTTCCTCGGCGACTTCGAGCTCGCCGAGGAGGCCGCCCAGGAGGCGTTCGCGATCGCCGCCGAGCGCTGGCCTCGCGAGGGGACGCCGGCCAACCCACGCGCGTGGCTCGTCACCACCGGACGTAACCGCGCGATCGACCGCCTCCGACGCGATCGGACGCGAACGGAGAAGACCCGCCGGCTCGAGGTGCCGGAAACCCTGGAGGACGAAGTGGACGAGACGACGATCCCGGACGAGCGGCTCGAGCTGATCTTCACGTGCTGCCACCCGGCGCTCGCGCTCGATGCCCAGGTGGCGCTCACGCTGCGAACGCTCGGCGGTCTCAAGACGGAGGAGATCGCGCGCGCCTTCCTCGTCCCCGAGGCGACCATGGCAAAGCGGCTCGTCCGCGCCAAGCGCAAGATCAAGGTTGCGGGTGTCCCGTTTCGAGTCCCGCCGGCTCACCTGCTGCCCGACCGGCTCGCCGCGGTGCTCGCGGTCGTCTACCTGATCTTCAACGAGGGCTACGGCGGCCGTGGAGACCTCGCGGCCGAAGCGATTCGGCTCGGGCGCGCGCTCGCCGAGCTGATGCCCGACGAGCCCGAGGTGCATGCGCTGCTGGCGCTGATGCTGATTAACGACGCCCGGCGCGACGCGCGCTTCGCCGACGGCACGGTGGTCCTGCTCCGCGACCAGGACCGGTCGCTCTGGGACCTCGACCAGATCGCGGCTGGACGAGCCGCGCTCGACCGGGCACTGGCGCTCGGCGGCCGGGACCCCTACGTGCTACAGGCGGCGATCGCATCGCTGCATGCCGAGGAGCCCCAGGACTGGACGCAGCTGGCGGCGCTCTACGGCGAGCTCGCCCGCCTCACCGGCTCGCCGGTCGTGGAGCTCAACCAAGCCGTCGCAATTGCCGAAGCGGGCAACGTCGAAGCCGCGCTCGCACTGGTGGAGCGCCTCGAGCTCGACAGCTACCACTACCTGCACGCGACGCGCGCGGAGCTGCTGCGCCGGCTCGATCGCGTCGAGGAGGCCCGAGCGGCCTACGACCGCGCGCTCGAGCTCGTCCACTCGGACGCCGAGCGGCGCTTCCTCGAGCAGCGGCTGGCCGAGCTCGAAGGCTGACCCCAGCCCTTCCGAGCGTAGAGCTAGAGGAGAGTCGCGATCAGCCGCGCGGCGCGCGCGGCTCCGTCGCGCTCGACGTCGGCGGGTGCGGGTGTGTCGCCGAGCCCCTCCGCGATCGCGTCGCCGATCGTCTCCGGGCGTGGCGTTCTCGAAGCTCATCGGCCGGCCTGCGCCATAGCGCTCGAGGCGGTGCCGGACGTGAAGGTTCTGCTCGAAGTGGCGCCGCAAGGGGAAGTAGAGGAACGGTCGCTTGGCCGCCGCGAGCTCCATGCAGGTCGTGAGACCACCCTGCACGACGGCGACGTCGGACGCGGCGAGGTGCTGAGAGAGGCCGTGGACGTAGCCGACGACCTCGACCCCGTCGCAGGCGGGAAGCGCGTCGGGGTCGATCCGCGGGCCGCAGACCACGATCATGCGCAGGTTCGGGACGCGCCGGCGCGCCTCCGGGAAGGCCTCGATCACCCGGGTGAGGAGGCCTGCGCCCACGCCCGAGCCGCCGACAGCGACGAGACACATCCGTTCGTCCGGCCTGTACCCGAGCCTGGCGCGCAGCGCCTCGCGGTCCGGCGGCCTGCCGGCGTCTGGGGCGAGCACGTAGCCGCTGAAGTCGAAGTGCTCCTCCACCCAGGGCCGGATCTCCGGCAGCCCGTCGCCGAAGCCCTGCGGGACGACGTCCTCGGGCGATCCAACGAAGATGGCACGGTCGCGGACGCGCGGGAAGCGGGCGATCTGCTCGATCATCTCGGCGTTGTAGTCCGCGGTCAGGCGCGCCTCGGCCTCGCCGCCCTCCGCCATCGGCAGCCAGCCGACGAAGTCGGTCAGGAAGCAGTAGGCGGCGGTCTTGAGTTCCGGGTTCTCGTGGAGGTAGTAGTCGAGCTCCCAGGCCTCGTCCCCGATCCAGAGGTCGTAGTTCTCGACGTCGGCGACCTCGTGGAAGAGCATGAAGTTGGCGAGCAGGATCTCGTCCATTCGCCGCCAGGCCTGGAAGACGTCGAGCTCGTGCTCGCGTGACTCGGCGGCGATGTGCCTCGACTCGTTGGCAAGCAGGCCACTGGCCGGGTGAATCCGCTCGCCGCACGCCTGGAGGACCCTGGTCACGGGATCCTGGGCGAGCCAGTCGATCTCGAGCTCCGGCTCGAGGACGCGCAGCTCGCGCGCGATCGCGACGTCGCGCCAGGCGTGGCCGAGCCCGATCGGCGAGGAGACGTAGAGCGCCCGCTTGCGACGGCGGATCGCGCGGCGCCACGCGGGACGCTCCGGTGTGCGCCCGTACGCGCGCTCGGCGAAGTCGCGGACCGCCAGGTTGAAGCGCACCGGGTGACGGCCGTTCGGGCAGTGCCCGACACCCTCGAGCGCCACTAGCTCGGCGCCGGTCAGCTCTGCGAACTTGGGACCGCGATCCGCGGGGATCAGCAGATCCTCGTCCCCCTGCGTGACGAGCAGGGGGCAGCTGAGCCGGCCGAGCAGCTCGTGCACCGTGAGCTCGTCCAGGCCCTCGGCGTCGAGTGTCAACGCGAGCGTCTCCGGCGTCGTCTCGTGACCCCAGGCGACCGCATCCTCCCGCTGCTTGGTCGAGTGCGGCTCCGAATAGCAGCGGTCGAAGAAGAACTCGAGATAGCCGGTGAAGTCCCGCGCCCAGTAGTGGCGGTTCGCCTTCGCCCAGCCCTCGTCGGTGGGCAGCACCTCGTCGAAGGGAAACCCGGTGCGCTCGGGGCGAGGCGGCGTAAGCGGCAGGGCCGGCGACATGAAGACGGCGCCTCGGACTCGCTCCGGATGCTCGGCGGCCAGCAGCAGCGCGGCGGCCGCGTTCCCGCAGTGCGCGACCAGCACGCAGTCGTCCGCGCCGACCGTGTCGAGCACGTTCAACGCGTCGGCCGCCGATATCCGCGGGCCGTACTCGTCGGCACTCTGTGGTCGGTCCGAGCGCCCGTTGCCCCGTCCGTCGAACGTGACGACGCGAAAGTGGCGCGCGAGGTGAGGGACCTGGAGCTTCCAGAAGCGCGAATGGACGATCGACCACGGCGGCAGCAGAAGCAGCGTTTGATCTGCCTCGCCGAACACCTCGTAGCCGACGCGGACACCGCCGAGCACCGCATAGCCGGTCTCGAGCGGCAGGAGCGCGCGAGACGCGTCCTCCGCGGTGTCCGCGACGACGGCCATCGCTACGCGGGTGTCCCGGCCGCGAGCGCCTGGACGGCCTCGGTGGTCATCGCCTGGCCGCCGATCCCCCAGTCGCCGCTCTTCACCTCGTCCACGACGACCCACGTCACGCCGCGCATGTTCTCACCCTCGATCTCGATCATTGCCTCGGTGACCTTCTCGATGATCTCGCGTTTCTGGTCCGAGTCGAGGACGCCTTCGATGAGCTTGACGTTGACGTATGGCATAGGTCTGTCTCCTCTAGATAGTTAGTCGGTCGACCGACCAATAGTAATGCTACGCTATCGGAGTGTCAAGCAAGGTCGACGGGAGAGCGGTTCGCGGGGAGGCGACACGGCTTCGCATCCTCGACGCGGCTCGCGACCTGCTTGTCGAGCGCGGTTTCAGCGGCACCAGCACGCGTGCGGTCGCCGAGCGTGCCGAGACGCAGCTGTCGCTCGTCCACTATCACTTCGGCGGCAAGCAGCAGTTGCTGATCGCGGTGCTCGAGCGCCAGAACGAGCAGCTGCTCGAGCGCCAGCGACGCCTCTACGCCGAGCCCGGCCGGCTGTCCCAGAAATGGCGCACCGCCTGCCGCTTCCTCGACGACGACGTGCAATCGGGCTACGTGCGGGTGCTCTGGGAGCTGTGGGCGGCCGGCCTGGCCGACCCGGAGCTGGCCGCCCGCTGGCGCGCGACGACCGCAGGCTGGCGTGAGCTGCTCGAGTCGGTCTTCGCCGACTGGGCCGCCGAGCTGCGGCTCGAGCCACCCCTCTCGCCGCGCCTACTGGCCTCCCTCGTCGCCAACGTCTTCCAGGGCATCGAGATCGAGCTGCTCGCCGGCGTCACCGAGGACGAGGCGCCCCACCGCGAAGCCCTCGAACAGATCGGCGCGCTGATCGAGCAGGCTGAGGCCCGCGGCGCGGTTCAGGCCGGTTTCTCGGCCAGGTAGACGAACCGCGAGAGGCGCCGCTCGCGCGCCAGCCGGGCCGTTACCTCGAGGAAGCGCTGCTGGCCGTCAAACGTCTCGTCGCCCTCGATCTCCCTGAGCGGATCGGCGCGCTTGGCACGGGCGGCGAGCCAGCGCTCCGCGACGGTCGCCATGTTCTCGGTCGCGTCCTCCACCGCGATGACATGCAGGCCGGCCTCGCCTAGAAGGCGCTCGTCTTCACCCGGCGGGACGAACAGGAAGTAGGCGATTGACGCGCGAATCGCGATCTCGTCGCTGCCCAGAGGCCCGGTGACCGTGATCGGGTCGGTGAACAGCACCCGTCCCGCCGGCTCGATGAGTCGGGCCCAGTCGGCGAAGACCCGCGGACGATCCGGCAGGTGGTTGACCGCATCGATGCACAGCAGCGCCCCGAACGAGTCATCTTCGAACGGGAGCGTCTTGCCGGCATCGGCGCGTACGAAGCTCGCCCGCGCGTCGAGACCCGCCTCGCCAGCCATCCGCGAAGCGTTGGCGACGGCATCCTCGTGCAGGTCGACCCCCACGATCTCGCAGCCGGTCGACCGAGCCAGGTGGAGCGCCGGACCTCCGGAGCCACAGCCGACCTCCAGCACACGGGACGAGGACTCGATCTGCAGGGCGGAGCCGAAGCGCTCGAGCTCGGCGCGCGTCAGCCAGCTGTTCTGGCCGATCTCCTCTCCCCACGCCTCGCGCCGAACCTCGCCGTAGACATCGCTCGCAAAGCCCCCGTAGCTGGCGCCGTAGAGATCGACGACCTTTTTCTCGGCCACGGCACGATCCTATGGCCAGAACATTCCGCCCAGCGTCTGACCGCGAGCGCGCCGCAAGCGGGATACTGCGTGTCAGGTGTCGCAGGACAACGTCGACAAGACCCTGGACTTCATCGCTGCCTACAACCGGCGCGACTTCGACGCCGCCCTCGAGTTCTTCGACCCCGAGGTCGACTGGGTGCTTCCCGCCCACCAAAGGTTTGACTCCTGCAAGGGCCACGCCCAGATCAGGCTCTTCTGGGAAGGGCTCGACGAGTCGTTCGAGGCGTTGAGGCTCGACCCCCAGGAGTCGGTCGATGCCGGTGACCGGGTGGCGGTCCGGCTGCGCTACTACAGCCTGGGCAAAGGCAGCGGCGCGGAGCTCGAGGGCGAGCTGTACCACCAGGTCACGACGTTCCGCGACGGCATGATGGTGCGCGTCGAATACTTCACGGACTGGCCCTCGGCCCTCGACGCTGCGCGCGCCGAGGACCACGCCGGTCTGGAAGCGCTGGAAGACCGCGCCGGCGCCTAGCCGGCGTCGCCCGGCGGCTCGGCGCCGTTCGTCCGCAGCTCGATCTCGGTGCCCTCGATCGCCATGCCCGGCCCGCCGTCCGGCCCGCCGAGCTCGCGCCAGAGCTTGCCGGCAAGGCCGTGGAGCTCGTCGAGGTCCTCGTCGGTGTGAAGCGGATCGTGGTGGAAGAGCATCACCTGCTCCGCCTCGCTGCGGCGCGCGAACAGCAGCGCGTCGGACACGCGCGAGTGGCCCCACCCGATCCGGTCGGAGTACTCCTCGTCCGTGTACTGGCAGTCGTGCAGCAGCAGCGAGGACCGCTGGGCGAGCGCGAAGCCCGAGATCCAATCCGGCGGGACGTCCGCCAGCGGCGCGCCGAGCGCGGGCTCGTGGTCGGGCAGGTAGCAGAGCGAGGTGTCCCCCTCGCTGATCCGGAAGCCGAGGGTGGGGCCGCGATGTCTGACCGGCGCGGCGCGGATCCGCGCCGATCCGATCTCCCACTCCTCGGCCGGGCACTCGCGGAAGGTGACCTTGGCGGGCAGCGCGCGGATCTCGATCGGCGAGAGCGGAGCGGACAGGTAGCGCCCGATGCGATCCCGCAGCGAGCGGCCCGGGGCAGGAGGGCCCCAGATCACGATCTCGGTCTCGGGCCTGAAGAAGGGCGAGAAGAAGAGCAGCCCCTGGATGTGATCGAGGTGCAGGTGCGTGAGGAGGATGTGGATCCGGTCCACCTCCGCGCACGAGGGGCCGAGGTCACGGATCCCGCTGCCGGCGTCGAGCACCAGCACGCTGTCGTCCGACAACGTCAGCTGGACGCACGAGGTGTTCCCCCCGTAGCGCGCGGTCCGCGGCCCGGGCGCCGGGATCGAGCCGCGCGCGCCCCAGATCCTGAGCTTCACGGAGAGCGCCGCCCCGTCATCCGCCGTCCGCCGTCCAGAAGAAGACGAGCGCCCCCTCGAAGCCCGTGGTCCCGACCAGCGGGATCGCGCTCACGGCCACCGCCCATTCGCCTCCGCCGGCGGTGCTGAAGCGCTGAACGAAGTGTCCCGCCCGCCCCTGCCGGATCTCCAACACGAGCGGGTGCTCCTCCCACGGGATCCGCCGCCGCTCCTCGTCGAAGGGCCCGAAGGTCTCGCCCCACTCGGCTGCGGGCATCTCCCCGGTCTCCTCGAAACTCATGCCCGCCAGCTTGGCCACGGCCTCGTTGTAGTAGACGAGCGTGCCCGCCAGATCGACAAGGCAGCCGGGCGTCGAGAGGCTGTCGAGCAGGCCGCGCGCGAGGATCAGTTCAATGGGCTTCTGCTCGCTGGCGATCGCCAAACCCCCTTCCCGTCCGCTGTCACGAGCCAGTTCTCGCGGAGTGATCAGGATAAGCCACCACAACGATGCTATGCGTCAGTCAGAAGCTCGCGGTGGTCGAAGTGCTCGGCCTTGAGAATGGGGCGTCCTTCGGCGTCGAACCAGTTGGCGCGCGGGCGGTCGTAGTAGAGCTCGACGCCGTTGCCGTCGGGGTCCGAGAGGTAGACGGAGACGGTGCCGCCGTGGTCGGTGGCGTGGTCGATCGGGTAGTCGTGGTCGAGCAGGCGGCGGACGGCGCGGCCGAGCTCGCGGCGGTCGGGGTATAGGAAGGCCACGTGGTAGAGGCCGGTGTGCCCGGAAGGAGGCGGGGCACCGCCCGCGCTCTCCCAGGTGTTCAGCCCGACGTGGTGGTGGTAGTCGCCCGCCGCGAGGAAAGCCGCGTCGAGCCCCATCTCGCGGCCGTCGGCCTTCACGTTGAAGCCGAGGAGGCCGCTGTAGAAGCTGATTGCACGGTCGAGGTCCGCGACCCGGAGGTGCACGTGCCCGACACGCACGGCGGGATGAATGGCCTCGGTGTTCATGCGGGCAGTGTGCCTCCCCCCGCCGCCGGCGGGCATCGGTGCAATCACCTATCCCGTCCCGCTGCGCGAGAATCGTCAGGTGGACGCCGTGTCGCCGTCGCCGCTGATAGGACGCGCCGGGGAGCGCGAGGCGATCTACGACGCGCTCGAGCGCCTGCGAGCCGGGACTGGCGGGATCGTCGCGATCGAGGGTGAGCCGGGCATCGGCAAGTCACGCCTGCTCGCCCACCTCGCCGAGAGCGCGGCGGCGGAGGGCTGCACGGTGCTCGCCGCGCGGGCTTCGGAGTACGAGGCCGATCTGCCCTACGCGCTCTGGACCGAGGCACTCGACGGTGACCTGGCTGAGCTCGGCGAGCGGCGGCTGAGCCGGCTCGGGTTGGCGGACCCCGGCGCGCTCGCCGCCGCGCTGCCGGCGTTGGCCCCGCTCGCGGGCGAGGCCGCGGCGGGCGACCGCCACCACACTCATCGCGCGCTGCGCGATCTGCTCGAGCGGCTCGCCGCCACCCACCCGCTGGTGCTGTGCCTGGACGATGTCCACTGGGCCGACCCGGCCTCGGTCGACGCGCTCGCGGCGCTCGCGCACCGTGCACCGGACGCGCCCGTGCTGCTCGCGCTCGCCGCGCGGGAGCGGCAGCTGCCGGCCGCGCTGGCGGCCGGGCTCTCGGGCGCGCTCCGCGACGACCGCGCGACCGTGCTGGCGCCTGAGCCGCTGAGCGAAGCCGAGGCAGCCGAGTTGGTCGGCACGGCCGCTGCGGCGATCTATCCGGAGAGCGGCGGCAACCCGTTCTACCTCGAGCAGCTGGCCCGGGTGACAGGCAGCGACGGCAACGGCGCGAGCACCGCCGCGGATGGCTCGGTCCCCGCCCCCGTCGCCGCCGCGCTTGCGATCGAGCTCGCCGCTCTCGGTCCGGAGGCACGCCGCCTGCTCGACGCGGCCGCGGTGGCCGGCGACCCCTTCGACCCCGGCTTGGCGGCCGAACTGGCGGAGCTCTCGGAGGGAGCGGCGCTGGCTGCGCTCGACGAGCTGCTGGAGCGCGCGCTGGTGCGGCCGGCCGGTGCGCCGCGCCGCTTCGCCTTCCGCCACCCGGTGGTCCGCCACGCGGTCTACGCGGCCATACCCGGCGGCTGGCGCCTGGGCGCGCACGCCCGAGCCGGCGCCGCACTCGAGCGCCGTGGCGCCGGGGCGGTCGAACGCGCCCACCACATCGAGCACGCCGCCCGCCCGGGCGACGAGCACGCCATCGGCCTGCTGGTGACGGCCGCCCGAGAGCTGCAATCGCCGGCACCGGCGAGCGCGGCGCGCTACTACTCCGCGGCGCTGAGGCTGCTGCCCGACCAGCCCGAACAGCGAAGCCGGCGGATCGAGATGCAGGCACGGCTGGCCGACGCCCAGGCGGCTGCGGGCGACACGCTCGGTGCGCGCGCGACGCTGGACGACGCGCTGCGGACCGCCCGGGAGGGCGAGCGCCTGGCACTGACGGTCGGAATGGCCAACCAGGAGTGGTGGCTTGGCGGCCACGAGGACGCCCGCCGTCGGCTTCAGGTGGCGCTCGGCGAGCTGCCGGCGCAGCCGTCCGCCGATCGCGTCCGCCTACGGCTCGCACTGGGCCTGATGGCGCTGCTGGCCTGCGATCTTCGCGAGGCACAGGCCCAGACCAGCGACGCCCGCGACGACGCCCGCGCGATCGGCGACCCGGTGTTCGAGCTCGCGGCATCGGCGTCCGGCGCACTCGCCTGCGTCGCACAGACGGATGACCCCGAGGCGACCGAGCGTCTGGATGAGTCCGCCGCCGCGCTGGAGCGGCTCACCATCGAGCAGCTGACCACGCGCCTGCCCGCGTTGTGGATGCACGGCCGCGCCCGGCGGGCGCTCGGACATTTCGAGGTATCGCTCGCGGACCTCGAGCGGGGCGCCGCCATCGCCGCCGAGACCGGCCGCGAGCGTGTCCTGCTGATTCTCACGGTGGAATCGGTGGCGACGCTGATCGAGCTCGGCCGGCTGGCGGACGCATGCGCGGCCGGCGAGGAGGGCGTAGAGCTCGCGCGACTCGCCGGGAATCCGCGTATGTTGCTCTGGGCCCACAGCGCGCTCGCGTCGGCGTTGGTGGCGGTCGGCGACGTGCCGACGGCGCTCCGCAACGCCCGCGAGGCCGGCGAGACCGGGGTGCGAGGGGACTTCCACGCCGCGGGACAGCCCGGCTGGTGCCTCGGCGCGGCGCTGACCGCGGCGGGCAACCCGGAGGAAGCGGTGGCGGCCATGCAGCAGGCGTTCGGCGGACCCGCCCTGGACGCTGTCCTGCCGGCCGACCGCCCCGCCGCCGCGGCCGACCTCGTAGAGGCGCAGCTCGCGTGCGGTGAGATCGCGGCGGCAGAGCAGGCGCTCGCGGCCGGCGAAGCCGCAGCCGCGCGCGCCGGGACGCCCTGGGCCGCAGCGGTGACGGGCCTGGCGCGCACGGAGCTTCTGCTGGCGTGGGAAAGGGCCGAGGAAGCGGTCGCCGCCGCCGGGGCGGCACGCGAGGCTGCCGCCAGTGGCCCGCTCCTGTCCGCATGCGCACGGCTCGCCGAGGGCCGGGCGCTCGCGGCGGCCGGCGAGCGTCCGGCGGCCATCGAGGCTCTGGTGGACGCGGAGTCCGAGCTCGACAGGTTCGGGGCGAGGCGCCGGCGCGACGAGGCGGTCCGCGAGCTGCGCCGGCTTGGCCAGCGCGTCCTGCGTCCCGCCCGCGAGCCGTCAGCGGGGCCGCTGGCTCCGCTAACCGCACGCGAGCGCGAGATCGCCGAGCTCGTCGTCGCCGGGCGCACCAACCGCGAGGTCGCCGCGCAGCTCGTGCTCAGCACCCGCACGATCGAAGCCCACCTGCGCAACATCTACGGGAAGCTCGGCGTGCGCTCCCGAGTCGAGCTGGTGCGGGCGAGCGAGCGCGCCGACCCCGGTTAGGTGGTTACGCCGATGCCGTGAGCCGGCCGCGAGCCGATGCTGCCTCCGCAACGCAAACAGCCCTCCGTGGAGGGCCCATCCAATCAGGAGGCAGCATGTCTACGTCAATCCAGTCCCGCCGGCTCCCGGCCACGCTCGCGCTGATCGCGCTGGCGCTCGCCGGCCTGGCTCTCGCCTTTGCCACGAGCGGTGCCGCCGCCGCGGGCGCCGGCAAGAGCGCCCAGTCGGCGAACCATCGCAGCAGCGAGCGTCTCGTCGTGCGCGGCGAGGACACGGTCAAGGACTCACCCGACTGCCCGGGGGGCGTCTGTCAGCTCGAGCTCACCGACGGCGCCTTCAGGGGCACCCCGGTCGGGACCGGCGCCTACAACGGCAACGTCGAGCTGCACGTGGCGGAGCTGTTCGCGAACGGCGAGGGCGGCGTCTGCGCGCCGATCACCGGGCAGATCGTGCTCGGTGCCGGCAGCCCCGACCGCCTTGTGCTCAAGCTCTGGGGCGACTCATGCCAGGACGGCTCCGGCCCCCTGCCGACGTCGTCCTTCACGAACATGGCCCACTTCGTCATCAAGGGCGGCACCGGCGAGTTCGCGATGGCCAGGGGCAGCGGAATTGCGAGCTTCTCGGAGGACAACTCCGATCGCGAGCGAATGACGCTGATCGGCCGGATCTCTCGCTGAGACCGGGAGCGCGATGCCGGGTGGCGTGCGAGATGCCCGCCACCCGGCGCGCTCGTCACGCCTCCGGCTCGCGCGGCGCGTAGCGGTGGTGGAGGTCCAGGGAGTTCCCGTCGGGGTCCTGGAAGATCGCCTGGTGGCAGACGCCGCTGTCGATGGTGTCGCCCTGGAACCTCACACCGCGCGACTCGAGCTCGGCGCGCGCGGCCTCGACGTCGTCGACCTGGAACGCGATCGGCACCTTGTTGGGTTGGAACTCGATGCCCATCTGCTCACAGGCGATCAGTGCGATCGTCACGGTGCCAGTCTCGAACTCGGCGCCGAGGGGCTCCTGCCCGGTGCGCTGCCACAGCTTCGAAGGCTCCAGCCCGAGCACGTCGCCGTAGAACCCCCTCGCCGCGGCCAGGTCTTTGGTCGGCACCGAAACGAAGTCGACGCCGGTCACGAGTTGAGTCGAGGCGGTCATGCGGGTAGCTCCTGAACGGCCCAGCCGTTCCCGTCGGGGTCGTTGAAGAAGACGAACTTGAAGCCGGGCCTGCCGGGGGCGCCCAGCACCTGCGTCTCCCCCACGTCGAGGCCGCGCTCAGCGTACTCCGCCCGCGCGGCCTCCATGTCCGTCACGACGAGCTGGAGGCCCTTGACGGAGCCGGGCTCCGTGTCCACGAGGCCCGTGCCGATCACGATCGAGCAGGCCGATCCGGGCGGAGTCAGCTGGACGACGCGCGTGTCCTCACTGATCCATGTGTCGTGGTCGGTGTTGAAGCCCATCCTCTCGGTGTAGAAGGCCTTTGCGCGGTCCACGTCGGCGACGGGGACCGTCACCACTTCGAGTCGGTAATCGACGCCGCCTCCCATCAGGCCAGGTACCCGGCGAGGCGTTCGATCGAGGCCGTGACCCCGGCCTCGGCCGCGGCGCGCATTTCGTCGGTGGTCTGGATCGTCGACTGGAGGACCAGTTCGGTACGGCCGTCGCCGAGGTCGGTCAGGTTGAGCACGGACACGGCGCCCTCGTGCCAGTTGTCCCCCGCCGGCTCCTCCAGGACCAGCCGCTCGGGCGCGAGCACCTCCCGGTAGACGCCGACAACCGGCATTTCGGCGCCCTCGTCGTTGACGGAGGTCAGCCGGAAGGCGCCGCCGGGCCGGACCTCCATCGTGACCGTCGAGAGCGCGGTGTTCCAGCCGGGCGGGCCCCACCATTCGACGAGCTGGTCGGGCTCCGTCCACGCCTTCCACACGAGCTCGCGAGGGGCATCGAAAACGCGCCGGATCGTGATCTCCTGGGCCGTTGCTGCCTGGGTCATTCGGGTGGTCCCTTCTGAATCGCGCGCAGGTGCTGGTCGAGGCGGTCGAGGCTGCCCTCCCAGAAGCGCCGGTAGCCCGCCAGCCAGTCGGAGGCCTCCTTGAGGGCCTCGCCCTGGAGCCGCGACGGGCGCAGCTGTGCGCTGCGCCCGCGCGCGATCAGCCCGGCCCGCTCGAGCACCTTGAGGTGCTTCGAGACGGCCTGCAGCGTGATGGGGAACGGATCGGCGAGCTCGTTGACGGTGGCCTCCCCCTCGGCGAGCCGCGCCAGGATCGCGCGGCGGGTCGGGTCGGCGAGTGCGGAGAACGTGGTGCTGAGCTGGTCGACCGGCACGGTCGTGTGATCACCTGCTTGGTTGATAAACCGTGTGGTTGAGTATACGACCGCCGGGACCGCTGTCAACCCCGGTCAGCTAGCCGCTCTCCCCGTGGTAGTACTCCACCGCACTCGAGCGCTCGACGATCAGGTCCTCGGCCCGGTCCCCGGTCCATACCGCCACCTTTCCGCTGTCCGGGTAGGCGGTCGCGCTCGGGTAGACGATCGTCGACCACATCAGGACGCGCGCGGTGCTGTCGCTGTCGTTGCGGATCTGGTGGGCTCCGGCAGGACCCTTCGGGAAGAAGACGACGTCGTACGGCTCCAACTGCTCGGTGCCGTCCGGAGTCCGCACCGACGGCCGGCCCTCGAGGGCAAGGACCCACTCCTCCTCCCCGTACTCGTAGTGGTACGGGCACACGGCCTGGCCCGGCGGCAGCTCGTAGACGCTCATCCCCGTTCCGTCGGCACCCACATCCCGGCCGAACCGGAACATGGCGGCGCGGAAGCCGTCGGGGTCTTCGGGATCGTGCTGGAAGGGCGGGTTGGCGATGTTCACCCGGCGCATCGACTCACATCCCGGATGGGATCGCCTGCACGGCCCAGCCGTTGCCGTCGGGATCGCTGAAGAAGACGAACGAACCCCAGGGGAAGTCCTGGACCTCGCTTACCTCCACCCCACGCTCGACGAGCTCGGCGCGTGCCGCCTGGATGTCCGAGACGACCATCTGCAGCCCCTTTAGCGAGCCGGGCTCGGCATCAACGATCCCCTTCCCCAGCGCGATCGAGCACGCCGACCCCGGAGGTGTCAGCTGGACGAAGCGCATCTCGTCGCTGACCGTAAGGTCGTGGTCGGCGTTGAAACCGACCTGCTCGTAGAACGCCTTTGCGCGGTCCACGTCCGAGACCGGAACCGCCACGAGCTCGAGCTTCCAATCCACTGTCCCTTGCTCCTTTGCCGAGTTGTGCGCCGCAGTGCGCCAGTCGGCGGCGACCCTAGGGCAAAGCCGATTCGATTGTCTTGTCGATCTCGGGCCGGCTCGTTCGACGTCCTGATAGAAGCGAGCCTCGAACCTGGCTCGAAACCCGACAGAAGGAGCGCTCGACATGCGAGTGATGGTCTTTGTAAAGGCGAACGACGACTCCGAGGCTGGGCGTCATGCCCAGCGAGGAGCTCCTCGCCGAGATGATGAAGTACAACGAGGAGCTCGTGAAGGCGGGCGTGATGCTCGGCGGAGACGGCCTCCACCCGAGCTCGAAGGGCGTGCGCGTCAAGTTCTCCGGCGACAAGCGCACCGTGATCGACGGTCCCTTCACCGAGGCGAAGGAGCTGGTGGCGGGCTACTGGCTCTGGGAGGTCAAGTCGCTCGATGAGGCGATCGAGTGGGCCAAGCGCTGTCCTTCCGACCCGTCCGGCGTCGAGTCCGAGCTCGAGATCCGACCGGTATTCGAGTCCGAGGACTTCGGCGAGGCGTTGACTCGCCCGAGCTCAGGGAGCAGGAGCAGCGCCTGCGCGCTGAGGTGGAGGCGAAGCAGTAGCGCCTCCCCGGCGATGACGGCGTCCAATGTCAATCGCACGATCGACGCGGTCTGGCGGATCGAGTCCGCCCGGCTGATCGCCGGCCTCGCCCGGATCGTGCGCGACGTCGGCCTTGCCGAGGACCTGGCGCACGACGCGCTCGTCGCCGCGCTGGAGCAGTGGCCCGAGTCGGGCGTCCCGGACAACCCGGGCGCCTGGCTCATGGCCACCGCCAAGCACCGGGCGATTGACCGGCTGCGCCGCAGCGAGATGGCCGAGCGCAAGCACCAGGAGCTCGGCCGCGAGCTTCAGATCAACCAGGCACTGGCGGCAGCTGACTGGGACGCCGCGATCGAGGACGTGGGCGACGACGTCCTGCGGCTCATATTCACCACCTGCCACCCGGTGCTGTCGCGTGAGGCGCGGGTGGCGCTCACGCTGCGGCTGCTGGGAGGGCTCACAACGCCCGAGATCGCACGCGCCTTCCTCGTGCCGGAGTCGACCGTGGCCCAGCGAATCGTGCGCGCCAAGCGGACGCTCGCGGAGACGAACGTCCCCTTTGAGGTCCCAGGCCCCGAGGAACGCGCCGAGCGCCTGTCGTCCGTGCTCGAGGTCATCTACATCGTCTTCAACGAGGGCTACTCCGCAACCGCCGGTGAGGAGTGGCTCCGGCCGTCGCTCGAGGCCGAGGCGCTTCGCCTCGGGCGGATCCTGGCCGCGCTCGCCCCGAACGAGCCCGAGGTTCACGGCCTCGTCGCCCTGATGGAGATCCAGGCGTCGCGCTCACGCGCGCGGGTCAGCCCGTCGGGCGAGCCCATCCTGCTCCTCGACCAGGACCGCGGGCGCTGGGACTACGTGCTGATCGGGCGCGGGCTTGCCGCGCTCGAACGCGCCGAGAAGCTCGGCGGCCGGCTCGGTCCCTACGCGCTGCAGGCCGCGATCGCGGCCTGCCACGCGCGTGCCCGGACGCCCGAGCAGACCGACTGGCAGCGGATCGTGGCGCTATACGACGCGCTCGCCGAGCTCTCCCCGTCGCCCGTCGTGGAACTGAACCGGGCGGTGGCTCTGGGGATGGCGTTCGGTCCGGCCGTGGGACTCGAGCTGGTGGACCAGCTGACGGACGAGCCCGCCTTCGAGAGCTACCACCTGCTGCCAAGCGTGCGCGGCGACCTGCTCGAGAAGCTCGGCTGCCTCGACGAGGCCCGCGAGGAGTTCGAGCGCGCGGCGTCGCTCACGCAGAACAAGCCTGAGCGCAAGCTGCTGCTTGAGCGCGCCGCCGCCTGCTCCCGCGGCTAGGCCGCAGCAGGCTCAGTCGGCGAACGGCCCTGGATCGGCCGGCACGTCCACGGCGTGCTCCTGAAGAACCTCCAGCGGGACGATGTCGAGGGTGCGCTCGTGCGTCGACGCCAGCACCACGAACGCGGCCGCGCCATCCTCGTGGGCCAGGAGCCAGTTGCGCGCGGTCACGCACCAGCGATCGCCCGGCACGAGCCCCGGGAAGCGATACTCGGGGACCGGCGTGCTGAGGTCGTTCCCGATCCCGCGCTGGTGCTCGAGGAACTCCTCCGTCACCACCGCGCAAATCGTGTGGCTCCCGAGGTCCTCGAGGCCCGTGCGGCAGAACCCGTCCCGGTAGAAGCCGGTCAGCGGCTCGGTGCCGCAGGGCTCGAGCTCCCCGCCGAGGACGTTGCGCTCGGTCACCGGGCGCGCTTCAACCGGCGAGCTCGGTCTGCTTGGCCTCGAGGTCGATTCCGTGCAGCCTGGCGAGGTTCTCGCCGAGGATCTTGCGCTTGGCCTGCTCGGTGAGCTGCGGGTGGCCGCGCTCCTCGACGATGTCGCGCGGCAGCTCGAAGTTCCAGAACTCCTCGAGGGCCCACTGCGGGTGCCAGATCGGGGTCTCGCCGCCGTAGAGGATCTTGTCCTCGCCGCACCACCACATCATCTTCCCGAGCGTCTCCGCGAACACGCGTGGCTGGCGGGAGATGAAGTTGACGGTCGCCGCGATCGAGGCGTAGAGGTTGGGGTAGCGCACGATCTGCCACAGGACCTCGTCGAGCCACGGCAGGCCGACATGGAAGATCACGAAGTTGATGTCGGGGAAATTCGCGGCCGCCCCGTCCATGTCGAAGGTGCGCGTGTGCTCGACCGGCTGTGGCCCGAGCGGCACGCCCTTGTGGACGCCGATCAGGTTCACACCCAGCTCCTGCGCCTTCTCGAAGGCCGGGTAGGCCACCCGCGGGTCGTCCATGCGCCACGGGAACGGCCGTCCGTAGTCGTAGCGCACGTTGTAGAACTTGAACGCCTTGGCCCCGTACTCCTTGACCTGGACCTCCATCAGGTCAAGAGCCTTCTTGCCCTCGAGCGGGTTGACGGAGCCCCAGAACACCGCCCGGTCGGGGTGCTTCTGCGCCATCTCGGCGCACTTCTCCCAGGACGAGAGCCCGTCGTGGAAGAGGTCGGTGAGCGGGAGCGGTTGCGCCACGATCATGTCGGTGTCGGAGCCCTGGATGATCATTTCGTAGATCTCGTCGACCGACCACTCACGGAAGAACTCATCGCGGGAAAGCACCCGCTCGCCCTCGCGCGTGAGCAACGTGTGGAACGCGTAGAGGTGCTCGTCGAAGAGCTCGCCGGGCGGTCCGATGGCGTTGCGCTTGTCGAAGTTGAACACGTGGCATACGCAATCGAAGACGAAGGCCGGGACCTTCTGCTCCCGTGCCGCGGCCGGCTCGGACTGGGTGTCGGTAGCTGCCATCGGTCTACGCTCCTTCGGTTCGTGCGAGCCTCCGCTCGCGGTAGGGCTCGAGCTCGTCGAGCGGCATGCTGAGCTTCTCGCGCGCCGAGGGGGACAGTCGCTCCATGGTCCAGACGGGCTCCCACACAACCTGCACGTCGACCGTCTCGACCCCGGCGAGCTGCCGCAGCCGGTCCGGTATCGCGCTCGACATGGTGGCGACGAAAGGGCACCAGCCGGTCGTGGGGACGAGGTCGACGCTCACGTGCGCGCCCTGCATGCGCACGTCCCCGACCACGCCCATGTCCACGATGCTGATGCCGCGATCCGCGCAGCACGGGTCGTACACGTCGCGCAGCGCCTCCATGAGCTCTGCACGGTCCGGCGATTCCGCGTGTCTCACGGTTCCCTCCACGGATCGTCGCTGACATCGAAGGCGAGCCGGAAGCCGGTGGTGGGGGTGCCGCGGCGCGGCTCAGCGGCGAGCGCGCGTGACGCTCGCAGGCCCCAGGCGTGGTCGAGCCACGAACCTCCGCGCACCACTCCCCATCCCTCCGGCGTCCGGTCCGCCACCCACTCCCACACGTTGCCGGCCAGCTGCTCGGCCCCGAACGGGCAGGCGCCCTCCGGATGCGCCGTCACCGGCACCGTCCAGCCCCAGCCAGACTCGGCACAGGCGCAGCGGTCGGGGTCGAACGTGTCGCCCCACGGCCACGAGCGTCCGTCGCGGCCGCGCGCGAGGGCCTCCCACTCGTCTCCCGTCGGCAGGCGTACCGGGCGGGCCAGCTCGACCGCGGCCCAGCGGCAGAAGGCGGCGGCGTCCTCGAGCGAGAGGCCGGTAACGGGGTGATCGGCTAGCGCCGGCGCCTCGAGCCGAGCGGCGAGCGTGGCGTCCGCGCTCCGGCCGCTGGCCTCGAAGAACCGGCGCGCCTGCGAGTTCACGACCGGCCAGCGGCCGAGGCGGACTCGATCCAGCCCTACCGCGCACTCCTCCCCGGGCTCGCCGAGACGGTAGGACCCGGCGGGCAGCTCGACCGATTCGTCGAGCGGAAGGTCGCCCGCGAGCTTTGCGGCGTCGGGCGGCGCGCTGCTGTGCATCGACTCCCTCCTGCCGAGGATCCGATCGGGACGCACGCTACCGCCTGCGGCTCGCCGGGTGCGCTCAGGCTCAGATCGTGCCGGGGTAGTAGGGCAGCGGGCCGCCCGCCCGGCGACGCACGGCGCCGAACAGTTCGCGTGCCTTGCCGCCGCCGGAGGCGGCCAGGTCGCGCCACTCGTGGCGGTCGCCTCTTGCGTCGTAGAGGTGGAGGTCGCCGCCGGTGTTGCTGCCGAATGCCTTCCAGCGCTCGCTCTGTACGAAGAAGCTGTTGCCGTAGCCACCCCAGGCATAGGGGCGCTCCGGAGGGTGCCGGCCGTTGAAGAAGCCCGACAGGTCGACGCCGTCCATCTCGTGGGGCACGGGCACACCGGCCATCGACAGCAGCGTGGGCGCGACGTCGTGGGTCGAGGCGAACCAGCGCCGTGTGCGCCCGGCGAGGCGGCGTTCCGGGTGGATGACGATCAGCGGCACGTGGATCAGCTCGGGATGGAGCCGCGTCGAGATCTTGCCCGTGAGCCCGTGGTCGCCGAGGAAGAAGCCATGATCCGAGACGAGCACGATCGCCGTCTCGCGCTCCAGACCCAGGTCATGCAGCCGCTCGAGGAAGACGCCGAGCCAGCGGTCGGTCATCGTCACCTCGGCGGCGTAGAGGGCCTTCATGCGGTCGACGAGGACGAGGTCGGCACCGCTCAGGTACCTCGACACGGGCGCGTAGTAGGGCCGCGCCGGTTCGGGCCCGCGATAGTCCGGGTCGCCGTACATGTCGACGTAGCGGCGCGGCGGGGTCCACGGCTCGTGCGGCTCGAAGGTGTCGACGACCAGTGCGAACGGCTCCGGGCGCTTGGCCGCGGCCTCGAGCAGGCGTGCCCCGTCCCGGAAGACCCGGGCGGCGAACGACTTCGTCTCGTCGTGGACGTAGCGGCCGTTCGCGAGGTAGCGGCGGACGCGGTCGCGGGTGTCTGCGTCCTCGATCGCCGGCGGCAGCCAGTGGCGCAGCTCGGCCTCGGAGACTCCGGCCGCGGTCCCGCCGAACTGACCGCCCCTGCGAACGAAGCGGTCGAAGCTGCGCCGGAAGGGCGCCCACGGCGGCGAGAAGCCGAGGCCGGTGTTGTCGGTCACGTAGGCCGTCCAGTAGCCGGCGCGCTTGAGGACGCTCGTGAACGACATGCCGGGGCTCTCGAGTGGCGCCCAGCCTGGCTCGCCGAGCAGGCCCCGGTAGGGGTGCCAGCCGCGGAACGGGAACACGCGCCGGCCGCTGAGGATCGACCTGCGCGCCGGGACGGTCGGCATCGCCTCCGGAAAGCAGCGCGTGAAGCTGAGCCCCTCGCGCGCGAGCGCATCGATGTTCGGCGTGCGGGCGCGGTTGCCGAAGGAGTGGTCGGCGCGGAGCGTGTCGACGATGATGAGGACGACGTTGGGCCCGTCGTGGGGCGTCGTGCCCTGCGCACGCGCGGCTGCCGGCAGTGCGGCCAGCGCGGCCGCGGAGAGGCCTGCATCGCGGATGAAGCCCCGTCGGGTGGTGGACGCTGGCACGGGCGGCGCAGCTTGCCAGAACGACCAGGGGCGCCTCGGGGGCGAAACCGTCACCTCTCCGCTTTGCCCACCATATGGGTGGTCAGAACGGAGAGGTGGACCCCGGTCTCGATCCCCGGCCCCCCGGCTAAGGTCGTAGCGATGCCGCCCGTTCCCGCAACCCTCGATCCTCCGGTGGATCCCCGGCGTGACCACGTGCGCGGCGCACCTGAAGCGCGCGTCACGCTCGTCGAGTACGGCGATTTCCAGTGCCCCTACTGTGGCGAGGCCTACCCGGTGGTGAACGAGCTGCTCGCGCGCTTCGGCGATCAGCTTCGCTTCGTCTTCCGCCACATGCCGCTGGCCGGTCTGCACCCCCGGGCTCCGGCCGCCGCGGAGGCTGCGGAGGCCGCCGGCGCACAGGATCGCTTCTGGGAGATGCACGACCGCCTCTTTACCCACCAGCACGAGTTGAGCGACGCCGAGCTGCGAAACCACGCTGCGGCGATCGGCCTGGACGTCGCGCGCTTCGACCGCGAGCTGCAAGAACGCATGCACGCCGCCCATGTCCGAGCCGACTACCGAAGCGGCGTGCGGAGCGGGACCCCGAGCACGCCGCGCTTCTTCGTCAACGGCGTGATCCACCTCGGCTCACCCACCTTTGTCGAGCTCGAGGAGGCGATCTCGAGGGCGCTCGCGTCGCCCGCCCGCGCGGTTTGAGCCCGCCCCGGCTAGTCTCCCCTTGACCTCGTCGCGCCTCGCGCGCCGGTGAGGAGGTCAAGCATGGCTGTTTCGAGAGGATCGAAGGCAGCGGTCGCGGGGACCACGACGCGCGTGACTTTTGAGGTCGAGCGCTTCGGCTGGGTCACGGACGACCGCCTCGAGCTCGCAGGCCGTTGGTACGGCCTGCGCGGTCACCGCTTCCTGCGGCCGACGCTCGACGTCGAGGTGGACGGCCATCACCGGCGGCTGCTGGCCCTGCTCGAGCACAAGCCCTGGGCGGCGGATGACGGGGACGAGTGGGTCGCGGCCTTCAGCTGGCAGGGTGAGCCTGTCCACGTGCCGGGGGCGGAGCTGGCCGTGGGGCCCGACCTGACCATCGAGCTGCCCGCGCCGGCCGGCGGGCGCCCACCGTCGCCGAAGCGACCCGCCCCGCAGGCACACGACCTGCTGCCGGCTGGGAGGCCGCGCGCGGACATCGAGCTCGATCTGGCCACTGCCCGCGACGAGGCCGAGCGCCTCGCGGGGGAGCTCGAGCGCCAGCGGGCCACCCACGCCGCGCGGACGGAGGAGCTCCAGCGGCGGCTGAGCGCCGAGCACGAGGCGGTGGCGTCCCTCAAGGAGGAGCTCGCAGCCGCTCGCGCCGCGGTCGCCGCCCTCGAGTCCGAGAGCGCGAGCCGGATCGAGCAGCTCTCGGCCGAGCGGGACGCCGCGGTCGCTGCCAACTCGGCCGCGCTCGCGGAGACCAAGCGCATCGAGAGCGAGCGCGAGGCGGCGCTGAGGGGGCGAGCCGCCGTGGAGCAGGAGCGCGATGCCGCCGTGCGTGCGCGCGACTCGGCACGGCAGGAGCGCAACGCCTGGATGTCGCGTGCCCGTGTGGCGCTGGCGGAGCAGAGCAAGCCCTCCACGGGCACGGTGCGCCGCCGCCCCGCGGCCCCCGCGCGGCCCCCTCAGGGTGAGGCGGGGCCCTCGCAAGCTGAGGCGCAGCCCCCGCAGGCTGAGACGCGGCGCCCGCAGGCTGAGCCCGTTCCCGAGGAACGGCGCGCCGGCCCGGCCGCGTCTGCCGCGGCGCCCCGCGCCGCCCGTGCCCGCCCGGCCACAACCGCCGCGAGCGACGACAACGGCGACGACCCACTCGCCCCTGCGCGCGGGCTGCGCGCCGACGGCGCACCCAGCCCCGCCCGCGCCCCGCGCGCCGGCGTTCGCACGGTCAGGATCGGCTTCGACGAATCGCTCGCGAGCTCGCCCCGGTCCGGGGGCGGCGCGCCGGACGAACTGACCACGCCCCTGCTCGGCGTTCCGCCGGGACGGACGGGTCCCCGGCCCACGATCCCGCTCTGGGCCTCCCGCCTGCTGGCGGCGCTGGCACTCGTGATCGCCGTCGCGATCGCGGTCCTGTTGATCTTCTGAGCGCGCCTAGTGACCTGAGTCGGAAGTTCGGCGTCAGCTTCCTGAGCGGCTGGGCGTGGCTGGCGACGCACACGGGATGAGTCGATGCCGAGCATCGGCGATTCCCGTGGGTGGCGCCAGGCGCGTCCAGACGCCGGGAAGGTGCGCACGAACTGACGACTCAGGTCACTAGCCGAGCGCCTGGTCGAGCGCCTCGTTGACCAGCTCGTCCGCCCGCTGGTTCTGCTCGCGCCGGACGGGGCGCACGGCCCAGCGCTCGAAGCCGCGCAGCTCCCTCATCGCCTCGAGGAAGAGCGGCTTGAGACCCGCGTGCTTGACCTTGTACTCGCCGCCGATCTGACGCGCGACGAGCTCGGAGTCGTTGACCACCTCGACCTCCGTGGCGCCCAGGTCGCGTGCCAGCTCGAGGCCGAGCAGCAGCGCGCGGTACTCGGCAACGTTGTTGGTGGCCTCGCCGATGAATGCGTTGCGCTCGCCGAGCTGGTCACCGTCGGGCGTCGACGCCACGGCCGCGACGGCGGCGGGCCCGGGGTTGCCGCGCGCCCCGCCGTCGACGTGCACGACGACCTTCACCCGCCGGCGGCCGGATCCTCGGCGACCACGCGCCCCTGGTCGTCGAGCGCCGCGTTCCAGTGGCGGAGGGACTCGTCGATCTCGTCCATCTCCTCCCCCTTCTCCAGCATCTCGACGGGGTCGCCCTCGTCGCCGAGGTCAACGCGGTAGTGGTACCAGGAGAGCTCCCAGGCCACGAGCAGGGAGACCGCGCTCGGCTGAGAGGCGTCCGGCTGTGCACTCACCCAGGCGGGGCCGAGCGTTCGCGCGAGGCCCGCGATCGTGCGCTGATGGCTCGAGCCGTTGAAGAGCTCGAGCGCCCTGTCGACCTTGCCCTCGGGCGTGGTCGGAATCGCGCGCACGTGGCGAGGATCCTTGGGCTTCGTGCGCGGGCGCTCGCGCGGCTGCGCGGCGGGCTCGTCGGCGCCCCGCTGCTCGCTCGGCTCGACCGCCTCGCCGGAGCCGTGCATCGCCTCCTGCTCGGCGAGCCTCGGCTCCTCGGGCTCGGGCCGGACGGGCTCGGCCGGGCGGCGGCGCCGGAGCCTGCCCAACATGCCGCGCCGGGGCTCGTTGCGCGGCATCCGTGCCGGCAGGTCCCCGGCGGCGGACTCGCGGATCCAGCCGTGATGCTGTGCGCGCACGGCACACAGATCGCAGACATCGTGGCGGTGCCCGCCGGGGGCGAGAAACGCCTCGACGCGCTCGCCCTTGAGAATCGTGCGCCCGCAGACGTCGCAGGCCACCACGTCATGGACCGGCCTTAGCTCCTTTTTCACAGGGGTCGATGATAGGAGGGAGCTCAGGCCTTGACGGCTTCGCGCTCCTCCTGTGCCTGCTGGACCACGTGCTGCGCGACGTGCCCGGGTACCTCCTCGTAGCGGGCGAGCTCCATCGAGTACTCACCCTGCCCGCCGGTGATGGCGCGCAGGTCGGGTGCGTACTCGAGCAGCTCGGCCATCGGGACCTCTGCCTTGACTTCCGTGACCGCGCCCCTCGGCTCCATGCCCAGCGGCCGCCCGCGGCGCGAGTTCAGGTCGCCGATCACGTCGCCCACGTACTCCTCCGGAACCGTGACCGTCACGGTCATGATCGGCTCCATCAGCGTCGGCTGCGCGCTCTCCATCGCGTCCTTGAAAGCCATCGAGCCCGCGATCTTGAAGGCCATCTCCGACGAGTCGACGGAGTGGTGCTGGCCGTCGAACACGGTCACGCGCACGCCGCGGACGGGGAAGCCGGCGATCGTCCCGCTGCGCATGGCCTCCTGGACGCCCTTCTCGACCGCCGGTATGAAGCCGCCGGGGATCACGCCGCCCTTGATCGCGTTGACGAACTCGAAGTCGGCACCCTCGCCGAGCGGCTCGATCTCGATGTGGCAGTCCGCGAACTGCCCGCGGCCGCCGGTCTGCTTCTTGTAGCGCGCGTGTGCCTTGGCGCTGCCCTTGATGGCCTCGCGGTAGGGCACGTGCGGCGGGTGCAGTTCCACCTCGGCGCCGAAGCGCTCCTTCATCCGGTCGACGATCACCTCCACGTGGATCTGCGTGATCCCGGCGAGGATCTGCTCGCCGGTCTGCGTATCGCGGTGGAAGTCGATCGTGGGGTCCTCCTCCTGCAGCCGGCGCAGGGCCTGCCCCATCTTCTCCTCGTCGCCCTTGGCCTTGGCCTCGATCGCGAACGCCATGACCGGGCGCGGCATCTCCGGCAGCGACAGTGGGATCTCCACGTCCTTGGCGGCGAGCACGTCGCCCGCGTGGGTCTCCTTGAGCTTCGCGACCGCGCCGATGTCGCCGGGGCCGAACTGGTCCGCGTGCTCGTTCTCCTTGCCCTGCGGCACCAGCAGCTGGCCGATCCTCTCCTTGACGTGGGCGCGGGTGTTGTAGACCTGCGAGTCGTGCTTCAGGACGCCCTGGTAGACGCGGAACAGGTTGACGCGGCCGGCGTAGGGGTCGGCGAGGGTCTTGAAGACGAACGCCACCATGTCCTTCGTCTCGTCCGGCTCCAGCGTGACCCCGTCCACCTCGATCGCGCCGCGCTTGGCGGGCGACGGCAGGTCCTCAACGAAGGCGTCCAGCAGGCGGTTGATCCCGAGGTTGCGGGTGGCGGCGCCGCAGGTGACCGGGAAGAGCTGGCCGTCGGTCACGCCTGTCTTCAGGGCCGACACGGTCTCGTCGTGCGAGATCTCCTCGCCCTCGAGGTAGCGCTCCATGAGAGCGTCGGAGACCTCGGCGACCTCGTCCATCAGCTTCTCGCGGTACTCCTGTGCCTGCGCGCGCAGCTCGTCGGGGATCTCGACCTCCTCGCAGTTCTCGCGCGCCGCCCCCTCGTAGCGGTAGGCCTTCATGTCGATCAGGTCGATCACGCCCTGTAGCTCGTGCTCGGCGCCGATCGGGATCTCCGTGGCGACCACGTGCGGTCCGAAGGCGGCCTTGAGCGAGTCGAGCGCGCGGAAGAAGTCGGCGCGCTCGCGGTCGAGCATGTTGACGAAGACGATGCGGGCGAGCCCGAGCTCGGCGGCTCGCTCCCAGAGGCGGGTCGTGGTGACCTCGACGCCCATGACACCGTTCACGACGAAGACGGCGCCCTCGACCACGCGCAGCGCGGCCAGCGCGTCCGCGACGAAGCTCGGCTCGCCGGGCGTGTCGATTAGGTTGATCTTGCGGTCGTCCCAGCGGAACGAGGACAGGCTCGCGGAGATCGACATCTCGCGCGCCTTCTCGTCCGCCGCGGAGTCGGAAACGGTGGTCCCGTCTGCCACCGAGCCAAGGCGGTTGACCGCGCCCGCGCTGAACAGGAGGGCCTCGCTGACGGAGGTCTTCCCGCTGCCTCGGTGGCCTACCAAGGCCACATTGCGGATCCGTTTCGGCGATTCGTGCGCCATGTCGCTCCTTTTTCTCGGGTCCGAGGAGCCTACCCTGCGATGGCTGAATCGACCGTCTCGTGGAGCGGCGCCGCCGTGCCGACCTCGGTGAGCTCGAGGACGCGGATGAGCGGTGAGGAGGGCGGCACGACGAGGCGCAGCTGCTGGCGCCTCCTGCGCAGCCGCCGTGAGAGGTCGAACAGGATCTCGATGCCCGCCGAGTCCAGGTAGCGACACTCGCTGAGATCGATGACCAGGGCGAGGGCGTCGTTCGGCACCGACTCGAGCACCTGATCGCGCACGAGGCCGGCGTTCGTCATGTCGATCTCGCCCTCGAGATGGGCCACAAGCGTCCCGCCGCGCCGCTCGACGGCGATCTCGGCGGGAGTGGTCACGCAGCCCTGGCTTCGGCCAACCGCCTCCGCATCGTGACCAAGGTACCTCCGTCCTCGGTCGCGATGTCGACGTCGTCCATGAGGCCGATGATGATCTTCAGGCCGCGGCCGCGGTGCTCGCCGCGCCGCTCGCGCCACTGGCCGCGGTCGCGCACGCTCGCCACGAGCTCGCCGGCGATCAGCGCGGCGTCGACGTCGAAGCTCGCGTCGCCAGGGCCATAGGCGTGCTCGATCGCATTGCCGGCGGCCTCGCAGATCGTGAGCGTGATCTCGTAGGACTCGAGCTCACTGGCGCCGGCGGCGTGCAGAAAGCGCTCGAGCCGGCGCCTGAGCATTGCAAGCGACTCCGGCTCGGCGGGCAGCGATAGGCGCAGGTTGTCGGCCCTCATAGCCGTCGGCCGTATGGCGAGCAGTGCCACGTCGTCGACCGGATCGCGCCTGGGGAGAACCGCGTCCAGCACGCGATCGCAGAGGCGGTCGAGGTCATCCTCGGCCCGGCCCACCGCGGCGGCCAGCGCGTCCAGGCTCTCCGCGAGCGGGACGCCGCGGCGCTCCACGAGCCCGTCCGTGTAGAGGAGCAGCGTCGAGCCCGGGGGTAGCACCGCCGTTGCCTCGCGGAAGACCGCCGGGTCAGCGGCCCCGATCGGGACGGAGCGTCCGCCCTCGAGGAAGCGCGGGCCGTCAGGCGCGAGCAGGAGCGGCGGCGGATGGCCGGCCGCGCTGAACGTGACCTCCCCGGTCTCACGATCGAGGATCAGGTAGAGAACAGTGGCCATGGCCTCCTCGCCCCCGCTCGTCACGAGCCGGTTGACGCGGGCCACGACCTCGGCGGGCGACGCCTCGACGAGCCCGTAGGCGCGGAAGGAGGTGCGGAGCTGACCCATCGTGGCGGCCGCGCGCAGCCCGTGGCCCGCCACGTCCCCGACCACGAGCGCGACCCGGCCGTCCGGGCGCTCGAGCGCGTCGTACCAGTCGCCCCCGATCGCGGCCCCGCGACGCTCCGGGGGCAGGTAGCGGGGGACCAGCTCGAGCCCTTCTATCTTCGGCAGGCGCTCGGGCAGCAGGCTGCGCTGCAGGGTCTCCGCGATCGTGTGCTCGATGTCGTAGCGCTCGCGAAGCTGGTCCTGCATCAGCACGCGTTCGTGGATGTCCACGGCCGCTCCCACGTAGCCCACGAACTCGCCGCGCTCGTAGCGCGGCACGCCTCGGTCGACGATCCAGCGGAACTCGCCACCGCTGCTCATCAGGCGGTACTCGTACTCCCATACGCTGCGCTCCGCCAGCGCCGCATCCCAGGACGCGAGCATGTCCTCGACATCGTTCGGATGCACGCCGAGCGCCCAGCTCGGGCCGAGCTCTTCGTCGAGCGTGGTGCCCGTGAAGCGCATCCAGCCCTCGTTCACGAAGGTCACGAGCCCGCCCGTGTCCGTGGTCCAGATCATCACCGGGGCCGTGTCGGCGAGGTCACGGAAGCTGGCCTCGGACACCCGCAGCGCCTCCTCCATCGCGCGCCGCTCGTGGATGTCGGTGGACGTGCCGACATAGCCCGCGAACTCGCCGCCCGCGAAGCGCGGCGTGCCGACCTCCAGCACCCAGCGGTAGGAACCGGACTGCGCGTGCATCAGCCGGTACTCGAAGCGGAACTCCTCCCGGCGCCGGAAGGCATCACGCCAGCGCGCCAGCAGCTCCGCGCGGTCGTCGGCATGGGCGCTCAGCGCGAACGTGTCGCCGAGCTCCTCCTCGAAGGTGCGCCCGGTGAACCGCAGCCAGCCCTCGTTCACGAACGTGACGTGGCCGTCGGCGTTCGTCATCCACATGAGCGCCGGGGTGGTGTCGGCCAGCTCGCGGAAGCGCGCCTCGCTGTCACGGACGAGCTCCTCCTGACGGCTCCGCTCCACCGCCAGGCCGAGCACGTTTGCGAGCGCGCGCAGGAAGTGCACGTCGTCGCCGGAGAAGCGCCGTAGGCTCGCGCTGTACACGGCGATCACGCCGTAGTGGCGGCCGCGGACGCCGATCGGCGCGACCATCGCGCTGACGATCCCGAGCTCCCGCTGGGCGGGCGAGGGCTCGAACCGGGGATCGCCGGTGAAGTCCTCGATGACCACCGGGCCGTCGCCCTCGAGCGCTTGGCCGGCAAGTTCCTCGGCGTCGGCCCGGAGCACGCCCCCGAGCGCGTCGTCGGGGAAGCCGGCGGTCGCGCGCACCAGGAGACTGCGGCGGTCGCTGGTCAGCTCGAGCACGGTGCCGTAGTCGGTCCCGAGCTCGTGGCGGGCGGCGTCGGCCGCCGCGCCGACCAGGCCGACCAGGTCGAGACCCGCAAGCGCGCGCTGTCCGAGCTCGGCGACGGCGGCCTGCTGGCTCGCGCGAACCCTGAGCTCGTCGCGGTGACGGTGCGTTGTACGCCGCAGCCTGGTTCTCATGAGGCGTGCAGGCTCAGTCGCCGTCGGAGAGAGGGTCGCCCTGGAGGCGCGACTTGAGGCGCAGGACCGCCTTCGTGTGCAGCTGGGAAACGCGCGACTCGGTCACGCCCAGCACCTCCCCGATTTCGCGCAGCGTCAGGTTCTCGTAGTAGTAGAGGGCGACCACGAGCTTCTCCCGCTCTGGCAACCGCGCGATCGCGTCCGCCAGCCGGTCCTTCATCTCGGTGGAGTCCATCTCGGCCGCCGGGTCGAGCGCCTGCGGGTCCTGGATGGTGTCGAGCAGCGACACCTGGTCGCCCGAGGAGTCGGAGACCGTCCAGAGCTCGTCGAGCGCGACGACCGACGAGTTCGAGATGCGCACGAGCGACTCCTGGAACTCCTCGAGCGGCAGGCCGAGCCCATCCGCCATCTCCTGGTCGGTGGGCGCCCGATGCAGTTTGTGCTCGAGCTTGGCGTTGACCTTCTCGATGTCGCGCGCCTTGCTGCGCACCGAGCGGGGCACCCAGTCGAGCGAACGCAGCTCGTCGATGATCGAGCCTTTGATGCGGGTGATGGCGAAGGTCTCGAACTTGATCTCGCGCTCGGGCTCGAAGCGCTTGATGGCGGAGATCAGCCCGAGCAGGCCGTAGGAAATGAGGTCCGCCTCCTCGACGTGCGACGGCAGCCCGGTCGACATCCTGCCGGCGACGTACTTGACGAGCGGCGCGTAGGCCAGCACCAGCCGCTCGCGCGCCTGTTCGTCGTCGTCCTCCTTGTACCGACTCCAGAGGTCCTTGAGCTCGATCGCCTTGAGGTTGGTCTGCATCGCGGGCCTTGATCACGCCCGTGGGTGGGCGCGCGCGTACACCGTCTTGAGGCGCCTCGACTCTACCCGAGTGTAAGTCTGGGTCGTGCCGATGGAAGCGTGGCCGAGAAGCTCCTGGATTGCCCGGAGGTCGGCCCCTCCCTCAAGCAGGTGAGTGGCGAACGAGTGCCGCAGCGTATGCGGCGTGATGCCGGCGCGGCGTGCCTGGAGCCGCAGCCGCCGCCGGATATCCGAGGTGGAGAGCCGGCGCCCGCTCTTGGAGAGGAAGAGCGCCTGGCTCTCCCCCGTGGCCAGCGCGCCGCGGCCGCGTGTCAGGTAGCGGTCGAGCGCCTTCCAGGCGTGCTCGCCGGCGGGGACGACGCGCGTGTGCCCGCCCTTGCCCTCGACCCGGACCTGCTCCGCGTCGGGGTCGACGCTCGTGGTGTCGAGGTTCACGAGCTCCTCCGCGCGCAGCCCAGCGGCGTAGGCGAGCTCGAGCATCGCACGGTCCCGCAGGTCGAGCGGGGTCGAGCCGGGGATCCGCTCGAGCAGCTCCTCGACCTCGCGCGGCCGCAGCACCCGCGGGAGGTAGTTCTCCTTCTTGGGGCTGGACACGAGGTCCGCGGGGTTCGCCTCGAGCTCTCCGCGCTCCACGAGCTGGCGGTAGAAGGTCCGGATGGCGGCCAGCTTGCGGGCGACGGTCGATTTGGCCGCCCCGCGCTCGGAGACGACGCCCGCGAACCGGCGCAGGTCCCGGTGGCCGAGCTCGCGCGGGCCGAGCTCCCGCTCCGCCGCCCACTCCGCGAGCTGTCCAAGGTCGACCGAGTAGGCGCGGCGCGTCTTCTCCCCCATCCCGTGTGCGCGCTGCCAGTCGTCGAAGCGCTCGAGCGCCGCCGCCCAACTAGCCTCGACGGGGGTGGGTGTCTTCTTCGTCAACACACAGGACGGTCGGGTGGCAACACGCACTCAGCTGGCGGACGCCGGCCTGGTCGACGACCGCGACAAGCCGGTGGCCCCCTGGCATCCGATCCAGGGCCCGAGCGACGCCTCGACCATGTGGTACGCGGTGCTGCGCAAGCGCGAGCGGGGCGTCTTCATCGGCACGCTCTGCATTCGACACACGGGGCGCCAAGCCTCCCTCGAGGAGAGGGGCTGGGAGGAGGTCCCGATCCCGGAAATCGGGGTCTGAGCCCGTCCCTGACCGTCAGGCGATGTAGATCGGGGCTCCGACAGGGACTTGGTCGTAGAGCTCGATCACGTCCGGGATGGCCATGCGGATGCAGCCGTGCGACGCGGCGGTGCCGAGCGAGTAGGTCTGGTCGGTGCCGTGGATCCCGGCCCCGTCGTAGATGCCAAGCCAGCGCTCCTTCAGCGGGTTCTCGGGAACGCCGCCTGGCACCACCGTACCGGCGAGGTCACCGGCCCAGTCGCTGTTCGGGACGCTCCAGGCGGGGTTAACGGCCTTGTTCTGGATGTGGTAGAGCCCGGCCGGGGTGTCGAAGCCGAGCGCGCCGACCGCGACCGTGTAGCTCCTGGCGAGCTCGAGGTTCTTGTAGAGGTGCAGCTGGAACGCGTTGCGCTCGGCCACGAGCACGATTGGGTACTCGTCGGCGAGCTCGGCGCGCGTGACGTTCGGCTTGATCCTGGCGACGGCCGCCTTGACGGTGCGATCGACGCCGGGGACCGTGAGCGCCTGGGCGAGTCGCCGCTGTAGTGCCTTGGCCCTGACCCGTAGACCGGGCACCTCCTTGACCTGCTGGAGCGAGGGGAAGTCGACCGTGGCGTCGCGCGCCGGGCGGTTCAGGCTTCGCCGGACGCGCCGGACAAGGCCGCCGACCGCCTCCTCCGAGTAGGACACGCGGGCTGCCACCTGCACGTTCTCCGCGCCGCCGGTGAGATCGCGCGCCACCCGCGTGACGATGCTGCCGTCGCGGCTCTGCGCGAGCGCCTCGTCGACCATGCCCTCGATGTCGGCCGTCACGCCGGCGTCCTCGGCGGAGAGGTTGAAGCGAGTGCCTCGGTGCACGACCGCGATGGGCTGCTCGAGCGGCTCCCTGAGCGTGCGATCGAGCAGGCGGCGGGCCTGGGCGCCCGTCATCCCGCCAACGTCGGCGCCCGCGACGGTTACGCCCTCGGCGATGCGGTCCTTGCGCGCGGAATCGTACGCGTAGGCGGCGACGGCCCCACCGACGAGGAGCAGCAGAACCACCGCCACAAGGATGAACCACTTGTGCCTCATGCCGGGATGCGCATGAGTGTAGGGAAGGCGGCGGCGCCCGCCCACGGTTGACAGCGGTTTTGCAGGGGGTTGCGGCGCAACGTTTCGTTCAGACGCGGGTGCCGCCGCGCGCGATCACCGAGTCGATGGCGCTGATCACGCGCGCGCGATTGGCGTGTTCGCGCTCGTAGTCCCTGAGCGTGCCGAGATCGCCGCGCTCGAGCGAGGCGAGCCGGGCGATCACCTCTTCGGCCGCGAGCTCGTCGTAGTGCTCGATCGGCTGGCGGGCGGGGCCGGGCTCGACCGCCTTTTTCGCCGTCTGCTCGGCGGCGATCATCGGCTCGTCCGCGGCCACGAGGCGGTCCTCCTCTTCGTCGGCCTCGCCCTCGGCCACCTCCGCAAAGCTCGCCAGCAGGCGCTGTAGCTCAGCGATCTGGTCGCGGCTCAGCGATGACGTGGGCCCCTCTCCAGAGCGCTTGACGTGCGGGCTCCAGCGCAGGAACTCCTCGACCTCGCGCTCGTAGCGGTACGGCTCCTGGGCGCCGCGGACGAGCGGATGCAGGCGCAGGTGCTCACCGAGCTTCAGCACCGCCTCGCGGCTCGTGAACTGGTAGTGGAAGCCGGCCGCCTTGTAGCGGCGGTTGTCCACCCCCCGCCCGTAGCGGAGCTGGTTCATCGCCTCGGGCGGGATCTTCACGCCGGCTCGCCGCAGCACGGCGGCGGCGAGGCCCGTGCCCCAGGGCGGCAGGATGGGCGCGTAAGGCTTGCCGAGCAGGCCCGCCACCTCGCTCAGCGCGAGCACGCCGTCCCCTGCGACGTTGAACACCCCCGGCGCGCGGACCTTGACGGCATGCTCGAGGGCGTGGACCACGTCGTCCTCGTGGACGAACTGGTAGCGCGGGTCGAAGCCCAGGATCATCGGCACGGCCGGCAGCGAGAACAGCCCGATGTGCGAGGTGCGCACGTCGGGTCCTAGCACGTTGGCAAAGCGCAGGATCGTGATAGTCGCGTCGGGGTTCCGTTCGGCGAACTCGCTGAGCGACACCTCCGCATCGACGATGTCGCGCTCGATGCCGGTCCGCGGCGGATGGGAGCGGCGCATCGCTTCGTCGAAGAAGGCGGGGTCGTCCTGCTCGCAGCCGTAGTAGTGGGTCGACGACTTGAAGACCACCTTGCGCACTGGCGAGCTCGGCCCGCTGCAGGCCGCCAGGATGTTCATCGTCCCGATCACGTTGTTCTCGTGGGCCTTCGAGGACGAGGTGGTGCTGGAGTCGACCACGAGGCGGGTGTCCACAACCGTGTCGATCTCGGCGGCCTCCACGACGCGTCGCAGCAGCGCGTGCTGCGCGCCCACCTTCACGTACTCGGTGCGCTCGAGCTCGACCGAGGGCTCCTCGTTGTCGACCCCGATCACCGCCTCGACCTCGGGAAAGGCCTCGAGCGCCTGGGCGAGCCGCCCGCCCCAGTAGGTCGAGAGGCCGGTCACGAGGATCCGCCGAGAGTCCATCATCACCCGAACCACACCGACCTGCGCGTGGCGAGCATGTCCCAGAGGCTCTCCTGGATGCGGGCACGCACCTCGTGGGCGATCGTCTGCACGAGCGCCTTGTCCTCGTGCGAGTCCCCGGGTCCGAACTCGATCGGCTCGAGGAAGCGCAGCTTGAACTTGGCCGGCAGGTAGCCGAGCATCCCGAGCAGGCCGAGCTGCGGGAAGGTGGGCGTGACCGGGAAGTAGAGGAGGCCCGTCAGGCGCCTCAGCAGGCCGATCTGGGCGAACACCGGCGCCGCCTCCTCCGCGCCCACCACGCAGGCGGGCACGATCGGGGCGCGCGCCCGCATGGCGGCCTCGACGAACCCGCCGCGCCCGAAGCGGCGCAGCCGGTAGCGGTCCTTGTAGAGCTTCTCCGTCCCCTTGCGCCCCTCGGGGAAGACGAGCACGAGCTGCTCCTCGTCGTACAGAAGGCGGTGCACGTTCGCGGGATGCGCGGGCACGCAGCCGAGCTTCGGGAGCAGCGCGCTGAATCCCGGGTACCCCTTGAAAAAATGCTCGACAGTTATGTTCAGCGGCCGCGGGTGGGGATGCTCCTCGCGGATCGCCTTGGCCAGCATCGCGGCATCGGGCGGCAGCGCGCCCGCGTGGTTCGACACGAGCAGCGCGCCGCCCGCCGACGGCACGTTCTCGATGCCTTCGACCTCGGCCCGGAACCAGTAGCGGTAGAAGAACTCGACGAGCGACTGGTCGAAGAAGCCCTCGACCCGCTCGGAGCGCCCCCAGTCGTTCAGGCGCCTGTCGGGCTCGACGCCGGGCAGGTACTCCTTGAGCGATTCCGCGGGCACGAGCGAGCCTGCGTCCGGGTCGCGTTCGCGTATCGAGAGAGTGGTGCGGCTCGGCTCCGCCATGGCGCCCGATTCAAGCAGGCTCGCCTGAGAGCCGGTTAACTAACCGTCGATCCGCTCCAGGACAGGATCGAGCCGCGCACGCAGCCCGCTCCAGTCGCGCGCCCCGATCACCCCGTCGCGCTCCACGAGCTCCTCGTTCCAGGGGTGGACGATGGTCGCGGGGATGATGCCGGCCGCCTGGGCGTTCGCGATGTTGACCGGGCTGTCGTCCACCAGAACGTGGATTCCGAGCTCCACGCAGCGCGGCACCTTGTCGAATGAGCAGTGAAGGTCGTCGTAGGGCATGCCGATGGCGTCGAGCCAGCGCTCCGTGGCCTGCCGGGTGCTCATGCGCCGGTGGCTGGTCACGTGGATCCAGTGGCCGCTCCGGTGCCAGTCCTTCACGGTCTCGACCGCGTCCGGGTACGGCACCCCCGCCCCGATGTTCTCGTCGGAGTGCGTCTCCTCGACGCAATGGATGACGGCGTCGCGCTCGAGCGCCGTGATGCCCCAGTCGCGCTGCTCCTCGTAGGGCAGCTCGATCCCGTAGCGCTCCTTCACCACGCGCTGGAGCAGGTCCCAGTAGGGGTGGAGCGTCGAGTCGATATCCAATGCGATCTTCGCCATTGCGCCTTACCCTAGAAAGCCATGGCGAACAGAATTCTCCCCACCGCCGCCCCCACCAGGTATCGGCGGGCGCGCAGCGCGGACGAGGAGTACGGGACCACGGCGACGCCAGACTGGCGCGGGATCGACTGGCTGGCGCACCTGAAGCGGGTGGAGGTGGACGGTACTCCCGTCAACTACGTGGACATCGGGGAGGGCGAGCTGGAGCCGATCGTGTTCGTCCACGGTCTCGGCGGCCAGTGGCAGAACTGGCTCGAGAACATCCCGCGTGCAGCCCAGGAGCGGCGCGTCATCGCGCTGGATCTGCCCGGCTCCGGGCTCAGTCCGCCGCCGCGCGACGGGATCACGATCCCCGGCTACGGCCGCTGCGTGGACACCGTTTGCGACAAGCTGGGCGTCGGGCGGGTGGACATGGTCGGCAACTCGATGGGCGGCTTCGTCGCGGCCGAGGTGGCGATCCAGTTCCCCGAGCGGATCGACCAACTGGTGCTCGTGTCGGCCGCCGGGATCGCGAGCGCCGACGTGGCGAAGACGCCGATCCTGACCATCGGGCGGGTGATGGCCGCCATCGCGACCCACACGGCGACGCTCGACCCCTTCCTCGCCTCGCGGCCGAAGTCCCGCCACGCCGCGCTGGCACTGGTGGCGCGGCATCCGAGCCGGCTCAAGGCAGACCTCGCCTACGAGGGCTTCTTCAAGGGGGCCGGCAAGCCCGGCTTCCAGGAGGCGCTCAAGGCGAACCTCGAGTACGACTTCCGCGACCGGCTTCCGGAGATCCGGCATCCAACGCTGATCGTCTGGGGCGAGAACGACTCGATCATCCCGGTCCGCGACGCCAACCAGTTCGAGCGCCTGATCCCCGATTCGCGCAAGGTCGTGATGAAGGAGACCGGGCATGTCCCGATGGCGGAGCGCCCGAACACGTTCAACGACCTGATGCTGGAGTTCCTCGCCGAGACCGGCCCGGCGTCGGCGAAGGAGCCGGCCGGGGGCGAGTCGCAGGCGGCGTAGGTCGGCCGGCCGTTTGGTCTCCGTGCCGTCCGGGACTTGGCGTATCCGTCCTGGATTGGTGGTCTCCTGGACCACCAATCCAGGATCGATCGCGCTTCCCGAACGGCGCCGGCCGAACGATCTTCGATCACGCCCGGGGCGCCTCCGCCGATGAGCAACACCCCTTCCCCAGCCCATACGCGAGCCCGACCCGGCGCCACCAGGCGAGAGACGGCTCGGCCTAGCTGGTAACCGCGCCCTTAGAGGCCGAGCCCACGTGCTTCGCGTACTTGCCGAGCACGCCGTTCCTGTAGCGGGCGGCGGGCGGCTCCCAGGCGGCGACTCGCTCGGCCAGCTCCTCGTCCGAGAGCTCGACGTTCAGCTCGCGCGCCGCGACGTCGAACACGATCGTGTCGCCGTCGCGCACGGCCGCGATCGGCCCGCCGTGGCGGGCTTCGGGGGCCACGTGACCCGCCATGAAGCCGTGCGTGGCGCCTGAGAAGCGGCCGTCTGTGAGCAGCGCGACCGAGTCGCCGAGCCCCTCCCCTATAAGTGCCGCCGTCACGTGCAGCATCTCGCGCATCCCGGGGCCGCCGCTCGGCCCCTCGTTGCGGATCACCACCACCTCGCCCGGCCGTATCGACTTGTCGATCACGGCGCGGAAAGCCTCCTCCTCGCGCTCGAACACGCGCGCTGGACCGCGGTGCTCCATTCGGTCGTGGCCCGACAGCTTGACCACGGACCCGTCGGGCGCGAGGTTGCCGCGCAGGATCGCAAAGCCCCCGTTCGGCTTGAGCGCGGCGTCCACGGCAAGGACCACGTCCTGGCCGTCCGCCTCCTCGGCCGCGGCCCCCACCTCGCCGATCGTCTGGCCGGTCACGGTCGGGGAGTCCCCGTGCAGCAGGCCGGCCTCCTGAAGGCGGCGTATCACGAGCGGCACCCCGCCGGCGCGGTAGAGGTCTGTGGCCACGTAGCGCCCCCCCGGCTTGAGATCGCAGAGCAGCGGTGTTTTCCACGCGATCCGGTCGAAGTCCTCGAGCTCGAGTTCCACGCCGGCCTCGTACGCGACGGCGAGCAGGTGCAGCACGAGGTTCGTCGAGCCTCCCGACATGGCGCCTGCCGCGATCGCGTTCTCGAGCGACTCCCTGGTGATGATCTGCGACGGGGTGACGCCGCGCTCGAGGATCTCGACCACGAGCCTCCCGCAGTCCTCTGCGACCTGGCCCTTCTTGCCGTCCTCGGCCGGGACCATCGAGCTCCCGGCTGGTGAGATGCCAAGCACCTCGAACGCCATCGCCATCGTGTTCGCGGTGAACTGGCCGCCGCAGGCGCCGGCCCCGGGGCTCGCGTGGTTCTCGAGGTCGCGCAGCTCGTCGTCGGAGAGGTCACCCGCGGCGTGCGCGCCGATGCCCTCGAACACGTCCTGGATGGTCACGTCCTTGCCGCGCCAGCGCCCGGGCGCTATCGAGCCGCCGTACAGCATCAGACTGGGCACATCGCCGAGTCGGGCGAGCGCCATCACGCAGCCGGGAATCGTCTTGTCGCAGCCCGACAGCGCGATCACGGCGTCGAACATGTGCCCGCGGGCGACGAGCTCGATCGAGTCCGCGATCACCTCGCGGCTGACGAGCGAGGCGCGCATCCCCTCCGTGCCCATCGTGATGCCGTCCGAGATCGCCACGGTGTTGAACTCCATGGGTGTGCCGCCCGCGGCGCGTACACCGTCCTTGACCCGTTCGGCGAGCCGCCGCAGGTGGAAGTTGCACGGCATCGTCTCCGTCCAGGTGTTGGCGATGCCGACGATCGGGCGCTGCAGCGCGTCGTCGTCGTAGCCGATCCCCTTCAGGTAAGCGCGCGCCTGGGCTCGATTCGGGCCGTCGAGAATGACCCGGCTGCGACTGCGGAGATCGCGGCTCACCGGCTCTTCTGGTGAATCTCCGAGCGCCCGCCGCGCCGGCGCTCCCACTCCGCGAGTCGCCACAGGTCGCGTCGCACACGAGCGGGGTCGTGCTGGCGGCCGACCAGGTGCAGGTTGGCGCGCCGGATCACGCGGTCCTCGTCGGAGGTCAGCGCCATCCACTTGGCGAGCACGTCGTCGGACGCCGGCAGGCGATGGCGCCCTCCGGTCCCGGCCAGGTCGGGGAACTCGACGCAGTACTCGCTGAGGAGCTGGCCGCTGGCCGGCACATAGGCCACGATCGGCTTGTGGGGGTAGACGAGGTAGGCGTAGGCCGGCGCGCCGCTCTTGTCGGCCTCACGGCGCGCGTGCTTGCCGGCGACGCGGATGAACCCGAGGTCGCGGTACATCGACCACTCCTCCTCGTTCACGCACGAGCGAAGCAGCTCGCGTGCCCGCTGCTCGGCACGCCGCTCACGGCCCGGGTCGTAGAGCGAGAGCTGCTCCAGCTCGTCCTGGGCCCCGCGGCGGCTCGCAGGTCGCCGGCGCTTGATCGCGCTCACGATGAGCGGCGCCGCAAGCACCAGTGCGATAAGGGCGAGGGCGAGCAGTGCGAGCAGCATTCCGCGCTCCTCAGCCGCCGGAGGCGCGTGGGAAGAAGATCACGCGCTCGGCCTCCATCGGAATGTCGGTGTAGTCGCGGACCAGCTGGGCCTCGCGCCGGCCGCTGCCCGGGTTGGTCAGCGGCACGGCCGCCCACATGCCCTCGTCGAGCTGGCGCCGGAACTCCTCGACGAGACGCTCCTCGTCCTCCTCCACGCGCGGGTCGCCCTCGGCGAGGAGCACCTCGCCGTGTCCGGGCTTCATGCGCAGGAACTTGATCGGAATCTCCTCCCGGAAGCGTTCGTAGTCGCCGTCAGCGGCCCGTCGATTATGGCACGGAGGAGGCGGGCGCCCGCCGCTTCGCGAGCCCGAAGACGTCCACCGGACCGGCACCGGCCCCGATCTCACGGAGCCCCTCGCGCACGGCCTCGGAGGCGATTTGCTTGGCCCGGCGGGCTGCCTCGAGCGGCTCGTAGCCGAGCGCCAGGTGGGCCGCCAGGGCCGACGAGTGCGTGCACCCCGAGCCGTGCGCGGCGCCGTCGGGGTAGCGCTCGCCGGGGATCTCGACGAGACGCTCGCCGTCGAAGAAGACGTCCGTGGCATCCGCGCGGTGGCCGCCGGTCACGACGACCGCCTCGGGGCCCAGGACGTGGATCGCCCGGGCGAGGGCCTCGGGCTCGCCCGACCCGTCGGCGAGCACACCGGCTTCCGGAACGTTCGGCGTCACCACGGTCACACGCGGGAGGAGCCTCATGCGCAGTGCGTCCAGTGCGTCCTCGTCCAGCAGCCGCGCTCCGCTCTCGGCGATCATCACGGGGTCGAGCACGACCGGTGCGCCGGCGGTCAGGTCGAGCGCGCCCGCCACCGTCTCGATCGTCTCGGCGGTGCCGAGCATCCCGATCTTCACCGCGTCGACGCCGATGTCCTCGGCCACGGCCCGGACCTGCTCGACGATCGCCTCCTGAGGCAGCGGGTAGACGCCCGTCACACCGACCGTGTTCTGGGCGGTCACGGCTGTGAGCGCGGTCATCCCGTGCACGCCGCAGCGGGCGAACGCCTTGAGGTCGGCCTGGATGCCGGCGCCCCCACCGGAGTCGGAACCGGCGATCGACAGGACCCGCGGAATGCGCTCGAAGCTCATCGGCTCGCCAGGATAGGCAGGCGCGCACGGATTCCGCGCCGAGAAGTCACGTACTCGTCACTCACGTGCACCACGCGTGAACGGACTCCACCTAGCGTGGCTCGGCGTGCTCGCGGCAATCACCACCTTCACGCTCGAGGGCATCCACAGCCACGAAGTCACCGTCGAGGTCGACGTGCGCCGCGGGCTGCCCACCTTCACGCTGGTCGGCCTGCCGGACCGTGCGGTGCGCGAGTCACGCGAGCGCGTCCGAGCCGCGCTCCTCAACTCGGAGCTCGACTTCCCGCAGCAGCGGATCACGGTCAACCTCGCGCCCGCGCACGTGCGCAAGGCAGGACCCGGCTTCGACCTCGGGATCGCCGTGGGGCTCCTCGTCGCCACCGGCCAGGTGCCGGCGGAGCGGCTCGACGATTGCGCACTCGCCGGCGAGCTGTCGCTGAGCGGTGAGATCCGCCCTATCCGCGGGGCGCTCGCCGCGACGCTCGGTGCCCGCGCCGCCGGCTATCGCCGTCTGCTGGTGCCGGTCGTGAACGCACCCGAAGCGGCGCTCGTCAACGAGGTGGAGGTCGGCGGGATCCCGTCGCTGGCGCGTCTCTCGGACCTGCTCCACGAGCGCTGGGAACCCGAGCCCGTTGAGCCGGCGCTGCCGGTCGCCGACCGGGACGCCCGCGCTCTCGATCTAGCGGATGTGCGCGGTCAGGAGGACGCCAAGCGCGCGCTCGAGATTGCGGCGGCCGGTGGTCACAACCTGCTGATGGCCGGTCCCCCCGGCGCAGGCAAGACCATGCTCGCCCGCCGCTTGCCGGGCATCCTGCCCACACCCTCGTTCGAGGAGGCGCTCGAGATCACCCAGATGCACAGCGTTGCGGGGATCGGGAGCGGCCGGCTCGCCGCCGAGCGTCCGTTTCGCGCACCCCACCACACGATCTCGGCCCAAGGGCTCGTCGGCGGCGGCGCGAGGCCGATGCCGGGAGAGATAACGCTCGCGCACCGCGGCGTCCTGTTCCTCGACGAGCTGCCCGAGTTCGGCAGGATGGCGGTTGACTCCCTCAGGCAGCCGCTCGAGGAGGGCCGCGTCGAGGTCACACGGGGTCAGCGCACGCTGGAGTTCCCCGCAAATGCGATCGTCGTCGCCGCCTGCAACCGCTGCCCCTGCGCCCGCGGGCCTGATCGATGCAGGTGCGACGCCGGCCAGCTCGCGCGCTACCAGCGCAGGCTGAGTGGGCCACTGGTGGACCGGATCGACCTTGTCTGCGAGGTCGAGCCCGTTCCCGCGGTCGAGCTCGTGGATCCCGACCGGGCCCCTGCGGCGGGCTCGGCTGAGGCCCGCGCGCGGGTCGTGGCGGCGAGAGCACGCCAGCGGGACCGTCTACGTGGAACGGGGGCCCTGTGCAACGGCGACATGGACGGGCGCCTGACTCGCCGGCTGGTGCCCATCGACCCCAAGCTCGCCGGCCGCCTGGTCGCGGCGCGCGGCCGCATCGAGCTCAGCGGTCGCGGGCATGACCGCGTGCTCCGGGTGGCTCGAACGATCGCCGACCTGGACGACCGCGACGAGGTCGAGCCACGCGATCTCGACGAAGCGCTCTCGTACCGCATGGACGGCCGGGAGGGGATGGCCGCATGATCGATGCCTGCGACAGCTGCCTTCGGCGCAGCTTCCTGATAGCTCACCTCGCCCCACGGATTGCCGGGTTGCTGGCCGAGCGGAGAGAGCGCCGCGTCGGGGGCCTGCTGAGCCTGCCCGAGGACGAGCTGCTGGCGGCAGCGGCCGGTCGCCGGGTGCGCCGAGCGCTCGCCTATCTCGACTCGTTCGACGCCGATGCTCGCCGGGACGAGCTCGCAGGGCCGCGGTCGATCGCGGTGTGCATGCATTCGGTGGCTTATCCGCAGCCGCTGCTCCAGCTGGACGATCCCCCCACGGTGCTCTTTGGCGTCGGGCGCGTCGAGGCGCTCGAGACACTCCGCGAAGAACCTGCGGTCGCCGTGGTGGGCAGCCGGCGCGCCAGTCCGTACGGCACCGAGGTTGCCTATGCCCTGGGGCGCGGACTGGGCGCGTCCGGCGTTCCGGTCGTGAGCGGGCTGGCGCTGGGAATCGACGCGACCGCGCACCACGGCTGCCTCGACGGCGGCGGCCTTCCGCTCGCCGTCCTCGCCTGCGGACCGGATGTCCCCTACCCCCGTCGCCACCGCAGCCTGCACACGCGCGTGCGCGACGCGGGCATCGTCTTGGCCGAGTTGCCGCCGGGCACGGAACCATTCCTGTGGAGCTTCCCGGCCCGCAACAGGATCATGGCGGGCCTCGCCCGCATGACCGTGGTGGTCGAGGCCTCCCAGCCCAGCGGCAGCCTGATCACGTCGGACTTCGCGCGCGACCTGGGCCGCTCCGTCGCGGCCGTGCCCGGCCGGGTCACCTCCTCGCTGTCCCGCGGCACCAACGAGCTGCTGCGCGACGGCGCGGTGCCGGTAACGGGCACCGAGGACGTGCTCGACGAGCTCTTCGGAGTTGCGGTGAGGCGGCCTCCGTCCGCGCCGCCGCTCCCCGACGATCCGCTGCTGCGCGCGGTCGTCGAGGCCGCCGAGGCGACCTCCTCGGTCGAGGCGATCGCGAGCTCGGCGGGCGCCACGACCGCCGAGGTGCGCGCCGCGCTCGGCCGGCTCGAAGTGGACGGGCATCTGGTTCGGCGGGCGTTCGGCGGGTGGGAGCGAACGGCACGATGAGAGTCGGCGAGCAGCCGGGGCGGGATCCGAGCGACCCTCGGCGCACGCTCGGCGCGACCGGGGAGGGTCTCGCCGCCCGCCACCTCGAGGCGCGCGGCTTCGAGATCATCGACCGGAATTTCCGGACCCGTCAAGGTGAGCTCGATCTCGTCGCCAGTGACGCGCGCTTTCTCGTCTTCTGCGAGGTCAAGACGCGGATCGCCCGCGGTGACCCGGGGACGCTCGGGCCGCTGGCCTCGATCGGCGTCCGGAAGCGGCGCCAGGTCCGGGCGATGGCAAGGGAGTGGCTCGGCGCACGCGCGCTCGACGCTCGCTGCGACCCTGGCTCCCCACCCGAGATCCGGTTCGACGCCATCGGGCTGACCCTCGATGCGCACGGCCGCCTGCTGGCGCTGGAGCACCTGGAGGGTGCCTTCTGATGCGGCTACAGCGGGCCGGACTCTCCCGGCGGGCCCGACTCCGCTGCCGGGCCCGACTCCGCCGCCGGGCCCGACTCCGCCGCCGGCCCGACTCCGCCGCCGGCCCCGAGTCCGCCGCCGGCCCCGAGTCCGGGAGCTCGACCAGAGCCGCGCCGCGCACCCAGATCACCTTGGTCGGCCCAAGGCGGTGGACCCGCGTGCGCGGATCCGGCGTGGTGTGCCCGTGCAGCAGGAAGCGCGGCTGATGGCGTTCCACCCACTTGCGCAGGGCCGTGAAGCCAACGTGCGCGCGATCATCCGGCTCGTCATTCACGCCCGCGGGTGGGCAATGGCAGAGAAGCACGTCCGCCGCAGGCAGGCGCCGGACGAGCCGGGAGGCCTGGCGCTGGGTGTATTGGTGAGGACCGTCGCGATAGCGCACACACCCCTCGAAGCCGGTGAAGCTCCACGCGCCGATCTCCGCCCGTGCCAGGTGGAGGTCCTCGACCCCCGCGCCGACGAGCGCGTGCTCCGCATCGTGGTTGCCGTGCACGCCGAGGCGCGGAAGGTCGAGCCTGTCCAGCGAGGCAATCCACTCCGGCCGCAGGTCGCCGAGGGTGAGGACCCCGTCAGCGTGGTTTCGTGCAACGAGCTCCACGGGGTCCGCGGGCGGCTCTTCATCGGCGAGCGCGAGGAGGCGCATGGATCCGCCAGCGTGGCCGGCTTGCGCCGGCCGGCTAACCCTCGAGCGCGAGCTGCGTATAGGCGATCGACTGGAACGACATGCGGTGGAGCGGGGACACCCCCACGGCCGCGATCGCCGCCCGGTGCTCCGGCGTCGAGTAGCCCACGTTCGTCTCGAAGTCCCAGTCGGGATGGCGCTCCGCCGCACGGCGCATGTAGCGGTCGCGGCTCACCTTCGCGAGGACGGACGCGGCTGCTATCGCCGCGCTGCGGCAATCGCCGTCGATCACGGCGCGCTGCTCGAAGCCGAAGTCAGGGACGTTGAAGCCGTCGATGAGGCAGACCGCCTCCGGCCGGGCCACGCCGAGCAAGGCCGTGCGGAGCGCCTCGAGGTTGGTCTTGTGGAGGCCGCGCGAATCGATCCCCCGCACGCAGCGGGAGACGATCACGGAGCGCGCCGCGGCGCGCATCACGATCGGGTAGAGCTCCTCGCGCCCCTCGGCCGTGTGCTGCTTCGAATCGTTCAGCTTCGACAGGGCGCGGCGGTCCGAGAGTGTGAGTCGCTCGAGGTCGAACAGGACAGCGGCGGCCACGAGCGGGCCGGCCAGGGAGCCCCGGCCTGCCTCGTCGGCACCGGCGACGTAACGGCAGCCAAGCTCGCGGTCGAAGGCGAAGAGCCGTCTGCCGGTGCCGGTGCGCCGCTTCGCCCGCGCCCTGTGGCGTGCGGGCTTGGAGCCATTCCCGTCGACGGGCTGTACTTCCTCCGGCGGGCTCGGCGTCGTGTCGGCAGGCTGCGGCTTCCCCACGATCGCGGCCGATCATAGGACGGCGCACGGCGGAACGGCATGTGCTTCCGCGCCCGCCGCCGCGGAAACGGCGGCGCCGTTGGCTGAGACAGGCTCTAAAGCAGGCCGATCCGGTCCGGCGGCCAGTACGTCATGAAGGCCTGGCCGATCATCCACTTCTTCGGCACGGGGCCCCACTCGCGGCTGTCCGCGGAGGCGCCGCGGTTGTCGCCCATCATGAAGTAGTGGTCCTTCGGGACTGTGATCTCCCCCGGGAGGTTGCAGATGCCGCACTCGGAGTCAAGGCGGGCGAAATCCTCGTTCTGGCGCCTGCCGTTGATGTAAACGGCGCCGTCGATCACCTTGAGGCGATCGCCCGGCAGGCCCACCACCCGCTTGATGAAGTTCGTGTCCGAACGATCCTCGGTCGGCTCGGGGCAGGGAGTGTCGCCGGGGTGCTGAACGCCGCAACTGTTGGTGTCCGCACCGGCGGGCGGCTTGAACACGACGATGTCGCCGCGGTCGGGATCGCCGAAGCGGTAGCTCACCCGGTCGACCAGCACACGCTGCCCGATCTCCAGCGTCGGCACCATCGACTCGCTGGGAATGCGGAACGGCTTGACGAGGAACGCCTGGATCCCGAGCGCGAGGCCGAGCGCAACGGCGACGATCGTCACCAGCTCGACCAGCGAACCGCGGGTGCTCTTCTCCTTGCTGCGCGCCACCCGGAGGCTCACTGGGCGTCCAGAGCCGCCCTACGACTTGCCGTCGTCGGAGTCGGCGTCGGCGTCCTCGCCGGCGGCCTCGGCTGACTCGACAGGCGCTGCGTCCTCGGCGGGCTCGGCAACGTCCTGCTGGGCCTCTGCGCCGGCCTCGGCCGGCTCGCCGCCCGGGTCGGCATCTGCGCCGGCCTCGGCCGGCTCGCTGCCCGCGTCGGCCTCGGCCGCCTCGGCGGCCAGCTCCTCCTCGGCCGCCACCTGGTCCGCAAGCTCCTCCTCGCCCGGACGGACGGAATCGTCCGGCGGCATCGCGCCGGCCTCGATCGTCTCGGGCTCGCCCGTCCAGCGGCGCTCGCGCACCCGCGATGCACGGCCGACGCGGTCGCGGAGGTAGTACAGCTTGGCGCGCCGGACATCACCGCGGGCCGCGATCTCGATCCGCTCGATCTTCGGCGAGTGCAGAGGGAAGGTGCGTTCCACACCCACGCCAAACGACTGCTTGCGGACCGTGAACGTCTCGCGGACTCCCGTGCCCTGCCGCTTCAACACCACGCCCTCGAAGACCTGGGTCCGGCGCCGCTGGCCCTCAACGACCTGGAAGTGGACGCGCACGCGGTCGCCCGCCTGGAACGCGGGGACGCGACGCAGCTGAGCGCGCTCGATGCTGTCGATGAGGCCGGCCATGAGTGGGTGGAGTCGTCGCTTTGGTCAGGTCGGAGGCACAAGTAAAACGCGACCTCCCCCGAGCCGTCGCGCGTGAGGCGCAATGGTAGCGAAGCGCTCCGGGACCTCAGCCCGGGAATTCGGGCCTGGCACGCTCTCTGCTGCGCTCGAGGCGCCAGTCGCGAACGCGCGCGTGGTCCCCGGAGAGGAGCACCTCCGGCACGGTATGGCCGCGCCAGTCGAACGGCCGCGTGTAGTGCGGGTACTCGGGCGCTCCCTCGAGCGCCTCGCTGAACGACTCCTCGACGGCGCTCTCCTCGTGGCCGAGGGCGCCGGGCAGCTTGCGCATGACCGCGTCGCAGACGACCATGGCCGCCAGCTCGCCCCCGGACAGGACGTACGGCCCGATCGAGATGACGTCGCCGGCAAGGTGCTCGTGGACGCGCTCGTCGAAGCCCTCGTAGCGGCCACATAGGAGGGTGAGCTCCGGCTCCGCGGCCAACTCGGAGGCCAGGGCGTCGTCGAAGCGCCGGCCGCCGGCCGCCAGGGCCACCACCCGCCGGCGCTTGCGGAGCTCGAGCGGGTCGATCCCGTAGCGTGCCCTCAGCGCCTCCTCCACCACGTCGACGCGAACGACCATGCCGGCGCCGCCGCCATAGGGGGTGTCGTCGACCTGCCCGGCCTTCAGTGGGGTCGTGGCCCGCAGGTCGACGAAGGACAGCTCATGCCCGAGCTGCAGGGCGTTCGCGACGTGGCGCTGTCCCGCGAACCACTCGAACCAGCCCGGGAAGAGCGTGAGCACGTCGACGTTCAACCGAGGAACTCCCGGTTCACGCGGATCTCGCGGGCGTCGACGTCGATGCTCTCGATGGCGTCGGAGACGAGCGGGACCAGGCTGCCGTCCTCCAGCTCGAGCAGGCTACAAGAGGGCCCGTCGATCACCCGCCTGACGGGGCCGAGCCCGACGACTGCGCAGCCCGCAAGGTCGGCCGCGAGCCACTCGTCGGTGGCGAGCTCGTCCTCCACCAGGAGCATCTCCCCGCGCAGCGGTCCCGGGTCATCCACGCCGGAAACGCGGATTAGCGGGCGCTGGTCGGTGCCCGCCCGACGCTCGATGGTGTGGGTGTCCGGGCCGATCACGACCCCCGCGCCCTCCGGCAGCGCGTGCCGCGGCCCGTCCACGTAGAAGCTGCCGTCGCGGCCGTGCGGCTTGCCCACCCGGCCCGCCGTGACGAGCGTCAATCGACGACGTCGACCAGTACGCGGTTTCCCTGGCGGACGGCAGCGGCCTTCATGACCATCCGAAGCGCCGCAACGGTGCGGCCGCCGCGACCGATCACCTTGCCGGCGTCTTCCGCGGCGACGTGCAACTCGAGCACCACGGTGCCGTCGGACTCCTCGAAGGACTCAACGCTCACCTCGTCCGGGCGGTCGACGAGCGACCGGGCGAGATAGGTGAGAAGCTCGTCCACCTACTCGGAGGAGGGCTGGCCGCTCTCGGGCTGGTCGCTCTCGGGCTGGTCGACCTGGGGCTGGTCGCCGCCGGCGTCACCCTCGGCTTCGGCGGCCTCGGGGGCGGCCTCCTGGGCGGGCTCGGGCGCCGCGGCCTCGGCGTCAGATGCAGCTGCCTCGGCCTCGGGAGCGCCGGCCTCGGCCTCGGGAGCGGCAGTCTCGGGAGCGGCGGTCTCAGCTTCGGGGGCGGCCGCCTCGGCTTCGGGAGCGGCCTCCTCCTCGGCAGCGGCGGGCTCGGCCTGCGAGGGCGGCGTCGCCGCCTCCATCGCCACCGGCGCAGCCGTGGCGGGGCTCGCGGCCGCGACCGCCGCCGAGGTCTTGGGATCGGCGCTCAGGCCCTTCGCCTGGGCCTTCATCAGCTGCTTGACCGTCCCCGTGGGCTGCGCACCGCGGGCGATCCAATGCTGCAGCCGCTCCTCGTCGATCCGGATGGTCGACGGCTCGGTCTGCGGGTTGTAGTGGCCGATCGTCTCGATGAAGCGGCCATCGCGCGGCGAGCGCTGGTCGGCGACGACCACACGCCAGATTGGATTCTTCTTGCTCCCCACGCGGGTGAGGCGTACTCGTACGGACATAGGCCGGAAGAGGTTAGCGACCGCCGGCGAGTTGCTGCAGGTTCGGCATCTTGCCGCGCGCGACCTGCTTCATCAGCTTCTTCATCTGCCCGAACTGCTTGACGAGGTGCGAAACCGCCTGCACCGTCGTCCCCGACCCGCGCGCGATCCGCCGGCGACGCGAGCCGTTGATGATCGACGGGTCCGCGCGCTCCTCGGGGGTCATCGAGCGGATGATCGCCTCGAGGCGGTCGAGCTCCTTCTCGTCGACGTTCAGGTTGCCGAGCTGCTGGCCGACCCCCGGCATCATCTTGAGGAGCGAGCCGAGCGGGCCCATCCTGCGGACCTGCTGCATCTGCTCGAGGAAGTCGTCGAGCGTGAACTGCTCCTTGCGGATCTTCTTCTCGAGCTCCTGCGCCTGGCGCTCGTCCATCTGGCGCTCGGCCTTCTCGACGAGCGTCATCACGTCGCCCATTCCGAGGATCCGCTGGGCCATGCGGTCCGGGTGGAAGCGCTCGAAGTCGCCGAGCTTCTCGCCGGTGGAGGCGTACAGGATGGGCTTGCCGGTGACGGCCTTGACCGAGAGCGCGGCGCCGCCGCGGGCGTCGCCGTCCAGCTTGGTGAGGACCACACCGTCGAAGTTCGCGGTCTCGGCGAACTGCTCGGCCACGTTGACGGCGTCCTGGCCGGTCATCGCGTCGACGACGAGCAGCACGTCGTGGGGCTTGGTGCGCTTCTTGATCTCGGCGAGCTCCTTCATGAGCTCCTCGTCGATGTGCAGGCGGCCGCTCGTGTCGACGATCAGCGCGTCGCGGCGGTCCTGCTTCGCCTGGTCGAGGGCCCACTCGGCGATGTCGACGGGATTGCGTCCGGTGCCCTGCTCGTAGACGGTCGCACCGGCCTGGGCGCCGACCTTGACGAGCTGGTCGACGGCGGCCGGGCGGTACACGTCGCACGCCGCCAGGGCGACGTTCATCCCGTGCTCCTCGCGCAGGTGGCGGGCGAGCTTGGCGCAGGCGGTGGTCTTGCCCGAGCCCTGCAGGCCCGCCATGAGGATCACAGTCGGGCCCGGCCGGGCGAACGCCAGGTCGCGGCCCGAGCCTCCCATGAGCGTGGTGAGCTCCTCGGAGACGATCTTCACGACCTGCTGACCGGGGTTCAGCGACGAGAGCACGTCCTGCCCGAGCGCACGCTCCTTCACCGCGGCCGTGAACTGCTTGACCACCTTGAAGTTGACGTCCGCCTCGAGAAGCGCGAGGCGCACCTGGCGCATCGCCTTGTTGACGTCCTCCTCGGTCAGCTGCCCGCGCGAGCGGACGTCGCCGAGCGCGGCCTGGAGCCGGTCTGAGAGAGCGTCGAACATGAAGGAGGGAGGCTAGAGGACTCGCAGTTTTCGGCCACAGTGTCGACTTGATGTCGTCACACGACATCAAGTCGACAACGTAGACGGGAAATCCTGTGGTCGCGCGCGCCGGCGCTACCGCGGCGGCGCGGCCGGCGGCCCCCCGGCCGGCGGCGTGTCCTGGCCGCCGCCCTGCGGCTTCGGAATGATCGAGCCGATGTTCGCGAGCGCCTGCGTCACCTCGCTCGGAATGATCCAGACCTTGTTCGACTCGCCCTGGGCGATCTGCGGCAGCGTCTGGAGGTACTGGTAGGCGAGCAGCTTGGGGTCGGCGTCGCCCCTGTGGATAGCGTCGAAGACGCTCTCGATCGCCTGCGACTGACCCTCAGCCTTGAGGATGTCGGACTGCTTCTGGCCCTCGGCCCTCAGAATCGACGACTGCTTCTCGCCCTCGGCGGTGAGGATCTGCGACTGCTTGACCCCTTCGGCGGTGAGAATCGCGGCGCGGCGGTCCCGCTCCGCGCGCATCTGCTTCTCCATGGCCTCCTGGATCGTCGCCGGCGGGTCCACCGCCTTGAGCTCCACGCGGTTCACCCGGATGCCCCACTTGCCGGTGGCCTCGTCGAGCACCTGGCGCAGCTCAGCGTTGATCGTGTCGCGCGAGGTAAGCGTGTCCTCGAGCGTCATCCCACCGGCCACGTTTCGCAGCGTCGTGACCGTGAGCTGCTCGATACCGGAGATGTAGTCCGCGATCTCGTAGGTCGCGGCCTTGGCGTCGGTCACCTGGTAGTAGATGACGGTGTCGATGTTGACAGTCAGGTTGTCCTCGGTGATCACGGGCTGCGGCGGGAACGAGACCACCTGCTCGCGGAGGTCGAGCAGCGGCTTGACACGGTCCACGTAGGGGATGATGAGCGCCAGCCCCGCGTCGAGCGTGCGGTGATAGCGGCCGAGCCGCTCGACGATCCCGGCGCGGGCCTGCGGCACGATCCGGATCGCCCTGGAGAGGGTGATCAGGACGACCAGGGCGACGACGATGAGGACGATCAGTGTTGCCATTTGGCTCCTTCTACTCCGCGACCAGCGCCGTGGCGCCGTCGATCTTCATGACCTCGACGCGGGCGCCGGGCTCGAACGATTCGTCCTCATCGTAGGACCGCGCCGACCAGACCTCGCCGGCGAGCTTGACCTGCCCGCCGTCGCGGTCCACCTGCTCGATCACCACGGCCTGGCTGCCGACGAGTGCGGCTGTCCCGGTACGCAGCCGAGCGGGAGTGCGCAGGTGGCGGGTGGCGATCGGCCGCAGCACCAGCAGCGATGCCAGCGACACGGCGATGAACACGATCCACTGCACCGCGAGGCCGCCTCCCACGAGCGCTACGATCGCCGCCGCCACGGCGGCAACGGCGATCGGGCCCAGGAAGAACCCGAGTGTCGCGATCTCTCCGACGGCGAGAACCCCCGCCGCGATCATCCACCAGACCCAATCGTCCATGCCGTCGGGATCCTAGGGACCGGGCGGTGATCGGTCTGCAGCCCGGTCCGGCAGGGCCGCCAGCTCGCTCACGCCGCGGATCGGCGTTCGCAACAGCGCGCGGGCGCGGCTCGAGTCGAGCACGCAGTTGGCAGGCCGCTGCAGCCCCGAGCCGGCCAGGCGTCCGCGGCGCAGGCGCCCGGACGCGAGCCCGTGCGCCGCCGCGATCAGGCAGGCGAGCTCGTATCGGCTCACCGCCTCCGGGCCGGCAACGTGCAGCAGCCCACGCTCCCGGCGGCCGGCGAGCTCCACGAGCGCCGCCGCCAGGTCGTCGACCAGCACCGGCGAGCGGCGCTCGTCTTCGAAGAAGGCGATGTCCGACTCGCCACGCGCCGCGGCGAGCACCAACCGCTCCTGGCGGCCCGGCTCGCCCCCGCCGACCATCAGCGAGGTCCGCACCACGAGCGCGTCCGGGTGGGCCGCCCGCACCTCACGCTCGCCCTCGAGCTTCGTCCGCCCGTACGGGGTGGCGGGGATCGGCTCGTCCTCCTCGGTGTACGGCCGCGCAGCGGTGCCGTCGAAGACCAGGTCCGTGGACACGTGCACGAGCCGCGCGCCGGCGCGGGCGGCGGCGCGCGCCACGTTCGCCGCCCCGAGCGTGTTCGTCGCCCACGCCTCCGGCTCCTCCTGTCGGTACGCGGTGTGGATGACGGCGGCCGGCCGCAGCTCCGCGAATGTGCGCTCGACCGCGACGGCGTCTCGGACGTCGAGCCGCAGCCACTCGGCCCCCGGCACCGGGGTCGCGGGTGACGTCAGGTGCGTGGCGACGACGGGCGGCTCGGCGCTGCGCAGGAGCGCATGGCCCAGGTAGCCACTTCCGCCTGTGACGAGCAGCGGGCCGCTCACGCGGCGTCGAGCGCGCGCTCCACGTCGGCCAGCAGGTCGGCCGTGTCCTCGCAGCCGGCGGACAGGCGGATGAAGCCCGGGGGAACGTCGTCGCCGCCCCAGCGCGCCCGGCGTTCCGCCGTTGTGTAGACGCTGCCGAAGCTCGTCGCGTCGGTCACGAGCTCGGCCGTGGCGAGGAAGCGCTCGGCACGTTCCTGGCTTCCGAGGTCGAACGAGACCACCATCCCGTAGCCGCGCATCTGGCGGCGCGCGACCTCGTGCCCCGGGTCGCCGCTCAGGCCCGGATAGGCCACGGACGGCACGTCGTCGCGGGCCGCCAGCAGGCGGGCGATCGCGAGTGCGTTGTCGCAGCCTCGCTCGAGGCGCAGCGCGAGCGTCGGCAGCGAACGGTGGGCGAGCCAGGCCTCGAATGGGCCGGGGAGAGCGCCGGCGTCGCGGCGCCAGTCGCGCAGCCGCGCGGCCCGCTCGTCATCGCGCGTCGTGAGATAGCCGAGCATGAGATCGGCGTGGCCACTCACCTGCTTCGTCGCGCTGGTGAGCGTGACGTCGGCTCCCAGGTCGAGCGGCCGCTGTAGGAGCGGACCGGCGGTCGTGTTGTCGACGAGCGTCAGCGCCCCCTCCTCGCGGGCCGCGCGGGAGAGCTCGGCGATGTCGTACACCTCGAGCTTCGGGTTGGACGGCGTCTCGAGCCACAGCAGCACCGCCCCGCGGACGGCGGCGGCCAGCTCGGCGGGCGGCGCGAGTCGCACGTCGACGCCGCGCGGCTCGAGGTGGGTCTGGGCCAGCCGGCGGACGCCGAGGTAGCAGCTTTCGTCCATGGCGATGGCGTCGCCCGGCTTCGTCTGCGTCATGAGCAGCGCGGCCGCCGCGGCCATCCCGGAGGCGAACAGGATCGAATCGGCGTCCTCGAGCTCGCCGAGCGCGGACTCGAAGCGCGCCCAGGTGGGATGCCCGTAGCGCGTGTACGAGTAGGGCGACTGCTCGGGATCGCCGCGTAGGTGGAATGGCGCGGCGAAGACCGGTCCGGGGAGGAACGGCTGGCCCTGCTCGGGCTCGGGCAGGCCGGCCTTCACGACGCGCGTGCCCTCCCCGCGGCTGCGCCCCGGCTCGCTCACGGTTCCAGTATCGCCCGGGCGAAGTCGTCGGGGTCGAACGGGCGCAGATCCTCGAGCGCCTCGCCGATCCCGATGAGCTTGACCGGCACCCCGAGCTCCTGGGCGATCGCCAGCGCGATGCCGCCCTTTGCCGTCCCGTCGAGCTTGGTGAGCGCGATGCCGGTGACGTCGACGGCATCGCGGAACAGGAGCGCCTGGCGCAGGCCGTTTTGGCCCGTGGTGGCGTCGATCGTGAGGAGTGTCTCGTGAGGCGCCCCGGGCGCCTGGCCCGCAATGACCTTGCGCACCTTGCGCAGCTCGTCCATGAGGTGCTGCTGGGTGTGGAGGCGCCCCGCGGTGTCGCAGATCACGACATCGTGGCCGCGCGCCTTTGCCGCCTCAATGGCGTCGTACATGACCGCCCCGGGGTCGGAGCCGGCCTCGCCTCGGACGAGCTCGCAGCCGGCCCGCTCGGCCCACAGCCCAAGCTGCTCGGCCGCGGCGGCGCGGAAGGTGTCGCCGGCGGCGAGCAGTACGGAGCGGCCGAACTCCTTCTGCAGGTGCCACGCCATCTTGCCGATCGTCGTGGTCTTGCCGCTGCCGTTCACGCCCACTACGAGGATCACGGTGGGCCTGACGGTCAAGTCGATCGTGTCGCCGTCGAGCCGCGCCGTGTCGGCCAGCAGCTCGCGCAGGCGGCGCGTGAGGTCCTCCCCTCCCTGCAGCTCGCCGCTCTCGGCCTCCGTCTCCAGCCGTTCGACGATCTTCGCGGTCGTGGGCGCACCCACGTCGGCGTAGATGAGCGTCTCCTCGAGGTGCTCGAAGGCCTCGTCGTCGAGCGACTGGAAGACAGTTGCCTGGAGCTCCGCGCCGAGCGCCTGGCGCGTTTTCGACATGTTGTCGCGCAGACGCCGGAAGAAGCCGCGGCGCTCCGGCTCGCCGTCCGCCTCGGGAGCGGGCGGCGGCGCGTCCTCGCCGGTAACGAACAGGTCGTGCCAGGTGCGGGCCATCGGCCCGCGAGCATAGTCGCGCTGCTAAGCCGCCTCTTCGGCCGGAGCCGGCCTGTGCTCCGGCATCGGCTGGCCCTCGAGCCTGCGTGACACGACCTTGGAGACGCCGTCGCCGCCCATGCTCACCCCGTAGAGCGTGTCGGCGGCGTCCATCGTCCGCTTCTGGTGCGTGACCACGATGAACTGGGCGCGGTCGGAGTAGCGCCTGACGAGCTGGAGGAAGCGGTCGATGTTGATGTCGTCGAGCGCGGCCTCGACCTCGTCGAGGATGTAGAACGGGCACGGCCGGGCGAGGAAGACGGCGAACATGAACGCCAGCGCGACGAGCGACTTCTCGCCGCCCGAGAGCAGCGACAGGCGCTTGGTCGACTTGCCCGGCGGCGTCACCTCGATCTCGACACCGGCCTCCGGGAGATCGTCCTCGTCGTCCGGCGCGGGCTCCGGCTCGCCGCCGACCACCGGGCGCGGCCCCGCCTCGGCGTGGACCAGCCGCAGCCGCCCGCGCCCTCCCGGGAACAGGTGCTCGACAACGTCCTCGAAGTTCCTTGCCGCGGCCTCGAACGTCTGCTCGAACGCCTCCCTGATCCGACGGTCCGTCTCCTTGATCAGCCCCTCGAGCTCGGTGAGCGCGGTCTCGAGGTCGACGCGCTGGGCCTCGAGCTCCTCGACGTGCGCCACCGCCTCCTCGTACTCCTGCTTGGCAAGCGGGTTCACGGGACCGAGCTGCTCGCGCCGGCGCTGCAGGCGCTCGACGCGCGCCCCGAGCGCCTCGCGCTCGGCGTCCGGCAGCGGCTCTGTGGCAGGCTCCGCCGGTAGCCCGAGCCGGGTCGCCAGCTGGCTCAGGTCGCGCTCCGCGTCGGCGGCCGTGTCCCGCACGTGCTGCGCCGCAACCTCCGCGGCGGTGACGGCGTCGCTCGCGCGCTTCAGCCTGCCCTGGAGCTCCGCCTCCTCGTGTGCGCAGGCCTTGAGCACGGCCGCGGTCTCCTCCCCGGCCGCGGCGCCGGCGTCGAGATCGGCTTGGATCGCTTCGCGGCTCGCGGCGAGCGCATCGCGCCCCCGTTCGAGCGCTCCCGCGGCTCGGCCGGCGTCGTCGACGAGCGCGAGGTCGCGCTCGGCGCCGCCCTTCATCGCGGAGAGGGCCCGGGCACGCTCCTCACGTTCGCGGGCGATGCGCTCGGCCAACCGCTGCTCGGCCCGCAGGTCCCCTGTCAGCTCGGCGCGGCGTACGGCCTCGGGCCCGTCATCGGGCGCCTCGCGACGGCGGGCGATGATCCACTCTGCCCGGCTCGCGGACTCCTCCGCCTCGGCGAGCTCCCGCAGGGCGTCGCGCAGCGCGCTCTCCGCCTCCTCGCGCGCGGTATCGGCCTCTCCCACTCCCGCACCGGCCCCCTCGAGCGCGCTCTGAGCACCGGCCTCGTCTCTCGCCGCGCGCTCCGAGCCGGCGACGAGCTCGTCGCGGCGCCCGAGCTCCTCGAGCAGCCGCTCGGAGCCGCCCGCCGGCGCCTGGCTGAGCTCGCCGCTACGGGCGTCGAACAGGCGCCCGGCGCGTGTGACGGCCACGCCGGAGAAGCGGGCGCTGAGGGTGCCGAGCGAATCGACCACCCAAACACCCTCGAGCAGCCGCGCGGCGAGTGCCGCGACGTCGCGCTCGGGGCGCACCCGGCTCAGAAGCGGCTCCGCACCGGGTCCCAACTCCTCGTCGCCTCCGCGCCGGTGCGAAATCGCCCTCTCGCCCTCGACGAGCGCGCTTCCGCCGTGCTCGCCCGCGTCGTCGAGCAGCCGCTCGCCGGCAGCCAGGTCGGCCACCACCACCGCCGTCAGGCGCGAGCCGAGGACCGCCGCCAGCGCCAGCTCATAGCCGGGCTCCACGTGCAGGCTCTCGGCGAGCGTGCCGGTGTTGCCCGGCGCGGCCGCGGCCCCGCGAACGAACTGGTTGACCGCCGCAAGCTCGGCGCCCACGCGTGCCGCCTCGGCACGCGCCGCCTCGGCCGCCCGCTCCGCATCGCGGCGTGCGCCGCGGGCGGCGTCCGCGGCTCGCTCGGCGTCCGCCAGCGCGGCGCGACGGACCTGAGCGGCCTGCTCGAGCCCCTCGACCCGTGAGCGGGCGGTGGAGAGCTCCTCCTCGAGCCCGGCCAGCTCGCGAGCGAGCCGCTCGTCGCGCCCGGCCTCGAGCGCCGCGAGCTCCTTCTCGATCGCAGCGATCCTGTGCTCGGGTCCCTCGTCGCGGGCGGCCAGCTCGGCGTCCGCGGCGGCCTGCTGCTCCAGCAGCTCGAGCTGGCGCAGCCGCCGTTCGCGGCGTTCGGCCGCCGCGGCGGCCTGCTCGCGCACGCGCTCGAGACGCATCGAGACATGGTCGGCCGCCGAGCGCGCGGCGTAGAGACGGGCCTGCAGCCGCTCCCTCGCGCGAGATTGCGCCGCAAACGCCTCCTCTGCCTCTTCCCGGCGCTGCGCCACCTCGGCGAGCAGCCGCTCGGCGTCGTCGCGCTCAACGCGCGCGGCGAGGGCCCGGCGCTCCGCCTCGGCGAGGGCCGCGCGGGCGGCCCGTGCTTCATCCCGCGACAGCGTGAAGCGCGCCTCGAGCGTCTGGCGCTCGAGGCGCTCGTGCAGCTCGGCGGCCTCGGCCTGGCGTTTGAGCGGCCGCAGCCGCGAGCGCGCCTCGCGCTCGACGTCGAGCGCCCGCGACAGGTTCTCCTCGGTGCGCTCGAGCTTCAGCTGCGCGCGCCGGCGGCGCTTGCGGTGCTTGCCGAGCCCGGCCGCCTCCTCGATCAGCAGCCGACGCTCCCGCGGGCGCGACATCACGATCTGCTCGACCTTGCCCTGCGAGACCACCGAGTGCATCTCCTTGCCGAGCCCCGAGTCGGAGAGCACCTCGATCACGTCGACGAGCCGGCAGCGGGCGCCGTTGAGGCGGTACTCGCCCTCGCCGTCGCGTTCCAGCCGGCGGACGATCGAGATCTCGGCGAAGCTCGTGTCGAGCCGCCCGTCCGCGTTGTCGATCACGACCTCGACCTCCGCTGCGCCGGACCCCTTGACCCCGTGCCCGCCGGCGAAGATCACGTCCTTCATGAGCTGGCCGCGCACCGCGAGGGGCGACTGTTCGCCGAGCGCCCACAGCACGGCGTCCGTGATGTTCGACTTGCCGGACCCGTTCGGCCCGACGATCACGGAGACGCCCGTGCCGAACTCGAGCTTGGTTCGTTGCGGGAAGGACTTGAAGCCCTTCATCGAGATCGAGCGCAGGTGCATCCCTACGTGACCGCCTCCTCGTCGAGGGCGTCGAGAGCCTGAAGGGCCGCTTCCTGCTCAGCGCCCTTCTTGGTCTTTCCCTCCCCGCGGCCGAGCTCCTCCCCGCCGACCTCCGCGACGGCGATGAACGAGCGGTCGTGGGCGGGGCCCTCCTCGGAGACCGTGCGGTAGCTCACGACCTCAGCCCGGCGCGCGAGCCGCTCCTGCAGCACCGACTTGTAGTCCACCGGGTGCTCGAGAGCCTGGTCGATCTCGGTGGCGAACGACTCCACCACGGCCGGCGCCGTGCGGTCGAAGCCGAACGCCAGGAAGGACGCCCCGATGATCGCCTCGCAAACCGACGCGAGCACCCGCTCGGACCCCACGAGCATCTCCGCGCTCCGCCCGGTGCTGCCCTCCGGCGCAGTGGCGCGCAGCTCGTCCGGAACGCCCAGCCCGAGCGCCACCCGCGCGCACGAAGGCCCGCTAACGGCCTGCGCGCGCACCTTTGTGAGCCGCCCCGCGCCGTAGCGCTCGAAGCGCGGGTACAGGTGCGTCGAAACGGCGAGGCTCAGGACGACGTCCCCCAGGAACGCCAGCCGCTCGTAGGCCTCGGCCCGGTGCCCCACCCAGGACGCGTGGGTGAATGCCTGCCGGCGAAGGTCGCCCGGCAGCTCCGCGAGCAGGTCTTCGAGCGATTCAGGTCTCGATCTCCGCGGCATGGGCGGCGACGAAGTCCGCGGCCTGGCCGACCGTCAAGATCTTGACCGCCTCCTGATCGGGGATGCGCACCCCGTAGTTGTCCTCGAGCTCGACGACGAGCTCGACCAGGTCGAGTGAGTCCGCCTCCAGGTCCTCACGGAACCGGGTCGATTCGCCGATGCGTTCGGGATCCACCTCCAGCTCGGTGGCGAGGTGCTCCCGGATGCGCTCGAGGACCTCCTCTCGGGTCATGGCTGGGCGACGCTAGCAGTGGGCGCGGATCGCAACACCCCTGCACTGTCGAGCGCGGCGGCGGTGCGCCCGACCATGTCCTCGTCGACCGCCCGTCGGGCAAGCCTGACCGCGTGCGCGATGCCGACCGGGCCGAAGCTGCCGTGAGCCACCACGACCGGTTTGCGGAGCCCCAGCAGGATTGCCCCGCCTACGCGCTCGGGATCGAGCTCGTCGCGCACCTCGCGCATCTTGCCCCGGATGAGCAGGCCGCCAAGACTCGAGCCCGCCCCGGACCTGATCCGCGAGCGGATCTCGCCGGAGAGCTCCCGCACAGTTCCCTCGAGCACCTTGAGCGCGACGTTGCCGGTGAAGCCGTCGGCCACGACGACATCGGCGCCGGCGGCGGGGATGTCGAAGCCCTCGAGGTTGCCGATGAAGTTGAGATCGCGCGCAGCGAGGCGCTCGTGCGCGGTCAGCACGTCCGGCGTGCCCTTGCCGGCCTCCTCGCCGACCGAGAGCAGGCCGACCTTCGGCCGCTCGACGCCGACGACCGCCTCCATGAAACAAGCGCCCATGTAGGCGAACTGGACGAGGTGCTCGGGGCGCACCTCCACGTTCGCGCCGGCGTCGAGCAACAGCACGGGGCCGCCGGGCACCGGCAGGAGCACGGCGAGAGCGGGCCGAAAGACGCCGTGCAGGCGTTTGATGGACAACGTCGCGGCGGCGAGTGTCGGCCCTGTGGAACCCGCCGAGACCAGTGCGTCTGCGCGGCCTTCGCCCACGGCCCGCGCAGCTTGGACGATCGACGCGTCGGGCTTCGAGCGCACGGCAGCCACCGCCTCCTCGCCGGCCTTGACGGTCTCGGGCGCGTCGACGACCTCGGCGAGCGCACCGGCCGGGCCGCGGATCTCAGCCTGCGGACCGAAGAGCAGAACGGCCAAGCCGGACCGGGCGACCCCCTCGGCGACGGCGACGGGCCCTTCGTCCGCGCCGTTCGCGTCGACGGCGATCACGCGTGCTACTCGTCGTCAGCGACGCCCGGCTGCTGCACGACGACCTCGCGGCCGGCATAGGTGCCGCAGTTTGGGCAGACGCGGTGCGGCAGCCGCGGCTCGTGGCAGCGCGGGCAGTGCCGCAGGCCCGGCGGGCTCACCTTGTGCTGGGAGCGGCGCTTGTGTGTCCGCGAGTGGGACTGTCTCTGCTTCGGAACTGCCATGAGCAGCCGACCAGTGTACTAACCAACCCTGCGCAGCCGGCCGAGCCGGCTGCTTCGGGCCTCAGTCGAGTTTCAGCCCACGGAGAGCAGCCCAGCGCGGGTCGGGCTCCGCCTCGTGAGCGTGGTCCGGGTCTTGGTTCAGGTTCGCCCCGCAGACCGAGCACAGGCCGAGGCAATCCTCACGGCACACGATCTGGGCCGGCAACGCGAGCGCGAGCGCGTCGCGCGCCCAGGCGGCGACGTCGAGCTTGCCCTCCTCCAGGTAGGGCGAGCGCAGGTCCTCCCCGCCACCCGGCTGGTCGACCTCGCGCGCATCCACGTGCAGGACATGGCCGGCGTCCTCGAGGCAACGCATGCACGGCCCCGACAGCTCGGCGTCGAAGCGCAGCCTGAGCGAGTAGCCGGCGGTCGTGTGGTCGACGTTCAGGAGAGCGTCGACAACCTCGCTAGCGAGTTCGTAGCGCTGGCCGCCGAAGTCGAAGGCACCGACAGCCACCTCAAGGCCGAAACGCCGTCCCTCGCCGGAGCTGAGTCCGAGCCTGCCTACGTCGAAGATCTCGGTCCGCTGACCCATGTCAGCGAGGTTAGCCGCGGCCGATCAGCTCAACCCTGTAGCCATCCGGATCCCGAACGAACGCTATGAAGGACCCCTCGGTACGGCCACCCGGCCGGTACGGCGGCTTCTCAGGCTCGATCCCGTCGCCAGCCAGCGCGGCGAGCGTCCCGTCGAGGTCCTCGACCGCAAGCGCGATGTGGTTGTAGCCCGTGCCGAGGTCGTAGGAATCGACCCCAAAGTTGTAGGTCAGCTCGAGCACGGGGTCCTCGCCCGGGAGCGCCATGAATACATTGATCGCCTCATCGCCGATCGGCATCCGGCGCGCCTCCTCGAAGCCGAGCTTCTCGTAGAAGGCAACCGACCGGTCGATATCGCCGATGCGGTAGCAGGTGTGGAGATAGGAGGGCATGCCGGCGAGGCTACCGCCCCGCCGCCCTACCCGACCTCGGCCTCTTCGCGCCCCTGCAACCGGTCGCGCCCGCGCTGCACGGCCGCGATGAACTTCGTCAGGTTGACCTCGAGGGTGTTGAGGATGTCGTCCGCGTAGTCCTCGGCGCCCAGCCGGATCTCGCGCTCGCGCGCGCGTGCGTCCTCGATGATCTCGTCGGCCTGGCGCTCCGCCTGCTTGACGACCTCCTCCTCGGAGATCAGGCGGACCTGCTCCTCGCGCGCCTCCTTGATGATCCGCTCCGCCTCGCGCTTGGCCTCGGCGAGCATCTCCTGGCGCTCCTTCACGATCCAGCGTGCCTGCTTGATCTCCTCGGGGATCGTCGCGCGCATCTGGTCGAGGATGTCGTAGACCTCCTCCTTGTCCACGCGCACCTGATCCGTGAGCGGCACGGGCTTGGCGTTGTGAATCGTGTCGTCGAGCTTGTCGATCAGGACTAGAACGTCCATACGCGGTTCCTCAGTTCTCTACCGCTTCAACTCTTCCTGCAATCGGGCGGCCACCGGGTCGGGCACGAGCCCGCTCACGTCTCCCCCGAACATCGCCAGCTCCTTGACTCCGCTGGAACTAAGAAAGCTGAACTGTGGGGCGGTCATCAGATAGATGCTCTCGATGTCTGGGGCCAATTTCCGGTTGAGCTGGTTCATCTCGAACTCGTACTCGAAGTCCGAGATCGCTCGGAGGCCCTTGACTATCGCCTTCGCCCCATTCTCACGAGCGAAATCGACGAGCAGAGTATCAAAGGGTTTTACCTGCACATTCCCGTAATCCGCCACCGCCGAGGTGAGAAACGAGACCCGCTCCTCGGCGGAGAACAGCGTCTTCTTCTTGCGCACGGGCTGGTTGACGACCCCCACCACGACCTGCTCGAACACGTTCGCCGCCCGCCCGATGATGTCGACGTGACCCATCGTCACCGGGTCATACGAGCCCGGACAGACCGCCGTGCCCGCGTTTCGCTCAGCGGCCATGGATCGCGATCCTGGTGTCGCCGTAGGTTCGCTCCGTGAGGAGCGGGAACGGAAGCTCGAGCGGCATGCGCTTGTCGGATTCGGTCACTGTGCGTGCGCCTTCTGCGAGCAAGGCCGGCAGCCTCTCGGCGAGCTGTCCGGCGATGCGAGGCCCGGAATCATATGGAGGGTCGCAGAACACGAGGTCGAAGGGGCGATGATCCGAGGCGAGGAAACCGAGCACGTCCTGGCGCCTGACCTCCCCGTTCGCCCCGACCGCGTCGATGTTCGCGCGGATCGCCGCGGCGGCCCGCGGGTCGCGCTCGACGAACACGGCCGAGTCCGCGCCGCGCGACAGCGCCTCGATCCCGAGCGCCCCGGAGCCGGCGTAGAGGTCGAGAACGCGGGCGCCTGACACGTCGCCCAGCATCGAGAACAGGGCCTCGCGCACCCGGTCCGCGGTGGGGCGCGTGGACGCGCCGCGCGGCATCCGCAGGCGGCGGCCCTTATAGCGGCCCGCGACGATCCTCACGCGGGGATGGGGTCGAGGTCGGGGCCGAAGCGGGTGACCACGGCTTCCCGAAGCAGGGCGTGATCGGGCTCCGCGAGGCCGGGGTCGGCCAGCAGGATCTCGTCGGCGCGGTCGCGCGCCCGCACGAGCAGCTCCGTGTCCTCGGGGAGACGCGCCACGCGGAACTCCGGAAGGCCGTGCTGGCGGGTGCCGAGCACATCACCGGCGCCGCGCAGCTCGAGGTCGATCTCCGCGAGCCTGAAGCCGTCGCGCTCCCGGGCGATCGCCTCGAGCCGCGGCAGCTTGGGATCGCCGAACAGGATGCAGAGCGAGGGGTGTTCGCCGCGTCCCACGCGCCCGCGCAGCTGGTGGAGCTGCGAGAGCCCGTAGCGCTCCGCCGCCTCGATCACCATGACCGTGGCGTTCGGGACGTCGATGCCCACCTCGATGACGCTTGTGGCCACGAGGACGTCGGCCTCGCCGGCGGCGAACGCCTCCATCGCGGCGGCCTTCTGCTTGGACGGCAGCTGGCCGTGGATGAGCTCCACGCGCAGGCCACGAAACTCGCCGGCCCGCAGGCGCTCGAACTCCGCGGTCGCTGCCCTCGCCTGCAGCGCCTCGGACTCCTCGACGAGCGGGCAAACGACGAAGCACTGCCGCCCCGCCCCAATCTCCTCCCGGATGCGCTCGTAGGCCCGTGCGCGGGCGCGGGCGCCGTCGACCACGTGCGTCTCGACCGGCCGGCGCCCCTGCGGCAGCTCGCGCAGCACGGTCACGTCAAGGTCCCCATAGGCGGTGAGCGAGAGCGTGCGCGGGATCGGCGTGGCCGTCATGTGCAGGGCATGCGGCGCCAGTCCGTCCGGGGCCTTGGCGTCCAGCGCCGCCCGCTGGCGAACGCCGAAGCGATGCTGCTCGTCAACCACCACCACCGCCAGGTCGCGGAACTCGACCGCGTCCTCGATCAGCGCGTGCGTTCCGACCACGACCTGTAGCTGCCCGTCCGCGAGCCGGCCGAGGAGGTCGCGCCGCCGCGCCGCGCTCGTGGAGCCGGTCAGGAGCTCCACCGGCAGCGAGCCGCCGAGCAGCGAGTCGAGCGTCCGGTGGTGCTGCTCGGCGAGCGTTTCCGTGGGCGCCATCAGCGCGGCCTGGGCGCCGTTCTCGACCGCGCGCAGCATGGCCGCCAGCGCGACCACCGTCTTGCCGCTGCCGACCTCCCCCATCAGCAGCCGCTGCATAGGATGTTCGCGCCCGAGGTCCGCGTCGACATCGGCGATCGCCCGCGCCTGGTCTCCGGTCAGCTCGAAGGGGAGCGACCAGCGCCAGCGGTCGACGACGACGCCGCGCGGCGCCAGCGGGCGCGCCCGGCGGCCCTCCCTTCGCGCGCGGCGACGCCCGGCGAGGGCGACCTGAAGCAGGAAGAGCTCCTCGAAGGCGAGCCTGCGGCGCGCCTCGCGCTCGTCGTCCTCGCGGTCGGGGAAGTGCGCGGCCCCGAGCGCGGCGGCGCGCTCGCCCAGCCGCTCGCGCGCGCGCAGCCGCGCCGGCAGCGGCTCGAGCACGTCGTAGATCGAGCGATAGTGGTCCCACACGAGCTGCCGCAGGCGCCCGGCGCTGATGCCCTCCGTGGCCGGGTGGACGGGCACGAGTCCAACCGTATGCACGGGCACCCCGCCGCCGTCGATCAGCTCGTGCTCGGTCACCCAGAGCTCGCCGCGGCGGCGGAGCTTCCCGTGCAGGAGCACGGCCGCCCCCTCATCGAGCTGGCGCGCTATCCAGGGCTGGTTGAACCAGACCGCCACGAGCTGGCCGCTCTCGTCGACCACCCGCGCCTCGACGCGCTTGCGCCGCCGGTCGCGCATCGGCTTGACGGTCACGCCCCTGACCGACACCGCCACGGTCGCCTCCTCCCCGACGCTTAGCTCGCGAGCCAGCCGGACATCGCGGCGGTCACGGTGGGCGTGCGGGAGATGCTCGAGCAGATCGCCCACCGTCTCGATGCCGAGCGCCGCGAGCGCCTTGCCCGCCGGCCCCTTCAGCGTGACGGGCTCGGCGAGTCGGCTCGGGTGCGGAAGCGAGCGCAGCTCGGCTTCGCGCAGTTCCGCCGGAGTCAGGTCCTTGCTGCTGGCGAAGCGGGTGGGCAAGTGAATCGGTTCCCTGCGCAGCCGGCCGAGCCGGCTGCTTCGGCCCTCACTCGGCGCAGAGCAGCCACCACCAGGCGGGCTGGCCGCCCTCGTGGTACTCGATCTCGACGCCCGCGCGGATGCGCGCCTCGACGTGCTCGCGGCCGAGCGGCGGGTCCTCCCCGGCGATGCAGGTCACGAGCTCTGCGCGGTCGGAAATCCGCTCGAGGGTCACGGCGAGCGTGGCGGCCGGGTCGCCCCAGGCGACCAGCTCGCCGTCGGCGTAGCCCACCGCCTCGCCGGCGCTGAAGCGGCCGCGGGTATCGTCGCGGGCGGCGGGTGCCACGCCGCCCACGGTCAGGAGCTCGGCGGCCTCGGCCACCGCGCGGGCGTTGTGCTCGCTCCCCCGGCCGGGGTCGAACGCGAGCAGCGCCGCGAGCCCCTCCTGGGGCGCGGTCGTGGGGACGACCTGCGCCGGCTTGTCGGACAGCCCGGCGGCCTTCTCTGCGGCGAGGATCACGTTCGGGCTGTTGGGCAGCACGACCACCTCGGCGGCCGGCGCGGCGTGGATGCCGGCGAGCAGCTCGTAGGTCGACGGGTTCATGGTGGCGCCGCCGTCGACCACGAGCACACCGAGCTCCTCGTAGAGCCGCTGCAGGCCGGCGCCGCTGGCCACCGCCACGACGGCGCAGGCTGCCTTCGCGACCTCCGCGTGGCCGTCGTCCGACAGCCGTGCCGCGCGCTCCGCCAGCTGTTCGTGCATGTCGGCAACGTCGAAGCGCGACACCTCGCCGACGGCTTCGAAGAGTGCCACCGCGGCGTCCGGGTCATCGGTGTGCACGTGCACGCGCAGGGTGCGGTCGTCGCCCACCACGAGCACGGAGTCACCGAGGTCCTCGAGCATCGGCCAGAAGCTGCCGGCATCCAGGTTCTGCCCGATGACGGCGAAGTTCGTGCAGTAGCGGAAGCTCGACGACTCGTGCTCGGGGCGGTGCAGCGCGGCCGGCGCGTACTGGTGCTCGAGCTCGGGTGCGGCGTCGCCCCGGAGTGCGGCCAGGCAGCCGGCGATGATCACCATGAGCCCGTAGGCGCCGGCATCGACGACGCCCGACTCGCGCAGCACGGCGAGCTGCTCCGGCCCACGCTCGACGGCCTCCTTGCCGGCCTCGAGCGCGTTCTCGAGCACCTCCGCCAGCAGCTCGTCCTGCTCGGCCGCGCCGGCGTCGGGCCCGAGCCGCGTGGTGTCCATGTGGGCGAGGTCGTGGGCCACGCGGCTGGCCATGGCGCGCACGGCCGTGAGCATCGTGCCCTCCGCTGGGTCGCGCACGGACGCGTACGCGGCGTCCGCGGCGCGCGCGAAGGCGGCGGACACGAGTATCGGGTCGACGAGCTCGCCCGGTCGCGAGACCAGCTCCTCCGCCGCGCCGCGCACGATCTGCGAGAGGATCACGCCGCTGTTCCCGCGCGCGCCGAGTAACGCGGCGCGCGCCACGGCGCTCACGATCTCGTCGCGGCCGATCGCGTCGATCGGCTGCCCGTTCATCGTGCCGAGCTCCTCGGCCACGGCCTTCAGCGTGAGCGCCATGTTGTCCCCGGTGTCGCCGTCGGCGACCGGGAACACGTTGAGGTCGTTGACCTCCTGGCGGCGGGACTCCAGCTCTGTGAGGGCGGCGGCGACGACGCGCTGAAAGCGGACGAGGCTCTCGTCAGGCACGCGTGGGTTGTACACGAGATGACGGCCGTCTTACCGTCACGCGACGGCTCAGGCGGCCTTCGTGATCTTGCCGGCCTTGAGACAACGCGTGCAGACGTACTCGCGCCGGGGGGAACCCCCGACCGAGATCTTGACCTTCTGCAGGTTCGGGTTGAAGCGGCGCCTCGTCGCGACCATCGAATGGCTGCGGCTGTTCCCGAACGCAGGGCCCTTTCCACACGAGTAGCAGACCTTTGCCACGGCGCGTCAGGGTAGCAGCAGGGCCTTCGCCAGCTCGAGCGCTTCCTCGACCTGAGGGCGGTCGACATCGAGGTGCGTGACGGCGCGGACGCGGCCGTCGGGAGTGCCGCTCAATTCGACCCCGCGCTCGGCCATTCCACGCACGAAGCCGTCAGGTGCCGAGAAGATCACGATGTTCGTCTCGGGGGCCACAACGTCGACGCCGAGCGCGGCCAAGCCGTCGGCGAGTACACGCGCGTTCTCGTGGTCCTCGGCGAGCCGCTCGACGTGATTGTCGAGCGCGTAGAGGCAGCCGGCGGCCACGATGCCCGACTGCCGGAAGGCGCCGCCCATCATCTGCTTCCAGCGCCAGGCCTCGGCCATGAGCTCCGCGGAGCCGGCCAGCACGGCGCCGACGGGGGCGCCGAGGCCCTTCGTGAAGTCGATCCACGCGGTGTCGAACATCGACCCGTAGTCCGCGGCCGGCACCCCAGCGGCAACGACGGCGTTCATGAGCCGCGCGCCATCCATGTGCGCCCGCAGCCCGTGCTCACGGGCGACCTCGACCACGGCGCGCAGCGTGTCGAGCGGCCAGACCCGGCCGCCGCCCATGTTGGTCGTCTGCTCGACGGACGCGAGCCGCGAGCGCGGGAGGTAGCGGCTCTCGGGCCGGATCGCCGCGCGCAGCTGCTCCGCCGAGAAGACGCCGCGGTCACCGTCGATCGCGTTGATCATCAGCGACGCGTTCTGGGCCGGGCCGCCGGCCTCCGCGATCACCGGGTGCGCGGTCCGGTCGAGGATGATCTCGTCGCCGCCGGGGCGCGCGTGCAGGCGGAACGAGATCTGGTTGCACATCGTCCCGCTGGGCATGAAGACCGCGGCCTCGTGCCCGAGCAGCTCGGCCACCCGCTCCTGCAGGCGCAGCGTCGTGGGGTCCTGGCCGCGCTGCTCGTCCGCCACCTCGGCGGAGGCGATCGCCTGCCGCATGGCGTCCGTCGGGCGCGTCTGCGTGTCCGAGTAGAGGTTGATCACGAGATTCAATCGGTGCGCACCCGGCCGAGCCGGGTGCTTCCGCCAGACAACCGGCGCCGCAGCTCCGCCATGCGCAGGACGGCTCGCGCGGCGTCCTCACCCTGGTGGCGCTTGCCGCCGCCCGCGCGGGCGAGCGCCTGCTCCATCGAGTCCACGGTCAACACCCCGAAGGCGCACGGCACGCCGGTGTCGAGCGCCACCCGCGCGATCCCGCTCGCCGCCTCGGAGCAGACGAACTCGTAGTGGTCGGTCTCGCCGCGGATCACGGCGCCGAGGCAGGCCACGCCCGCGTAGCGCCCGGAGGCGGCGCAATAGCTCGCGGCGAGCGGAAGCTCGAACGCGCCGGGCACGTCGTGGACCTCGAGCGTGGCGCCGGCCTCGTCGAACACGCGCTGCGCTCCGTCGACCAGTCGCTCCGCCAGGTCCTCATAGAAGCGGCCCACGCAGGCCGCGTAAAGATCACTCACGGGCGGGCCTCGGCCGCGGCGCCGGGGCGGGCCCCTGCCCGTAGAGGTCGGCCTGCTCCGCGGCCGCACGCTCGCGGTCGTGCACGCGCTCCTCGTGGATCATCTCCTCGTCGAGCGCCAGCCCCTGGTGGTGGAGCAGGTGTCCGAGCTTCTCCTTCTTGGCACGCAGGTAGGCGAGGTTGTGGGCGTTGGCGGCGTGCTGGATCGGGACCTGGTCGGTCACGCGCAGTCCGTAGCCCTCGAGGCCGACGATCTTCTTGGGGTTGTTGGTCAGCAGCCGGATCGAGGTCAGCCCGAGGTCGACGAGGATCTGGGCGCCGATCCCGTAGTCGCGCAGGTCGGCCGGCAGGCCGAGCTCGAGGTTGGCGTCGACCGTGTCGCGCCCCTCCTCCTGCAACCGGTAGGCACGCAGCTTGTTGAGCAGACCGATGCCCCGCCCCTCCTGGGCGAGGTAGAGCAACACGCCGCGCTCCTCCTCCTCGATCCGCAACAGGGCGTCCTCGAGCTGCTGGCCACAGTCGCAGCGCAGCGAGTGGAAGACGTCACCCGTGAGGCACTCGGAGTGGACGCGCACCAGCACGTCGTCCTGCCCCTCGATCTCGCCCTTGACCATCGCCACGTGATGCTTGTCGTCCACCAGCGAGCGGAACCCGACCACCCGGAAGTCACCGAACTTGGTCGGCAGCTGCGCCTCCACCACCCGCTCGATCAGCTTGTCGTGCCTGCGCCGGTAGGCGATCAGGTCGGCGACCGTGATCATCTTGAGGCCGTGCTTGGCGCAGTAGCGCTCCAGGTCGGGCACGCGCGCCATCGTGCCGTCGTCGTTCATCACCTCGCAGATCACGCTCGACGGGTTGAGCCCCGCGAGGTGCGCCAGGTCGACGCCGGCCTCGGTCTGCCCGGTGCGCTCGAGCACACCGCCGGCCTTGGCCTTCAGCGGGAAGATGTGGCCCGGCTGGACGAGGTCCTGCGGGCGCGTCCCCGGGTCGATCGCGATCTGGACCGTGTGCGCGCGGTCGTGCGCCGAGATGCCGGTCGTGATCCCCTCGCGGGCCTCGACGGAGACCGTGAATGCGGTCTGGAACGGCGACTCGTTCTTGGCCGCCATCAGGTCGAGCCCGAGCTCGTCGCAACGCTCGGGCGTCAGCGCCAGACAGATCAGCCCGCGGCCATGCATCGCCATGAAATTGATCGCCTCGGGCGTGGCGAACTGGGCCGCGAGCGTCAGATCGCCCTCGTTCTCGCGATCCTCTGCATCGCAGACCACGACCATCCGGCCGGCGCGGATGTCCTCGATGGCCTCCTCGATCGTGCTGAAGGGAGGGTTCGTCATACCTTGAGTTTCTCCACGTACTTGGCGAGCACATCGACCTCCAGGTTCACGGTCCTGCCCGGCGCGGCGGCGCCGAGCGTGGTGCGCTCGAGCGTCTCGGGTATCAGCGAGACCTCGAACGCGTCGCCGTCCACGGCCGAAACGGTAAGCGACACCCCCTCCACCGCGATCGATCCCTTCTCGACGATGTAGCGCAGCAGGTCTGCCGAGGCGGCGATCCGGACCACGCGCGAGAGCCCCTCCTCGCGCACGCATGCGACCTCGCCGGTGGCGTCCACGTGACCCTGCACGATATGGCCGCCTAGCCGGTCGCCGGCGCGCAGCGGGAGTTCGAGGTTCACGGCGTCGCCCTCGCCGAGGGGGCCGAGCGAGCTGCGCCGCAGGGTCTCCTCCATCACGTCGGCCGAGAAGCCCTGTGCGTCCGGCTCGACGGCTGTCAGGCAGACACCGTTGACCGCAACCGAGTCGCCCGGGCCGAGCTCACCGGCGAGCTCGCTGCGCACCCGGAGGCGGACGCCGCCGCCGTCACGCTCGAGCGACTCCACCGTCCCGGTGCCCGCTACGAGCCCCGTGAACAAGTCACCACTCCCGGAAGCGAGCGGTGATGAGAACGTCGTTCTCGATCCGCTCGGTCTCGACCGCCATGGGTCGGGGCGCCTGCGCGATCGTCTCGAGTCCGATGCCCTCGACGGCGGTCTTCGCCTTGGTGCCGCCGAGCAGCAGCGGCGCCACGAACATGCGCGCCTCGTCGATCTCGCCGGCCTCGAGGAAGGCGCCCGCCAGGTGCGGCCCGCCCTCGAGCAGCAGCGACTGCACGTCGTGGTGCCCGAGCTCGTCGAGCGCGTGCGCGACGCGCGCGGACTCGTTCTCACCAGTTGCGACGATCACGTCGACGTCGGCGTTCTCCAGCGACTGCACCGAGGTGCGCGAGGCGGCCCGCGAGCAAACCACGATCACCGGCACGTCCGCCACGCCACGGACGAGCTGGGAGTCGAGGGGCAGGCGCGCCTCGGAGTCGAATACGACCCGGCGCGGCTGCCGGGCGACGCCCTCGACGCGCGCGGTCAGCAGCGGGTCGTCCATCAGCGCCGTCCCGATCCCGACCGCCACGGCGTCCGACTCGGCGCGCCAACGATGGGCGCGGGCGCGGCTCGCCTCGCCCGAGATCCACTGCGAGTCTCCGGTGCGGGTGGCGACCTTGCCGTCGAGCGTCATCGCGGACTTGAGGACGACCAGCGGGCGCCCCACGCGGGCATGCTTGCGGAAGGGCTGGTTGATGAGCCGCGCGGCCTCGGCGATCTCGCCGTCCACGAAGGAGACCTCGACGCCCTCGTCGCGCAGGATGCCCGGCCCGCGGCCCGCGGCCTTGGGGGTCGGGTCGTCGGAGGCGATCACCACGCGGGCGATGCCCGCCTCGACGATCGCATCCGTGCAGGGCGGGGTGCGCCCCTGGTGTGCGCAGGGCTCGAGCGACACGTACATGGTGGCGCCGGCGGGGTCCTCCTCGCAGGCGCCGAGCGCCATCCGCTCGGCGTGGGCCTCGCCGGGCGGCTGGGTGATGCCCTCACCGATCACTCGGCCGTGCTTGACCACCACCGCCCCGACGATCGGGTTGGGGCTCGTCTGCCCACGCGCCCGGCCGGCCAGTTCGATGGTCCGAAGAAGGTGTCGCGCGTCGCGCTCTGTGGCGGTTGTGTGGGGCATTCCGGAGCGCCTCGGCGAGCCCGTTGACTCGCGAGTCAACCTTACCAGCGGGCCTGTCCCGGACCGGGCTCAGTGCAGGCCGTCGCCCGCCACCTCGGCGAGCGACGGGCGGCTGTAGAGCCCGAAGCGCGTGCCCCTCGGCGGTCGGATCCAACCGGTCTGGTAGCGGGCGAGCGACAGCGCGCGCAGCGGCCACCAGCTGCCCACTGGCAGCGGCCCGTCGTTGCAGGATCCGCCCGAGTAGCCGGGCCTGTTGACCCACATGTAGGCATCGACCTTCGGATGGTGGGTGGCGGTGGTCGGTGGGATCCCGAGGCCGCGCATGAGCGGGTGGCACCAGACGTTGACGATCCGGCGCCGGGCGTTCCGGTAGTGGACGGGCCCGCGGCCGTTGGTGGCCGTGTTGACGATGAACGGCTTGCCGCCGACGCGGCGCGAGATGTCGAGCCCGTGGCGGATGTTCGCGGCGGTCCAGTCGTAATGGGTCACGTTCAGCATGAAGCCGCGGACCTTGTGGATACCGATGTAGTTCAGCTGCCTCGCGGTCCGGCGGGCGCCCTCCCAGTCCGACGCTCCCCCCTCCAGGTAGATGGTCGCGTTGGGTAGCTGGGAGAGCACGTCGACGCCGTGGCGGAGCACGTCCAGGCGATCCCGGCGACGGTCGCCCGCGAGGCACTCGACCGTGCCGAGCGAGTCGGGCTCGAACGCGATCACGACTCGCGAGCCACCCACCGTGTGGGCGAAGACGTCGTACCACCTCATCGTCCGTCGGTCCTGTGCCTCGCCGCCGGCCCGGTAGTGGGGGCCGCAGTCGTTGCCCTGGTGGCGCATGACGGTCAGCAGCGGGATCGTGCCGGGCGCCGCCGAATCGATATAGCGGCGGACCTTGACCGGCATGTTCGGGCGCGAGAAGCGCCCGAACCAGGCGAACTTCGGCTCGCGCGCGATCCTCCACGCGAGCGCCGCGCGGTGGTGCTTGCCCTGGCGGACGTAGCGCATGTACTGGCGCCAGGCGGGATGGTCGCCCTGGGGCACTTGCCAGGCGGTGCCGAGAAGCGGGTTCGGCTGCGCGGGGTCGACGCCGCGGGGGTCGGTGGTCTGCGCCGTGGCGGCGGGCGCGATCGCGAGCAGCGCCAGGAGGCTGGCGGCCGGCATCCTCACGTGGAGCCACGCTAGCGGCTCCGGCGGGGCACTAGTGACCTGAGGCGGAATTTTGGCGTCAGCTTCCCGAGCGGCTGGGCGTGGCTGGCGACGCACACGGGATGAGTCGATGCCGAAGCATCGGCGATTCCCGTGGGTGGCGCCAGGCGCGTCCAGACGCCGGGAAGGTGCGCCCGAAATGACGACTCAGGTCACTAGCCTCCCGCCGCGTGCATCGCCTGATCTTGGCGCTGATCCTCGTCTCGGGCTTCGCTCTCCGGCTCTGGAACATCGACTACGGGCTGCCGTTCGTGTACTCGGTGGACGAGGGCTCGCACTTCGCGAGCCGCGCCGTGGAGATGTTCTGGCAGGACTTCGACCCGGGCTACTACCAGAACCCGTCCGCCTACACGTACTTGGTCTACGGCCTGTTGCGCCTCATGTACGGGCCGCTCGGCGGGCTGTTCGACCTGCCTTACGGGAACGTCACGGAGCAGTTCGCCAAGGACCCCGGCGAGATCTGGATCGCCGCCCGCACGCTCGCCGCCGCGCTGGGCATGGCCGGCGTGGCCGCGACCTACTGGGCCGCCCGGCGGCTGTGGGGCGTGCGCGAGGGGCTGGTGGCCGCCGCCGTTCTCAGCTTCGCGTTCCTGCCGGTGGCCTACTCCCGGGTGGCGGTCACGGACGTGGGCGCCCTGGTCGGGGTGGCGCTCGCTCTGCTGTGGTCCGTGCGTGCCGCCGAGGAGGGGCGGACGCGTGACTTCGCGCTAGCCGGGGCCGCGGCGGGGCTGGCGATCGCCTTCAAGTACACGGCCGGACTCGTACTGCTGCCGCTGGGGATCGCGGCGCTCGCGCGGCTGCGGCTCGACGGCGCCCGCGGGCTCGCGCGGCTGGCGCTGGGAGTCGCCCTTGCGGCGGTCGTCTTCGCCGTCCTCAACCCGTACGTGTTCGGCTCGCTCGAGCAGTGGTGGAGCGACCTGCGCGACCAGGCGGACGTGGCCGCGAACGAGCGCAAGCCCGGCCAGGAGTCGGGAGGCGTCGGCTACTACCTCGACAGCCTCACCTGGGGCCTCGGCTGGGCGGCGCTGGCGGCCGCGCTCGTCGGGGTCGTCGTCGAGCTGCGGCGGGACGTCGTTCGCGGGCTGATCCTCATCGCGCTGCCGCTCGCGCTGTTCGCCTACCTCGCGAGCCAGTCCCGCTACTTCGGCCGCTGGCTCCTTCCCGCCTACCCCGCGCTGGCGCTGCTGGCCTCGGTGGGGATCGTGCAGGTGGCGCAGCTCGTGACCCGTGCCCTCGGCGGGCGGGAGCCGTCCGCGCTCGGCCCGCCGCGGCAGCGGCGCGGCCTCCGGCCCGCCCTCGGCGCCGTGGTGCTGGCGGCGCTCACCGTGCTGGTGCTGGTGCAGCCGCTGGCCGCGGACGTGCGCAGCGCGCTCGTGCTCGGGCGCGAGGACACGCTGAGCGAGGCGCGTGAGTGGCTCGACGAGCGCTACCCGCCCGAGCTGCGGGTGGCGGTGGAGCCCGCCGTGCCGGGACGCTGGTTCCGCTCGAACCCGGACGGCAGAAACCCGGTCTGGCTGTCGCGCTGTCCGCGCCGTGACGGCTGGACGGAGCCAGGCTGGTCGTACGTCGGCGAGGGCGGGGCGCGCGTCTGCTCGCAGTACAAGCCCGGGCTGTTCGCGCGCCCGGACGGCGGCGTGCGCGCCTCTGCGTACCACTCGGTGCTGTCGCCCGGTGTGATCGACGACTACCGCCTCTACGGCTACTGCCTCGTGATGACGGTCAACACCGTGCGCGAGCGCGCGCTCGAGACCGGCGACCCGGACGCCCGCGCCTACTACGACCGGCTCGAGCGCGAGTCGAGGGTCGTGCGCGAGTTCAGCCCCTACGACGACGGCGCGGAGCCCGTGCCGTTCAGCTTCGACCTCTCCTACAACAGCTATCCGCCCGAGTACGAGCGGCCCGGCCCGACGGTGCGCGTGCATCGTCTGAACCGCTGCCGCCAGGCCTACGGCCCGCCGGTCATCCGGATACCGAAGGCGACGGAGCCGGAGCCTTTCTCGTAGCTTGTGGCGGCGAGCCAGCGAAAGGAGCGCGCATGGGACAGCCAGTAGTCCACTTCGAGGTCGTCGCGAAGGACGGCGGGAAGCTGCAGAGCTACTACGCCGACCTGTTCGGCTGGGAGATCGACGCCGAGAATCCGATGGGCTACGGGGTCGTGCAGCGCGAGGGGAACACGAACGCGGAAGGGATCGGGATCGGCGGCGGCATCGCCACCGGGCCCGAGGGCTATGACGGGCACGTGACCTTCTACGTCGAGGTGCCCGACGTCGAGGCCGCTCTCGCGAAGGCGGAGAGCCTCGGCGGGACCCGCATGATGGGGCCGGACAAGCCGATGGAGGGCGTCGAGATCGGCCTCTTCAACGATCCCGAGGGCAATGTCGTCGGCGTCGTGAAAGAGCAGCCGCAGGCATAGCCGGACGCCCCAGGACGGCGGGGGGGCTCCGCTACCCTCCACCCGCGATGGAAACGCGCCTGAGCCGCCGGCGGCTGTTGCAGGCCGGCGCCGCGGGGGCTGCCGGCGCCGCTCTGCTGCCGATCGCCGGGTGCAGCACGAATGCCTCGGGCCGCGGCGACGGGCGGCTCAACGTGCTAGTCCTCATCGTCGACAGCCTGCGTCCGGACCACGTCGGCGCCTACGGCTCGCCCCGGATCCAGACGCCCAACGTGGACGCCCTCGCGGCGCGCGGGCTGCGCTTCAACCGCGCGTTCCCCGAGGCGATGGTCACGATCCCGGCACGCCGCTCGATCTTCACCTGCCGGCGCATCTTCCCGTTCCGCAACTTCGTGCCCAACCCGGAGCTCGGCACCAGCCCGGGCTGGCTGCCGATCGAGGGGGACGAGAACACCTTCAACAAGGTGCTCAAGGACGAGGGGTACTGGACCGTCCAGGTGAGCGACAACCCGCACCTGGCGTTCACGAAGGCGTACGAGCCGTTCCGGGAGACCTGGGACCACTGGCGCACGATCGTCGGCCAGGCCGGCTACTACCGCGATCCCTCGACCGTCTCGATGGAGCTGGTGGAGAAGTGGCTGCCGCCGTTCCTGCGCGACGAGCGCTACGTGCCGGGCATGCGCAAGTACCTCGCCAACAGCGGCCGCGGCGAGGACGAGGAGGAGACCTGCGCGGCGCGCATCTACAAGGACGCGGCGGGGGTGCTCGAGGATGCCCAGCGCCGCCAGCCGTTCGCGATGGTGGTCGACTGCTTCGACCCACACGAGCCCTGGAGCCCGCCCCAGGAGTACATCGACATGTACTCGGACACGGGGCCCGACGCTCAGAACATCGGCGTCACGCGCTACGGGTTCGCGGAGAACTTCACGCCCGAGCTGCTGCGCCGGCTGCACGCGATCTACGCCGGCGAGGTCACCATGACCGACCGCTGGCTGGGCCACTTCATGGACCGCTTCTACGACCTCGGGCTCGACGAGAACACGATGATCGTGCTCCTGTCGGACCACGGCTACCTGCTGGGCGAGCGCGGCTACACCGGCAAGGTGCCGTCGCAGCTCCACCCCGAGCTGGCGCAGGTGCCGCTGATACTCGTGACCCCCGACGACAAGGCCGCCGGCGAGGTCTCGCAGTACTTCGCCTCCACGCACGACGTGGGGCCGACGGTGCTGTCGATGCTCGGAATCGAGCCGCCGGAGTGGATGGAGGGCACGAACCTGGCCGCCCTCCTCGACGGCGAACGGCCGCCCGAGAAGCGCGACGTCCACTACGGCGGCATGTACAACCGCTTCTTCATCCGCACCGACGACTACGTGCTGATCGGCGACAATCGTGGTGAGCAGCGCCACATGTACGACCTGCTCCAGGACCCGCATGAGTTCGTGAACATCGAGCCTGAAAACAAGACGCTTTCCGAGGAGCTGTACGCCGAGGTGCAGCGGCTGGCGGGCGGGCCGCTGCCCTACTACGAGTAGGCGATCGCTGTCGACGCCGGCGGTGACCGTGAGCGCGCCGGCCAGCTTCGTGGGGGTGAGCTTCTCGTGGAGAAAGGCAGCGGCCAGGAGGGTGGCGATCACGATGCTGCTTTCTCTCGTGGCGGCCACCGGGGCCGGTGGTGCGAGGCGTAGCGCCGCCAGGACGAGCAGGTAGGCGCCGAAGGTCGCTGCCGCGGTCAGTGCGGTGCGTGCTGTTAGGTCCGGTCTCTGCCCGACTACGGCTGGGAAGAGGAGGGCACAGGGCGCGGTGACGAGCGCCAGGTAGGCCACCGGATCGGCGTGCTCGACCCCCTCGGCATCGACGAGCGTGTACGCCGCGATGACCGCGGCGATCGCGAGCCCAAATCCGAGGTCCCGACGGGTGCGTGACGAGTTAGTCGCGCTATCCGCGAATAACTCGTCAGACCCCAGCAAGAGGACCCCGGCGCTGACGGCGAGAACGCCGACGCCGGCCAACCACCCCACCCCCCTCCCCAGCCCCAGCACGCCCACGACAAGCACCAACGTGGGAGCCACACCGCGCGCGACCGGATACACGACGGACACCTCGCCATCGCGGTAGGCCCGCGCGAGCAGCACGAAGTACGCGAGCTCGAGAGCCGCCGACGCGGCGATGAACGGCACGGCCGAGCTGGAAACGTCGCCGAAGACGACCGCGAACGGCGCGAGCAGGACGACGCCCCACACGAGGAGACCGCCGGTGGCGGCCGCGGTGTCCCGCGACCCCGCCAACAGGACGTTCCAGCCCGCATGAAGAACGGCGGCGCCGAGCGCCAGGGCAAGCGCGCCGCTGCTCACAACAGCGCCGCTACGAGTGCAGCGGCTCCTTCATCGACTCCGTCTCCGGAGCCTCGATGTACGGCTGCTGCTCGTGCTGCGCCTGCTCCTCGTGGTACGCCGACTCGGCGTTGACCGCCCAGATGTCGTGGTCGGTCCCCTTCACGAGGTTGTCCACGGCGCGCATGGCGGTGAGCGACGAGTGATCGGAGTTGTTGTAGCGGTGCAGGCCGTTGCGGCCGACCTGGATGAAGTTGTCGAGGCCGTCGAGCCACGAGCGGATCGAGTGGACGCGCTCGGAGTAGTCCGGGTCGTACATCGGGTAGGCCTTGGGCACCCGCTCGACAAAGCCGAACTCGAGCCGGTCCGCCTTGGCGAGGCCGAGCTGCTCGAGCTCGCGCATGCCGAGCTTGACGAGCTCGTCGTCGTCTTCCTCCCAGAGCTCGTCGCCCGCGAAGCAGAAGAACTCGAGGCCGACGCAGGCCTTCGAGGGGTCCGGCACCATCCACGGGCTCCAGGAGCGGAAGTTCTGGATCCGGCCCACGTTCACGTTCGGGTCGTGGATGTAGATCCAGTTGTCGGGGAACAGGTCGTCGCCGTCGATCACGACGGCCACGGTCAGGAAGTCGCGGTAGCGAAGCCCCTTGGCCGCGGCGATCACGTCGGGCTTCGGGTGCGGCTCGGCCATGCCGACCGTGTTGCGGAGCGGCAGCGACGAGATCACGGCCGAGGGCTCGAAGACCGTGTCCTCGACGTGCACGCGCACGCAGCGCTCGCCCTCGAACTCGAGCTTCGTGACCTTGTGCTCGAGGAGCACCTGGCCGCCGAGCGCGCGGATGTCCTCGGTCATCTGCTCCCACATCTGGCCCGGGCCGTAGCGCGGATAGTTGAACTCCGAGATCAGGCTCGTGACCTTGTCGCCCCTGTTGCCGAAGAAGGCGGACCAGGCAGCGCGGAAGAAGGACAGGTTCTTGATGCGCTGGGCGGCCCAGTCGGCGCGGATCTCCGAGGTCGGCACGCCCCAGACCTTCTCGGTGTAGGACTTGAAGAACTGGTTGAAGAGCCACTTGCCGAAGCGGTTCGAGACCCACTCCTCGAAGGTGTCCTCCTTGCCCTTCGGCTTGGCGGCCGCCCACAGGTAGGACAGGAAGGCCTTGCTCAGGTCGACCGGCCCCAGCTTCTTCATCACGTCCGGCCCGCGCAGCGGGTAGTCGAGGAACTTGCCCTGGCCGCGGGCGTCGCGCCAGTAGATGCGCGACATGCGCGGCCGGCGCAGGAACTCCTCCTTCATGATCTCGTGCCAGAGGTCGTCGACCTCCTTGGCCTTGGTGAAGAAGCGGTGGCCGCCGAGGTCGAAGCGGTAGCCGTCGCGAACCGCCGTCTTGGCGATGCCTCCCACCTGGTTCTCGGCCTCGAGCACGATCACGGGCAGGCCCTGCTTGGCGAGCACGTATCCGGCGGTCAGGCCGGCGGGGCCTCCCCCGAGGATCACGGTCGGCTTGTCGCGCATGTCCGGGCGCGCGAGGTCGGCGGGGGGCTGAGGCTTCAGGTCGGTGTTCTCACTCATCCGGTCTTCTCATAGACGACGCCACGGACTCCGATGCGCGTGGCGCGGCGGTAGTTGGGGGGCACGACAGCGACTCGGTCGAGGCGGGGGTCCTGCGCGAGAGCGGCGCCCCACTGCGCCGAGCGGCGTCTCACGAGTTGGGTCCAGGGGGCGTCCCAGTCGTCCGCGCGCTGCGTCACCGGGTGCACGATGAGGACCCGCCCGCCGTCGGGCAGGCTATCAACGAGGGGGTCCAGGTTTTTCGCAACGGTGGCGTTTTCCATGCGCTCGCCACCGTCGGTCCAGTCCATCACGCGGTCGTTGTCGACGAGCCCGAGCGGGCTCGCGAAACGCAGGTCGGGCGAGCCGCCGAGCCTCTCGAAGTGGTAGGCGAGCAGCGGCCCCTGCTCGGGCTGCATCGAGATCACGAGGTCGCCCTCGCGCAGGAGATTCTCGCCCACGACGGCCTTGCGGAGATCCGCGGCGTTCGACTTGTTCTCGAGGCCGTACGAACGCGGTATCGCCCAGATCACGAGGATGATCGCGAGCGCCGCGAGGCCGAGGACGCCGGCCCGCGCCAGCGCGAGCGCGGCGATCAGCAGCATCGGGCCGAGCAGGACGCCGAGGTAGCGGGTGGTCCAGGCGGGCGAAACCTGCGACACGAGCCAGGCCACCGCCAGCGTGGCGAGCACGATCACGGCACCCGCGATCAGCGCCGTGCGCTCCTTGTCCTCCACCCGCCGCTGCAGGATCGCGGCCAGCCCCGTGCCCCCGGCGAGCAGGAGCGCGACCGTCGGCGTGCCACCTCCGAGCAGCGATTTCGTGATCTGGACCGGCGCCCCGAAGTTCGGCGGGTTGAGCCAGGGCGCCCCGGTGTGCTGGATCTGATGCAGCAGCGTGGGCACCCACGGCAGGTAGAGGAGACCGGCGCCTCCGAAGCCGATCAGGGCGTCCTTCCAGAAGCTCGAGCGCACCTCGGACACGTACCAGCACGGCACCAGCGCACAGGCGAGGCCGACCCCGAGGAAGAGACCCCAGTTGTGCACGTACAGCATCGCCGCGAGCAGAACGATGAAGAGCGGCAGGTAGCCGCGCCTCCCGAACGCGAACACGTGCAGGAAGGCGGCGGTGGCGAGCAGCGAGAGCACCAGCATGAGCGAGTACATGCGGGTCTCCTGCGCGTAGGCGGTCAGGAACGGGTTGACCGCGCACAGGGCCGCGCAGATCAGACCGGCGCGGCGGCCGAACAGGCTCCAGCCAGCCCACATGCCGCCCGGGATCGAGAGCAGCGCGATCGCCACCGAGAGACCCTGTGTGTCGGCCGGCCCGTCCCCGACCACGTCCATCCAGGCAGAGAGCAGCATGTAGTAGAGGGGCGGCGAGCCGTCCACGCGCAGCACGCCCGGGATGTCGAGCAGCGGCTGCGAGGCGATCCCGATCGAGAGCCCCTCGTCCATCCAGAGCGACTCGCCGAGCGAGTTGGTGCGCAGGTAGAGCGAGACCACGAAGAGTCCGAGCAGCACGACAGCCGGCAGCACGAAGCTGCCGGGCAGCGAGCCCAGCTTGGGAAGGGCTCGTGGGCGTGGGGAGGCGACGCTTGCCACGGGGCGTTCGGATCGTAGTGAGTCAGTCCTGGCCAATTGCCCTCGTCGGCTGCCTGCCCAGCCCGGATCCCGGAGGGGCGGGGGCGGTGGGGACATCGGGGCTCGCCGCCGGGCATGCGCCCTCCGGGTTGCCCTCCGGCGGCACCGTCAGGAGGCGCCACTTGCCGTGCTGGTCGACGAGCCGGTAGCGGTCGTCGGTCGGCTTGGTCACGAGCGGCCCGTCGGGCACGGTGCGGGTGCGGAAGAGGACCCCCGGTGGCGGCGTCTCCTTCCAGCCCACGTTGATGCCGTGCACGCCGAGCTCGTAGGCCACCATCTGCGTCTGGAACGGCCCGCTGAAGATGCCGCCGCAGGCAAGCAGCCGCTCCTTGCCGCCGTTCTCGTCAATCAGCGCCTTGAGGTCGTGCCACAGGTAGGCCTCGTGCTCGAGCCCGCCCTGCACGCGGGCCGTGTTATCGGCCTTCGCGACGATCGTCGGTGAGGAGATCGCGATCCCCGCAACGAACGCGGCACCGGCCGCGATGGCGCCGGCGCGGGCGGTCCCGAACACCCTCTGTCCAGCCCACTCGACCCCCTGCAGGAGCCGCACGGCGCCGATCCCGCCGAGCACCGAAACGGCCGCTGTCGTGACCATCAGGTAGCGCTGGTTGCCGGCGAACCCCGCCTCCGTCATCGCCGCCACCAGCGCGAACCAGGAGAACCCGAGGATGGCGAGCGCGAGCACCGCGCCCTGCGCGCGCCGGCGGACCCAGGCGACGACGGCGACCCCGACAGCGATCAGCGTGCCGAGCTCGACCGGGGCGATCGTGCTCTCCGAGAAGCGCTTGAAGAGCTCGACAGCCGGCGACTCAGCGAACGCGGCGCTGCCCGGGTTGGGCGCGTTGGCCCGGGAGCCGGCGCGGAACGGGTCCCCGGCTCCCCACCACTCGGGGAGGAACCACAGCGCCGGGATCAACGCGGCGAAGCCCAGCATCCGCAGCCGCAGGCGCGGCTCGGCGAACCAGAGCCATAGGCAGTAGAGGGCGAGGAAGGGCCAGGCCTCCGGGCGCAGGAGCGCCGCGGCGACCCCGAGGTAGAGAGCGTGGTCGCGGCGCCCGTCCAGATGGCGCTCGAAGGCCCACAGCACCACGGCGGCGAGCAGCGGCTCCGAGTTGCCGAGCGCGGCATCGCGCACGTATTTGTTGCTCGCGAACAGCGCGGCGCCGCCGGAGACCCCGGCGAGCACTCCGTAGATCCCGCCGCCCACGAGGCGGCTGGCCAAGCGGTAGGCCATCACGCAGGCGAACAGCCCGCCCGCACGTGCCACCCACAGCCACAGATAGGGCGCCAGGTCGTCGCCGAAGAGCGCGAACGGGGTGGTGAACAGGATCGGCAGCGGCTTCCACGACGGACCGCCCTCGGTCACCAGGTCGAGCTCGGTGATCTCCCGGCCCCAGAGGATCCACGCCCAGGGGTCATAGGTGGGCGTGGACGGCCACAGCAGCGTGACCGCCGCGATCGCCAGGCAGGCGGCCATGATCCACGCGATCTGGACGCCGTAACGGTCTCGCGCGCGGCGGGGGGCCTCGCGGCCGGCGCCGTTCTGCGCAGCGTCCGGGGCGGCCGGGGACGCGACCTCCCGCGTGCGCAGGAGCCGGAGTTGTGGGGCGGATACCCGCATCCGGGCGGGTGCTACAGCGTGGGCGCCTCTGCGCCGGAGGGCTGGGGCTGGGGCGTGGGCTGGACGGGACGCGGAGGCGGCGGCGGGCCGGCCTCGATGACCTCCCGCTCGGTGCGGAGCGCCTCGCGCAGCTTCGACCAGCCGCCGTAGCCGACGACCAGGATGATGAAGCCGACCACCGTGATCGGCACGTAGAGCACGAAGCGCAGCATGATCAGGTAGGAGACGGCGGCCGAGCCGCTCGCCCCGAGCCGCTTGGCGCCCCAGGCGACCGCGGCGTCGAAGGTGCCGATCGACCCCGGCGCGGCGGGAAGGGCGGCGACGAAGTTCGTGAGCGCCACCAGGTAGAGCGCGCCGGTCATGCTGATGTCGAGGTCGACCGAGCGGGCGACGGCGAGGTAGACGGCCGCCTCGAAGGCCCAGAGCACGAAAGTGCCCGCCAGCAGCACGACCCCGTTCAGGCTCAGCAGCGCCCGCGGGGAGTCCGCGATCGGGCGCAGCCAGTCGCGCACGCGCTCGAAGAAGTGGTGGCGGCGCAGGACCCAGACGACGAGCGCGAGACCGATCAGCGCAAGCCCGATGATGCCGGCCATGAGGATGGGCCGGTTCGTGGGCAGCACATCGGCGCCCAGCACTCCGTAGACCGTGACCACGAAGACCACGGCGAGCGCGATCACGTCGAGCATCCGCTCGGCCACGATCGAGCCCGCGATGGAGCGCTTCGATGCGTCGCAGCGCGGGGAGAGCAGGACCACTCGCAGCACCTCGCCGGCGCGCGCCGGGAGCACGTTGTTGCCCATGTAGCCGACGCACGTGAGCCCGTAGCAGTCGCGGCGGCGCGCTTGGACGCCGGTGATCTCGAGGATCCGGTGCCAGCGCTCGGCCCGTACGACGGTGGCGAGCACGTAGAGCCCGAGCGCGGCCACGAGCCAGGTGATTTCCTCCGCGCCGCTCGGAAGCTCCGGCGCCTCCTGCTTGGTCGCCCACCAGACCACTGCCGCCAGCGCGACTAGTGAAACGAGGGCTTGAATGAGCACGAAGCGTCGGTTCATGGACTGGCGAAAGGATCGGGCCCGCCTCGACCGGCGGACGCGCCCATGAGCGGGCGGTTTAAGTCGCAGGCGAACCGGCCCCGGGACGCCGGTCGCGGTGCATCACGGTAGCAGTCGTACCCGAGCGAACCCAATGGCAATCCGGCACGGCACCGACACCCGACACCGCAACCATCCTTGCCTCGCGGTGTTTTCCCGCGGGAGCCGTCGCTACCCTGCTCGCCGTTCCCTCTTGCCCGTGCGCCTCCGCCGACCGACCATCCTGGCCTGCCTCGCCGCCGCAGCGGTCGTCCCCGCGAGCGCACACGCCCAGGGCGGCGTCCCCGGCCCGCCCAGCGGGACGCCGGCGCCGCAGCAGCCTCCGCCCTCCCCGCCCCCGCCCGAGCTGAAGGTCGAGCGCCCCGGCGGCAAGCCGCTGATCAGGGAAGGTCAGATCGACCGCCAGCTCCTCGGCGGCACCTGGTACTTCCGCCAGGACGACACGTTCCCACCCGTCGGGGCCGCCCAGGGCTGGTACGCCCAGCGCGATCTCACCGGCTGGTCGGCGATCAACGTTCCGCACAACTGGAACGCGCAAGACACGCTCTTCAACAAATCCTCGGTGGGCTGGTATCGCAAGGAGCTCACCCTTCCGCAGGCTCCCACCAAGAGGGAGCGCAAGCTCGAGCTCTGGAAGGTGCGCTTCGAGGGCTCGAATTACCGCACCAAGGTCTGGCTGAACGGGAAGGTGATCGGCGGGCAGATCGGCTTCTTCCCCTTCGAGGCCGACCTCAGCGGCCTGAAGAAGGGCCGCAACACGCTCGTCGTGCAGGTCTCCTCGCTGCGCAGCAACACGGACCTCACCCACTGGCGCCCGGCGGCCTTCAACGGCTTCGGCAGCGGCGGCTGGTGGAACTTCGGCGGCCTGTCGCGCGAGGTGTACGTGCGCCACGTCGACACGGTCGACGTCGAGCACGTCCACGTGCTGCCGCGGCTGCGCAGGCTACGTGGCCCCGCGAAGGTCGAGGTACGGGCGCAGATCAGGAACATCACGACGACGGACCGCGACGTCACGCTCGCGCTCAACATCGCGGGCGAGCGCATCCTGACCGACTCGCAGACGGTCCGCGCCGGGGCGACCCGCGAGCTCAGCACCACATTCACGATCGAGCGCCCCAAGCTCTGGCAGCCGGGCCGCCCGAGCCTCTACGACCTCTCCGTCGCGGCCATAACGGACGGCGAGCGCAAGTCGACCTACCGCGTGACCTTCGGCGTCAAGAAGCTCGAGGTCGCGTCCGGCGGCCGGCTCCTCCTCAACGGACGCAGGCTCAACCTGCGCGGCGCGAGCATCCACGAGGACGACAAGGAGGAGGGCGCGGCACTCAGCCCGGGCACGCGCAGGCAGCTCGTCGGGCGCCTGCGCAGCCTCGGCGGCACGGTAACGCGCTCGCATTACCCGCTGCATCCGGCGTTCATCGAGGCCTTCGACCGCGCGGGGATCCTCTACTGGGTCCAGGCGCCCGTCTACCAGATCCCGAACACGCTGTGGGGACGAGTGGGGCCGGCCGCCGAGCGCGCCGCGCTGCTGACCGTGCGCAACAACCTGAACCACGCGTCGATCCTCACCTGGTCGCTCGCCAACGAGCCCGCCGGCAACCGCCCGGAGCTCGGCGCCTTCGGCTCGGCCCTCCAGAGCTACATCAAGGACACCTCGACGGCCGTGCGCGAGATGGACGACACGCACCTGATCGCGATCGATCGCCAGTCACGCGTCGGCGAGCCGCTCAGCGATCCGGCCTTCCGCTACCTCGACGTACTCGGGGTCAACGAGTACTTCGGCTGGTACGACTCCTACCGGGCGGACCTGGTGCGTCCCCCGACCACGATCGACGAGCTGCCCGGCTTCCTCGACCAGCTACATGCCGCAAATCCGGAGCTGCCGCTCGTTATCACCGAGTTCGGCGCCGAGGCATCGCGCCGGGGGCCGGTAGAGCAGCCCGGCAGCGAGGAGTTCCAGCGCAAGTTCGTGAGCGATCACATCGCGGTCCACGCGTCCAAGCCCTACATCTACGGCTCGATCCACTGGGCGCTCCGCGACTTCCGCGTCGACCCGACCTGGCTGGGCGGCGCGCCGCCCGAGTGGGCCACGCCGCCGTGGCACAACAAGAGCCCGATCAACGAGGACAACGGCCGCAAGCTGTCCTACTTCGCGATCCAGAAACTCTGGCGCAAGACCCGGCCGCTGCGCTGAGCCCCGGGCGCCTTCCACTACCCTGCGCGGCCGTGAAGCGCCCGCTCCTGCTGCTCCCGCTTCTGCTCGCGGTCGTCGCCGGCTGCGGCTCCAACGACGCAGCGCCGGCCGGCGACGAGTCCGACGCGCGGGCCAAGGCGCTCGCCTGCATCACCGAGGAGAAGGGCGTCGATGCACGCGAGGACGGCGACGACGAGATCGTGCTGAACGGCGTCGAGGACGGTCCCCGCATTCGCTTCTACCTCACCGCCGGCGAGGCCGAGGCCGCAGCGTTCGAGGGCGATGGCGAGGGCGCGGAGCAGATCGGCGCCGCGCTCCTGTTCGTGCAGCCCGAGGTCCACGAGGAGACCGAGGATCTCCTCAAGGACGTCGAGGACTGCCTGGCCGAACTCAAGACCTAGGTCTAGGTCACTAGGGCGCCGGCAGGACCTGCACGTCGTTGCTGCCCTTGCGGAATGCCGTCTCGGGCACCATCACGGAGACGAGCTCGCCGTCCTCACCCTCCACGAGCTCGAACGTGTTCCCGACGGCGACGATCGTGCCGTTGACCGCGATCGCGATATCGCGCGGGTGCTGATCGGGCCCGTTCAGCTTGCCGACGACGTGCGCGGGGACGTACCCCGTGGCGGGGTCCACGTTCCTGTACTCGGCGGCGTACGAGAGCTCGACGTCGAGCGGCTCCCCGGCCGCCGAGGCCGGCTTGCCGATCAGCTCCTGGTTGGGGCCAAGCCGGAACGGGCGCGCTGGACCGTCCACGCCCGAGCCCACCAGGCGCTGGTTGCGGTCGATCACGACCCTGCGCTCGGCTGCGAACTCGTCCGCCGGGATGCGCAGCACCTCGAAGCTGTTGCGGATCAGGAAGCGCAGCTCGTCGCGGCTCTGCACCTCGTCGCTGAACGCCGACTTGCCGTCCATCTCGACCTTGGGGTCGAGGTTCAGGATGTCGAAGATCGTCGGCAGGATGTCGATCGTCTCGACGTAGGCGTCGTCGACCTCGCCCTGCTTCTGGCCGGGAGCCTTGATGAACAGCGGTATCGGCGCGATCTCGGCGGCCGTCTCGCGGGTGAGCCGCCTGCGCTGGACGTCGTCCTTGGGGAACGCCACTCCGTGGTCGGCGGCGACGACGATCAGCGAGTCGTCCCAGATGCCCTCCGACTTCAGCTTGTCCCAGAGATTCTGGAGCTGCAGATCGGTGAACTGCGTCTGCAGCATGTGGCGCTGAAATAGGACGTCGAGCTGGCCCTGGTCCTCGTAGGCCTGATTCGACAGTCCGGGAATGACGTCGTTGGGCTGGCGCCGGTAGCGACGGCCCGATGGCAGGTACTGCCAGGGCACGTGTGGAAGCAGGGTGTGCTTGAAGTTGAGGGCGGGCCGGCGGCCGGGGCTGATCGAGTCGATCCACTCCTGGAAGCGGGCCGGCCGGCCTCCGTTGAGCTTGGCGCGGACCGCCCGGGCGCGCGGCCCCAGGTCCTGGGTCGGGGCCGCAGCCTCGTCCTCCGCCGCGCCCCCGAAGTTGCCCCAGTTCTCGGACACGCTCGTGAGCTCGGACTCCACGTCTGGCGGCGCGACCACGTGCAGCCACACGAGCCCGAGGTCCTCGGTCATCGAGGACATGCGGTCGGGGTAGGACTCTTCGAGGCGCTCGTCCTGGCAGAGGTCAGGCGAGCAGACCGTCGTGGCCTCCTCCGAGACGTTCATCCGGTGGGTTTTCCCGAACAGGGTGAAGATGCTGTTCGGGTGATCGCCCGAGATCGGCTGCTTGTCCTTCGTGGGCAGGTTGCCGTCCATGATCGCCGGCTGCGCCCGCTCGGTGGAGTCGTAGACGGTGTAGGCGTTCTCGAACCAGGTGGCGTTCTCGGCGAGCTCGCCGAAGCCCGGGTAGCGCTCGGTATCGAGCTTGCCTTCCGCGTTCACGAGCGTGTTCGCGGGCAGCTCATCGAGGAGGACGACCACCAGGTTCGACTGCGTGACGCCGCCGATGGTGCGCGCCTTGGCGTCCTCGGGGAACGCGAGCTCCGAAATCGAGCCGCTGAAAAGGAACAGCGCGAGGAACACGATCGGGACCGGCGAGAGGATGTTGAGGAACGAGCGCACCGGGTCGGCCCGCATCCAGAGCAACGCGAAGCCGGCGCCGATCGCGATCGAGAACACGATCAGGAACGGGTCCGAGCTCTCGATCGCCTTCTTGAGTGCCTGCGCCGCGATCAACGTGACGAGCCCGCCGAGCAGCACCACGTGGACGGCGCGCCGGGCGGTCGTTCCGGCGAGGCCGGCGAGCAGCTCGATCGCGAGCAGCAGCGCCGGCGGCAGCGCCACGAGGAGCAGCGAGAACGAGATGATGTCGAAGCCCGACGAGCCGCGCGCGGCGAAGAACTCCGGATTGTCCTTGAGCAGGTCGAAGAGCGGCTGCGCCACCGCGAAGGTCCACAGCACGGCCAGGTTCAGGTAGGCCCAGGCGGCTTCCTTGGCGAGCCCGCCCCCGGCACGCTGCCCCGGGGGCTGCGCCGGAGCTTCGGCCGTGCTCATTCGCCCTTGGGCCGCGCGTAGTAGAGGACGCGCGTGCCGGACTCGAGGCGCTCGGAGCGCTCCACCTCGAAGGTGTCGTTCAGGCAGCGTTCGAAGAAGCCGAGCTCGTAGTCGGGGTGGAGGCCCTCGCGCTTGGGGGCGAGCAGCTTCTTCACCATCGGGTCCTCGCGCGTGGGGAACTCGATCACGAGCGCGGAGCCGAGCGATGCGAGCCAGTCGATGAACTCCCGGACCGGGACGTTGGCGGCGATCGCCATGTGGTGCACGAGCGCGAGCGCCAGCACGAGGTCGGGCTTGCCGCGGTCAGGCAACGCCCTGCGCTCGAGCCCGCGCCAGCCGAGGCCGGGCGACGGGTCGGCCAGGTTCATCGCGAGCGTGAGGATCCGCTCGTCGCCCTCGGCCCTCAGGTCGCGGTAGAGCAGCTCGACGGGCCCCTGGTCCGCGTCGACAGCAACGACGGTCTTCGCGCCCTCGGCGGCGATGCGCGAGTAGCGCCCATTGTTCGCTCCGATGTCCCACACGAGCCGCCACTGGCGCGAGGTGGCCACCGCGCGGACGAACTCGTCCTTGCGCCGGGCGTCGTCGTCCGTGTAGGTGTTGCGCTCGCCGTAGGCGGTCCAGACACCCTGCGGCGGGTTCCACTCGAGCCGCTCGACCAGCTTGCGCATCTTGCGCACGTTGGCCACGAACAGCTCCTTCTTGAAGACCCGCTTGACCTCCTGCTTCACCTGGCCGGGCCGGTCGGCGTAGCGCGCCTCGAGCTTCGCGTGCAGGAAGACGTTCGTGAAGACGCCTCTGCGGAAGCGGTCGCGAAAGGACATCAGCGCTCGCATCTGCGCCGGGGTGATGCCGTCGATCGCGCCACGCAGCCAGGGCTGGAACGCCACGCCCTTCGCGGACTGCAGCAGCAGCGGATAGAGGTAGAGCATGCAGAACTGCCGGTAGCCGATCCAAGGCTCGCCCTCGCGCAGGCGCTCGAACGAGCCGACATCCACGAACACCGGCCGGCTGCCCTTGAACTGGACGTTGTACGGCGTGGCGTCCTTCAGGACGATGTCGTGGTCGAGCGACGCGAGCAGCAGGTCGAGCTGAAGGAGCGCGGCGTCCTTCAGCATCGAGTAGGTCCACTCGTAGGGATAGGAGACGAACGGGATGCGCTCGTGGCGCAGGACGGCGGCCGGCTCGTGGACGAGCAGATCCTTCAGCGTGGCCACGTTCTCCACCCGCTCTGTCCCCACCACCCGCCCGTCGTCCAGGAGGCCGGTCGCCTGCACGGCCTCGAAGTCGCTCAGGCCGTCCGCGGAGAGGGCGCGGTAGACCGCGTCGCCCTCGTAGAAGATCCGGCTCTCGGGGTCGCGGAAGGAGCCGGGTTCGAAGGTCGCATCCCCCGCGCGCGCGGACGTGTCAGCCGTTGGGCCCATGAGCGGCGGGGAATGGTAGAGAGTGCCGGCGGGCCCTCACCGGCGGATCTGGCCGGCTCAGGCCGTGTCCGTGCCCTGCGCGGCGTCTGACTTCGCGGCTTCGGGCTCGTCCTTGCGAATGCGCAGGAACTTCAAGATCCGGTTCCAGTAGAGCTTCGCGGTCACGGCGACCGCGGCGAGACCGCCCGCGATGATCTGCAGGATCATGCTCCCGCTGCCGGGATCCAGGTAAGCGAGAACGATGTCCATCGTGGTGGTGCTCCAAACAGGCCGGGGGTCGTGCGGAAGGAGTGGCAGGCTAGCAGAGGTGTTGCCAGCCTGTGAACGCCTGGTGGCTACCTGGTTACTACCCGGGTCACGGCAATCCTCCCACCCGGTACGGGAATGTCAATTCCCTGCAAACTCCGTGTAAACGCCCATGCAACACCGCGAATGAAGATCCACTTCGGGATGCCCCTGCGGCGGTAGACCACGAAGCTGCCCTCGCTGGTCACGAAGGTGCGTCCCCGGGACCGGCCCCAGACCGGCAGCCGGCCCGCAAGGGTCCGCTCCGAGGAGTTGAAGACGACTCCGGCGCCGCGGGCCGTCTCGATCTCGTCGATCGGCCGTCCGAGCTCCCAGGCGAGCCGCGTGTGGAGCGCCCGGTTGACGCTGGCCGGCCCGAAGCGGTTGACGGCGTCCGCCCCGCCGGCCTCGTCGAGGGCGCGCTCGACGTCGCGGTGGAGGGCCATCCGCCGCTCCACCTCGTCCGCCTCGTGGCGAACGCGCTCGACCCGGAGATCGAGCTGCGGCCAGGCCAGAACGGCGATCACGGCCGCGGCGACCGCCGCGCCGGCCACGGCCGCCGGTGCCGGCCTGGCGAGCGGCCGCAGGGCGCGCGCCGCGAGCTCCGCCAGCCTGCCCGCCCCGACGCCGGCCAGCACACACACGAGCGTCACCGCGGGCAGCACGTAGCGCGGGTTGCCCGAGAAGCGGGCCTCGGTCATCGCCAGGTACAGCGCCACCTCGGCGGCCGCCGCGGCGGCCAGCACCAGGACCGTCCACTGTCGGCGAACCAGCGCCGCCCCGACGGCCACGAGCGTCAGCAGCTCCGGGGCGGAACCAGTGTGGTTGTGGAAGCGAAGCAGCGCGCGCCTCCAGGGCGACTCGCTGTTGGACAGGCTCCAGAACGGCTCGCTGCGCGCCTGCGCCCCGCCGTCCAGCGGGTGCCCCGAGCCGAGCCACTCGGGCACGAGCCAGGCGAGCGGCAGCACGAGCATCAGGCCGGCCACAAGCGCGCGCAGCTCGGGCCGGGCGCGCCAGGCGAACAGCACGTAGAGAGCGAGGAACGGGAACATCTCCGGGCGCATCAGGCACGCGAGCGTGCCGAGCACGAGCGCGTGGTCGTGGCGCCCGTCGAGGTGGCGGAGGATCGCCCAGAGCACCAGCGCGACCGCCAGCGGCGCCTCGCTGCCGTGGGCGGAGAACTGGAACCAGTCGGGCGTGAGGGCCAGCGCGCCGGCGGCGACCATGCCGGCGAGCAGTCCGGGGGTGCTCGGATGCAATCCCCGATCCCCTTCCCCGGCAAGGCGCCACGCGAGCCGGGCCGCGAGCGCCAACGCGAGCAGCGCGCCGGCGCGCGCCACCACCATCCAGAGCGCGGGCGGGATCCCGCTGTCGATCCCGCCCAGCGGCCACACGAGTGCCGCGAAGGCCACCGGCAGCGGCTTCCAGGACGGCCCGCCCGTGGTGTCGAGCTCGAGGTGTGCAAGCTCCCGCCCCCACACGAGCCAGGCCCACGGGTCGTAGCTCGGCTCCGACGGCAGGAGCAGCGACAATCCGGCGAGCGCCAGGCACGCTGCGAGGAGCTTCGCCATCCCGCGCCACGCTAGGCCCGCGCGCGGGCCGCCCTGTGAAGGGGACGTGACAGCCGCGTGAAAGAAGCATGAACCGGCCCGCCTGCCCGCCGTCTACGCTACTGGCGGCGCATGAAGCTGATCATCCAGATCCCCTGCTACGACGAGGAGCACACGCTTCCGTCGACGCTCGCCGACCTCCCGCGGGAGGTGCCCGGGGTCGACGAGGTCGAGTGGCTCGTGATCGACGACGGCTCGAACGACCGCACGGTCGAGGTAGCGCGGGCACACGGGGTCGACCACATCGTGCGCCTCACCAACAACAAGGGCCTGGCCGCGGCGTTCCAGGCGGGGCTCGACGCCTCGCTGAAGCTGGGCGCCGACGTGATCGTCAACACCGACGCCGACAACCAGTACTTCGGCGCCGACATCCCGAAGCTTGTCGCGCCGATCCTCGCCGGCGAGGCCGACATGGTGATCGGCGACCGCGAGACCGACCAGGTCGAGCACTTCTCGCCGCTCAAGAAGCGCCTCCAGCGGCTCGGCAGCGCCGTCGTCAGGCGCGCCTCGGGCACGAACGTGCCGGACACCACCTCCGGCTTCCGCGCCTACAACCGCGAGGCGGCCCTGCAGGTGCAGGTGGTCTCGAAGTTCACCTACACGCTCGAGACGATCATCCAGGCGGGCAAGCAGACCGTCGCGATCGACCACGTTCCGGTCCGGACCAACCAGCAGACCCGCGACTCGCGGCTGTTCCCCTCGATGTGGTCCTACGTGCGCCGCAACAGCGCGTCGATCTTCCGCATTTACGCGCTCTACGAGCCGCTGCGGGTCTTCGTGGCCGCGGCGATCCTCACCGCGCTCGCGGGCGCGTTCCTCTGGATCCGCTTCCTGGTGTTCGTGATCCAGGGCGACACGGACGGCCACGTCCAGTCGCTCATCCTCGGCTCGACGCTCTTCATCATCGCCGTGCAGTTCCTCGCGCTTGGCGTGCTCGGAGACATCCTTGCCGGGTCGCGGGTGCTCCAGCAGCGCATCCTCGAGCGCGTACGGCGCGTCGAGCTGCACCTGGGCGTCGAGCCCTCGCACTACGAGCCGGGCGCAACCGAGTCGGGCCGCGCCGCAACCACCGGCGCCCAGTCCGGGCGCGCCACCGGCAAGACTGGGGAGCGGGAGGCGCTGAAGCTGTGATTCCCACCCTGCGCAGCCGGCCGAGCCGGCTGCTTCGGGCCCCTGCAACCGCGCCGGCCGAGGTGCCGACGGGCAACACCTTCGACAAGTACGGCTCCTCGAACCCGATTGTCAGGCGCCTGATGGCCGGCTTCCACTCGGCGCTCGACGAGCTGTGGGCGAAGGCCGCGGCGGAGTCGGTGCTCGACGTCGGCTGCGGCGAGGGCGTGCTCACCGCCGAATGGGCGGAGCGCCTCGGCGAGGGGCGCATCGTCGGGATCGACCTCGACGACGACAAGCTGCGCGCCGAGTGGGCCAAGCGCCCGCGCGGCAACCTCGAGTTCCGCGCGGAGGAGGCCACGCGGCTGTCGTTCGCCGACGGCGAGTTCGACATGGCGACGGCGATCGAGGTGCTCGAGCACGTGCCCGAGCCCGAGGCGACGCTGGCCGAGATGGCGAGGGTCGCGCGCCGCCAGCTGCTCGTGTCTGTACCGCGCGAGCCGCTCTGGCGCGGGCTGAACATGGCCCGCGGCGCCTACCTGCGCGACCTCGGGAACACGCCGGGCCACGTGAACCACTGGTCCAAGCGGGCGTTCGTCTCGCTGCTCTCGCGCTACGGGACGGTGGAGGAGGCCCGCTCGCCGTTCCCGTGGACCATGCTGCTTGTCAGGGTCGGAAACTAGCCCAGGGCAGGTCGGAACCCGCTCCTACGGGCGCGGCGCGGCGATCCTCTCGGTCGGGATCGGCGTCACCGGGCTGGTCACCTTCGCCTACTTCTCGCTCGCCTCCTATTCGCTGCCCGAGGCGGAGTACGGCCGCATCACGCTGCTGTGGTCGGCGATGTTCATCACGGTGTCGGTGCTCTACAGGCCGGTGGAGCAGCTGCTGTCGCGGACGATCGCCGACCACGACGCGCGCGGGATCGCGGGAACCCGTCACCTCCGCGTTGCCGCGACGATCCAGCTGGCGCTCGGACTGGCCTTCGCGGTCGTTGCGCTCGTCCTCCGTGGTCCGATCCAGGACGACCTCTTCGGCGGATCGGCGACGCTGTATTGGATCCTCGTCGTAGGCGTGCTCGCCTACGCGGCGAGCTACTTCGCGCGCGGTTTCCTCGCGGGCCACCACCAGTTCGGCGTCTACGGCGGCCTGGTGCTGATGGAGGCATCGTCGCGCTGCCTGTTCGCGCTCGCGGTGGCGATCGGGATCGCGGAGGGGCAGTCGGCGGTCGCGCTCGGCATGGCGGCGGCGCCCATCGTCTCGCTGGCGGTGGTGCCGCCGGCACTCGCACGGCGGCTGGCGCCCGAGCCCACCGGGCGGGAGGTGGATGCGCAGGCACTCGACTCCGCCGCGCGCGACGAGCCCTCGGCCCGCGAGCCGGAATTCACCCTCGCGCGCGGCACCGGCTTCGCCGCCGCCGTGCTCCTGATCATGCTCTGCGAGCAGACGTTCCTCAACGCCGGGCCCCTGCTCATCGAGGCGACCGAGGAGGGAGCCCGAGGCGCGGCGCTCGCCGGGATCGTCTTCAACGTGCTGCTGATCGCGCGAGCCCCGCTCCAGCTCTTCCAGGCCGTTCAGACGTCGATCCTGCCGCACCTGACCCGCCTGCGCGCCGGCGGCGAGACGGATCCGTTCCGCCGCAGTGTCAATCTCACGCTGTCCGCGATCGCGGCCTTCGCCGCGTGCGTCGCGCTCGTGATGCTGATCGCGGGGCCGCTCGTCATGGACCTGCTGTTCGGCGGCGAGTTCGACTACGAGCGCGGCGGCCTGGTGCTGGTGGCGCTCGGAATGGGCCTCTACCTGGTGGCCGCGACCCTCAACCAGGCGCTGCTCGCCCACGGCCGCGCCGCCCAGGCGTCGGTCTCCTGGGCGCTGGCGGCGCTCGCCTTCGTGCTCTTCCTCGTGCTCGCCGATTTCGACGACCGCGTGCTCCAGGTCGAGCTCGCCTTCGCGGGCGCCGCCGCCGCGCTGAGCGCCTCGCTTTACGCGCTGTACCGGAGAGCGTGAGTCGTATGCTGCCCCAATGTCAAAGAAGCCCCAGGTAGGCGAGCTCGCGCCCGACTTCGAGCTCGAGGGCACGGCCGGCCGCTTCAAGCTCTCGGAGCACCGCGGCGAGCGCGTCGTGCTGCTCTTCTACCCCGGCGACAACACGGCGGTCTGCACCAAGCAGTTCTGCTCCTACCGCGACAACGCCGAGGCGTTCGGCGCGCTCGACGCCACCGTGGTCGGAATCTCCTCCCAGGGGCTCGAGTCGCACCGGGGCTTCGTCGAGAAGCACGGGCTCAACGTGCCTCTGCTCGCGGACGAGGACGGGGCGGTCGCGAAGGCGTACGGGGCCCACGCGCCCGTCGTGGGCACCAAGCGGGCGGTGATCATCGTCGACGAGGAGGGCATCGTGCGTTACCGCCACGACCATCTCCTCGGGCTCGATTTCCAGACGGTCGGCGACCTTCGGGAGGCGCTTGACTCGCTTCCCGGCGCCGCCGTGCGTGACTGACACGCTCACCATCCCTGCCCGCTTCAACGGGCCGCCGGGGTCCGCCAACGGCGGCTACACCTGCGGGCTCGTGGCGGGTCGGGTGGACGCCGACGCGGTCGAGGTCACGCTGCGGCTCCCGCCCCCACTCGAGCGACCGCTCACGGCCGTGCACGACGGCGCGCGTGTGGAGCTCCGCGACGGCGACGCGCTCGTGGCCGAGGGCCAGCCCTCCGAGCTGCTGCTCGAGGTTCCGGAGCCCGTGGAGCTTCGCGAGATCGAGCGAGCGGAGGAGACGGGCCTCGCGCGCTGGACCGACAGGCATCCATTTCCGACCTGTGTCGTGTGCGGGCCCGAGCGCGACGAGGGCGACGGCCTGCGCGTGTTCCCGGTCGAGCTGCCGGGCCGGAAGGGCCTGTACGGAGCCCGCTGGCGCCCGGACGCCGCGCTCGCCGACGACGACGGCGAGGTGCGGCAGGAAAGCGTGTGGGCCGCGCTCGACTGCCCAACGAGCGCCCCGGTCGCAAACTTCGGCGAAGGGCCGCCGATCGTGCTGGCCCAGCTGACCGCCCGTCTCGGCTGCTCCGTGCGCGCCGGCGAGCAGCATTCGATCCTCTCCTGGGCGCTCGGACGCGAGGGTCGTAAGCGTCACGCCGCCGCGGCGCTCTACGACTCGGAGGGACGGATGCTCTGCGTGTCGCGCGCCCTGTGGATCGAGCTCAAGAGCGTCTGACCCCCGTTTGGGGCTCAGAGGTGGAAGCGGTGTGCGTGCTCGTGGTGCGCAGGGCGCGACTCCGGACCGCGGACGAAGATCCAGGTGAGCGCGGCGCCGACCGCCATCAGACCGACGAGGAACCAGAACGAGCTCGCGAGGGCGTGTGCAAAGGCCTCGTCGGCGCCGACCCCCGGCTTCGCGAGCTCGTCGCCGCGAACCGCCTGGAAGATCGCGCCGGTGACCGCGAGCGCGACCGCGCCCGCGAGGAGCCGGTTCATCGCCAGCACGCCGGCCGCGATCCCGGATTTCTCGGGCGGCATCGCCGCCATCGCGGCGCTCGACATCGGCGCATAGACGAACCCGAGCGCGAGCCCGAACAGAAGCAGGCCGGCGAAGAGCACGCCGTAGCTCGAGTCGGCGGTCAGCTGGGTCTGCACGACGAGCCCGGCGACCGCGAGCAGCATCCCGGTGCCCATCAGCCCGCGGGCGCCGAACCGGGCCATCAGGCGTCCGGCGAACGGCGAGACGACGATCATCGGCAGGGTCAGCGGCAGGATCAGCACCCCGGCGGCGATCGCCGAGTAGCCGAGCACGTCCTGCAGGTACTGGGGCTGGAAGAAGATCACCGACCAGAAGCCGCCGACGAGGGCGAAGGCGGCTGCGGTGGCACCGAAGTAGGGCCCGTTGCGAAACAGCGCCAGGTCGACGATCGGCTGGCGGGCGCGGCGCTCGATCACCACGAAGCAGGCGAGCAGGGCCAGCCCGCCCACGAGCACGCCGAGCGTCCGGGCGTTCCCGAACCCCCAGCGGTCCGACTCGACGAAGGCGAACACGACCGCGCCGAGGCCGAGGCCGAGCGTGACGACCCCCGGATAGTCGATTCGCGGCTCCGCGGACTCGTCTCTGGTCTCGGGCGCAGCGAAGAGGGTTATCGCCAGCCCGGCCGCGATCAGCGGGATGTTGATCCAGAAGATCAGCCGCCAGTCGAGCTCGACCAGGGCGCCGCCGACCAGCGGACCGATCCCGAGCGCGATGCTTGAGACCGCGGTCCAAACCCCGACCGCCGTCGCCTGGCGCTCCGGGGGGAAGACCGCGGTGACAATCGCCAGCGAGAGCCCGACCACCGACGCCCCGCCGGCGCCCTGAAGCACCCTCGCCGCGATCAGCACCTCGGGACTGCCGGCCGTCGCCGCGACCACCGAGCCCACCCCGAACAGCACCAGGCCGATCACGTAGACGCGCCGGCGGCCGAAGATGTCGCCGAGCCGGCTCGCCGTGACGACGAGGGCCGCCATCACGAGCAGGTAGGCGTTGACCACCCACTGCACCTCCGCCGCCGAGGCGCCGATATCGCCCTCGATGTCGGGCAGGGCGAGCGTGACGACCGTCGAGTCGAGCATCAGCAGGAAGAGCCCGGCGCAGGCTCCGGCCAGCGTCCACCAAGCTCGACTCTGCTGGTCGAGGTGCACGGGGGGCAAGCGTATGGGGACCGGCGCGAGCGACCCCGGTTAGCATCCCTCCATGGCGACGCACTACCGGACCTGCCCCTTCTGCGAGGCCACCTGCGGCCTCGAGATCGAGACCGACGGGCGGGAGGTGGTCTCGGTCCGCGGCGACTCGGAGGACGTGTTCAGCCGCGGTTTCATCTGCCCGAAGGCCTACGGGATCAAGCAGCTCCACGAGGATCCCGACCGTCTGACGGCGCCGCTGGTGCGTCGCGACGGCGAGCTCGTCGAGGCCACCTGGGACGAGGCGTTCGAGGAGATCGACCGCCGCCTCTCCCCCATCCTCGCCGAGCACGGCCGCAACGCGGTCGGCGTCTACCTCGGGAACCCGAACGCCCACAGCCTGCCGTTCGTTCTCTACGGACCCGCCTGGCTGCGCCTGCTCGGGTCGCAGAACATCTTCAGCGCCTCGACCGTCGACCAGATGCCCAAGCAGGTCTCGGTGGGTGCCATGTTCGGGACCATGCTCTCGGTCCCGATCCCCGACGTCGACCGCTGTGAGCATCTGCTCTTGCTCGGCGCCAACCCGCTGGTCTCGAACGGCAGCCTCCTGACCGCGCCCGACATGCGCGGGCGGCTGCGCGGGATCCGCGAGCGCGGTGGCAAGGTCGTGGTGGTGGACCCGCGCCGCACCCGCACGGCCGAGGAGGCGGACGAGCACCACTTCATCCGACCGGGGGCCGACGCGTTGCTGCTCGCCGCGATCGCCTGCACGCTCGTGGAGGAGCGCCTCGACATCGCTTCGCTCCCCGAACGGATCGCTCCGCGCCCGGCCGAGCCGGGCGCCTCGCGCAAGACGGGCGAGCTCGCCGCGCACGTCAACGGGCTCGACGAGGTGCGCGCCCTGGTCCGAGAGTTCACGCCCGAGGCCGTGGCCGGCGCCTGCGGGATCGAGGCCGGCGACATCCGGCGCATGGCCCGTGAGCTGGCAGCCGCCGAGCGCGCCGCCGTGTACGCGCGCATCGGCACCTGTACGCAGGAGTTCGGCACGCTGGCGAGCTGGCTCGTGGACGTCCTGAACGTGCTGACCGGCAATCTCGACCGCGAGGGTGGCGCCATGTTCACACTTGCGGCCGCGGGCCAGCGCAACTCGTCGGGCGCGGGAGGCAGCGGCAAGGGTGTCCGCTTCGGGCGCTGGGCAAGCCGCGTCCGCGGGCTGGCCGAGGCCTTCGGCGAGCTGCCCGTGGCGGTGCTCGCGGAGGAGATCGAGACGCCCGGCGACGGGCAGATCCGGGCGCTCGTCACGGTCGCCGGCAATCCCCTCGTCTCGACGCCGAACAGCGGGCGCCTCGCGCGCGCGGTCGAGGGCCTCGACTTCATGCTGGCCGTCGACATCTACGTGAACGAGACCACGCGCCACGCCGACGTGATCCTGCCCGCGCCGGAACCGCTCGAGAAGCCGCACTACGACCTGGCGCTCTACCAGCTCGCGGCGCGCAACGTGGCGAACTACTCGCCGCCGGTGCTCGATCCCACCCTGCCGCCGGAGTGGCACACCTTCCTGCGGCTGGCGGGCGTCGTGACCGGCCAGGGCCCGAACGCCGACGTCGAGGCGCTCGACTCGATGGTGATCCAGACCCTCGTCCAGCGCGAGCTTGGCAATCCCGACTCGCGGGTGGCCGGCCGGGACCCGGCCGAGCTGCTCGACACGCTCGAGCCGCGGCGCGGGCCCGAGCGCATCCTCGATCTCATGATCCGGGTCGGCCCGTACGGCGACGGCTTCGGCGCCGACCCGGACGGGCTCACGCTCGACGTGCTCGAGCGGCACCCGCACGGCATCGACCTCGGGCCGCTCGAGCCGCGGCTTCCGGACGTGCTCCGGACCCCGTCGGGCAAGATCGAACTGGCGCCCGAGGCGATCGTCGCCGACCTCGAGCGCCTGCGGACGGCGATGGGGCGGGCCCACAACGGAGGCATGGTGCTGATCGGCCGCCGCCAGCTCCGTTCGAACAACTCCTGGATGCACAACCTACCGGCGCTCGTGAAGGGCAAGGACCGCTGCACGCTCCACGTCCACCCCGACGACGCCGAGCGGCTCGGCCTCACCGAGGGCGGGCTGGCGCTTGTGCGCTCGGCCGCCGGCGAGGTCGAGGCGCCCGTCGAGCTGACCGATGGGATCATGCCGGGTGTCGTGTCGATCCCGCACGGATGGGGACACGACCAGGAAGGCGTGCGGATGGGGGTCGCCTCGGCGCACGCGGGCGTCAACAGCAACCTGCTGGCCGACGAGTCGCAGGTGGATCCGCTCTCCGGGAACGCCGTCCTGAACGGCATCCCCGTGGAGGTGGCAGCGGATGAGTGACCCGAACGGCGGCCCCGTGCGAAAGGAAGGGCATGGCTATCCGTGCTCCCATCCTCACGCTCGCGGCAGCGCTCCTGCTGGCCGTCCTCCTCCACCCCGGGCGGGCCGCCGCCACCACCTACCTGGGGTCACCTGACACCACCGCACCTCGGCAGGCCTTCGCCTGCGCGGCCTGCCCGGCGGGGACGGACATGGGCTTCCGCCAGTTCGCGCTGCGCCAGAGCGAGGTGGAGGCGCCCGAGGACGGTGTCCTCGTGGCCGCCAGCGTGGACGCCAAGCGGATCGCCGGCAGCGAGCATCCGCGGATCGCGGTCCTGCGCCCGAAGGACGACGGCGTGGGCGTGTCCGTGGTGGATTCGGCGCCGCTGCCCGTGTCGTCTCCCGCCGGGGCGCTGGCCGAGGTTGAGGACCTGCATCTGCAGATGAAGCGCGGCGACTCGGTGGGCTTCCTGTTCCGGGCCGGCGAGGTGGACCTCGGCGTGAGGATGCGCCCGCGGCCCGACGGCGCGATCCAGTCCTTCGCGCGCCCCTGCGAGCCCTGCGGGATGGACGGCGGCACGGGCACCGAGTTGCTCTTCGACGCGGTGATGGAGCCGGACGTCGACGAGGACGGCTTGGGCGACGAGACGCAGGATCCGGACGGCGGCGGGCTGGGAGCGGACTGGGAGGACGACTGGTTCGACGATTTCGACGAGGGTGATGAGCTCGACGAGGACTTCGACGCCCGGGCCGGCTCCGCCGCCCGGCGGCGCCTGCGGCTCCTCGACGTCGACCGCCGCAGGGACGGCGGCGCGAACCTGCTGATGAGGGTTCCGCGCGCGGGCCAGCTGAGCGCGGCGATCACGCTCCCCGCCAACCTTCGCACCGGCGCCGGCCCCTTCCTCACGATCCTGACCGGCGACATGCAGGTCAAGCGTGCGGGGCGCGTCAAGCTGCGCCTGGACTCGACGATGCCCGGCGAGCGCGTCATCTCGCGGCGCCCGCGGCTGCGGACGAAGGTGGTTGTGTCACTGCTCCCGCGCATGAGGCCGCTGAAGGTCCTGATGCGCTCGGCGAGGCTGTAGGGCCGCCGCGGCGGGTCAGATCGCCTGCAGCATGCTTCCGCCGCAACTGCGGCAGATGACGTTCGCTGTGTCGGACATCCGGGCGATCGTCGAATGGGCGCCGCAGTTGGGGCACTCCGAGCGCAGCTCGAAGCGATGGAGGCAGGCGACGCAGCGGTAGCGGGCGGCCAGGTTCGTGCCGCGCAGCGACGGCTCGCCGCAGTACGGGCAGTCCGGCCCGTGGTTCACGTGATCGTCTCCCGCCACCGACATCTCCCTCAACGCTACCCGGTCCGGTGGACTGTCGAGCAGGACCGAGTCGCGGCGACGGTCCAGTAGGCCGGCTCGCCGGTCAGCCGGCCAGGCTTGCGGCGTGGCCGCGCAGCCACGCCGCCGCCTCCATCGGGCGCTTGCCGGCGGGATGCACCTCGAGCAGCTCGAGAGCCCCACCGTTGGCGCCGAAGAGCAGGCGTCCGTCGCGGGCAACGAGTGCCCCCGGGTCGAGGCCGTGCTCGCTCGTGATCGCGGCGCGAACAACCCCGAGCGCGTCTCCCCCGGGCAGCTCGACGAAAGCGCCGATGTGAGGCCGCAGGGCGCGCACGCGGCGCTCCAGCTCGTCCGGCATCCGCTCAGGATCGAGGCGGCGGTCGTCGCGGCCGATTTTCTCCGCGTAGGTGACACCCTCCTCCGGCTGGTCCCGGCATGCCGGTCGCAGGTCGAGCGTCTCCACGAGCAGCTCGCCGCCGAGCGTCGCCAGTCGGCCCGACAGCCTCCCGTAGTCGTCGTCGGGGCGGATCGCGTCCGCCCGCTGGAGGCATAACGGGCCGGCATCGAGCTCGGCGGTCGGGCGCATGATCGTGACGCCGGTCTCGTCGTCGCCGGCCTCGATCGCGCGCTCGATCGGCGCGGCGCCGCGCCAGCGCGGCAGCAGCGAGGGATGCACGTTCAGCATCTCGTGCTGCGACAGGAGCGGCTCCCTGATGATCGCGCCGTATGCGCAGATGCAGACGACATCCGGCTCTGCGTCTCCGATGGCGGCGCGGGCCTCCTCCCCGTTGAGATCCTCGGGCTGGAGGAGCTCGATCCCGAGCAGCCGCGCCGATTCCGCCACCGGCGGCGGGCTCACCTTCTGCCCCCGCCCGCGCGGCCGGTCCGGACGGGTCACCACGAGCAGGGGCCGGTGCGGCGTCGCGGCCAGCCGCTCCAGGACGTCGGCGGCGAACTCGGAGGTCCCCAGGTAGACAGTCCGCATCTCGGCTAACTCACCAGCAACACGTGCAGGATGCGAGGCCCGTGGACACCCTCGACGCGGTTGAGCTCGATGTCGGAAGTCGCCGACGGGCCGGATACGAACGTCAGCGGACGGCCTTGGCGAGCGGCTTGCTCGAGGTGCTCGATCGCCTCCGGAACCAGGCCGACAACCTGCTCCGCGCGCACCACGCATACATGCAGGTCGGGGACGAGCGAGAGAGCGCGGCGGCCCTGGCCGGCGCCGCCGTCCAGGACGAACGTGCCCGTCTCCGCGATGGCGACCGCGCAGCCGGTGATGGCGCCGTCGAGCTCGTCGAGCTCGGCCGCCGTGAGGTCCTGGTCGTCGACGAGCTCCACGTCCGGAGGGCGCCACTCCGCCGGAAGGCCGGCCGGGACGCCGAGCCGGGCCGCGCCCTGGTCGGCGCAGATCGACGCCGCCCGTGCCGCGACGTCCGCCTCGGCCACGCGATGGACGGTCGCGCGGTACTCGGCAACGCGCTCCGCAAACACCGTGACGATCTCGTCACGCGAGCGTGAATCCTGGGTGCGGTAGGCCGGCGGCTCCGCGGCAGGAAGGGCGGCGCCGGCGATCGCGTCCCGGATCCGGGAGAGGATCGCGTCCCGGGCGGGCTCGCGTCCGCCGGCAGGCGCGGCCGGCCCGGGCGCGGCACTCCCGGCCTCGGGGGGTGCTCCCCAAGGACGCAGGGAGCGACGCGTGCTCGGCACGCGAGCGACCGAGGACGCCGGGGAGCGCGCCCCGAGGCCGGGAGGACGCGTCCGGCGCCACCATTCGCGGAATGTCTCCGCCGCCGGCACCGGCAGGTCGCGCGATGTCGTCCAGCCCGCCAGCGGGCCGGGCGCTCGGGGGATGCGCCCGCCGCGCACGAGCGAGCGGCTCGCCACGCGCGCCAGCCGTTGCGCCAGTTCGTAGCGCTCGCGGGAGGAAAAGGCGCGGTAGAGGCCCTTCATCGAGAGGCGCTCGAGATCGAACCGCCCGGCCGCCTCGCGCTCGCGTGCCCGCAGGTGGGTGAGCAGCCGCGGGATCTCGATGTTCACGGGGCAGACGTCGGCACAGGCGCCGCACAGCGACGAGGCATACGGCAGCGAGCCCGCCTCCTCGACCCCCTTCAGCTGCGGCGTCAGGATCGCCCCGATCGGCCCGGGGTAGACCGACTCGTAGGCGTGGCCGCCGACCCGCGCGTAGACCGGGCAGACGTTGACGCACGCGCTGCAGCGGATGCAGCGCAGCGCCTGGCGGCCGACCTCGTCGGCGAGCGCCCGGGTGCGGCCGTTGTCGAGCAGCACGAGGTGGAACTCGCGCGGCCCGTCGCCCTCGCGCACCCCGGTCCACAAGGACGTGTACGGGTTCATCCGCTCGCCCGTCGCGAGCGCGGGAGCAGCTGGAGGAAGACCTCCATGTCGCGCCAGGCCGGCACGACCTTTTCGACCCCCATCAGCGTCACGAGCACCTCCGGCAGCGTCGTGCACATCCGCCCGTTGCCCTCGGACTCCACCACGCACACCGTGCCGGTTTCGGCGACGGCGAAGTTCGCGCCGCTGACCCCCATCCGTGCCCTGAGGAATTTCGAGCGCAGGTGGAGCCGCGCGGCCTCGGTCAGCGCGGCCGGCTCGTCGCTGAGATCCGGAAGCCCGAGCTCGCTGCGGAACAGGTCGCGGATCTCGGCCCGGTTCTTGTGGATCGCCGGCACCAGGATGTGCGACTGCAGGTCGTGGCCCAGCTGGATGATCAGCTCGGCGAGGTCGGTCTCGACGGCGCTGATGCCCGCCTCCGCCAGCGCGTCGTTCGGCTTGATCTCGTCGGACGCGATCGACTTGACCTTCACGAGCTCGCGGAAGCCGTGCGAGCGCGCGATGCCGGCCATGATCTCGCAGGCCTCTACGCCGTCGCGCGCCCAATGCACCTGGCCGCCGGCGGCGGACACGGAGGCCTCGAGGCGCTCGAGCTCGGTGTCGAGCCGGAGCAGCGCGCGGTCCTTGGCCTGCGCCCCCGCGGCGCGCAGCTCCTCCCAGTCGGGCAGCTCCTCGACGACCCGGGCGCGCTTGTCGCGGATCGTGGTCGTGGCGCGTGCGAGGTTGGCGCGCAGCTGGGTGTCGGCAAGCGAGCGCCGGGCCGCCTCGGGGAAGGTCACGCCGCCTGCTCCTCTCCCGTCGACGAGAGGATCTCGGCGAGGTGGACCGTGCGGACCCCGGTACGCCCGCGAGACAGCCCGCCGCCGATGTGCATGAGGCAGGAGGAGTCGACCGCGCACACCGCCTCCGCCCCCGTGTCCAGCACCGAGCGCAGCTTGTCCGAGAGCATCGCCGTCGACACGTCCGCGTTCTTGACCGCGAACGTCCCGCCGAAGCCGCAGCACTCGCTCGCGTCCGGCAGCTCGATGAGATCGAGCCCGCGCACCGCCCGCAACAGCCGTAGCGGCCGCTCGCCCAGGCGCAGCTCCCGCAGCGAGTGGCAGGTCGGGTGGTAGGTCACGCGGTGCGGGTAGTAGGCGCCGACGTCTTCGACGCCGAGCACGTCGACGAGCAGCTCGGTCAGCTCGTGCACCGCCGGGCGCTCCGGCGCGAGCTGCGCGCGCAGCATGCCGGCGCACGACGCCGACGGGGTCACGACCGCCTCGTACCCCTCGAACACGCCCGCAAGCCGCTGCGCGAGCAGGCGCCCCTCGTCGGGATAGCCGGCGTTCAGGTGCATCTGACCGCAACAGGTCTGCTCGACCGGGAACTCCACCTCGTGACCGAGGCGCTCGAGCAGGCGCACCACTGCCTGGCCCACGGCCGGGAACAGCGTGTCGCCCAGACAGGTGACAAAGAGGCCCAGGCGCACGAATGGGAGTTTCCCGATCCCGGCCCCGGGCAATCCGCGACGTAGCGCAGGAGAGCGAAGAGGGAGGAACTCGGCGTGTACACGCAGGACTTCAATCCGGTCTCGGACTCATTAGCCCTGACCTCGATCTTCGCGGCCCTCCCCCTGATCACGCTCTTCGTGCTGCTGGGCGGCGTGAAGATGAAGGCGCAGTGGGCCGCGCTCATCTCGCTGGGCGTAGCGATCGCCGTGGCGCTCGCCGTCTACGGCATGCCGGTCGGGCAAACGGCCTTGTCGGCCTCTGAGGGCGCGGCGTTCGGGATCTTCCCGATCATGTGGATCGTCGTCACAGCGATCTGGGTCTACAACATGACCGTCGAGACGGGCCATTTCGCGGTGCTGCGACGCTCGTTCGGCGCGATCTCGGAGGATCAGCGCGTCCAAGCCGTGATCGTGGCCTTCTGCTTCGGTGCCCTGATGGAGGCGCTCGCGGGCTTCGGCACCCCCGTCGCCATCAGCGCGGTGATGCTCATGGCGCTCGGCTTCAAGCCGATCAAGGCCGCCTCCATCGCGCTCGTGGCGAACACTGCACCGGTCGCCTTCGGCGCGATCGCGATTCCGATCACGACGCTGTCCGAGGTCACCGGCCTCGACAAGGGCGACCTCGGCGCGATGGTGGGACGGCAGACCCCGTTCCTGGCGCTGGTGGTTCCGCTGATCCTGATCGGCATGGTCGACGGCCGGCGGGGCATCCGCCAGGTCTGGCCGGTCGCCGTGATCGGCGGCTTCACCTTCGCCCTCGCTCAGTTCGCGTGCTCGAACTACATCTCGGTCGAGCTGACCGACATCGTCGCCTCGCTCGTCTCGACCGGCGCGATCGTCCTGTTCCTGCGTGTCTGGACACCCGGCGAGCCGCTCATCGCCGAGGCCACGGGCCGCTTCGAGCGCCCCGCCGTGGCCGGCGGATCGGTGCACGACCCGGTGATGGAGCGCGAGGTGACGCGCCGGGACGACACCACCAAGGACCCGCCGATCGACGTCGTGCGCGCGTACGCGCCCTATCTGATCATCATCGCGGTGTTCTCGATCGCGCAGATCGCCGCGATCAAGAGCTGGATGGCCGAGTCGCCCTGGACGACCACATTCGAGTGGCCCGGACTCGATGTCCGCAGCCCCGACGGCGAGCCGCTGTCGAGCATGACCTACAACTTCAACTGGCTGCCCGCGGCGGGCACGCTGATGCTCCTCTCCGGCCTGATAACGATGGCCGTGCTCGGCCTCAGGCCGGGCCGTGCGGCGGGGGTGTTCGCGAAGACTGTGAACCAGCTCAAGTGGGCGATCGTGACCGTGGCCGCGGTGCTCGCCCTCGCCTACGTCATGAACCAGTCCGGGCAGACGATCACGCTCGGCCTGTGGGCGGCCGGTGCGGGCGGCGTGTTCGCCTTCCTGTCGGCCCTGATCGGCTGGCTCGGGGTGGCGGTGACCGGATCGGACACCTCCTCCAATGCGCTCTTCGGCGCGCTGCAGGTGACGGCGGCGAAGGACGCGGGCATCTCGCAGACGCTGCTGGCGGCCGCCAACAGCTCCGGCGGCGTGCTCGGGAAGATGATCTCGCCGCAGAACCTCGCCATCGGCGCCGCGGCGGTCGGGCTCGCGGGCAGAGAGGGCGACCTCTTCCGTAAGGTCCTTGGCTGGAGCCTCGTGCTCATCCTCGCCATGTGTGTCCTCGTCTACCTCCAATCGACCCCGGTGCTGGAGTGGATGGTCGTCTGAGGCCAGGCCTCGCCGAGCGGCTCGAGGGGGTAGTGGGCCCCGAGCACCTGATCACGCACGAGCGCCAGCTCGCCACGTACGCCTCCGACGGCCTCCTGCAGTACGCGGTGATGCCGGGCCTGGTGGTGCTCCCGGCCTCTGCCGAGGAGGTCACGGCGGTGGTGCGGGCCTGCCACGAGGCGGAGGTCCCCTGGGTCGCGCGCGGCGCGGGCTCGGGGCTCTCGGGCGGAGCGACGCCGGTCGAGGACGGCGTCCTCATCGGGCTGTCGCGCCTGCGCCGGATCCTCGAGGTCGACCTCGACAACGGGCGCGTGCTCGTGGAGCCGGGAGTCACCAACATCGCCGTCTCCCAGGCGGTCGCGCCGACCCACTTCTACCCGCCCGACCCCTCGAGCCAGATCGTGTGCACGATCGGCGGCAACGTGGCCGAGAACTCCGGCGGCGCGCACTGCTTCAAGTACGGCTTCACGACGAACTACGTGACCGGGCTCGAGCTCGTGCTCCCCGACGGCACCGAGGTCACGCTCGGCGGGCGTGAGCTCGACCACCCCGGCTACGACCTGCTCGGCGCGTTCGTGGGCTCCGAGGGCACGCTCGGAGTGGCCACGCGGATCTGGCTCCGGGTGATCCCGAAACCCGAGGCGGTGCGGACGCTCGTCGCGTTCTTCGGCTCGACCGTGCAAGCCGGCGAGGTGGTCTCCGAGATCGTGTCCGGCGGGATCGTCCCGGGTGCGATCGAGATGATGGACAACCTCTCGATCCGCGCAGCCGAGGGCGCAACCGGCGCCGGCTACCCGATCGACGCGGGCGCGGCGCTCGTCGTCGAGCTGGACGGCTCGGAGGCCGAATGCGAGACGCGCTTCGAGCAGGTCGTGACGATCTGCGAGGACGCCGGGGCGGACTCCGTGCGTGTCGCACGGGACGAGGTCGAGCGCGAGCTGATCTGGCGCACGCGCAAGGCGGCCTTCGCCGCCATGGGCCGGATCGCCCCCAACTACTACGTGCAGGACAGCGTGATCCCGCGCACCCGCCTGGCCGAGGTGCTGGCCCGGATCGAGGAGCTGGCGGCCGAGTACGAGCTGCGCGTGGCGAACGTGTTCCACGCCGGCGACGGCAACCTGCACCCGCTCGTCTGCTACGACGGCAAGCAGCCCGGCGAGGCGGAGCGGGCGGAGGAGCTGGCGGGGCTGATCGTCAAGACCTGCGTCGATGCGGGCGGCTCGATCACCGGCGAGCACGGCGTGGGAGTGGACAAGAAGCGCTACATGCCGGAGATGTTCGGCGAGCCCGACCTGTCGGCGTTCCAGCGGCTCCGCTGCGCCTTCGACCCGGACCAGCGCGCCAACCCCGGCAAGGTGATGCCCACTCCGCGGCTCTGCGGCGAGGTCCCCGGACCCTACCGCCAGCACCCGCTCGAGCAGGCCGGGCTCGCGGAGCGGTTCTGATGGCGGTGAGCGGCGCCCCCGCCACGCGCGAGGAGCTCGCGCGGGCCCTGAAGGAGGCGGCCGAGGCGCGCGAGCCCGTCCGCTTCGTCGGCGGCGGCACGAAGCGCCACTGGGGCACGGCCCCGGGTGAGCCGCCCCGCGAGCTGCCCACCGCGGGTCTCGACCGCATCGTCGAGCACAACGCGGGGGACCTGACGGCGGTTGTCGAGGCGGGTGTTCCGCTCGCGCGCGCCCAGGCGACGTTCGCCGAGGAGGGCCAGATGCTGGCCCTCGATCCGCCGGACGACGGCGCCACGCTGGGGGGCGTGGTCGCGACGGCTGACTCCGGGCCGCTCAGGGGGCGCTACGGCGGAGTGCGCGATCTCGTGGTCGGCATCCGGATGGCGCTCTCCGACGGAACGCTCGCGAAGAGCGGCGGCAAGGTCATCAAGAACGTGGCGGGGTACGACTTGTCGAAGCTGTTCGCCGGCTCGCTCGGGACACTGGGAGCGATCGTCGAGGTGTCGGTCCGCCTGCACCCGCTGCCGCCGGCGAGCGCCACCGCGATCGGCCACTCAGCCGACGCCGGCGAGCTCGGCCGTGCCCTGCTGGCGCTCTCTCGCGCGCCGCTCGAGCACAGCGGCTTCGACGTGCGCTGGTCGGGCGGCCGCGGCGCGCTGCTGGTGCGCTTCGCGGGCGTGGCGCCGGGACCGCAGGCGGAGCTCGCCGAGCGGCTGCTGCGCGAGGCCGGCGTCGACACGGAGATCGCGAACGACGACGAGGCGCTCTGGGCGGAGCAGCGCGAGCGCCAGCGCGCGAACGGCCCCGAGGAGGCCGTCGTGCGCGTCTCCGGCCTGCCCACGCGGCTCCCCGCGCTGATCGGAGCGGCGGACCGGCTCGGGGGGTCGCTCGTTGGGCGCGCGGGCCTGGGCCTCTCCTGGCTGCGGCTGCCCGAGCCGTCGACGGCGCAGATCGAGGAGCTCCGCCGCGAGCTCCACCCGTCTCCGTGCATCGTCCTCGACCGGCCCGCCTCACTGGACATCGATCCCTGGGGTCCGGTCGACCCGGCCGCGCGCGCCCTGATGCAGCGGGTCAAGGACCACTTCGATCCGGCCGGCGCCTGCGCCCCGGGCGTCTTCGCGGGTGGGCTGTGACCCCCGGCTATGACGAAACCCGCGCCCCGCAGCTCGAGCTGATCGAGGACTGCGTGCACTGCGGGTTCTGCCTCCCGACCTGCCCGACCTACGAGCTCTGGGGCGAGGAGATGGACTCCCCGCGTGGGCGGATCGTGCTGATGAAGGGGGGCCACGAGGCGATCAGCGCGCCGCTCGTCGAGCACCTCGACCGCTGTCTCGGCTGCATGGCCTGCGTGACCGCGTGTCCGTCCGGCGTGCAGTACGACAAGCTGCTCGAGGACGCGCGCGCCCAGGTCGAGCGCAACTTCGAGCGCCCCGCGGCGGAGCGCACGTTCAGACGGCTCGTCTTCGAGCTTTTCACGCATCCGGGGCGGCTGCGCGCGTCCGCGCCCGGCCTCGCCCTCGCGCGGGCGCTCGGCCTCGACGGGCTCGCCCGGCGCTCACGCGTGCGCCGCCGCGCACCCCGCCTCTCGGCGCTGATGTCGATCGCGCCCGACGCCCCACTGAAACGCTCGTTCGCCCGTATGCCGGAGCGCTTTGAGGCACGCGGCGAACCGCGCGGCACGGTCGCGCTGCTCCAGGGCTGCGTCCAGCGTGTCTTCTTCGGCCACGTCAACGAGGCGACGGCCCGGGTGCTCGCCGCCGAGGGCTTCGAGGTCCATGCGCCGCGCCGGCCGCGCTGCTGCGGCGCCCTGCCGCTCCATGCCGGCGCCGATCCCGAGGCCCGCGCGCTCGCCAAGCGGACGATCGAGGAGCTCGAGGACTACGACACGGTGATCGTCAACGCCGCCGGCTGCGGCTCGGCGATGAAGGATTACGGGCACATGCTGCGCGACGAGCCCGACTGGGCCGAGCGGGCGGAGACATTCTCCGGCAAGGTCCGCGACGTGACCGAGTTCCTCGCAGGCGTCGAGCCGCGTGCCGAGCGCCGCCCGCTGCAAATGCGCGTCGCCTACCACGACGCCTGCCACCTCGCGCATGCCCAGGGTGTGCGGAGCCAGCCGCGGGAGCTGTTGCGCGGGATCCCAGAGCTCGAGCTCGTCCAGGCCGCCGAGTGGGAGCTGTGCTGCGGGTCCGCCGGCATCTACAACCTGCTCAAGCCCGAACCCGCCGCCGAGCTGGGCGAGCGGAAGGCGCGCAACCTGCTCGATACTGGAGCGGAGGCGGTGGCCGCCGCGAATCCGGGCTGCGCGCTTCAGATCACGGCGCACACGGCGCGGTTGGGCCGCGAGCTCGCCGTGTACCACCCCATGGAGCTGCTCGCGCGGTCGATCGGCGAGGACTAGAGGAGCGTCCCCGCGAGCGCCCGGTAGTCGTCCACGGGCGCGGGCCCGTGGCCGACCGGCTGCAGGCAGACGTGGTCGGCGCCGGCGGCGAGGTGGGCCCGGACCGCCTCCGCGATCTCCTCCGCCGACCCGTGCGGGATGACGGCGTCGATCAGCCGGTCGCTGCCGCCGCCCTCGAGGTCACGCTCGTCGAAGCCGAGCCGCAGCAGGCTGCGCCTGTAGTTGCTCCGCTCGAGGTAGCCTGCCGCGAACTCGCGCGCCTTCCCCCGCGCTGTCTCGGCATCCGGCTCGACCACGACCGTTACTTCCGGAGCCAGCAGCGGCCCCGGCCCGACGCGCTCGCGGGCGAAGCGTGTGTGTTCGACCGGCGTGAGGTACGGATGGGCTCCGAGCGAGCGCTCCGCGGCCAGGTCCAGCATCTTCGGCCCGAGCGCCGCCGCCACGCGCTCGTCGCGGGGCACCGGATCGTCCGCCGCATCGAGCCCGTCGAAGAACTCGCGCATCTTGGTTAGCGGCTTCGCGTACTCGCCTGTGGCCTCGGGGTGCCCGATGCCCACTCCAAGCAGGAAGCGGCCGCCGAACTCGCGCTGCAGGTCCGCGTGCTGAGCCGCCACGTCGGCCGGGTCGTGCTGCCAGACGTTGAGGATGCCGGTGGCGACGGTGAGCGTGCTCGACTGCTCGAGGAACGGCCGCGCCTCCGAGAGCGACGGGCTGACGCCGAGCCAGAGCGCCCCGAAGCCGAGCGTCTCGATCTCCGGCACCGCGCCGGTGCCCGCGGTCCGGCGAAGCCAGATCCCGATCTCCCCGAGCGGCGGCGTTGGCATCACGCCGCCCGCAGCCGCTCGGCAAGCGCGAGCACGCTGGCCCGCAGCTCGTCCGGGCGGCGGATCTCGAAGTCGCAGCCGGCGCCGGCGAGCAGCCCGGCGACCCAGTCCAGTGAGTCGGCCCGCATGCGCAGGATCGTATCCCCGCCCGCGGGGTCGAGCTCGGCGAGCGTCGGCGGGAAACGCGCGGCGGCCGCCTCGGGGGCGGTGTGGAGCAGAACCTCGACCTCGTGCGTCCACGGGACCCGCGCGAGCGTGCGGCTGACGAAGTCGATCGTGTCGAAGCCGGGCGGCGGCGGCCGGCCGCGGCCGCCGAGGCGGACCGTGGAGAAGCGGTCCGCGCGGAGGGCGCGTGGCGCGTCGCGGCCGTGATCGTGGGCGGGCACGTACCAGCGCCCGCGGTGCGAGACGACACCGTACGGACTCAGCTCGCGCTCGGACTCGGTCCCGTCGGACGTCGTGTAGAGCGCGCGGACCCGGCGGCCGCGGCGCGCCGCGTCGGCGAGCAGGAGAAGGTGCTCTCCCTTGGGCGGATTCGCGTTGGGCGGAGTGCCGGTGAAGCCGAGCGTCTGCTCGAGCGCCTCCACGCGCAGACGCACCTGGTCGGGAAGCACGCGACGGATCTTGGCGAGCGCGCCGTCGGCGTCGAGGCCCTCCCGGCGCGCGGCGAGCAGGCCGAGCGCCACAGCCGTGGCCTCCGTGGCCGTGAGCATCAGCGGCGGCATCCGGAAGCCCGGGCGCAGCCGATAGCCGCCGGCGGGCCCACGCTCGGCCTCGACGGGGATGCCGAGGTCGCGCAGCGAGGTCACGTCGCGGCGGAGCGTGCGCACGTCGACGCCGAGCCGCTGCGCTAGCCGAGGACCGGCAATAGAGGGATGGTCCTGGAGGGCCTCGAGAAGCATCAGGACGCGCTCGGCCTTGGACATAGAGGACAGATTATGCCCTGTTTAGGGGCTAGCGTTCGCGCCATGCCCTACGAACCGCGCCACATCTCATTCGTAGAACGCGATGGACCTCTCAAGCACTACGGGATAGGCCTCGGCGGGGCGCCGCGGGCGGAGCTCGTGACCGCCACCCGCCGCGCAGCCGAGGAGGTGGTGCCGGACGGGGCCATCGGGTTCACGATCGCGCACGATGCCGCCGGCGCGGGGCTCGGGATCGTCTACTGGTGGGCGAACGACAACGAAATCCACCAGCGTGTCTTCGCCTCCCCTCGCGACGATCCGGGCGCGCTGGTGGCCGCCGACGGGACCGGCATGGCATGCGTGTGGGAGCTCGAGGTCATCGACTTCGAGCGCCGCGCGTGGCTCGAGGACGTGCTCAAGGGCGCTGACGTCGAGCGCTACCTCTCGCGCAGGCTCGAGGAGGTCGAGCTCTGATGGCCGTCAGCGACTTCGACTTCCTGCCGGGCCGCTGGCACATCGCCAACCGAAAGCTCGTCGACACGCTCGACCCGGCGTGCAGCGAGTGGGAGGAGTTCGAGGCGACGTCGGAGGCGCGCGCGATCCTCGGTGGTCTCGGGAACATCGACCAATTCCATCGGGTCGGACAGGACTACGAGGGCTTCTCGCTGCGCCTGTTCGACCCCGACGCAGACCTGTGGCGCATCTGGTGGGCCTCGACCTCGCGGCCGGGCCGCCTCGACCCGCCGGTCGAGGGCCGCTTCCGCGATGAGGGAAACGCCCGCTTTGAATGCGACGACGTGCTCGAGGGCGTCCCGATCCGCGTCCGCTTCGACTGGTCGGACGTCACCGCGACGGCGGCGCGCTGGGAGCAGGCCTTCTCGTTCGACGGCGGCCAGACCTGGAAGCCGAACTGGGTCATGCTGCTGACGCGCGAGGGCTGATCGCCGCAGCCGCTTCTCCGGCCACCGTGCCAATCTGCTGTCGTGGCGCGACAACAAGTCGGCACGGTGCCGGCCGTCAGCCGCGCCCTCGAGCGCACGCGAATCTCGCGCACAGGCATCGTGGTGGGGCTCTGGACCGGCGGAAGCGAGGTCGCCCTCTGGCACCGCGGTGATCTGCCCGCCGGGCCCACCTCCATCTTCGAGATCGGCTCGATCACCAAGGTCTTCACGGGCACCCTGCTCGCCGACATGGCCCAGGAGGGGTTCGTTGGGATGAACGACCGTGTGTCGCTCCACCTGCCGCCGGGGATCGAGATGCCGTCGCGCGGGCGCGAGATCACGCTCGCGGACCTGGCCTCACACCGCTCCGGGCTGCCGGCGGTCCCGCGCGAGCTGCTGCTCACGGCGCTGATGACCCGCGGCCACAACCCCTACGCGGACTGGGACGCCGCGCGGCTCGAGAGGGCGATCCCGCACACGCGCCCGCGTCGTGAGCCGGAGAAGCGCTTCGGCTACTCGAACTACGCAGTCGGGCTGCTCGGCTACGTGCTCGCCCGGCGGGCGGGCACAAGCTACGACGAGCTCGTGAGGCGGCGCATCTGCACGCCGCTCGGTCTGAGCGATACCGGCATGAGCGTCGACGGCGGCAGGCTCGCCGCGGGCCACAGGCGGAGCGGCCGCCCGACGCCGCACTGGGAGCTCGCCTCGCTCGCCGGCGCGGGCGGTCTGCGCTCGACCGCCGCCGACCTGCTGGCCTTCCTGCGCCTCCACTCCGACCGCGGCGGCGCGCCGCTCGCCGTTGCCGCCCGAGAGACACAACGGCCGCGCACGAAGCTCGGTGGCGGGCACGTGGGGCTCGGCTGGTGGATCTTCCCGCCGAGCCGCCGGCTGCCGTTCGAGCTGCTCATCCACGAGGGCGGCACCGGCGGCTTTCGCTCCTTCGCCGGCCTGAGCCCGGCCAACGGCGTCGCCGTCGTGGTGCTGGCCAACCAGGCCCGCGGCGTCGGCCGGCTCGGGCTACGGCTGATGGGCGCCGCCGCCGGTCGCTAGCCTCGGCGACCGTGTCCGCGCAGTACATCTTCACCATGTACAAGCTGTCCCGCGTCCACCCGCCCGATAAGCGGGTGCTCGAGGACATCTCGCTCAGCTTCCTGCCGGGAGCCAAGATCGGCGTGCTCGGGGCCAACGGCTCGGGCAAGTCGACCGTGCTGCGCATCATGGCCGGGCGCGACACCGAGTACCGCGGCGAGGCTCAGCTCGCCCCGGGTGCCTCCGTCGGCCTCCTCGAGCAGGAGCCCCAGCTCGACCCCGACAAGGACGTCCGCGGGAACGTCGAGGACGGCGTGCGCGAGCTGCGCGACATGCTCGACCGCTTCAACGAGCTGGCCGCCAACTACTCCGAGGAGACGGCCGCCGAGTTCGCCCGCCTCCAGGACGCCATCGACGCGGCCGACGCCTGGAACCTCGACACCACGCTCGAGATCGCCATGGACGCGCTGCGGCTGCCGCCGGCCGACGCGGACGTGGACACGCTGAGCGGCGGCGAGCGCCGCCGCGTGGCGCTCTGCCGGCTGCTCCTGTCCGCGCCCGACCTGCTGCTGCTGGACGAGCCCACCAACCATCTCGATGCCGAGTCGGTCGCCTGGCTCGAGAAGCACCTCGAGGACTACGAGGGGACGGTCGTGGCGGTGACCCACGACCGCTATTTCCTCGACAACGTGGCCGGCTGGATCCTCGAGCTCGATCGCGGGCGTGGGATTCCCTTCAAGGGCAACTACTCGTCCTGGCTCGAGCAGAAGCAGGAGCGGCTCGCTCACGAGGAGCGGCGCGAGACTGCCCGCCGGCGGACGATCGCCAGGGAGCTCGAGTGGGTGCGCGAGAGCCCGAAGGGACGCCGCACGAAGGCGCGCGCCCGCCTCAACCGCTACGAGGCGCTGCTCGCCGAAGAGGCAAACGTCAAGCTCGACCAGGTACAGATCCACATCCCGGCCGGCCCGCGGCTCGGCAACGTGGTGCTGGAGGCCGATGACCTGCGCAAGGGCTTCGGCGACCGGCTGCTCATCGAGGACCTCTCCTTCACGCTCCCGCCGGCCGGCATCGTCGGGGTGATCGGGCCGAACGGCGCGGGCAAGACGACCCTCTTCCGGATGATCGTCGGCGAGGACGAACCGGACACCGGGGCGCTGCGCCTTGGTGACTCGGTCGAGCTGGCATACGTCGACCAGTCACGCGACGCGCTCGACCCGGACAAGACCGTCTGGGAGGAGATCTCGGACGGCTACGACAACATCAAGGTCGGCGAGCGCGAGCTGAACTCGCGCGCCTACTGTGCGGGCTTCAACTTCCGCGGCTCGGACCAGCAGCGCAAGGTGGGCGTGCTGTCGGGCGGCGAGCGCAACCGCGTGCATCTCGCCAAGCTGCTGCGCCGCGGCGGCAACCTGCTGCTCCTCGACGAGCCCACCAACGACCTCGACGTCGACACGCTGCGGGCACTCGAGGAGGCGCTGCTGTCATTCGCGGGCTGCGCGGTGATCATCTCCCACGATCGCTGGTTCCTCGACCGCGTTGCGACTCACGTGCTCGCCTTCGAAGGCGACTCCCAGGTCAGCTGGTTCGAGGGCAACTTCGAGGCCTACGAGGAGCACCGCCGGGCCCGACTCGGCGACGAGGCCGACAGGCCGCACCGGATCACCTACAAGAAGCTCACCCGCAGCTGAGGTCTGAGGCTCGGCGGCACCGGGCATCAGGACCACATGGCCACACACCAGCACGACATTGATGTGAACGGAACACCCATCGAGCGCCATGAGGAGGTGCTGACGGGCGGGGCGCTCGAGCTGGTCGGCCGGCTGCACGACGAGCTCGACGAGACGCGCCGGGCGCTGCTCGAGGCACGCCGTGAGCGCCAGGCCGAGCTCGACGCCGGGGGGACGCTCGACTTCGTCGCCGCCCCCGAGGACTTCACCGTCGCGCCCGTGCCGCGGGCGCTGCAGGACCGGCGCGTCGAGATCACCGGGCCCACGAGCCGCAAGATGGTCATCAACGCGCTCAACTCGGGCGCGCGCGGGTTCATGGCGGATTTCGAGGACGCCAACTCCCCCACCTGGCCCAACATGATCGGCGGCCAGGTGAACCTCGCCGACGCGGTGCGCGGCGAGATGGAGCACGAGGAGAACGGCAAGCACTACCGGCTCGAGGAGGAGCACGCGGTGGTGCTCGTACGGCCGCGCGGGCTGCACCTGCCCGAGCGCCACCTGAGCGTCAACGGCGACACCGTGGCCGGCGCGTTCATGGACTTCGGCCTCTACGTCCACCGCAACGCCGAGGCGCTGCTCGAGCGCGGGCGCGGGCCGTACTTCTACATCCCGAAGCTCGAATCCCGCCGCGAGGCGGCGCTGTGGCGCGACGCGTTCGTGATCGCCGAGGACACGCTCGGACTCGATCGCGGGACGATCAAGGCCACCGTCCTGATCGAGACGATCCCGGCCGCCTTCGAGATGGACGCGATCCTGTACGAGCTGCGCGACCACGCCGCGGGCCTCAACGCAGGCCGCTGGGACTACATCTTCTCGGTGATCAAGCGCTTCCACTCGCGTTCGGACTTCGTTCTGCCGGACCGCTCGGCCGTGACCATGAGCGTGCCGTTCATGCACTCCTACTCGCAGCTCGTCGTCAAGACGTGCCACGCGCGCGGCGCGCACGCCATGGGCGGGATGTCGGCGGTGATCCCGAGCCGCAGCGACGAGGAGGCGAACCGCAAGGCCTTCGAGGCCGTGCGGGCAGACAAGGAGCGCGAGGCGGGCGAGGGCTTCGACGGCACGTGGGTCGCGCACCCGGACTCGGTGCCGGTGGCGACGGACGCGTTCGACGCCGTGCTCGGCGAGCGCCTCAACCAGGTCGAGCGCCGGCGCGACGACCTGTCTATCCAGGCCGCCGACCTGCTCTCCGTCCCCGAGACACCCGGCGAGATCACGGAGGACGGCCTGCGCTCGAACGTGAACGTCGGGATCCAGTACATCTCGTCCTGGCTGCGCGGCAACGGCGCGGCCGCGATCTACGGCCTGATGGAGGACGCCGCCACAGCGGAGATCGCCCGCAGCCAGGTCTGGCAGTGGATCCGGCACGGTGCTTCGCTCGACGACGGCCGCCCGATCACGCCCGAGCTGGTGCGCGAGCTCGAGACGTCCGAGCTCGAGCGCATCCGCGGCGAGATCGGGGACGACGAGTGGTTCGAACGCGAGGGGCGGCCGGCGCTCTCGCGCGAGCTGTTCGAGCGGGTGGCGCTCAGCGGCGAGGAGTTCGTCGAGTTCCTGACGCTGCCCGCGTACGAAAAGCTGCTCGACCTCGAGGGCTGACCAGCGCGATCAGCCGCGCTGCCGGTCGCGCCACTCGACCAGCCGGCGCACGGGCGCCATGTCGTAGCCGCTCCCGTCGGCGTCGACGCTCACGGTCAGGAGGTCTACCCCGGCGGCGTGCAGCTGCTCGGCGTGCTCCACCTCCCCGCCCGGGACCCCCCAGGTGCGTTCGATCTGATCCGGGTCGCGGCCGACGTCGGCGCAGTGGCGACGCAGGACCTCATCCTTCTGGCGGAACCTGTCGGCATCGCCGAAGCCGTGCCACATGTCGGCCTGCTCGGCCACGATCCGCAGCGTGACCCGCTCGCCCTGGCCGCCGATCAGGATCGGCATGTCGCCCAGCGGCGCTGGGTTGAGCTTGCCGAGCCGTGCCTTGAGCAACGGCAGGTCGCGTGCCAGCGCACGCAGGCGCGAGCCTGCGGTGCCGAACTCGTAGCCGTACTCGTCGTAGTCGCGCTGGAACCAGCCCGACCCGATGCCAACGATCAGCCGCCCGCCCGAGATCTGGTCGATCGTCCCGAACGCGGTCGCGGCGTACTGGGGGTTGCGGTACGAGTTGCACATCACAAGCGCGCCGATGCGGGCCCGCTCGGTCGTCTCGGCCATCGCCGCGAGCAGCGTCAGGCACTCGAGGTGCCGTCCGTTGGGATCGCCGGACAGAGGAAAGAAGTGGTCCCACGTGAAGACCGTGTCCGCGCCCAGCTGCTCGGCCTCCAGCCACGCTCGGCGCATCGCGGGGTAGTCGGCGTGCTGCGGCCGGACCTGGACGCCAAGACGGATCTCACTCACTACCGCTCCTTTCGTGCCCGCCCCGCGTTGGGAGGGGCATGCTCAGCTATCTGCGCCGGCACCACCTCGGGCTCGTCGCCATCTTCTTCGCCCTGACCGGGACCTCCTACGCGGTCGCCACGGGCTCGATCGACTCGCGCGAGATTCGTAACAACTCTGTCAGGGGGAAGGACGTACGCAATAACACGTTGTCGGGAGCGGACGTTCGTAACGACTCCGTGCGCTCGCGTGACGTGCGCGACGGCGGCCTGATCGGAGCCGACATCCTCGACGCGAGCCTCAACGGCGGTGACCTGGCCAACGGCAGCGTCGAGGGTCTCGATGTGCGCGACGGCACCCTCCGCGACCCGGACATCGGCCCGAATTCGGTCTCGAACGACGAGCTCACGGACGGGTCGGTCCGCTCGGGCGAGGTGCAGAACGGCTCGCTCGCGGCCGAGGACCTGCAGGCCGGGCTGCTGGCGAGCGACGCGGGCGTCCGCTTCGACACCTTCTCCGTCGCGAACGGCGCGAGCGGTGACGCCGCGGTGAGCTGCCCCGCGGGCCAGCGTGCGCTCGGCGGCGGTGTGTCCTTCGCGGCGGACGATCCGGACGACCGCGTGACCTTCTCGGAGCCGCGTGCAGGGAACGCCACGCCGAGCACGCAGGGGGCGACCGCCACCGGCTGGGCGGGCGGGGTCGTCAACGGCGACACGGCGGCGCGGACGGCCACGGTCTGGGTGATCTGCGCGACGAGATAGTCCGGCGGGCGCTGCCGCCTGGGCACCGCTCAGATCGCCGGCGTCGCGGCGGAGACGATCCAGGTGGACGCGGGGGCGCGCAGCACGCCGTCCTGCTCACACTAGGATCGCGCCCGCATGAGCGTCGAACCCCGCCTGCGCCGCCTGTTCGCCGCCGACGGGCGCTGCTTCGACGTGGCGGTCGACCACGGCTTCTTCGGCGAGTCGCGATTCCTCGCCGGGATCGAGGACCTCGCGGCGGCGCTCGACCTGCTGGTCGAGGCCGCTCCCGACGCCATCCAGCTCTCGCCCGGCAGCGCCCCGCTCCTGCAGCGGCGCCCGGGTCCCGAAGCCGGCGCTCGTGCTCCGCACGGACGTGGCCAACGTCTACGGGCCGACGGTCGACCCCGGGACCCGCTACTTCTCGGAGCTGGTGCCCGAGGCGGTCGAGCAGGCGGTCCGCCTCGATGCCGCCTGCGTGGTCGTGAATCTGCTCTGGATCGACGGTCAGGAGGACCTGCACCGCGCCTGCGTCCATAACGTCGCCGCCCTAAAGGCGCGCTGCGAGCCCGCCGGTATGCCCCTGATGGTGGAGCCGCTCGCGATGCGGCCGGGCTCGGCGGGTTACGGAGTCGACGGCGATCCCGAGCGCATCCGCGCGCTCGTGCGCCAGGCGGCGGAGCTCGGCGCCGACGTCATCAAGGCCGACCCCACGGACGATCTCGCCGACTATCCCGGGGTGATCGAGGTGGCGGGCCGCGCCCCGCTCCTGGTGCGCGGCGGCGGCCGCGCCTCCGACGAGGAGGTGCTGCGTCGCACCGAGATGGTGATTGAGGCGGGAGCTGCCGGGATCGTCTACGGCCGCAACGTGATCCAGCACGAGCACCCCTCCACCATGACCCGTGCGCTCATGTCGGTGGTGCACGACGGCGTGTCCGCGGAGAGCGCGCTCGCGAGCCTCGGTGGCTGAGCGCGAGGTCCGCCTGGGCCTGATCGGCGGCGGCCTGATGGGCCGCGAGCTCGCGAGCGCAGCCGCACGCTGGGTGCACCTCGCGGACCTCGGGGTGCGGCCGCGACTCGCACACGTGTGCGACGTCAATCCGGAAACGCTCGCCTGGTACGAGCGGCTGGCCGGACCGCCGCGGCTCTCCGCCGACTGGCGCGCCGTGCTCGACGACCCGGAGGTCGAGGCCGTCTACATCGCCGTCCCGCACCACCTGCATGCCGAGCTGTACGTGGCCGCGCTCGAGGCCGGCAAGCACCTGCTCGGCGAGAAACCCTTCGGCATCGACCGCGAGGCCAACGAGGCGATCATGAGCGCCGTCGCCGCCCATCCGCAGCTCCTCGTGCGCTGCTCATCGGAGATGCCCTTCTTCCCCGGCGGCCAGGCCGTGTGGCGCTGGATCGCGGCCGGCGGCTTCGGGCGGCCCATCGAGGTGCGCTCGCTGTTCCTCCACTCGAGCGACCTCGACCCCGAGAAGCCGATCAACTGGAAGCGCCGCGCGGAGACGAACGGCGCCTACGGCTGCCTCGGCGATCTCGGCATGCATGCTCTGCACCTGCCGCTGCGGGCCGGCTGGGCGCCGCTCGACGTGCGCGCGCTGCTCGGTGACGTCTTCAAAGAGCGCCCCGACCGCCGCGGCGCGATGGTGCCCTGCGACACCCCGGACAACGCCGTCCTTCTGTGCCGCGCCGAGCACGCGGGCGACGAGTTCGCGCTGCGGATCGAGACCAAGCGGATCGCGCCCGGCCACATGAACACCTGGACGATCGAGGTCGACGGCACGGAGGGCTCGATCGCCTACACGACGAAGCGGCCCAAGACGCTGCGGAGGATGCGCTACTCGCCGGGCGAGGAGCAGCGCTGGGAGGAGACCGACCTCGGCTCGCAGTCCGCCTACCCGAGCATCACCGGCGCGATCTTCGAGTTCGGCTTCGCGGACGCGCTCCAGCAGATGTGGGCCGCTTTCCTCGACGAGCTCGCGCACGGGCGCGACGGGATGCGCCAGCCGTTCCACTGCGTGACGCCCGAGGAGGCGGCGTACACGCACGACCTGTTCACGGCGGCGCTGCGGGCGGAGGCGCAGCGCAGCGTTGAACGGGTCGAGCCGCGGTACGCGCTGTAGGTTGGGCCTGGGTCGCGGTGGTGCTCGGCGGGTGGTGCCGGGTCGGTCTCGCGCATGGGCTGGGGAAGGGGTTGTGCACGACGGGCGCGGCTGGCCCGGTGTTGATCGAAGATCGTTCGACCGCCGCGCTCCGTGGAACTCGATCTGTCCTGGATCAGTGGTCCAGGAGGCCACCAAAGCAGGACGATGGCGCCCGCTCCGGGGCCTGGCGCTTCCCGGTGCCGATGTAGATTCGGCGAGAGCCGTGATTGGCCGAATATTGCTCGGCGGAGGCACAGCGGCCGCTGTCCAACACCCCTTACCCAGCCCTGGCCCCGCCGGCGGAGACCACCCCGGCGCCGAAGTGGCACCCGGAGGCTTCGGCCGGCTCAGGCGGCTTCGCTCGTCCGCTCGGCCTCGCGCAGCTCGCGCAGGGCGCGCTTGCGCTCGTCGCGGCTCGTGCGGTCGAGGATCAGGACGCCGTCCAGGTGGTCCATCTCGTGCTGGATCACGCGCGCCTCGAGCCCGGAGGCCTCGACCAGGCGCGGCTCGCCCTCCTCGTCCCGGGCGCGCACGCGCACGTGCACGGGCCGCTCGACGTCGACCGTGATGCCGGGGATCGAGAGGCAGCCCTCGTCGAGGCCCTCGCGGTCGTCGCTCGACCACTCGAGCTCGGGGTTGGCGAGCGCGATCACCGGCGCGTCCGGACCCACGCGATAGACGAGCAGCCGCTGCGAGATCCCGAGTTGCGGCGCGGCGAGGCCGACGCCCAGTGAGTCTCCCATGATCCCGGCCATGCGGCTGACCTGCTTGCGCAGGGCGTCGTCGAAGCGATCGACCGGCGTGGCGCGCGACTTCAGGACAGGGTCGCCGAGCCGCCGGATGAAGGACATGGCGGCAGCGCGCCTGGCCTCGAGCTCGGGATCGAGCCCGGGGCCGTCCCGCTCGTCGTGCTGCACCTCGACCTCGAGATCGTGCTCCCGCTCCTCGGACATCGGGTTCGAGTCTAACGCCACTTCCGCGCGCCATACGGGATGACGATCCCTGTCCTCCGGGGCGCCTACTGAGGGTCGACGTCGACCGAGAAGGCCGCGCTACCGTGCGCCCGCCCGGCGGCCACGGCCTCGACCGCATCGCGCACCGCGGCGATCGCCGTGGCGCGCTCCGGCGAGCGGATCACGAGCTGGGCGCGGTGGCGCGCCTGGCGGCGGTACAGCGGCGCCGGCCCGAGGACCGGCACGCCCGCCGCCGCGATCGCGGCGCGGATGGCCTCGGCGGCTGCGAGCTCTGGACCGGGTTCGACGGAGGAGCAGACCACGCGGATCAGATGGCCGTGGGGAGGGTATCCGAGCGCGGCGCGCCGCTCCAGCTCACCCGCGAGGAAGCCGCCGGCGTCGTGGCGGGCGGCGAGCGCGAGCGCGCGGACGGAGGGATCGAGCGCCTGGACGATCACGCGACCGCCCCTGGGGCCGCGGCCGCTGCGGCCGGCGAGCTGCGCCACGAGCGCGAACGTGCGCTCCTCGGCGCGGAAGTCGGGGAAGCGCAGCGTGGCGTCGGCGTCGAGCACCACGCCGAGGGTGACGTCGGGGAAGTCGTGGCCCTTGGCCACCATCTGCGTGCCGACGAGGACGCCGCTCCGAGCACGCTCGAAGCGGCGTAGGACGGCCGCCACCCCCTCGGCGGCGGCGACGTCGGCATCGAGCCGGAACACCGGTAGCGGCGCGACCACATCCTCGAGCTCGCGCTCGACCTGCTCGGTCCCGGCACCGTGGCGGGCCACGGACACGGAGCCGCAGTCCGGGCACGAGCGCGGCACCTGCTCGCTGTGGCCACAGTGGTGGCACGCCACCTCGGCCGCCGCCCGGTGCAGGACGAGCGTGACGTCGCAGTTCGGGCACTCCCAGACGCGGCCGCACTCGCGACAGGACAGGAAGTTCGACCAGCCGCGCCGGTTCATGAGCACGATCGCCTTCTCGCCGCTGCGGCGGATCTCGTCGAGCGCCCGGCGCGTTGCCTCGTGGAACGGCCCGGCGCAACCGCGCATCCCAACCAGCTCCACCGGTGGCAGACCGCGACCGTCCACCCGCTGCGGCAACTCGATGCGCTCGAATCCGTGATGGCTCTCGGGGCGCGGAGTGGCGCTGCCGGCCACGAGCAGGGCGCCCTCGACGGCGGCCCGCCGTTCAGCCACGCTGCGCGCGTCGTAGCGCGGGTCGCCCTCCTGCTTGTAGGAGCCGTCGTGCTCCTCGTCCACCACGATCAGCCCGAGGTCCCCGAAAGGCGCGAAGATCGCGGAGCGCGGCCCAACGCAGACACGTGCCTCGCCGCGCCGCATCCGCCACCACTCGTCGTAGCGCTCCCGCTGCGAGAGGCGCGAGTGCATGATCGCGACAGAGTCGCCGAAGCGCTCGACGAACCTGCCCGCCGTCTGCGGCGTGAGCGCGATCTCGGGGACGAGCACGATCGCCGAGCGGCCGCGCTCGAGTGCCGCAGCCACCGCGCGCAGGTAGACCTCGGTCTTGCCGCTGCCCGTGACCCCGTGCAGGAGCAGCGGACGGCCGGGACCTGCGGGCGCGTCCAGCCGCCGCTCGATCGACGCCAGAGCGGCCGCCTGGTCGGCGGTCGGCTCGGCGGGCGCGGCGCGCGCGCCGATTCGGTCGACGTGCGGGCGCTGCGGTGGCTCGACGGCGTTCTCGAGCCGGATCAGGCCACGCCGCTCGAGGCTGCGAAGCGTCGAGTGGTCGCAGCCGGCGCGCCGCGCGAGCAGCGCCGCGGCCAGCGCGCCGCCGCTCAGGGCATCGAGCGCCGCGCGCTGGCGCGGCCCGAGCCGCTCGCCGCCGGCGAGCGCCGCCTGGCCCACCGGCGTGATCGCGGCACGCAGCGAGCGCCGCGGCCGGAGCGGGCGCGCCGCGCCCGTGCCGGTGCCCGGCGGCAGCACCAATGCGAGGCCGCGGGCCGGCGTCGAGACGTACTCGCGCGCCACCCAGAGCCCGAGGGCGACGAGCGCCCGCGGCACGTCCGCCTCGAGCGCGGCCAGCGGCTCCGCCAGCCGCTCCGGGGGTAGCTCGCTCTCTTCGGCCAGCTCCACGACCACCCCCAGCAGGCGGCGGCGCCCGAACGGAACCACCAGCATGCTGCCCACCCCGACGCCCGCGAGCTCGCCCGCGAGCCGGTAGTCGAACGGCCCGCGCAGGGCGCGCGCGGGAGTGAGCGGCTCAACCTTGGCGATCACTCCTCCGAAGCTACGGTCCGGACCGGACGACGCAGCCGGCGCCCCGACCGGCGACCATGTGCGCGTGGCGATCAACTACGAGGCCGAGGGACTGCTCGACGGCATCGGCGAGGGCTCGCCGCGCGAGGCTCGCCTCGAGCTGTTGCGCACGCTCGAGCAGGAGGGCTTCACGCTCGAGGAGCTGCGGCGCGCCGCATCCGAGGACCGGCTCGCGCTGCTCCCCGTCGAGCGTGTGCTCGAAGCCGAGGGCCCGCACCACACCCTGCGCGAGGTGGCTGAGGCGGTCGGGCTCGACGTCGAGTTCGTCCAGGAGGCCCGCCGCGCCATCGGCGACCCGGCGATCGATCCGGACGAGCGCGTGCTGACCGACGAGGAGTTCGAGCTGACCCGCCACGCCAAGGTGCTGCTCGACGCGGGACTCGACCGGGAGAGCTTCCTCGAGCTGGTGCGGGTGATGAGCCACTCCCTTGACTCGATCGCCTCGGCGCTCGTCGCCACACTTGGCCAGGCGCTGCTGCAGCCGGGCGACACCGAGCGCGACCTCGGCCTGCGCTACGCGGAGTCGCTGCGGATGCTGGCGCCGCTCGCGGGACCCGCGCTCGAGCTGATCCTGAACAGGCGCCTGCGAGAGCAGATCCGTGAGGCCGTGATCGGGCGCGCCGAGCTCGAGAGCGGGCGCCTGCCCGGGGCGCAGCGGGTGGTGGTGGCCTTCGTCGACATCGTCGGCTTCACCGAGCTCGGCGAGCAGGTGCCCGCCGACGAGCTCGGCGCGGTGGTCCGCGACTTCGAGGCCCGTGTGGAGTCGGTGGCTCGGCCTCCCGTGCGGCTCGTGAAGACGATCGGGGACGCGGCAATGCTCGTCGCGCCCGAGCCGGATCCGCTACTCGACGCCGTCCTCGAGCTCGTCGATAGCTCGCGCGAGGACCCGGACGCCCCGGTGCTCCGCGCCGGGGTCGCCTCCGGCGAGGCGCTGCAGCGCGCCGGCGACCTGTACGGCCGGCCGGTCAACCTCGCGAGCCGTCTGACCGCCTTCGCCCGGCCGGGCAGCGTCGTGGCCACCGAGGAGGTGCGCGATGCGGCGCGCAGCGACTGCCGGTTCTCGTTCGCCGGCAACCGCCGCTTCAAGGGCGTGACCGGCGAGGTGGCCGTCTACCGCGTGCGCCGCGCGGAGCCGGGCGACTGACTCTCAGGCGTTCGCCGGCTCCGAGGTCCGCTCGCCGAGCCCGGCGGCGTCGCGCAGCATCTGCGCCTTGTCGGTCTTCTCCCAGGTGAAGTCGTGGTCCTCGCGGCCGAAGTGGCCGTAGGCCGCGGTCTTCTGGTAGATCGGCCGGTGCAGGTTGAGATAGGAGCGGAAGGCGCCCGGGCGCAGGTCGAAATGCTCGTCGATCAGGCGGGCGATCTCGGAGCGGCCGATCTTCTCGGTCCCGAAGGTCTCGACCATCACCGACACCGGGTGCGCGACCCCGATCGCGTATGCGACCTGGAGCTCGCACTTCTCGGCCAGGCCGGCGGCGACCACGTTCTTGGCCACGTAGCGGGCCGCGTACGCTGCCGAGCGGTCGACCTTGGAGGGATCCTTGCCGGAGAACGCGCCGCCGCCGTGGCGGGCCATGCCGCCGTAGGTGTCGACGATGATCTTGCGCCCGGTAAGACCCGCGTCGCCGGCCGGTCCGCCGATCACGAACTTGCCGGTCGGGTTGACGAGGAAGTTGCGCCCGTCGTCGTCCAGCAGCTTCTTCTCGTCGTACAGCTCGCCCGGCAGGATCGGGTGCACCACGTGCTCCCACAGGTCCGGCTTGATCAGCGTCTCGGAGTCCACCCCCTCCTTGTGCTGGGTCGAGATCAGGATCCGCTCGATCTCGATCGGGCGGCCGTTCTCGTAACGCACGCTCACCTGGGTCTTGCCGTCCGGCCCCAGATAGGGCATCACCTCGGCGCGGCGGACCTCGGCCAGACGATGAGCAAGCCGGTGCGCGAGCGAGATCGGCAGCGGCATCAACTCCTTCGTCTCGCGCGTCGCGTAGCCGAACATCATCCCCTGGTCACCGGCCCCGGCCACGTCGAGCTCGTCGTCGTCCGCCGGATCGGTGCGCGCCTCGAACGCCTTGTCGACCCCCTGCGCGATGTCAGGCGACTGCTCGTCGATCGCCGAGATGACGGCGCAGCCGTCGGCGTCGAACCCGTAACGGTTCCCCGTGTAGCCGATCTTGCGGATCGTCTCGCGCGCGATCCGCGGAATGTCCACGTAAGTGTCGGTCGTGATCTCGCCCGACACCACCACGAGACCCGTGTTCACGAGCGTCTCGCAGGCCACGCGGCCGCCCGGATCCTCGGCCATCACGGCATCGAGGACACCGTCGGAAATCTGGTCGGCGACCTTGTCCGGATGGCCCTCGGTGACCGACTCGGACGTGAACAGGTACTCGTTGTCTGAAAGCTGCTGGCTCGTCATCGGCGGGGAAGGGTACACGCGACCCCCGTTGCCACCGCGAAAATGCCCGTTACGTCCGTCCATCTCACCTTTTCTGCCCTTCGGCGCCGGGAACCTGCACGGGAAACAACGACCAAGGGAGCCCGAAATGTCCAAGACGGCATGTGAGATCTCGGCGGCACCGTAGACCGGCGCGCTAGCCACCGGGAACGCCGGCCACCCGCTCCGGCGTCAGCTCGTGCAGCGAGCCGATCACCTCGTCGGCGTCCGCGAGCGCCTCAGGGTCCGGCGGGTAGTGCGGGTTCGGCAGCGCCAGCACGCGCATGCCGGCCGCGTGGGCTGCGCGGATGCCGTTCTCGGAATCCTCGATCGCGACGCAGCGGGAGGGTTCCGCCTCGAGGCGCCGCGCAGCCTCGAGGTAGACGTCCGGGGCCGGCTTGCCGCGCTCGACCTCCTCTGAGGAGATCGTGACCGCGAACGTCGGCGCCAGGCCGGACAGCTCGAGGAAGAGGTCGATGATCTCTCGGTTCGACGACGAGGCGAGGCCGAGCGGCCAGTGCCCGGCGAGGCGCTCGACGGCTTCGACCGCACCGTCGAGCAGCGGCAGCTCGTCGCGGTAGATGCGCTCGAGCCGCCGGACCACCTCGTCGGAGATGGCCTGCGGGTCGAGGTCGACGCCCAGCTCGTCGCGCAGGTACGCCGACCACTCGGGCGAGCTCATGCCCATCATGTCTCGCGGCGCCTCGTCGCGCCAGCGCCCGCCGCGCTCCCTGACGAGCTGCTCCTTGGCCTGGTTCCAGACCTGCTCGGAGTCGAGCAGCACACCGTCGAGGTCGAAGATGACCGCCTCGGTCACGATGAGCGCCCCCCACTCGTCTTGAAGTCGATCACGAGCGGCACGCCCTGCAGCCGGTAGCGGTCACGCAGGCGGTTCTCGAGAAAGTAGGCGTAGTCGCGGGTCACGCGGCCGCGGTCGTTTACCTGGACGGCGAACCGGGGCGGGCCGGTCTCGAACTGCGCCATGTAGTACATCCGCAGCCGCTTGCCGCGCACGGCCGGCGGCTCGCGCGTGGCCTGAAGGTCACCGAGAAAGCGGTTCAGCTCGGCGGTCTGGATCCACCGCGAAGAGCTGTCCGCAACGCGCACCGCCTCGGCCACGAGCCGCTTGAGGCCGCGTCCCGTGAGTGCCGAGACGGCCAAGACCTGCGGGCGCTGGCGCAGCTTGCGGGCAACCCGCGCCTTGGCGTCCTCGAGGTCCGTCGCGGTCACATCCCACTTGTTGAGCGCGATCACGGTCGCACACTTCTTCTTCATGGCCAGCTCGGCGACGTGCAGGTCCTCGGAGGTCACCCCCTCGCTCGCGTCGCACACGACGATCGCCACCTCGGCGCGCTCAGCGGCCTGCTCCGAGCGGAGCTGCGCGTAGTAGTCGACTGTCCCGGCGACCTTGGTGCGCCGCCGCAGGCCGGCCGTGTCGATCAGCGTCAGCGGGCGGCCGTCGAACTCGACGCGGGTGTCGATCGCGTCGCGGGTGGTTCCGGCCTGCGGGGTCACGATCACGCGCTCCTCGCCGAGCAGCCGGTTGACGAGGGACGACTTGCCCACGTTCGGGCGGCCGATCACGGCAAGCCTGGTGGCCTCGCTCGCCTCGCCCTGGCCCTTCGGCAGCCGCTCCACCATGCGGTCGAGCAGGTCGCCCGTGCCGAGGCCCTGGGTTGCGGAGACCGCAATCGGGTCGCCGAGACCGAGGCCGTAGAACTCGGCGGCGAGGCCCTCGTGGCGAGCGTCGTCGACCTTGTTGGCGGCCACGATCACCGGCACGCGGCCGCCTCGGAGCTCGCGCGCCAGCTCCGCGTCGCCGGGCCGCAGGCCGGCGCGGGCGTCCACCACGAGCACGGCGAGGTCAGCCTCCTCGATCGCCATCAGCGCCTGGCGGCGGATCTCCTCGGCCAGCTCGTGCTCGCCCGCGAGGTCGACGCCGCCGGTGTCAATCAGCGTGAAGCCGAGGCCGTTCCAGTCCGCGTCGATCTCCTTGCGGTCCCGGGTGACGCCCGCCTGCTCGTGCACTACGGCCGCACGCGTGCCGCTCAGCCGGTTGACGAGCGTCGACTTGCCGACGTTCGGGTAGCCGACCACCGCCACCATGGGGCGCTTCACCGGGCACGCTCCACGAGCTCGACGATGCGAGCCACCACCTCGTCGACGCTGAGGCCGGTGGTGTCGAGCTCGACCGCGCCCGGCGCCACCGCGAGCGGCGAATGCTCGCGGGAGGCGTCCTGCGCGTCGCGGAGCGCCTGGTCGCGCCGAACCGTCTCGACGTCCGTCCCGAGCTCGTCGGCACGCCGCTGCGCCCGCTCGTCCGCGCCCGCCGTGAGGAAGACCTTGACGGCGGCGTCCGGCGCGACGACGGTCCCGATGTCGCGGCCCTCCGCGACCCAGTCGCCGTCCGCCAGAAGCTCCCGCTGCTTGCGTGCGAGCGCCTTTCGCACCGCCGGGTTGGTGGCGACCTTCGACGCCGCCTCCGTCACCTCGGGGGTGCGGATCGCCTCGGTCACGTCCGTCCCGTTGACGATCACGCGGTCGCCGAGCTCGATCCGAAGCCCCTCCGCCTGCTCGGACGCGGCCCCGCCGTGGCGCAGCGTCAGGAGGCCGACCGACCGGTACATGGCACCCGAATCCAGGTAGGTGAAGCCGAGCGCCCGCGCGGCGGCGCGGGCGACCGTGCTCTTCCCCGCCCCGGCGGGCCCGTCGATAGCGACGACCATTCGGCTTCCGGAGGCTAGTCCTCCGTGACCCCGAATCCGCCCCGAACGTTCCCGCCTCGGTGTCGCGTGACGACACCGAGGCGGGTTCGTTGCCATCGTGCCGACTTGGTGTCGCGTCACGACAACAACCCGGCACGATGCCGCGATTTCGCGGGCTTGTGATCGCTTCGTTGCCGCCTACCCAGCCGTCGTCGGCGGCCGGTCGGACCTCTGCGCGCGCTCCGTACTGACCGCAGCGCGCGGCGCAGGCTCAGCCGAGCAGCGCCCGCAGGTCCTGCTCGAAGCCCGGGTAGGAGATCCCAGCCGCCTGCATCCCCACGACCTCCACCCCTTCGACCGAGGCGAGCCCTGCAACCGCGCCCAGCATCGCCATCCGATGGTCGCCGTTCGAGTCGATCGTGCCGCCGCGCAGCGGGGAGCCGTCGCCGCGCACGACGAAGCCGTCGTCGGTGGCTTCGATGTCGGCGCCGAGGCCGCGCAGGCCCTCAACGACGCCGGCGATCCGGTCCGATTCCTTCAGGCGGAGCTCCTGGGCCCCGCGCACCACCGTCTCGCCGTCGGCGTGCGCGCCGAGCAGGGCCACCAGCGTCAGCTCGTCGATCGCCAGCGGCACCTCGGCCGGGTCCACCTCGGTGCCCACGAGCGGCGCCGAGGCCACGTCGAGCTCGCCGACCGGCTCGGAGTCCGCGTCCGTGCCGGGCTCCTCGAGATCGCCGAGGATCACGGCGCCCATCCGCTCCGCGATACGGAAGAAGCCGGTCCGCGTCCAGTTGAGGCCCACGTCGCTTACGACGATCCGGGAGCTGCCCACGAGGATGGCGGCGGCAACCAGGAAGGCCGCGGACGAGGGGTCGCCCGGAACGACGATCTCGTCCAGCTCGAGCTCGTCGACGCCCGAAACGGTGAGGGTGAGCCCGTCGCGCTCGAACGGCACGCGCGCGCGGCGCAGCAGGCGCTCGGTGTGATCTCGGCTCGGAGCGGGCTCGCTGACGCTGGTGGAGCCCGACGCCAGCATCCCGGCCAGGAGCACGCACGACTTGACCTGAGCGCTCGGCACCGGCAGCTCGTACTCGATCCCTTCGAGCTGGGCTCCGCGCACGGTCAACGGCGGGAAGCGGCCGTCGCGCGCCTCCACCCCGGCGCCCATGCGCGCGAGCGGCTCGGCGATGCGGTCGACCGGGCGGCGGCGGATCGACTCGTCACCGTCGAGCGTCCAGACGCGGCCGGGCTGCCCCGCGAGCCAGCCGGGCAGCAGGCGCATCAGGGTGCCGGCGTTGCCCACGCCGATCAGCCCGCCGGTGGCCTCGAGCGGCGCGTGCAGCCCGACGCCCCGCACCAGCAGCCGTCCATCCTCCGCCTCCTCGTCGATCCCCGCCCCGAGTGAGCGGACCGCGTCGAGCGTCGAGAGCGTGTCGGCGGAATGGAGATAGTTCCGCACGCTCACGGGCTCGTCGCACATCGCGCCGAAGAGCGCCGCCCGGTGCGAGATCGACTTGTCGGCCGGCGGGGTGTACTCGCCCCGGAGCGCCCCGGCCGGGTCGAAGCGGACGGCCGGGCTCACTCCGCGCCGACCGGGAAGCCGAGCGCGGCGATCAGCTCGCGCGCGCGGGCGGCCTGCTCGTCGCCCGCGATCCAGAGCGTCATGGCCCCGGAGCGCATGTCCACGGCAGGCGCGAGCGCCAGGTCGACGATGTTCACGCCCGCCCGGCCGAGCTCGAGAGCCACCTGGGCGACGATACCGGGGCGGTTGGGAACGGTGAGCCGCAGCTCGTGCACGCTGCCGCCGGGGGCGCCCGACTCGAGCAGCTCGCGCCGGTCCTCGCGCGCGCGGTCGTTCCAGTCCGAGACCGCGCCGCTGTCGAGCCGGCGCTCGACCTCCTCGAGCCGCTCGCGGAAGCCGCGGATCTCCGCAACGATCGCCCGCCGGTTGGCGCGGTAGATGTCGCTCCACATCGCGGTGTTGGCGCCCGCCACGCGCGTCATGTCGCGGAAGCTCGGCCCGACCTGGCGCAGCGCCTCGCCGTGGTCGGCCAGGCGCGTCGCGGCCTGGGAGGCGAGCACGTTGGCGAGCACGTGCGGCAGGTGGCTGAACACGGCCACGAGCCGGTCGTGGGTGTCGGCGTCGAGCGCGACCGGCCGCGCGCCCACGTCGACGATGAAGCGGTGGAGCCGCTCGTAGAGGAGGCCCTCCGAGTGCGCTAGCGGCGTGAGGTACCAGACCGCGCCCTGGAACAGATCCGCGCGGGCGTGCTCGACCCCGGCGGTCTCCGCGCCCGCGATCGGGTGGCCGCCCACGAAGCGCGGGTCGTCGACCTGGCGGAGCAGGTCGCCCTTCGTCGAGCCGACGTCGGTGACGAGCGTGTCCGGGCCCGCGGCGGCCAAAGCCGCGCGGACGAGCTCCGGGAGCGCGCCGACAGGCGCACAGACGAAGCAGAGGTCGGCGCCCTCGAGTGCCTCGGGCAGCGACCCGGCCGCCCGCTCGACCGCTCCGAGCTCGACGGCGCGCGCCAGCCTGGCTGGATCGCGGCCGAAACCCACCACCTCGACGCCCTCGACGTTCTCGCGCGCGGCCAGGCCGATCGAGCCGCCGATCAGCCCGACGCCGAGGACCGCGATCCGCACCTACTTAGACCGTTTCGAACTGCTTGCCCGCCAGCTCCGCGGCGGCCTCGAGCTTGCGCAGGTACGCGTCGAAATCGTCGGCCACGAGCGCCTGGGGGCCGTCGCAGACCGCCTCCTCGGGGCACGGGTGGACCTCGACGATGATGCCGTCCGCGCCGGCAGCGGCCGCCGCCAGCGACAGCGGCTCCACGAGCGAGCGCTTGCCCGCCGCGTGGGACGGGTCGATCACGATCGGGAGGTGAGTCAGCTCACGCAGCACCGGAACGGCCATCAGGTCGAGTGTGAAGCGGTAGCCGGGCTCGTAGGTGCGGATGCCGCGCTCGCACAGGAGCACATCGCCGTTGCCCTCCTTGAGGATGTACTCGGCCGCCATCAGCAGCTCCTCGAGCGTGGCCGAAAGCCCGCGCTTGAGGAGCACCGGCTTGCCTGCCCGGCCGACCTCGGTGAGCAACGTGTAGTTCTGCATGTTGCGTGCGCCGAGTTGGACCACGTCGGCAACCTCGAGCACGGCGTCGAGATCACGCACGTCCATCAGCTCGGTCACGATCGGGAGCCCCGTCTCCTCCTTGGCCTCGGCAAGCAACCGCAGCCCGGCCTCGCCGAGCCCCTGGAAGGAGTACGGGGATGTACGTGGCTTGTAGGCGCCGCCGCGCAACATCTGAGCCCCCGCGTCCCTGACCGTCCGCGCCGCGCTCAGCAGCACCTCGCGCGACTCGACGGTGCACGGGCCGGCGATCGTCGCGAAGTGGTCGCCGCCTATCCTCCTGCCGTCGACCTCGACGACGGTCCGCTCGCCGCGCCGGTACTGGAGCGATGCGAGCTTGTAGGGCTTGAGTATCGGCACCAGGTGGTCGACGCCCGGCGCGCCCTCGAGCCCGAGGTTGGCCACGTGCTCGCGATCGCCTATCGCGCCTATCACAGTGACCAGCTCGCCCTGCGAGATGTGGGCCTGCGCCCCCACGTCGCGCACCCGTTTGACGACGGCGTCGATCTCCGCCTGCGACGCGCCCTCTTTCATCACGATCATCATCTGTCCCTAAGCCTCTCAAAAGTTCCTACGTTGTCGGCGGTAAAGCGGATGCGGAGCGGCGTCCGGCGGGGTGGACTGTTCACGGATGCGGCCAGAGAGCGGCCGCGGCCGGACGCCTAGCTAAATCGCCAATACAGGTACGAATGCCCAGCCGTCGCGACGCCCGAGGGCGCAGAGGTGCTGCGAGTCGGCGTGGCCAATTGGGACATCCTCGATGGTTTGTAGCAGGCCAAAGGCCTGCTCGGCAACCCTTTATCCGTCACACAAGCTCGTCGAGGGCCGCCAGGAAGCGGTCGTTCTCGGGGCGGGTCCCGTAGGTCACCCGCAGCCGTCCGGCTTCGCCGAGCGCCTTCCCGGCGCGCACGATCACGCCCCGCTCCGCGAGCCCGTTCACGATCTCGTCCTCGTCGCGGTCGCCGAGCGCGACCCAGGAGAAGTTGGCCTGGCTCTCGGTCGTCTCGAGCCCGCGCGCGGCGAGCTCGGACTCGAGGTGGACGCGCTCGATGACGGTCTGCTCGACCCGGCGCTCGAGCTCGTCCACGTGCCCCAGCGCCTCAGTCGCGGCGATCTGAGCGAGCGCGTTGACCGAGAACGGCTGGCGCACCCGGTCAACCGCGTTCCGGAAGCGCTCGTCGCCGAGCGAGTAGCCCACGCGCAGGCCGCAGAGCCCGTACACCTTCGAGAATGTCCTCAGTATCACGAGATTCGGGTGGCGCACGAGCAGGTCGAGCGACTCGTCCGGGTCCTGCAGTGCCGAGAACTCGATGTATGCCTCGTCCAGGATCACGGCGACGTGGCGCGGAAGCTCCGCCACGAATGCGTCGATCACGTCCGGCGCGAGCGCGGTCGCGGAGGGGTTGTTCGGGTTGCAGACGATCACGATGCGTGTGGCGACCGTGACCTCGCGCGCCATCGCCTCGAGGTCGTGCTCGCCGGCGTCGTTCAGCGGCACGGTCACGGCGCGTGCGCCCGACATCGCGGCCATGTGCGGATAGATCGAGAAGGACGGCCACGCGTAGACGACCTCGGTGCCTGGCTCGAGCATCGCGTCGGCCGCGGCCAAGAGCAGCTCGCACGAGCCGTTCCCGATCGCGATCCGTCCGGCCGCCACGCCGGTCCGCTCCGACAGCCGCTTGCGCAGTGCCGCCTTCGCGGGGTCGGGATAGCGGTTCAGCGTGCGCAGGCCCCGCTCGACCGCCTCCAGCACCTGCGGGTGCGGCGCGAACGGGGTCTCGTTGGAGGCGAGCTTGACGAGCTCGCCCTCGAACGCGTAGGTCGAGGCGGCCGGGTAGACCGGGATGTCGCCGATGCGGGAGTTGAACTCGATGCCCGGGCTCACTGTGCGCCCTCCAGGTCGCGGCGCAGGGACACCGCCTCGCGCAAGTACACGTGGCGGGGCTCCGTGTCGGGGTCCGCATAGCAGTGAAGCAGCAGCCGGATGACGCGCGGCAGCGCCCCCTGGACGCCGATCTCGCGCGCGCACAGGAGCGGCACCGAGCTGAGCCCGAGCCGCCGGGCCGCGACGGCGGGGAACTCGGCGTCGAGGTCGTCCGTGCAGGTGAAGATGCAGCTGACCATGTCGCCGGGTTCGAGCGAGTTGCGATCCATCACCTCGCGCACGAGCTCCTCGGTGGCCGAGAGGATGGACTCGGCGTCGTTAGCGCCGACGGTGATCGCGCCTCTGAGCGCTCTGAGCCTCATGCGGCGGTGATTCTGGCAGCCCTCCTCAGCCGCTCCACCTCGGCTCGGCTCAGCCGCCGGCTCTGCCCGGGCTCGAGGCCGCGCAGTCCGAGCGGGCCGAAGGCCACGCGTCGCAGCTCGACGACTCGATGCCCGACCGCCTCGCACATGCGCCGCACCTGGCGCTTGCGGCCCTCGCGGATCGTGATCTCGAGCACCCCGGGCCGCGGTTGGCGGACGCGCGCGGGGGCGGTCCTGCCGTCCTCGAGCTCGACCCCCTGCCGGAGTGCCTCGAGCGCGCGCCGCGACACCCGCGCGGGCTGCACGCGTGCCCGGTACACCTTCTCGACGCCGTAGCGCGGATGCGTGAGGCGCTCGGCCAGCTCGCCGTCGTTGGTCAGGAGGATCAGGCCGGTGCTGTCCGCGTCGAGCCGCCCGACCGGGTACAGGCGTCGCCGCGAGCGCACCAGCTCCACGACGGTCGGGCGGCCGTGCGTGTCGCGCGCGGTCGAGACCACCCCCGCCGGCTTGTTCAGGGCATGGACCTCACGCGGCTCGGGCGCGACGGGCCGACCGTCGACCGCGACGCCGCTCGACTCGTCGACGTCCCGCGCCGGATCCGTAACGGGCTCCCCGCCGACGCTGACGCGGCCGGCGGCGATGAGCTGCTCCGCGGCGCGCCGCGAGGCGACGCCGGCGTGAGCGAGGTACTTGGCCAGCCGCACGCCGAGAGCGTACGACGTGGATCAGGCCGCTCCGCTCGCCTCCGTCAGGCGGGGATCGAGCCCGTCCCCGCCGCGCGCCTTGGATCTGTACATGGATGCGTCGGCGCGGCCGAGCGCCCCGTAGACGCTCGCGAGGCCGTTGCCGAGCGCGCTGACGCCGACGCTGATCGTGACCGGGCCCGCGGGGGTCGCGACCGTCTCGCGGACCGTCGCGGCCAGCGCAACCCCGACCCTCGCGGCGTCCGCGGCGGACGCGTGCGGAAGCAGCACGGCGAACTCGTCTCCGCCGAAGCGGGCGAGCACGTCGCTCTGGCGCAGGCGGCGCCCGAGCGCCCCCGCCACCGCGACCAGCACGGCGTCCCCCGACCTGTGACCGCCGCTGTCGTTGATGGCCTTCAACCCGTCGACGTCGATCAGGAGCAGCGCACCGGGCATGCCGTAGCGCCGCGCCTGCGCCATGTAGCGCTCGACCTCCTCCTCGAAGCGGCGCCGGTTGAACAGCCCGGTCAGCCCGTCGTGGTCGGCCAGGTGGCGCAGGCGCTCCTCCGTCTCCCGGCGCGCGGTGATGTCCGCGACCTGCCAGAGCAGGTAGCGGGACCGGCCCTCGCTGTCGCGTAGCGCCGAACAGTGCAACTCGACCCAGACGGTCGAGCCGTCCGGCCGCAGCCAGCGCCGCTCGTGGTGCCAGCCCGCCTCGGCCTCCGTGACCTCCTTCAGCGAGCGGTCGTCGGGCGACCGGTCCTCCGGGTGGTTCAGCTCCGGCAGCATCATCGCGAGTAGCTCCTCCTCGGTCCGCGCGGCGATCCGGCAGAGGGCCGCGTTGACGCGCACGAGGCGCCCATCGAGCGCCGCGAGGCCCATGCCGGTGCCGGCGGTCTCGAACGCCGCTCGGAAGAGCTGTGGATCGTCGGAAGGCTGCATCTGTCCCCTTTCCGACCCTTTCGGCAGCCGGCGGGCCGCCTGTGAGTCACACTCGTGGGGTATGGACTTGTTGCTACTGGACGAGCGGCTGGCGGCCGAAGGCGAGCCGCGCTTCCGCTCGCGGCAGGTCTGGGAGTGGGCCGCGCGCGGTGCCGGCTCCTACGCGGAAATGACCAATCTTCCGCTCGAGCTCCGTGACCGCCTTGCCGAGGGGGTGCCGTTCTCGTCGCTGAAAGTCGTACGCGAGGCGCTTGCCCGGGACGGCACCGAGAAGGCGCTGTTCGAGACGGTCGACGGCCGGCCACTCGAGGCCGTGCTGATGCGCTACCGCGACGGCCGCCGCTCGCTCTGCCTGTCGAGCCAGTCGGGCTGCCCGCTCACCTGCACGTTCTGCGCCACCGGGCGCATGAAGTTCGGCCGCAACCTCACGACCTCCGAGATCCTCGACCAGGCGCTGCACTTCCGTCGCACGGAGCCGGTCGACCACGCGGTGTTCATGGGGATGGGCGAGCCGCTCATGAACCTCGACAACGTGCTCGCCGCCTGCGAACGCCTGCCGGAGATCGGGATCGCCCACTCGAACACCGGCATCTCGACCGTCGGCTGGCTGCCCGGGATCCTGCGCATGGCGGAGGAGGGCCCTCCCGTGCGGCTCGCGCTGTCGCTGCATGCGCCCGAGGACTCGCTGCGCTCGCAGCTGATGCCCGTCAACGAGCGCTATCCGCTGCGACAGGTGCTCGACGCCTGCCTGCGCTGGCACGAGCGCCGGCGCCGGCAGGTGTTCGTCGAGTACCTGATGCTCGATGGCGTGAACGACCGCTTCGCGCAGGCGATGCAGCTCGCCGCGCTGCTCGAGCCCCGGCACGCGTTCAAGGTCAACCTGATCCCGTACAACCCCACCGACGCGCCCTACCGCGGCTCCGGCCGAGCCGCGATCGCGGCGTTCCGCGAGGCGCTCGAGGGGCGCGGGGTGCGCACGACGGTGAGGCTGACGCGCGGTCGTGACATCGACGCCGCCTGTGGGCAGCTGGCCGCGCGGGCCTGAGCTCAACCCGGACTTCCGGTACTCGGCCGGGTCGCGCCGGGTCGGTCTCGCGTATGGGCTGGGGAAGGGGTGTTGCTCGTTCGGTTGCGGCTGACCCAGGCGTGATCGAAGATGGTTCGGCCGCCAGCGTCTGGAAAGCGCGAGCGATCCTGGATTGGTGGGCCAGGAGACCCACAAGGCAGGACAGTGGCGCCGGATCCCGGGTTGGGACCTGCCCTGTGCCGACGAAGATTCGGCAAACTCGCGGACCAGCCGAGGATCGTTCGCCAAGAGGGTCACAGCGGCCGCCGTCCAACATCCCCTTCCCCAGCCCTGGCCCGGCCGGCGGAGACCAACCCAGGTACCGGACTGCCCAGACGGGCCGCCCGGACCAGGCTCAGCCCGGCGCTGCCTGGGCGCGCTGCTCCCCCGCCCGGGTCAGGCGCTCGCGCAGCTCACCCTCCTCCTCCGGGCTCGGATCGAAGGCCGCCGGATCGGGGAGGGCGTCGAGCCCGGTGAGGCCGAACAGCTTCTGGAAGAGGTCCGTCGACCGGTACATCACTGCGCCGAAGCGCGAGCGCCCCGACTCCTCGATCAGACCACGCTCGAGCAGCGTGCCGACCGCCGACTCTGAGGCCACGCCGCGAATGCGGGCGATCTCGGGGCGGGAGACCGGCTGAAGGTAGGCCACGATTGCGAGGCACTCCGCCTGGGCCTGGGTGAGCGGCGGCGTGCGCGGCTTGGCGAGCAGCCGGCGCGCGGCGCGCTCGGCAACCGGGTCCGTCGCGAGCGTGAAGCCGCCCGCCACCTCGCGCAGCACGACGCCGCGATAGCCCTCCGCGTAGTGCTCGCGCAGGCGCGCGAGTGCCTCGACGACCTCGCCCTCCGAGGTCTCGCAGGCGTCGGCGAGCCGCTCGACCGACACCGGCTCGGACGAGAGGAACAGCAGCGCCTCGACCTTGCGGGCGAGCTCGTTCATGTGGGGGCCACCGTGATCGGCCCGAAGGGCACCTCCTGCTCCCAGCGGGCCTCGCCCGCCTTGTAGAGCTCGAGCAGCGCGAACAGCGTGACCGCCTCGGTGAGCCGGTCGGCGCCCTCGACGGCCTCGTCGAAGGAGAAGCGGGCCCGGTTCGAGAGCAGCCTCCGCAGGTGGCGCAGGCGCTCCTCGACGGACACCGCCGGCCGCCGCACATGACGCAGGTCGAGCGGCGCGGGCACGCGCAGCAGCTCGCCGATCGCCTCCGCGAGCGCCTGGGGGTCGTAAGCCGAGTCCGCAACCTCGATCGATACCCGCCGCAGCTCCGGAGGAAGCGGCGCGGCGCGATAGCGGTGGCCGTGCTCCGCTTCAAGCCGCTCACGCAGGTGCTCGGCGGCTCCCCGGTAGCGGTGGTACTCGAGCATTCGCGCGAGCAGCTCCTCGGCGGCCTCCTGCGGCTCCAGGTCGAGCTCGTCGTCGTCCTCGGCCGGCAGCATCAGCCGCGACTTGAGCTCGAGCAGCGCCGCTATCAGGACGAGGAACTCGGTGGCCGCCTCCAGATCGAGCTCGCCGCTGCGCTCCAGGTGCTCAACATAGGCGAGCACGACGTCCGCGAGGTCGACCTCGAGCAGGTCGACCTCTTCCCTGAGGATCAGCGTCAGGAGCAGGTCGAAGGGACCGTGGAAGACCTCGAGATCGAGGTCGAGCGCGGCGATTGACATCGCCGGGGAGACTAGACGCGGAGCCCGACGGCAGCCGTCAGTCTGGATCCAGGCTCAGCGCGTGGGGCCGACGCCCATCGCCGCCCGCACCTCGCCCATCGTCACCGAGGCGATCTCGCGGGCGCGCTCGGCTCCCTCGGCGAGCGTCGCCTCGATCCTCTCCTCGTCCGGGCGCAGCTCGCGGTAGCGCTCCCGGACGGGGGCGAGCAGCTCCACGAGCCCCTCGCCGACGGCCTGCTTGAAGGCACCGTAGCCCTGGCCGTCGAACTCGCGCTCGATCTGCGCCGGCTCGCCGCCGCGCGCCACGGCCAGCATCTCGATCAGGTTGGTGATGCCCGGCTTGTCGGGGCTCCGCACGATGTCGCTGCCGGAGTCCGTCTGGGCGCGCTTCACCTTCCGGACGATCGCGTCGGGGTCGTCGTCGATGTAGATCAGGCCGGCCTCCGTCCCCGAGCTCGTCGACATCTTCGTCTCCGGGTCCTGCAGGTCCATGATCCGCGCGCCGACCCTGGGGATCACATGCTCGGGCTCGACCAGCACATCGGCGTAGGTGGCGTTGAAGCGGCGCGCGATCTCGCGGGCGAGCTCGACGTGCTGGCGCTGGTCGTCGCCGACGGGAACCTCGTCGGTCTTGTAGAGGAGGATGTCGGCCGCCTGGAGCACCGGGTAGAGGAACAGGCTCGTGCGGACGAGCTCCTTCTCGCGCTCGGACTTCTCCTTGAACTGAGTCATGCGCAGAAGGTCGCCGTAGGGCGTGACCGAGCTGAGCAGCCAGCACAGCTCCGAGTGCTCGTGCAGGTCGGACTGCCGGAACAGGATGCAGCGCTCCGGGTCGAGCCCCGCGGCGATCAGCATCGCGGTGGTGTCGAGCACGTAGCCGGGCAGAGCCGCCGGGTCGTAGGAGATGCTCGTGGCGTGCAGATCGACGATGCAGAAGATCGCGGGCGTGCCGACCTCCTGGGCCTCAACCCAGCCCCGCATGGCGCCGATGTAGTTGCCGGCGTGCTTGCGCCCGGTGGGCTGGATGCCGCTGAAGATGCGCACGGGGCGCCAGTCTATGGACGGTGGCTCACCGTCCGGGGCCGCCGTTGGACCTACAAACCCGACTTGGTGTCGTCCCACGACACAAAGTCGGGAACGTTCACGCCGCTCGCGACCGGCGTCCCTTGGCCCCAGGGGTACGGCTGACCCGGTGGCTACCGGCGGCTAACCCAACCTCAGGACGCCAGCCAGCCGCCTGTTGGGCACGCGCCGCCGGTGGGACGCTCGAGCCATGTTCCCCGATCAGATCAAAGGCAACGGAACGAGCGCGCTGGAGCTGCGCGAGCGCCTCATCGAGCTGCGCGCGGAGCGCGCCGTCGCGATGACCACCGACCTTGCGGCGGTCGACGCCTACATGACCGATCTCGACGAGGAGATCGAGGGCACCCGCCGGTTGTACGTCGCCTCCGCCGTGTTCGAGATCGCGGCCCTGCGCGCGGAGCTCTCCGGTCCTCAGACCGGCTGAGCCGCCGTCGCGGTGGGTGAGGCGGCCGGCGCCCCCGCGAGTGCTCCGGCGATCACCGGAGTGAGCAGGCGGGCGAGGTCGTCGCTCGTCTTGCCGGTGAGGTCGACGCGCATGTTCCCGCTGCTCAGGAAGTGCAGGATGCCCGACGCACACTCGAGCCGGAAGCGCAGCTCGTCGTCGGGCACACCCGGGAGCGCGCGCCGCAGCGGGACGAGAAACTCCGGATCGGCGCGTGAGAGCTCGGACGCCATCCACTCGCGCAGCTCGCGCGGCGGGTTGCTGGCGACGCGCGCCATGATCCGCTGGCGGGCGCGCTCCTCGCATGGCGAGCCGCAGCTCGCGGCGGTCACCGGCCGCGCCCACGCCGCGGCGATCTCCTCGAGGGACGCATCCTCGTCGAGCTCCCGCACGGCCGCGATCTGATCCTCGAGTTGGCTCCGCACCGCCTGCTCGACGGCGTGCCGGCAGAGCGCGTCCTTCGACCCGAAGTGGTAGTTGACGGCCGCCACGTTGGCCTTCGCCGCCTCGGTGATGTCGCGCAGCCTGACGGCGTCCTCGCCGCGTGCCGCGAGCAGACCGAGGGTCGCCTCGACAAGCCGCTGGCGCGTGCGCTCGCCGGCCTCGCGGCGCCCGTCCGCCTTCGTCGAGCTCCCGTTGATCGTCAAACCCTCGTCGATCTCGCTCGTGTCGCTCACTCCGAAGACAAGTAAAGCAAATGCTTGACATATTTGCGAGCGATTGAAAACCTTAAGCAATTGTTTGATTTTGATTCAGCAAGGAGCCGCGCCGATGCCCCCGACCCTGACCCGGGAACGTTCGGATAACCCAACCAGCGGACGCCGGAAAGCCGCATCGAAAGTAGGAATCCCGGGTGGCAGCCTGGTTCGTGTGCCCCACGCGCGCCGCCCCAGCCCCGAGATCACCAGGCTGATCGACCGGCTCAAGGAGCTCGTGGCCGAACACAGCCGGGTCGAGATGAGCGCGAGCAGCGATCTGCTGGAGAGGTACAGAGCCGAGATCGCCCGCCTGCAGCGGCAGCTGGCAAACGTCGTGAAGCGAGAGCTCCCGCAGTAGGAGCGATCGATGCCCGCCAGCCGCCATCAGCGCCGATTCGTGGCCCGCTGGGCCGAGGGCGGGATCGCGCCGGCTGCCGGAATCGCCCTCGCCGGCGTAACGGCCCTCCTAGGCCTCGCAGTGGCGCTCGGCGCCGTCCCGACGCCGGAGTTCAGCGGGGTCCTCTCGGACGCGGCGGACTCGCTCGGCTCCTGGACGTACGCGCTGGTCCCCTCGCTCGCGTTTCTCGAGACCGGCGCCTTCGTCGGCCTGGCGGTGCCGGGCGAGACGGCGATCCTCGTCGGCGGCGTCGTCGCCGAGCGCGGCGAGGTGCAGCTCGCGCCCCTGATCGGGCTCGTCTGGTTGGCGGCCGTGGGCGGCGACGTCGTCAGCTTCCTGCTCGGCAGGCGCTTCGGGCGGCCGCTCCTGGACGCCCACGGCGCGCGGCTGCGGATCCGCGCCGAGCACGTCGAGCGTGTCGAGCGGATCTTCGACCGCCACGGCGGCAAGGCGATCCTCGTCGGGCGCTTCGTCGGCATCCTGCGCGCGCTGATGCCGTTCGTCGCGGGGGCCTCGCGCTTCCCGCTGCGGCGCTTCGTGCCCTACACGGCGCTGGGAGCGCTCGGCTGGGCGGCGACCTTCACGCTGGTCGGATACGGCTTCTCCGAGTCCTTCGAGAGCGCCGGCGAGGAGGCGACTCGGATCGCGCTCGCCGCGGCGCTCGGCGCCGGCGTCGTCATGCTCGCGCTTGCGATCCGCTCAGGCCGGAAGCGGGCGCCCGCTGCGCACCAGCCGCAGCGCGATGAGCGCGGCCAGGGCGCCGAGCGCCGCCCCGATGAGGCCCCCGGCGAGCACGTCGAGCGGGAAATGCACGCGCAGGTAGACGCGCGACAGCGCCACGGCGGCGGCGAGCCCGAGGGCGTAGGGACGCATGCGCGGGCTGATGATCGCGATGGCGGTGGCGGCGGCGAAGGCGGTCGCCGAGTGGCCGGAGGGGAAGGACGCGTTGCCGGGGATCGGGACGAGCGACCCGAGCGCGGGATCGGCCTCGGGCGGACGGTCGCGGTCGAACAGCTCCTTGAGGGGAGAGACGACCAGCGAGGCGCTCAGCGTCGCCACGAGCGCGGCCAGGAAGGCGAGCGGCAGCCGCCGGCGCCCTACATCGCAGGCCAGACCGAGCCCGACCAACAGCGGACCCTTGACCCACCACGCGGACAGCAGCACACACAGAGACGTCAGCAGCGGCGTCTCGAAGACCGGTACGGCGTGCATGAGTCCGCGATCGAGCTCGGTGAGCTCACTAATCACGACCAGCCAGAAGGTATCAATACGCCGCGCCTGCTTCTCGTCGTCAACGCGCGCGCGAGCGGCATCGAGGACCCGCAGCGCACGGCGGCCGACCTCGTGGCGCGCGCCCAGGAGCACGGCGCCCAGGCCGACTCCGTCGTGACCTCCACCGAGGACGATCTCTTCGAGGCACTGCGGGCGGGCGCCGCGACCGGCCGGCGGGTGGTCCTCGTGGGCGGCGACGGCTCGCTGCACGATGCCGCCAACGCCCCCATCGGGCGACTCCCCGAGCTCGCGCTCGTCCCGGCCGGGCGTGCGAACAACATTGCCCGCGCTCTCGGCATCCCGATGGACCGGGGCGACGCGCTCAGGATCGCGGCGGAGGCGCCCGTCCAGCCGCTCGATGCGCTGCGCGTCGAAACGCCTACGGAAGCCGTCTACGCGCTCGAGGCGCTCAGCGCCGGGTTCCAGGCCGAGGCTCGCTCGGGCTACAACGGGACGAACTCCGCCGACCTGCGCCAGGGCCTGCGGGCGCTCGTGCGGGCCCTCAGGCGGTTCACCCCCTACCGGCTGCGCGCTCGGCTCGACGGCGGGGAGCTCCGCTCGGCTTCCGCCGCACAGCTCTTCCTCTCGAACCTGCCGTACTTCGGCTTCGGCTTCGAGGTCGACCCGGGCGCCGACCCCACGGACGGCCGCTTCGAGGCGATCCTGATCGAGGCGCCGCGCCGGCTCCGCCTGCTGCGTCTGCTCGTGGCCGCCTACCGCGGCCGCCACCTCGGCCGGCGCGGGGTGCGGCGGATCCCGGGGAGGCGCGCGGAGCTGACCGCTCCCCTCCCGCTCGTGGCCGACGCCGTGCCGCTCGGCACGACGACCGCGAGCGTCAGCGTGGAGCGCGGCCGCCTGCGCGTTGCGGCCCCCGCGGGAGCTCTGGCATGAGGCTCGCGGGCGCCTCTCGGGTCACGCTGCTCGCGTTCACGCTGGCCGCCCTCGGCGCGGGCACCGCGCGCGCGCTCACGACGACCTACCTGCCCGTGCTGCTCGAGCGGATCGACGACGCGCCGTCGCTGATCGGCGTCGTGATGACGGTCAACGCCGTCAGCGGGCTGCTGGTCCCGCTCGCCGTGGGCGTCTGGTCGGACCGCCGCGCGGCCGACGGCCTCGGCCGCAGGCTCCCGTACATGGCAGGCGGCGCGCTGCTGGCCGCCGGCGGGCTCGTCGCGATCGGACTCGGGAACGGCAGCTCCTATCTGGCGCTCGGGCTTGCCGCGGCGGTCGTCTACACGGGCCTCAACGCGCTCACCACCGCACACCGGGCGCTCGTCGCCGAGGACGTCGCCGACGACCGGCGCCCCGCCACAACGAGCGCCCAAGAGCTTGCGATGACGGCGGGCGCGGCAGTCGCCGTAGGAATCGGCGGCGCGCTGATCGAGCCGGCCCCCGCTGCGGCCTTCGCGATCGCGGCAGCGGTGCTGCTCGTGGCGGCCGTGCCCACGCTCGTCGTGACGCGCCGGCTCCGCCTCGGCGGGAATGCGGCTCCCCGCCCGAGGCGGAGCGCGCGCGCGTCCCTCACGGCCGTCCTGCGGCGGTCGGGCGCGCGCGAGGTGCTCGTCGCCCAGACGCTATGGGTGCTCGCCTACGCTGCCCTCCCGGCCTTTTTCATCCTGTATGCCGAGGAGTCCTTGGAGCTGGACGTCGGCATCGCCGGGGCGCTGCCGCTGGCCTTCGGGGCGTTCGTGGCGCTGGGGATGGTGCTCGCCGGCCGCGCCCGGCCCGAACGGGTTCACGGCCTGCTGCTCACCGGCGCGGCACTGCTCGGCGCCGGGCTGCTCGCCGCGGCGCTCACCTCCAGGCTCGCCGCGGCCGCCCTGCCGCTCGCCATCGCCGGCTTCGGCGCGGGCCTCCTGACCTCGCTCGGCTTCGCCTACTTCGCGCGCTTCGTGCCCGAGGGGGAGGCGGGCAGCTACAGCGGCGTCTTCTTCGCCGGACGGGGCGTGGCCGCCGCATTCGCGCTGCCTGTCGCCGGTGTCGCCGTCGAGCTCACCGGCAGCTACCGGACCGTCCTTTGGCTGGGCGCCGCCTCGCTGGTCGCGCTGGTCCCCCTGATCGTCGCCGAGAGCCGGCGCACCGGCACCCTGGCGCTGCGGCCGCGGCCGGCCACGGTCGCAGCGGTCGTGCCCGTGTTCGCCTCGGCCCGGGCCGCCGAGATCGCCAGGGCGACGCTGCGCCACGTCGACCGGCTCGTTCTGGTGGACGACGGGGCGCCGCCCGAAATCGCCCGCTCGCTCGCGCCCCTGGCGGAGGACGAGCGCGTCGATGTGCTCACGCTCGGTCACAACGGCGGCAAGGGCAGCGCCGTAGCGACCGGGGTACGGACACTGCTGCGCGAGCGTGAGCGGCCGGAGGCCATCCTGGTGCTCGACTCCGACGGGCAGCATGACCCCGAGCGCATCCCGGCGTTCGTGGAGGCCGCGCGCTCGGCCGACGCGGTGATCGGGTGGCGCCGCGACCGGCGCGCGATGCCGCTCGAGCGGCGGGCCGCGAACCGAGTGGCGAGCCTGGCTCTGCTCGCGTCGTCGCGGACGTGGATCCCGGACACCCAGAATGGCATGCGCCTGTTCCGCACCGAGGCGCTCCTCGACGCCGAGCCGCCCAAGGGCGGCTACGAGGCGGAGAGCAGGCACCTGCGTGCCCTGCTCGCCGCAGGGCACCGGGTCGTGCCTGTCGAGATCCCGACGGTCTACGACGGCGAGCCGAGCCATTTCCGCCCCGTCAGGGACACCGTCTCGGTCGGTCGGGCGCTGCTCGGGCCAGTGTCCACGGACCCGGCGCCCCCGGCTCCCGTCGCCGTACCGGTGCTGCGCGAATGGGCCCCGCGACTCGCCGCCTCGATGGGCGCGGTGCTCGCGATCGGGCTCGCGCTGCCCGCGCTGCAGCCGCTCGACAACCAGCTCTTCCTCGCGGTCAACGGCCTCGGCGACGGACCCGAGTGGCTCTACCAGGCCTTCGACCCGCACACGCGCAACTACATCGTGCTCTTCATCGCGACGCTCGTGGCGGCGGCCGCAGTCCTGAGGCGGCCGCGCTACGTGATCGGCACGGCGGTGTCGGTTCTCCTCGCCGCCTACCTCGCCGGCGCCGCGCTCGAGGTCGTCAAGCTGTTCGTCGAGCGCGCGCGCCCCGAGGAGGTGCTCGGGGCAGACGTCCTGCTCTCGGAGGGACGCAACTGGTCCCACCTCGCCTCGTACCCCTCGGGCCATTTGATGGTCACGGCCGCGATGGCTGCCGCGGCCGCGAGCGCCGTCCCGCTGCTGCGGCACCCGCTGCTCGTGTACGTCGGGGTGATCGCCGTCACCCGCGTCCTCTTCGGCGCCCACTTCCCCATCGACGTGGTCGTGGGGGCGGCGCTCGGCTACGAGCTCGGGCTGTTCACGACGAGCCTGCTGGCGAACGCCCGCCTGCTGCCCCAGCGCCACGTGGCGAGCCCGCTCGAGCCGCTGCCCGAACACGCGGTCCTGCCCGTGGAGACGAGGCCGTGAGCTACTCGACCAGGACCGGCACCCGCTCGACCGCGTTGTTCGCGTAGCCCTTCAGGTTCCAGGGCGGCTCGAGCGGCTGGGTGTTGCCGGCGGCGTCCGTTGCGCGGGACGAGATCACGTGCTCACCGGGCGGGGCGTTCCAGGCAAAGCGCCAGCCCCGCCAGGCGGCCTCCCCGATCGGATCATCGAGCTCGGCCGGGGCGAACCGGTCGCCGCCGTCGGTCGAGACCTCGACCGTCACGATCTCGCCGTGGCCTGACCAGGCGCGGCCCACCAGCGTCACCGGACCGGGCTCCAGGCGGCGCTCGCGGGTCAAGAAGTCGGGCACGCCCGGTGGGACGGTCAGCGAGCGCGGCAGCATGCGCGTAACCGGCTCCCCGGCCGCGCCGTCCGCGTCGTAGAGCCGGTAGCCGACCGCGTTCTGGTAGCCACGGAAGGGCTCCTCCAGCACGGTGATGCGGGCGAGCCATTTCACGTTCTGCATCCCGTACCAGCCGGGCACGACGAGCCGCAGGGGGAAGCCGTGCTGAGGCGGCAGCGGTCCGCCGTTCATCTCGTAAGCGAGCAGCCCGCGCTCGGCCTCCCCCAGCGGGAGCGCCCGCTCGTAGAGCTGCTCCTCGCCCCCCTCGACGCCGCGGTCGAGGCCGGTGAAGACCACCTCCAGCGCACGCGGCGACACGCCCGCCTCGGCGAGCAGCGGCGCCAGCGGCGTGCCGCCCCACTCGGCGGTGCCGACGGCCTCGCTCAGCCACGGCTGCGACAGCGGGCGCGGCTCGAGCAGCGCACGGCCGTTCCCCGCGCACTCGAACGTGATCGGCATCGTCACCCGCTCGCGGCCCTGAAGATCCCCGAGTGACAGCGTGCGGGGGCGCTCCACGGCACCCCCGATCTCGAGCGTGAAGGCATGCGGGTCGACGGCCGGGATGTCGTAGTGGATCAGGAGGTAGTGCAGCCCGGCGGGGGTGATCGGATAGCGGAGCGCCTCGAGTGGGAGAGCGTGGTTACGCGCGGCGAGCCGCAGTTCGTCCGGCGTAATGTCCTCCGACGCGGCGGTGCCCTCGGGCGTCGCCACGGCTAGCCGGTGTCGGCCTCGGGGCGCCAGCGCACCACCGGCCGCTTGGCCGCGCCCGCCTCGTCGAGCCGACGAACCGGGGTGGTGTGCGGGGCGCTGCGGGCGATCTCCGGGTCCTCCTTCGCCTCGGCGAGGATCTCGCGGATCACATCGGCGAAGTGGTCGAGCCGCTCCTTTGTCTCCGTCTCGGTCGGCTCGATCATCAGCGCCTCGTCCACGAGCAGCGGGAAGTAGACCGTGGGCGGGTGCACGCGGTGGTCGAGCATGCGCTTGGCGAGGTCGAGCGTCCGCACACCGAGCTCCTCCTTGGCGCCGCGCCCCGAGAGCACGAACTCGTGCATGCACGTGCGGTCGAATGCGACTGGCAGGTACTCGCCGATGCCCTCGCTCGCAAGCAGCGCCTTCAGGTAGTTGGCGTTCAGCACCGCCACCTGCGAGACATCCTTGAGCCCGTCGCCGCCGAGCGAGCAGATGTAGGCGTAGGTGCGGACGAAGACGCCGAAGTTGCCCTGGAAGCCGCGCAGCTTCCCGATCGACTTGGGCCGCTCGAAATCGAGGTCGAAGAGCGGCTCGGGCCCGTTCTCGCCGCTCCTGCGCACCACCTGCGGCACCGGCAGGAACGGCTCGATGCGGTCCGAGCAGGCGATCGGCCCGGCGCCGGGCCCTCCGCCGCCGTGCGGCTGCGTGAAGGTCTTGTGCAGGTTGAAATGGACGATGTCGAACCCCATGTCGCCCGGCCGCGCGATCCCCATCACGGCGTTGAGGTTGGCGCCGTCGTAGTAGAGCGTGGCCCCCACCTCGTGCACGATCCGGGCGATCTCCTCGATGTTCGTGTCGAACAGCCCGAGCGTGTTGGGGTTGGTGAGCATCAGGCAGGCGACATCCTCGTCGGCCTTTTCGCGCAGATCGTCGAGGTCCACACCGCCGTCGGGCGCCGTGCCGAGCTTGACCACCTCGTAGCCCGCCATCGTCACCGTGGCGGGGTTGGTGCCGTGGGCGGTGTCCGGCGTCAGCACCTTGCTGCGCTGCTCGCCGCGATCCTCGTGATAGGCCCGCGTGAGCAGCAGCCCGGCGAGCTCGCCGTGCGAGCCGGCGCTCGGCTGCAGCGACACGTGCGGCAGGCCCGCGATCTCGGCCAGGGCGCCCTGCAGCCGCCACATCAGCTCGAGCGCGCCCTGCGCGTGCTCGGGGTCCTGGAGCGGATGCAGGCGGGCGTGGCCCGGCAGGGCCGCCACCCGCTCGTGCAGCTTCGGGTTGTGCTTCATCGTGCAGGAGCCGAGCGGATAGAAGCCCTCATCGAGATGGAAGTTCTTCGAGGAGAGCGTCGTGTAGTGGCGCACCAGCTCGGGCTCTGACACCTCGGGCAGCTCCGCCGGGCGCTCGCGGACAGCGCCGGGGGGCAGCAGCTCCTCGACGGCTACCTCCGGCACCTCGTCGTCGGGCGCGGGCGCCACGAATGCGCGCCGCTCCTCGCGCGAGCGCTCGAAGATCGTCTGCACGTCGGAGTCGCTCATGCCGCGACTCCCTCCCTGGTCGCGGCCGCGACCCGCGCGAGCCCGTCGATGTGCTCCTTCGTGCGGCGCTCTGTGATCGCCACCAGCAGGCCGTCCTCGTACTCCGGGTAGTCGCGCCCGAGCCGGTAGCCCGGGTTGATGCCCTCGGCGCGGGCGCGCTCGAACAGCCCGTCGAGGTCGGGAACGCGCACGGCGAACTCGCGCACCACCGGTCCCGGATTGATCGGCTCGAGCCCGACCGCCTCGCGCGCGTAGTGCGTGCGCCGCAGCATCAGCTCGCCGAGCTCCACGAGGCCGCGCTTGCCGAGCCAGGACAGGTAGACGACCCCCGCGAGCGCGTTGAGAGCCTGGGCGGTGCAGATGTTGTGGGTGGCCTTCTCGCGGCGGATGTGCTGCTCGCGCGTCTGGAGCGTGAGCACGAAGCCGCGCTTGCCGTCCACGTCGCGCGTCTCGCCCGCGATCCGGCCGGGCATCCTGCGGATGAAGCGCTCGGCCGCCGCGAAAAAGCCGAACGACGGGCCGCCGAAGTCGAGCCGGTTGCCGAGCGTCTGGCCCTCCCCCACGCAGACGTCCACGCCGAGCTCTCCGGGCGGCCTGAGGATGCCGAGCGGCAACGGATCGGCGGCGCAGACGAACATCGCGCCGGTTGTCTTGCCGGCCTCGACGAGCTCGCCGAGCCCCTCCACGCTGCCGAGAAAGTTCGGCTGCTGGACGAACACTGCCGCGGTCTCGTCGTCGACTGTGGCGGCGAGCGCCTCGAGGTCCGTGACCCCGCCGGCGTCGAGCGGCACCTCGACCACCTCCATGCCGTAGCCGACGGCATGCGTGGCGAGCGCCGCGCGCGAGTGGGGGTGCAGGCCGCGGGAGGTGACGAGCTTGGTGCGGCGCGTCTCGAGCTTCGCCAGGTACCCGGCCGCGGCGACCGCGCTCGGGCCCTCGTACACCGAGGCGTTCGAGACCGGCAGCCCCGTCAGCTCCGAGATCGCGGTCTGGTACTCGAACATCACCTGCAGCCCGCCCTGCGAGACCTCGGGCTGGTAGGGCGTGTAGGGGGTGAGGAACTCCGAGCGGCCGAGCAGCGTGTCGACCAGCGCGGGGACGTAGTGGTCGTACATGCCGGCCCCTACGAAGCTCACCTCGGCGTCGGCGTGCACGTTGCGGGCCGCGAGCGCCGCGAGGTGGTCGTAGACCTCCTGCTCGGAGCGGCCGTCTGGGAGATCGATGGCGCGTTCGAGGCGGACCGCCTCGGGGACGTCGTCGAACAGGTCGTCCAGCGAGTCGACGCCTATCGCGTCGAGCATCTCGCGCAGATCCTGGCTTGTGACTGCCGTATAGCGGCTCATCGGCGGCCTACGAACTTAGCTCACCCGTTCTAAAGCATCTCCTTGTACGCGGACACGTCCATCAGCTGGTCGACCTCGGACGGGTCCGAGAGCCGGACCTTGACCATCCAGCCCTCGCCATACGGGTCCGAGTTGATCCGCTCGGGGCTGTCCGCAAGCGCCTCGTTGACCTCGACGATCTCGCCGGAGAGCGGCGCGAACACATCGGACACGGCCTTGACCGACTCGACCTCCGCGTAGGACTCGTCCTTCGCGACCGACGCCCCCACGTCCGGGGGGTCGAAGAACACGACCTCGCCCAGCGCGTCCTGCGCGTACCAAGTGACGCCGAAGGTCGCATTTTCGCCCTCGATCCGGGCCCAGTCGTGCTCCTCGTGGTACTTCAGGTCCTCGGGATAGCTTGCCTCAGCCATGTTCTCCTTTGCTCTCGGGGCGATACAGGGGCTTTGTCCTGACCTCCGCGTCGCGCAGCTTGCCTCGCACGTCGATCTGGATGCTCGTACCCGGATCCGACGCAGGGAGCGGCACGTAGCCCATGCCTATGCCGATGTCGAGGCAGGGTGAGAGGGAGCCGCTCGTCACGACCCCCTCGCCGCTGCCGGTCCGGATCGGGTTGCCCTGGCGCGGGATGCCGGGCCCGGTGAGGGCGAACGGGACGAGCGTCCGGCCGGGCTCGACCTTTCGGAGCGCTTCCGAACCGATGAAACCGGTGTCGAGCTTGCAGCACCAGCCGAGACCGGCCTCGATCGGGTTGTGGTCCTCGTCCAGGTCGTTGCCGTACAGGTGGAAGCAGACCTCGAGCCGCAGGGTGTCGCGCGCGCCGAGCCCGGCCGGGCGCACGCCCTCTGCAAGCAGCGCGTCCCATACGGCGCCGGCGTCCGCGGGCGCCAGCATCAGCTCGCAGCCGTCCTCGCCCGTGTAGCCCGTGCCGCAGACGAGCGCCCCGGCGCCGGCCAGCTCCAGGTTCGCGGTGCGCATGCGGGCCGGCAGCTCGCCGTCGGCGAGGCGCCCGAGGGCGGCCCGGGCGTCGGGGCCCTGCACGGCGAGCATGGCCCAGTCCGCGTGCGAGTCGTGAACCTCGACGTCGAACGCCGCGCCGTGGCGCTCGAACCAGGCGAGGTCCTTCTCGTGGTTGGCCGCGTTCGTCACTGTCAGGAAGCGGTCAGCGCCGAGCCGGTAGGTGAAGAGGTCGTCTAGCACGCCTCCGTCCTCGCGGCACAGGACCGAGTACTGGGCCCCGCGCTCGGCTATCCGGGTCACGTCGTTCGAGAGGATCAGCTGGAGGAACTCCTCCGCCTGCGGGCCAACGGTCTCGATCTCGCCCATGTGCGACACATCGAACACACCGGCCCCGGTACGAACGTTCACGTGCTCCTGGCGGATTCCCTCGTACTGGACCGGCATCTCCCAGCCCGCGAAGGGAACGAGCTTGGCGCCGGCACGCTCGTGGCGGTCGTAGAGCGGCGTGCGTCTCAGCGTGTCTGCGGCTGGCGGCAAGCGCCCGGAGGTTACCCGCCTCCGGCCGCGCTCACGCACCCGCTCAGGACTCGAGCAGCGCCGCCGTCACCGCCAGGGCCAGCTCGGCGCGCGCACGGAGCGAGTCGGCGCTCACCCACTCGTGCGGCGCGTGGGCGCCGCCCCCGCGCGGGCCGAGGCCGTCCAGCGTCAGCGCGATGCCACCCGCGGCAATGTGGCTGGCGTCGCTCGCCCCGCCGCGCTCCGCGGCCACGATCGGGCGGCCGAGCAGACTTTCGGCCGCGGCCAGCAGCGGGGCGGTGGCCGCGCGTGCGTCCATTCCCGGCCAGGCGCGCACCAGCACCGAATCGAGGCGCACGCCCTCGTGATCCGCCGGCAGCGCGGCCAGCACCGGGTCGAACGCCTCGAGGTGGTCCGCGCGCAGGTCGCAGACGAGCTCTCCCGCAGCCGGCACCACGTTGAAGGCATCACCCGAGCGCATGATCGTGGGCACGGCGGTGAGGCGCTCGGGGCCGGCCGGGTCGCTCGCCGCCGCCACCCTCTCCGCCGCCGCGGCCAGCGCCAGCAAGGCGTTCCTGCCCTTGTGCGGCGCGGATCCGGAGTGCGCCGGGCGCCCATGGGCCTCCACCCGCAGCGTGCCGGCGGCCTTGCGCTTGACGATCACCGCCTCATCGCCCGTCTCGGTGCGCTCGCCCGCCTCGAAGCAGAGGCAGGCGTCGAAGTGCCCGAAGCGCCTGGCGTGCGCGAACTCGGCCGTGCGCCACTCCTCGTCGTTCACGAGCAGCACGGCGGCCTCTCTGTAGAGCCGGGGCCGGGCCGCCAGCTCGCGCATCAGCCCGAGCGCGAGCGCCACGCCGCCCTTCATGTCCACGGCCCCGGAGCCGATGAGGCGGTCGCCGTCGCGCTCGAGCGGCCGGTGCGCCCCGTGGGCGACGACGGTGTCGAGGTGGCCGAGCAGCAGCACACGCTTGCTCCCGCTGCCATGCAGGCGGCCACAGAGGTCCTCTGCATGCGCGGGCGTGGAGCATTCGAGCCGCTCCACGTCGGCCTCGGGCGGAAGAAAGGCCGCGGCGAGGGCCACGCACTCCTCGGCGCCCGGCACGTCGCCCGAGGGCGAGGACACGCCCACGAGCGCCTCCAGCTCGCGCTCCGCCACCAGGGCGAGGCGGGACGCGGCCTCAATCACGGCCCGGGCGGCGCCGCCCGCTCCACCGGCTTCGCGAAGTGGTAGCTCGTGATCCGCAGGCCGGTGTTGAAGTAGAGCCGGTGTGCGTCTTGGCGCTCGGGACCCACGCCCGAGTCGAGATGGAGCTCGGTGCATCCGAGCCGGTGGGCCTCCTCCTCGCACCACTCGAGGAGCGCCCGGCCGTGACCGCGCCGGCGTCCGTCGGGGTGGGTCGAAAGGTCGTCGACGTAGAGGCAGTCTCCCCAGGCGAGGTTGTGGATCACCCGAAAGCCGGCCACCGCCACGCAACGCCCGCCCTCGAACGCGCCCACGAGGCGGTAACCCTGCGGGCGCTGGACGTCGTCGACGCGGCGGACGAATGCGGCCTCGTCCTCGTGGTGGGTCCGCAGCGCGCTCATCGCCTCGTAGACGAGCGCCGTATGCGGCGGCAGGATCTCTGTCAGTCCCTCAGGAACGACGGGACGTCGATTTCGTCTTCGGAGATCTCGAGCGAGGCGCGCTGGCCCTCGTCCATCTTCACGTCGCGCCGGCGCGGCTCGCGCCGGCGACCGGTCGAGTCCTCGGTGAAGAGCGGCATCCTCGCGGCGCGCTCGAACCCGGTGGCGATCACGGTCACGCGCACGCTGTCGCCCATCCCGTCGTCCACCACGGCTCCGAAGATGATGTTCGAGTTCTGGTCGGCCGCCGACTGGATGATCTCGGCTGCCTCGTTTACCTCGAAGAGGCCCAGGTCGCTGCCGCCCGTGATGTTCAGCAGGATGCCCGTGGCGCCCTCGACCGACTGCTCGAGCAGCGGGCTCGACACGGCGTTCTTGGCCGCTTCGGCCGCGCGGTTCTCGCCGGCGGCCTCGCCGATGCCCATGAGCGCGGAGCCGGCGTCCTGCATGATCGTGCGGACGTCGGCGAAGTCGAGGTTGATCAGGCCCGGCGTGGTGATCAGATCGGTGATGCCCTGGACGCCCTGGCCGAGCACGTTGTCGGCCTCGCGGAACGCCTCGAGGATGCTGGTGCGCCGCTCGACGACGGCCAGGAGCTTCTCGTTCGGGATCACGATCATCGTGTCCACCTGCTCGCGCAGGCGGTCGATCCCCTCGACGGCCTGGTTCATGCGCTGGGAGCCCTCGAAGTCGAAGGGCTTGGTCACGACGCCGACCGTCAGCGCGCCGACCTCCTGCTTCGAGACCTCGGCGATCACCGGCGCCGCGCCACTGCCGGTGCCGCCGCCCTCGCCGGCCGTGACGAACACCATGTCCGCGCCCTTCAGCGCCTCCTTGATCTCGTCGCGGCTCTCGTTCGCCGCCCCGTAGCCCACTTCCGGGTCGGCGCCGGCGCCGAGCCCGCGCGTGAGCTGATCGCCGATCTGGAGCTTGATGTCGGCGTCGCACATCTGGAGCGCCTGAGCGTCGGTGTTGACGGCGATGAACTCGACGCCCTTGAGGCCCGCGTCCACCATCCGGTTGACGGCGTTCGTACCGCCGCCGCCGATGCCGACGACCTTGATGACCGCCAGGTAACTGCCCGTGTCCATGGAGGGTGGTTTCCTCTCTACCGCCTAAGCTCAAGCGGTCGTCGAGGGTTCCTCGATTCCCGCAAGCACCGCACTGTAGGCGGCATTCGCCGAACGTGTCAACCGTCCTCGCAACAAATCCTGCAGAAAGACACTCGAGTAGAGGTCGAGGGTTGGGGCTAACCGTCGAGTCAGAGTCGAGGGTTGTGCGACCACCTCATCCGGGCGGCGCGCCTGCTCCGCCGGCCATCGTTCCGGCCCCGGCGGGGCCCGTCGTGGCGGGTGCTTGGGGCGCGCTCGGGGCGGTGGCGGGAGGTGCCGGGGCGCCCGCGGGGACGGTGCCCGCTGCGGGCGGTGCGGCCGCGCCGGGGACGGTGCCAGCCGTGCCGGGCGTGGTGCCGGTCGCGCCGGGGACGGTGCCGGTCGCGCCCGGGACGGTTCCGGCCGCGCCAGGGGTGGTGCCGGCCGCGCCCGGGATGGTTCCGGCCGCGCCGGGGACGGGCGCGGCTGCCCCCAGCCCCGCAGCGGGCGTCGCGGACTGCCCCGCCGGCGCCACCGGAGCCACCGTCTCGGCGGGCAACCCACCGGCCGCCGGGCGCCCCGGGAGCCGCAGGTCGATGTAGGTGGCCCCGGCCGCATGCGGATCGGCGAGCACTCGCGCGGCGGCCACCCACTTGGCGCGCAGCCGTGACACGTCGCCGAAGATCAACTCGGGCCCGTCACGCAGCTCCGCGACGAGCCCGTCGCCCGTGCGTGCCTCAACGCGCGCGATCCGCCGCCTGAGCGGCGCCGGGGCGGTCCCGGCCACCCGGACGGCGGCCAGCGCCGCGGCCCCGCTGAGCCGATCGCCCCGCACGTTCCCCTTCGCCTCGATAGCGGGCAGGCGGCGCTCCACTGGCAGGCTGCGCAGCAGGGTGCCGTCGGCGGCCACGGCCACCTCGCGGCCGCCCAGCGCGACACGTGCGGCCGGGTGGTGCTCGATCACGTGGACCCGGAGCCCGTGGGGGAAGTCGGCCGTGACCTCGAGGCCGCGCACCACCGGATAGTGCGCCACGGCCTGCTCCAGCGCCTCCTGATCCACGTGAAGCGTGGTCATCGCGTATCCGGCGTTCGTCAGCGCGACGCGCACCCGCTTGGCGTCCTTGGTCGTCAATCCCGTGACCTCGACCTCGTCGACGGAGACGAACGAGGAGTCACGCAGCCAGAACTGGTAGCCGGCAGCCAGCAGGGTGCTGAAGGCGGCGATCACGACCAGTCGCCGCCGTAGCCGCGGCGAGGGCGCCTGCAGGGCGAACGCAGGCCGCGCCAATCTGAGCCGCCCGCCGAGTGCTGCGGCGGCGGCTCTCACGACGGCACGTCCCCGCCCCACAGAGGCGTCGTGTCGACCTCGCCCAGGAACTGGACCTCGGGCTCGAGCTCGACCCCGAAGCGGTCACGGACGCGCCGGCGTCCCTCCCCCATCAACGCGATCACGTCCGCGGTGGTGGCGTCGCCCATGTTCTCGACGAAGTTCGCGTGCTTCTTGGAGAAGCGCGCCCCGCCGACGGCGAGCCCGCGACAGCCGGCCTCGTCCAGCAGCACTCCCGCGCTCCTGCCGTCCGCGCGCGGATCGTCCGGGTTCTTGAAGGTTGAGCCGAAGGTCTTGATCCCCGAGGGCTGCGCGGCGCGGCGCGAGGCGCGCATCTCGGCGAGCGTCGCCTTGACCGCCTCCGGCGCTGCCGGGCTCAGCTTGAACGAGGCGCGGGCCACGATCTCGCGGGCACCCAGGTTCGAGCGCCGGTAGCTGAAGCCGAGCTCCGCCGGCGCGCGCCGCGCGCCCCCCTGCGGGGTCGTGATCTCCACCCACTCGAGCACCCGGGCCAGGTCGCCTCCGTAGGCGTTCGCGTTCATCTTCACCGCCCCGCCCACCGTGCCGGGGATGTTCACGCCGAACTCGAGCCCGCTCAGCCCGGCCCGCGCGGCGAAGGCCGCGGCCTGCGGGAGGCGCGCGCCGCCGCCACACAGGAGGTGCTCGCCGTCGCGCTCGATCGTGGCGAGCGAGCCGTCGAGCTTGATCACGAGTCCCCGGAAGCCGTCATCCGCTACCAGGAGGTTCGATCCCGAGCCGACCACTCCTACCTCGATTCCATCCGCTCCCGCCCACGCGAGCAGCTCCTCGAGCGCCTCGACGGACTCGGGGCGGTCAAAGAAGTCGCCCTGCCCGCCGGTGCGGATGGTCGTGAGGCGGGCGAGGGGATAGTTGCGCTGCACGCCGGCGGGGATCACTCGACGAGCTCCTTGGCCAGCGCGTCCACGTCTCCTGCCCCGAGCGTCAGCAGCAGGTCGCCCTCCCTGAGCTCGGAGCGCAGCATCCGGGCGGCGTCCGACATCCGCGGCAGCCACCACACCGGGCGGCCGTGCGCGGCGTCCGCGGCGGCCTCCGCCACGAGCAGGCCGCTCACGCCCGGGAAGTCCTCGGCGCGCTCCCGCGCGGGATAGACGTCGAGCACCACCACGACATCGGCGAGCGCGAGCGCGCGGCCGAACTCGCGCGCGAGCATGCGCGTGCGCGAGTAGAGGTGGGGTTGAAAGCAGGCCAAGAGCCGGGCCGGCTGGAGGGTGCGCGCCGCCTCGAGCGTCGCACGCACCTCGGTCGGGTGGTGCGCGTAGTCGTCGTACACGAGCGCGCCCGTGGGGGTGCGACCGTGCTCCTCGAAGCGCCGGCCGGCCCCCGTGAAGGCGGCCAGCGCGGGCCCAGCATCCGAGAGCTCCAGCCCGGCGGCCCGGCACGAGGCGAGCGCGGCCAGCGCGTTCAGCACGTTGTGCCTGCCGGGCACCCGCAGCTCGACCTCGACGTCCTCGACGCTGAAGCGAGCGCCGCCGGGGTACAGCTCGAGCTCGCGTGCCTGGAGGTCGCCCGCGGCGATCCCGTAGCTCACCGACGCCCTCCCGTCGCCGAACCTGTCCAGCTCGGGGCCGAGCACGCGCAGCGCAGCCGGCTCGGCGAACTCCTCGAAGGCCTGCTCGAGGGCGCCTACGGTCCCGTAGGTGGCGTGGTGGTCGAGCTCGACGCTCGTGACCACCGCCACCTCGCGCGCGAGCTTGAGGAACGAGCGGTCGGACTCGTCGGCCTCGATCACGGCCCACTCCCCCTCGCCCCAGGCGGCATTCGTCCCCGCGGCGCGCAGCTCGCCTCCGATCAGGAAGGCGGGCTCGCGGCCGCACTCGAGCAGCGCAAGCGCGGCCATGGAGGCGGTGGTCGTCTTACCGTGCGTGCCGCCCACGGCGATCGTGCGCTTCATGCGCGACAGCTCGCCGAGCAGGTCGCCGCGGTGGAGGACCGGGGCGCCCGCCGCGCGCGCCGCCGCCAGCTCCGGGTTGTCCTCCGGAATGGCCGTCGAGACAACCACCTCCGCCCCGGCCGGGACGTTCGCGGCGTCGTGCCCCAGCACTGGCGCGATCCCCGCGGCCCTCAACGGCCCCCAGTAGGGCGACTCCGCACGGTCGGAACCGGTCACGGCGGCGCCGAGCGAGTCGGCGACGAGCGCCAGGCCGCTCATACCGGCCCCGCCGATGCCTATGAAGTGGAGGCTGCGCCCCTCGAAGGGCCTGGTTGCCATGGGCGGCGACCTTAGCCCGGATCCTCCAAGACCGCCGGGCGTCCAGTGCCGAACGTTCCCGGCCTCATGTCGTGTGACGACACCAGCTCGGGTTTGTTCGGCCGTCAGACCAGCGCCAACAGCTCGTCGGCGATCCGCTCGGCCGCGTCCGGCCTCGCCGCCGCGCGCGCGGCGTTCGACATCTCCGCCATGCGTTGCGGCGCCCCGAGCAACGCCGCAACCTCGCGGGCCAGTCGCGGGCCGTCCAGCTCCGCGTCCGGCACCACGACGGCCGCGCCGGCCTCGGCCATGTAGCGCGCGTTGGCGGTCTGGTGATCGGCGGTCGCGTGCGGGTAGGGCACGAGGATCGCGGGCAGCCCGACCGCGGCCAGCTCGAGCACCGAGCCGCCGGCGCGCGCCGCCACGAGGTCGGCCGCCGCCAGGGCATCCGCGAACGGCTCGATGTACGCGAAGAGCCGGTAGTGCGGCGGGGCGCCGAGCTCGTCGAGCCGCTTGCGCAGCTCGTCATGGTCGCGGCGCCCGCACGCGTGCAGGACGGCACAGGGGGCCACCGCCCCGAAAGCATCGAGCGCCGCCTCGTTCAGCCGCCGGGCCCCCAGCGAGCCGCCGAATACCAGCAGGCACGGGTCGTTCGCCGCGATGCCGAAGCGCTCACGCGCCGCGACAGGATCCGCGGCGCCGGTGCCCGCCCGGAGCGGCCGGCCCGTCACGAGGTAGCGCGGGCCCGAACGACCGGCGATCGGGAACGCGAGGCAGACCCTGTTGGCGAGCGGCGCGAGCATGCGGTTCGTCACGCCGAGGTGGCTGTCGGCCTCGGTCAGCACGAGCGGCAGCCCCAGGGAACGGGCAGCGAGCCCGACGGGGCCCGCCACGTAGCCGCCGCCACCGAGAACGGCGTCAGCGCCGGAGCGGCGCAGCAGGCGCCGCGCCCGGCCACTGGCGCGGACGGCCTGCAGCAGCGCCCGCGCAGCGCGCAGCACGTCGCTCCGGTCGATGCCGCTCACCTGCAGGCCGTGCAGTGTGTAGCCGGCGGCCGGCACGAGCTCGGCCTCGGCTCGCTCGCCGCCGATGAACTCGACCTCGACGCCGCGATCACGGAGGACGTCGGCCACGGCGAGCGCCGGCACAACGTGACCGGCGGTCCCGCCCGCCGCGATCACGACCTTGGGCATCCGCCCACCTCAGGCCCGGCCGGCACGTTCGCGCGCCGCGCGCTCCGGGCGCCGGGAGCCCTCCACACCGCCTCCATCGATCGCCTGCAGATCCGGCCTGCGCGCGCGTCGCTCCGCCTCGCCGCCTCCGGCGGCCACGCCCATCAGCAGCCCCATGGCCGCGAGCAGCACGATCAGGTTCGAGCTCCCGTAGGAGATGAACGGCAGGGGCACGCCGGTCAGCGGCATCATCCCGAGCACGGCGAAGAAGTTCAGCGTCGCCTGGCAGAGGATCAGCGAGGTGATCCCGGCGGCCAGCAGCTTCGAGTACTGGTCGCGGGCGAGCTTTGCGGCCCGCAGGCCGGCGTAGCCGATCATCCCGTAGAGGACGATGACGGCCAGGATGCCGATGAGTCCGAGCTCCTCGCCGATGATCGCCAGGATCATGTCCGTGTGCGCCTCGGGCAGGTAGAAGACCTTCTGGACCGACTCGCCGAGACCGACGCCGAAGAACCCGCCTGAGCCGATCGCTGTGAGTGCCTGGACCGCCTGGAAACCCGAGTCGCCGGCGTCGGCGAACGGGTCGAGGAACGCCGTCAGCCGCGCGCGCCGGTAGGGCTCCACGAGCGCCAGTATCAGCGCGAGCCCCGCGAGCGTGCCGGCGATCAGCCCCAGGTTGCGGACCGGGGTGCCGGCCGCCACGAGCAGCGCGCCGATCGCGAAGCAGATGACCATCGTCGTGCCCATGTCCGGCTGCTTCATGAGCAGCGCGCAGGCGGCGCCCACGACGAGCAGCAGCGGCTTGACGAGGCCCCCCACGGTAAGGACCGCTCGGGGCCGGGCGGCGAGCAGCTGCACGGCATACAGCACAAGCGAAACCTTCAGGAGCTCGGACGGCTGGAACTGGATCGGGCCCGCGGCGAGCCAACGGGTTGCGCCGTTCACGGTGACCCCGATGCCGGGCAGCATCACGGCGACCGTCAGCGCGAACGAGGCCACCAGCAGCAGCGGCGTCAGCTCGCGGATCAGCCGCAGGCCGTGGCTCGCGGCGAGGTGCATCGCGACCAGGCCGAGCAGCCCGAACACCACGTAGCGCTTCAGGTAGTAGGAGGCGTCACCGGTCCCCGCCAGCAGCGATTCCGCGGAGCTCGCGGAATAGACCATCACGGCGCCGCCGGCCAGCAGGCAGAGGGTCGCGGTGTAGAGGATCGAGTACTCGACCGGGCGCTTTCGGCGGGGTCGTGCGCGAGGGGCCGGGCTCGACCCGGACCGGAGCGATGCGTGTCGTGCGCGAGGCGCCGGGCTCGGCCCGGACCGGAGCGATGCCATCTTGTCGTTCTTCTACACGGAGGCCCGGACTCATGCTCGGGGAACCAGCGCGCGGAAACGCTCGCCGCGCTCCTCGTAGTCGCGGAACTGGTCGAAGCTGGCGCAGGCGGGTGAGAGGAGCACCACGTCGCCAGGCTCGGCGCCGGCGGCGGCGGCGCTCATCGCGGTCTCGAGGTCGCCGCAGCGGTGCAGCGGGACGGTTCCGGCCAGGTCCTCGGCGAGCCGCTCGGCAGCCTCTCCGATCAGATAGCAGGCCCGGCAGCGCTCCGCGATGGGCTCGCGCAGCCCCTCGAAGTCACCGCCCTTGAGGCTGCCGCCCAGGATGGCGTGCACCCCGCCCTCGAAGGACTCGATCGCCCGCCGGGCCGAGGCCACGTTGGTCGCTTTGGAGTCGTTCACGTAGAGGACGCCCCCGACCGTGCCCACCTCCTCCAGCCGGTGGGGAACGCCCGCGAAGGTCCGGAGCGCCGAGGCCACCGCCTCGGGCGCGACGCCCGACGCGAGCGCGGCGGCAGACGCCCCCATCGCGTTCTCGACGTTGTGCCGGCCGCGCAGCCGGATGTCCGCGGCCGGCAGCGGCAACTCGGCGGGATCGCCGAAGGTCACCCTTCTCCCCGCACCCGGCAGGTCGAGGCCAGCGGGGGCCACCGCGACCTGCTCGGGCGTCTGGTTGCGGAACACGCGCAACTTGGCCTCGCGGTAGGCCGCGAAGGTGCCGTGGCGATCGAGGTGGTCCTCCTCGATGTTCAGGAGCAGGGCCGTGTCGGGCGCGAAGCGGTCCGAGTCCTCGGCCTGGAAGCTCGACACCTCACAGACGATCGTGACCTCCGGACCGACCTCCCCCACGAGCGAGGCAAGCGGCGTGCCGACATTGCCCGCCACTGCCACCGGCAGCCCGGCCGCCCGCCAGACCGCGCCGAGCAGCTCGGTGGTCGTCGTCTTGCCGTTCGTGCCGGTCACGGCGACGAAGCGCCCCGGGAGGAGCCGCCAGGCCAGCTCGAGCTCACCCAGCACGGGCAGCTCGCGCGCACGCGCCGCCGCTATCACGGGCGCCTCGTTGGGCACGCCGGGGCTCTTGACCACGCACCCCACCCGCTCGAGCAGCTCGACGCCGTCCGTCTCCAGGTGCGCCTCTACGCCCGCCGGCGGCTCGCGGCGCCCGCTGTCCACCCCCAGCACCTCGCCGTGTGCCTGCAACATCCGCGCCGCCGCGGCGCCCGAGCGAGCCAGCCCGACGATCAGGTACGGCCCCGCGGGCAGGGCCGGCCTCATGGGGTGATCGAGGCCTGGTACAGCGTGAACCCGATGGCGCCGCAGATCGCCGCCACGATCCAGAAGCGCAGGATGATCTTCGTCTCAGACCAGCCCGCGAGCTCGAAGTGGTGGTGGATCGGCGCCATAAGGAACACGCGCTTGCGGAAGCGCTGGAAGCTGAACACCTGAATGGCCACCGAGAGCGCCTCGATCACGAAGATGCCGCCGATCATGATCAGGAGCAGCTCGGTCTTGGTCATCACGGCCAGCGCGGCGATTGCGCCGCCGAGGCCGAGCGAGCCCGTGTCGCCCATGAACACCGAGGCCGGGAACGAGTTGAACCAGAGGAAGCCGACACAGGCGCCGACCAGGCAGGCGGAGAGCAGCGCCAGGTCCTCCTGTCCGGTCGTAATGAACGTCATCGCGGTGTAGGCCAGGAAGACGATCGCCGAGCAGCCGGCAGCGAGGCCGTCGAGCCCGTCCGTGAGGTTGACGCCGTTGGTGGCACCCGCCAAGACGAGGAAGATCAGGATCGGGTAGGCGAGCCCGAGGTCGATCGAGGCGTCGAACACGCGCAGGTTCAGCGTGTCCCGGAACTCCACGTACTCGGTCACCACCAGCCACAGCGCGATCGCGGTCAGGGCCTGGACGACGAGCTTCGTCCGACCCGACACGCCGAGCGAACGCCGCTTGCGCACCTTCGTGATGTCGTCCGCGAAGCCGAGCGCGGCCATGGCCAGCGCCGTCCCGAGCACCGCCAGGCTCGCCGCGCGGTACTCGGACAGGATCAGAAACGGGACGCAGACGGAGAGGAAGATCGCCAGCCCCCCCATCGTCGGCGTGCCCGCTTTGCCGTGGTGCCCGGCAGGCCCCTCCTCGCGGATGTGCTGACCGAACTCCTTCAAGCGCAGGTACTCGATGAAGCGCGGCCCAAGGAACATGCAGATGAGCAGGGAGGCCGAGCCCCCGATGACGATCTCGCCGAGCATTCAGCTGAGGACCCGCTCCAAACCCACGGAGCGCGAGCCCTTGACCAGCACGCGGTCGCCGGGCCGGCCGAGCTCCCCCAGCAGCGCGGCGGCCTCCTCCGGCGAGCCGGCGGGGTGCACCTCGCCGTCGAACCCCTCCAGGTATGCGAGCGCCGGCGCGCCCACCGGCACGAGCACGTCGACACCCGCGCGGGCAGCATGCGCACCGATCTCGCGGTGGTAGGCCTCGGAGTCGCGCCCCAGCTCGGCCATCGTCCCGAGAATCGCGATCCTCCGCTCGGCGGGCGCCGCGGACAGGTGGTCGAGGGCCGCCCGCATCGACATTGGGTTGGCGTTGTAGCAGTCGTTGACCACGGTCACGCCGCCAGGTAGCTCGACAACCTCACCCCGTAGCGACGAGAACTGGACGTCCACCCGGCCGCCGACCGGAAGGCCGAGCGCCCGGGCCGCCGCCACGGCGGCGCACGTGTTGAGGAGGTTGTGGGGCTCCGAGTAGGAGAGCTCGAGGCGGACCGTCGCGCCCCGCGCCTCGAACTCCGCGCGCGGGCCGTCCATCGAGAGCAGCTGGACCTGGCCGCCGGGGCCGAACGTCCAGGTGTCGAGGTCATCGCGCAGGTGCCGGGCGAGGAGCGGCTCGCTCGCCGGGACGACGCAGGCCGCGCCGGGGCGCAGGTCGCGGATCAACTCCGCCTTGGCCGCCGCCACCCGCTCGACCGTGCCGAGCAGCTCCAGGTGCACCGGGCCGACGTTCACGATCACGCCCACGTCCGGCTCGGCGATGCCCGCCAGCTCGGCGATCTGCCCCTCGCCCCGCATCGCCATCTCGAGGACGAGCGCCTCCGCACCGCGTCCTGCCTCGAGGATCGCCAGCGGCAGGCCGATCTCCGTGTTGAAGTTCTCGCGGCTTGCGTGCGCCTCCGATCAGCGCCGCGAGGATGTCCTTGGTCGAGGTCTTGCCGGTGGAGCCGGTCACTCCCACGACCGGGCGACCGAGCTCGCGGCGCCAAGCACGGGCGAGCCGCTGCAGCGAGAGCAGCGGTTCCGGCGCAAGGATCACCGCGGCCGTCGCGCATGCCGAGTCGCCGACCGCTCCCTCCACCGCCGCGATCGCGGACGCGCGGTGGGCGGGATCGACGAGCACACCCCACGCGCCCGTCTCGAGCGCCCGCGCCGCGAACTCACCGCCGTCTGCGCTCGCGCCCGGCAGCCCAACAAAGAGGTCGCCGGGCCCCACCTCGCGCGAGTCGATCACGGCGCGCTCGGGCCCGGAGCGCTCCGGGGCGCCGGCCACGAGCTCGCCGCGCGCCGCCTCCGCGATGCGCGCCGCGCTCAGGTCGATCACGTGCCGCCTCCGGCACGGGTGGCCGGCGCGCCGCCCGCGAGCCGCGCCCGCAACGCCTCGCGCGCCACCGCCACGTCGTCGAAGGGCTCCTTGCGCCCGTTCTCGAACTCCTGCCCCTGCTCGTGACCCTTGCCCGCGATCACCACGACGTCGCCGGGCTCGGCGCTACCGATGGCGAGGGCGATCGCGCGCCGGCGGTCGGACTCGCGCTCGGCATCCTCCCCCGCCCCGCGCATGATCTCGTCGATGATCGCGTCGGGCGGCTCGCTGCGCGGGTTGTCCGAGGTCACGACCACGCGGTCCGCGAGCCGGCGCGCCGCGTCGCCCATCAGCGGGCGCTTGCCGCGATCGCGGTCGCCGCCGGCGCCGAACACGGCGTGCAGCCGGCCGCGAGTAACCTCGCGCGCCGCGCGCAGCACGTTCTCGAGCGAGTCGGGGGTGTGGGCGTAGTCCACCAGCACGCCGAACTCCTGCCCCTCGTCGACCGGCTCGAAGCGTCCCGGTACGCGGCCGAAGCCGTCGAGCGAGATCTCCTGCACGCCGAGCGAGCGCACCGCGGCCACCGCCCCGAGCACGTTCATCACGTTGAATACGCCCGGGAGGGGCGACTCGATCCGGATCTCCCCGTCCGGTGTCTCGCAGGTGAAGCGGGAGCCCATCAGGTCGAACTCGATGTCGCGCGCCCGGTAGTCCGCCTCGCGCTCGATCGCGAAGGTCACGCAGTCGACCTCGGCCGCGATCCGCCTGCCGTAGTCGTCGTCGACGTTCACAACGGCCAGGCCGGAAGCTCTCGGTGCGCCGCCGGCCGAGCCGGCGGCTTCCGCCAAGCCGTCAAACAGGCGCCGCTTGGCGAGGAAGTAGGCCTCCATCGTGTCGTGGAAGTCGAGGTGGTCCTGGGTCAGGTTCGTGAAGATCCGGCAGGCGAAGCGGATCCCGGCGACGCGGCCCAGCTCGAGCGCGTGGGAGGAGACCTCCATCGCGCAGGCCACGTCGCCGCCGTCCACCATGCGCCGGAAGGTCTGCTGCAGGTCGATCGCCTCGGGCGTGGTGCGCTCGACCTCCTCCTCGACTCCCGCCACCACGCGCTTGACCGTGCCGAGCAGCCCGCATTGGCGCCCCGCGGCCTCGAACAGATGGCGAATCAGGAAGGCCGTGGTCGTCTTGCCGTTCGTGCCGGTCACGCCGACAAGGGCGAGCTCCGCCGTCGGGTCGCCGTAGAAGCGCGCGGCGGCGGGACCCATGGCGGCGCGGACGTCGTCAACCAGCACCTCGGGCACCCCGAGACTCAGCGGCCGCTCGCAGACGAGCGCCACGGCACCCCGCTCGACCGCGTCCGGAGCGAAGTCGTGGCCGTCCGCCCGGAACCCGGGCACGCAAAAAAAGAGCGCCCCCGGGGTGACGCTCTGGCTCGCGTAGGCGAGTCCCGAAATCTCGATCTCGGGCGCCCCATTACCCATCAGATCCCGCAGGGTCATGGTGCGCTCGCAGGATACTCGGGGCCTCCGCCTACCCCGGCGGGATCTTCAGGTACGGAAGGGCGAACTCCATGATTCGCTCGAACGCCGGCGCCGCCACGGTCCCGCCGTAGATGTCGCCGCGCGGCGTGTCGACCATCACCGCTACGAGCAGGCGCGGGTTCTTCGCAGGCGCGTAGCCGATGAAGGACGCGACGAAGTCGGTCTTGGAGTAGCCGCCCTTGATCGCCTTCTCGGCCGTGCCGGTCTTGCCGGCCAGCGTGTAACCCTCGACGGACGCCTCCTCGGCGGTGCCGCCCGCCGCCAGCACGCCCTCGAGCATCTTCGAGACCTGCGTCGCCGTGCGCCTGGAGAGCACCCGCCGCGCCGGCGGCGCGTTGCCGGCGATCACGAACGGGCGCCGCATCACACCGTTGTTCGCGATCGCCGTATAGGCCGACGCCATCTGCATCGGCGTGACAGCGATGCCCTGGCCGATCGGCATGTTGCCCATCGACGAGCCCGAGTAGTTCTCCGGGCGCAGCACGATGCCGCCCTCCTCGCCGGGCAGGTCGACGCCCGTCTGCTCGCCGAAGCCGAAGCGGCGCACCCAGCGGTCGAACCGCGTCGCGCCGAGCTTCAGCCCGATCATCACCGAGCCCACGTTCGACGAACGGGCCAGGATGTCGGCCACGGTGAAGGTTCCCCCGCCGCCGTCGTGGGCCTCGCCCACCGTGCGGTCGGCCACCTGGATGAGCGGCGGCACCGACAGCTGGGTGCCGGGCTCCACGAGCCCCTCCTCGATGGCGCCGGCCACGGTGAAAGCCTTGAAGGTCGAGCCGGGCTCGTAGTTGGCCTGAATCGCGCGGTTCCGTCGGGCGTACTCGGGCGACCCATCGACGTTGTTCGCGTCGACGCGCGGCCAGTTGGCAAGCGCGAGGATCTCGCCGCTGCGCGGATCCATGACGACCGCCGTCGCTCCCTGCGGCATGTAGGTCCTGCCGACGTCGGCGAGCACCGCCTCCGTGCGTTCCTGGATGCGGGCGTCGAGGGTCAGCCGCAGGTCCGAGCCCGGCTCCGCATGCTCGACCTCGATCATGCTGATCGGCTCGCCGAGCGCGTCCTTGACGAGCCGGCGTTTGCCGTCGTTCCCGTGGAGCTCCCGGTCACGGGAGTACTCGAGCCCGGCGAGGCCGGTGTTGTCGGTGCCCACCATGCCGAGCACCTGTGCAGCCAGAGGCCCCTGGGGGTAGGTCCGCTTGGCCTCGACGACCGTGTCGATCCCCTCGATCTTGAGCTCCTCGATCCGCTCTCCGAGCGCGGCGTCCATCTTGCGGCGCAGGTAGACGAAGCCGGAGTCCTTGTCCGAGAGCTTCTCCAGCAGCTCGCTCTCCGTCCGGCCGATCAGCGGCGCGAGCCGCGCGGCGACCTTCGCGGGATCGTCGACCAGGAACGGGTGGGCGAAGACCGTCACGGCGTCCTCCGACACGGCCAGCTCAATGCCGTTGCGATCCACGATCGTGCCGCGCCGCGCGTTGACCGTGAGGTCCTCGACCTGCTGCGAGACGGCGCGGTCGGCCAGTGAGCCGGATTTGACCGTCCCGAGCCAGGTGGCGCGCAGGGCGGCGAGGCCGAGCAGCACCAGGAAGAGCGCGAACAGGAGGCCGATGCGCCGCTCAACGAGCCGGCCCGGGTTGGAGGATGAGCGGCGGCCGGGGGGGCGACGGATTGGCGGGCGGCTTCGGGTGGCGGGCACCTTTCAGCGGCCCCCGCGGTCGATGGCCGGGCGGCGAGCCACCTATCCCACCGGCTGGCCGGCGGCCGGTTGCGCGCTGGGCGTTCCCGTGCCGGCGCCGGTCGTGTCCGTGCCGGTCGTGTCCGTGCCCGTCGTGGTCGCCCCGGTTCCCGCGCCGAGCGTGCTCAGGTCGAGCGGCTGGCCCGTGGCGGGGTCGAGCGGCGCGCCCGTGACCGGGTCGTACGCGGGCCGCCCGGTCGCCGGGTCGACGGGCAGGCCGGTGGCCGGGTCGAGGCCGGCGGCGCCGGGCGTGGCGGTGGCGTCCGTCGCCGGCGTCGTCGCGGCCGGCTCCGGGGTCGGGACCGTGCCTTCCGGCGCCTTGATCCGCTTGGCGGCGCGCCGCGCGTCCGCGGCCGGGCGCGCCTTCAGGTAGCGAACCTCACCCGGGGCCGGCAGCACCAGCCCGAGCTTGGCCGCCTCCTCCTGGATGCGCTCGCTCGTGGCGAGCCTCGCCCGGTCCAGCAGGAGGCGGGAGTTCTCTCGCTTGAGCGCCGCGATCCTCTCGGAGTTCGTCGCGATGTCGCGGTTCATCTGCAGCAGGTCGACGTTGAAGAAGACAATTCCTGCGAGCAGCAGGAACACGAGCGCGATCCAGCCGCGGCCGGACAGGAGGGTGTCGAGCGCACGGCTCGTCCTCGCGCGGGCGCTGCGGGCAAACGGCGCCTCCCACAGGCGCACCGGCAGCGGCGCGGGGAGCGCATGGGCGGCAGCCGCTCTCCGCAGCCGCCGCACGGAAGCCTTGTGGCCACGGCCCGGCGCAACGCGAGCATGCCCCCGTCGTGACCTCGGATTGCGCCGGGACGTGGCCGGGGCGCGCTGGGCTGCTGCCGCCGCGGCGGCGCCGCGCCCCATCAGTCGTTGCCCTCCGCGCCGAGCTTGCGCGCCGCCCGGAGGCGCCCGGACTTGGCGCGCGGGTTGGCGGCCACCTCGCCCGGTGTCGGCGCCACGGCGCGGCCGGTGAGGAGCTCGGCCTCCGGCTCGCGCCCGCACACGCAGACGGGGAAGTCCGGCGGGCAGATGCAGCCGCGAGCGCGGTCCGCGAGGAAGCGCTTGACGCGCCGGTCCTCGAGCGAATGGAACGAGATCGCAGCCAGCCGCCCGTCCTCGCGCAGCAGGTCCCAGGCGAGCGGGAGCGCCCGCTCGAGCGACTCGAGCTCGGCGTTCACGGCAATGCGCACGGCCTGGAAGACGCGCTTGGCGGGATGGCCGCCGCCAAACCTCCGGCGCACGGCAGCCGGGAGCGCGCTCTCGATGGCGGCGACGAGGTCACCGGTCGTCTCGATCGGGGCCTTCGCCCGGCGTCTCACGATCTCGCGCGCGATCCGGCGGGCATTCGGATCCTCCCCGTAGCGCCTGAAGATCTGCGCGAGCCGGCGCTCGTCCCAGTCGTTCACGATCGCACGCGCGTCGAGCTCCTGGCCGGTGTCCATGCGCATGTCGAGCGGAGCGTCGTAGGAGTACGAGAAACCGCGCTCACGCGTGTCGACCTGCATCGAGGAGACGCCCAGGTCGAGATAGACGAGATCGGCGCTCAGGTCCTCGTCGCGCAGCAGCTCGAGGCCATCCGCGTAGTCCATCCGCAGGAAGCGGGTCTCGCACGCGACCTCGTGGGCGAGCTCCTCGAAGCGCGTCTCGGCCGCGGGGTCGCGGTCGATGCAGATGAGCGTGCCGGTGGCCCCGATGCGGCCGGCCACGAGCCGCGCGTGGCCGCCGGCGCCGAACGTGCAGTCGACCGCCGTCTCGCCCCGCGCCGGGCTCGTGAGGTCGATCAGCTCGCCGGCGAGCACGGGTACGTGCGTGCGGGTCATGTCAAGAAGGATTGCCAAGGCGCTCCGTCACCTCCCCGATCTCGACGTCGAGCGCCTCCTGCTCCTGCTGCCAGCGCTCCCTGCCCCAGACCTCGAGGTGATCGCCCACCCCCACGACCACCACCTCCTTCTCGATCCCCGCGTGCGCGAGGAGCGGCGGCGGGAGTGTCACGCGGCCGCTGGCGTCGAGGTCGATCTCGAACGAGTTGCCCTGGTAGAAGCGCGACAGCTTGCGGTACTCGGTGCCCATCGGGTTGAGGCCGCCGAGCGCCCTTTCGATGATCGACTCGTGCGTCTCGGGCGTCCAGACCGCGACGCAGTTCTCCGGATCCTTTGCGAGCACGACTCCGCTGGAGAACGCCGCGCGGAAGCGGGCGGGGATCGCCAGCCGGTTCTTTGCATCCAGCGAGTGCTCGAAGTGGCCGCGAAACGCCAAGGATCAGGTTCCCCGAGAAGGAATAGGACCGAAGTGGCGGAGTGGGAGGAGCCCCGCCACTCCGGTCGTTGGTGAGGCCCACCGTACCCCACTCTGCCCCACTCTGCAACACCCTTCCCCACCTTTCCGTCCGACGCGCCTGCCTCGTGAGCGGCCGGTGGCGGAGATTTGGCTCTGCGAAGCGGAAAATCGTCGTTTCAACCGGTGGGGCGCAGGCCCAGGCCCGGTGGCCTCGGAGGCCACTTCGGCCCGATCAGGGCGCAATTGTGCGTGCAGTGGGCGCGCTGGGCGAGGTCTTGCAGGATCGGCCGCCGTGCCGCAACCAGGGAGGGTCCGCCCTGTTGGGGGTAGCTGGCAGTCCTCAACCGAATGGACGGGAGGTCCGATTCAGATGAAGCGCTTCGCGCGCATGCCGTCACCCGCGATGGTGGTGGCCTGCCTAGCCCTGTTCGTTGCCCTGAGCGGCGTGTCCTATGCGGTGGCGACGATCGGCTCAGACGACATCATCAACGGTTCGATCCGCAACCGCGACTTCAAGGACGGCACGCTGCGCGGCAACGAGGCGAAGCCCGACGGCTTCGGCCCGAACGCGATCAAGGAGCAGGTGCTCGACTCCTCCAAGCTCAACGCGGCGAAGATCGGGAAGGTCCCCGGCGCCGCGCTGGCCGACGGGCTCACGCGCCACGGCGTGATCTCGAGCGCGGGCGCACTCGTGCGAGGCCGCGGGGTCACCTCGGCCGCCAAGACCGGTGACGGCCAGTACCAGGTCATCTTCGACGTGGACGTGCGCAACTGCACCTACTTCGCGACGCTCGGCGACGAGTCCGCCTCGGCGCCCGGCACCGGCCAGATCTCGGTGACCTCGGCGGCGAGCAACGTGAACGGCGTGCGTGTGGTCACCCGCAACAGCGCGGGCGACGCCAACGTGGACCGCTCGTTCCATCTGACCGTCTCCTGCTGAGGACGGGCAGGGGCTGACAAGCCGGGCGCGGTCCTGACGGCCGCCCCGGCTGGTCCCGCTCCTAGTCCTTCCGCTCCACGTGGGCGGCGACCTCCCAGTGTGAGGAGGTCTCGTCCCGCTCCACCAGGAAGCGGTCGTCCTCCGGGTAGAACACCGCGGTCTCGTAGTCGTCGCCGGCGAACGCCTTGACGGCCTCGAGGGAGTCCCAGAGCGTGAACATGATGAACTCGCAGCGGTCGCCCACGTCGCGCCGGATCATCGTCACACCGCGGTTGCCGGGCACCGCGACGTAGCCGGCCACTCCGGTCTCCTCCATGTACTTCGCGTAGGCGTCTCCGTCCTCGTGCCGCACCACGCCGCGCCAAATCCGGGCAATCATTCGCTCTCCTACGGCTCGACCGTCGCGGACGCTACAGCGGCATCACCTCCGATCCGCCGCCGAGCAGCGCCGACGCCAGCGCGGCAGCCACGAGCAGCAGCACCGACGGCACCAGCAGCAGCGCGACCACGAGCTGGATCTTCGGGCCGGCGCGGGCCGCCTCCTCCCGGATCCGGCGAGCGAGCGCAAAGCGGGCGTCGCGCGCCTGAGCGCCGAGCGTGTCGGCGAGTGGCGCCCCGTGCCGGCGAGCACGGTCGAGGGCGGCGACGAGCGACCGCACCTCCGGGAGCGGCACGCGCAAGGCCAGCCCGTCCAGGGCCGCGGACAGGGGAACCCCCAGCGCGACCTCGCGGCCGACGACACGGAACTCCGCGGCGAGTGGCCCATCCGCCCGCTGGCCGACCGAGCGCAGGGCCTCGGCGAGCGAGCAGCCCGCCTCCACGGTCACACGCAGGAGGTCGAGCAGGACGGGCAGCTCCCGGCGCACGCGGCGCGCCCGCTCGGCCGCCAGCTGTCGAAGCCACAGATCGGGTGCCAGGAAGGCGGCTACCGGCGCTCCCAACGCCATCACGAAGCCGAGGCGGCCCGGGGCGATCGAGCCGAGGAGCGTGCCGAGCGCGCCGCCGGCGGCCGCACTCGTGAGCTTGGCGGCCATGAGCTCACGGACGCCGAGCCCGGCGGGCCGGCCCGCCGCGAGGATCCGTGCCTGGAGGTCGGCCGGCCCCGCGACCGATCCTGCCCGCAGGCCCCTACCGGCCGCGGCGAGTAGCCGAAGGACCCGAGCACCGGCCGCCGCCCGCGGCCGCGTGCGGGGATCCGCCCCCCTACGCCGACGCGCGCCGGGATCCGCGCCCCTCCGCGCGCCGGGACTCCGCCCCCCTCCGCGCGCCGAACTCCGCCCCCCTCCGCGCGCCGAACTCCGCCCCTCTCCGCGCGCCGGTCTCGGGGGCGAGCAGCACCACACCCGCCGCCGCACAGGCCGCCGAGGCGAAGGCGAGCAGAATCGGAAGGGAGGACGTCACAAGGCCCCTCCCGCGGGGTACGCCTTGCGGCCAGGCGCGCTCACCAACGCACTCTCCCAAGCCGGCGCATCAGCAGCGCCGCCGCCATTTGGAGCACGAGCGCGAGGCCCACCAGCCACGCGGTCAGGAACGAGCTCCACAGGCCGGCGAACCATCCCGGGCTCGCGAGCTCCGCGAGCAGGCCGCCGCCCAGCGGGAGCAGCACCACGACCAGGCCGGTGAAGCGCGCCTGGGCGGTGGCCGACCTGACCTCGTCCTCCAGGCGGGCCTGGTCCTCCATCGCCCGTGCGCTCTCGCGCAGAAGGCGGGCGAGGTCTCCCCCGGCGCGGCGCTGCAGCAGACAGGCCGCGACCATGATGTCGAGCCGCGTGGACGGCGCTCGCGCACGCATCGCCTCGAGCGCCTCCTCCGTGGTCGCGCCGGCGGCGAGCTCGCCGGCCGCACGGCGGAGCTCATGACCCGCAGCCCCGTCGACGCCACCCGCGGCCTCGACGAGCGCGCCACGCAACGAATGCCCGCCGCCCAGCGCGTCGGCCAGCGCGAGCGCCATCGCGGCGACTCCGCCGTCCACGGCGCGGCGGTAACGCCTCCGCCGCGCGGCCAGGATCCGCGAGATCGTCCACGGCCCCGCCGCGGCGAGCGCGAGGCCAGGCAGCGGGCCTGCGACGGCCGTGCCCCCGAGAAACGCCACCATCGCTCCCGCCGTGAGCAGCCGTCGCCGTTCGGCGGCGCCGGGATCGCGGCCCTCGCTGCCGAGCCGCACGAGGACGTCGACGAGCCGGGCGGCCTCGCGCGCGATGCGCGGCCCCCGTCCCGCGAGCGCGCTCAGGAGCCGGCCGCCGAGGTCCCAGGCCGCGAGTGCACCGGCCGCTGCCGCCACGAAGGCCAGCAGGGGCGCGGCGGTCACGAGTCACGCTCCGCGGCGGCACGCTGCTCCGCTCCGGCCGGCCGCTCCGTCGTCGTGCGCGGCGCCGGCTCCTCGGTGTCCGCGCGCTGCCCCCCTCCTCTGCGTAACCCCGCCAGCCGGCCGGCCAGCGGTCCCGGACCGGGGCGCCGCAGCTCCCCGCCGCGGGTGTACAGGTCGCGCGTGCCGGTCCCGCCCGCCACCCTCACGACCTCGGTCACCGACTCGACCACACGCGCGCCGTCGGCGAGCCGGGCCTGGTGCACCACGACGTTGAGCGCGCTCGCCACTTGCTCGCGCACGGCGCCGTGCGGCAGCCCCACGCCTGCCATCAGCGCCAGGGTCTCGATGCGCCGCAGCGCGTCCGCCGGCGAGTTCGCGTGCACGGTCGTGAGCGACCCGTCGTGGCCGGTGTTGAGCGCCTGGAGCATGTCGAGCGCCTCCGCGCCTCGCACCTCGCCGACGACGATCCGGTCGGGCCGCATGCGCAGCGCGTTGCGAACCAGCTGGCGGATCGTGACCTCGCCACGCCCCTCGAGGTTCGCCGGACGGGCCTCGAGGCGCACCACATGCCGTTGGCGCAGACGCAGCTCGGCCGCGTCCTCGATAGTCACGATCCGCTCCTCACCCGGGATCGCGCCGGACAACGCATTCAGGGTCGTCGTCTTGCCGGAACCCGTGCCGCCGCTGACGAGCAGCGAGGCCCGCGCCGTCACGCACAGCGCCAGGAACTCGCCGACGGCGGCGGGCATCGTCCCGCCGGCGACGAGGTCGCGCAGCGAGAAGCCCTCGCGGCGAAAGCGCCTCACCGTCAGGCACGGGCCCGAGAGCGACAGGGGCGGAATCACCACGTTGACCCGCGACCCGTCCGCCAGCCGCGCGTCGCAGAGCGGCTGCGCCTCGTCGACCCGCCGTCCGAGCGGCGCCAGGATCCGCTCGATCGCGTGGAGCAGCTCGGCGTCGCCCGCAAACGCAACGCCGGTGCGCTCGAGCCGCCCGCGGCGTTCGACATACACCTCCCCCGGCCCGTTGACCATCACCTCGTCGACGTCCGGGTCTGAGAGGAGCGGTTCGAGCGGCCCGAGCCCGGTCGCCAGCAGGACCACCCGTGCGCAGAGCGCGTCGCGCTCGGCGTCCGGCAGCGGGGCGGCCTCCTGCTCGACCAGCTCCCGCACCTCGGCCTCGAGCCCGTCGCCGGCCGAGTCGCCGGCCCGCGCCCGCTCGATCAGGCGCCCGCGCAGCGCGTGGGCGAGGTCGTCCAGCGCCTCCATGCCTGGGAGAAGGCCTGAACGGCCGCCGGTTCGCCCCCCGGGCGATGCTCGGCGGGTCCGTGGTTGCCGTGGGCGGGCTAGGGCTGGGGAAGGGGGTGCGGTGGCTTCCCGGCGCCGGTGTTCTGGCCGTCAGCGTCTTTCTCCTCCACGTTGCCGACCTGATGTCGTGTGGCGACACCAAGTCGGGTTTGTTCGGCGGAATCAGGCCAGCTACCGGACCTCCAGCAGCGTCTTGCCCATCGTCTGCCGGGACTCGATCGCGGCGTGCGCGTCGGCCGCCCGTTCGAGCGGGAAGCGCTGGCCGATCACGGGTCGCAGACGGCCCGCGGCGGCCTCGGCGAGCGCCGCCCCGGTCTGGGCTCGCATCTCTTCGGGCGACGGCCGTGCCATCGGGACGAGCTCGACGCGGCGCTCGGCCGCGGTTTCCTCCGAGATCGCCGCCCATTCGCCGCTTGCGAGCCCGAAGCGGAGCATGCGCCCGCCGGGATCGAGCAGCTCGAAGGCAGAGGTGCCGATGTGGCCGCCCACACCGTCGAAGACCACGTCGAGTCCGCCAACGACCTCGCGCACACGCTCGGGCCAACCCGGCTGGCGGTAGTCGACCGCCGCCTCGGCGCCGAGCTCACGGGCCAGCTTCAGCTTGGCCGGCCCGCCCGCGGCGGCCACGACCCTCGCGCCCGCCTCCCGGGCGAGCTGGACGAGCAGGCTGCCCACACCCCCGGCCGCCGCCTCGACGAGCGCCCGGTCCCCCTCCCCCAGGCCCACGGTCCGGACGAGCGACACCGCCGTGCGCCCGTCCGCCAGGAGCGCCACCGCCTCGTCGAGCGCCACGCCTTCGGGCACCTCCACGACGGCGCCCGCGTCGACCACGGCGAGCTCCGCGTATCCACCCGAGCCGCCCATGCTGCTCACGACCCGCCTGCCCCCCAGGCCCGGGTCGACCCCTGCGCCGACCGCGGTGACGACGCCGCCCACGCCGTTGCCTGGAATCACCGGCAGCTCGAGACTGAACGGACCGGAATCGGCGCGCAGCTGGGTCTCGACGAAGGTGATGTTGGCGTACTCCACCTCGATCAGCGCCTGGCCGGGGCCGGGCACCGGGTCGGGCGCCGCCCGGGCAACGAGCACCTCCGGCCCGCCGAATTCGCTCAACCACACCGCACGCAAGGACGCCAGCGTAGGACCTCAACCGCACTCGAAGTCAAGGCTGGGAGACTCCCGCCCATGGACCTCACGCTCATTCCCTTCGACGAGCCCACCGACACCCGCAGCTTCAAAAAGGGACGCTTCGAGGTCTACGCGGTCGGCCCCATGACGCTCGGGCGTGCCACCTACGAGCCGGGCTGGAGGTGGTCCGAGCACGTGGGCGCCGCCTCCGGCGAGAGCCTCTGCCAGGTCGAGCACGTCGGGCTCGTGCTCGCCGGCGCCGCGGCCGTGAAGATGGAGGACGGCGCCGAGCGCGTGATGCGCGCGGGCGAGTTCTTCTACGTCCCGCCCGGCCACGATTCCTGGGTCGTGGGCGACGAGCCCTACGTCTCGCTCCACATCATGGGCAGCGAGAGCTACGCCGCCTACTAGGAGCCGACGCCGGCGGCCCGCGCCAGCGCCGCGCGCGCCTCCGTAGCGAGCCGGCGGACGAGCTCGCCCGCGGGGAGCTCGAGCGCGAGCGGATAAGCCTCGCCGGCCCAGAGGTGGAACCACTCGGCGTCGCCCGCCTCGCGCGCGGTGGCCCTGAGCGGCGCCGTCAGGTGGTGGACCTCGGGATATGCCACCGGAGCCGCCGCGCCGTGCTCGCGCATGAAGCGGTTCTCGATGCCGCGCGCCGTGCGGCCCGTGAAGGCGCGCGTGAGTGCGGTGGGGCGATCGCCGCCGAGCGCACGGCGGTGGGCGGCGGAGGTCCCGGCCTCCGGTGCGAGCATGAACGCCGTGCCGAGCTGCGCCGCGGCCGCCCCTGCGGCGAGCACCGCCGCCATGCCGCGTCCGTCGCCGATCCCGCCCGTTGCCACCAGCGGCAGGTCCGTCGTGCCGCGCACCTGCTGGAGCAACGGCAGCAGGCCGATCTCGCCGGGCCGGGTGGGGTCGAACGAGCCGCGGTGCCCACCCGCCTCCACGCCCTGGACGACGAGTGCGTCCGCTCCCGCCGCGGCAGCCGCCGCCGCTTCCGACGGCGTCGTCACGGTGACCCAGGTCGCGCACCCGGCCTCGCGCAGCCGGTCCAGCACGCCCGGATCCGGGCAACCGAAGGTGAACGACACAACCGGCACCCGCTCGGCCTCACAGAGCTCGAGCTTGGCCTGCCAGCCGTCGTCGTCGTGGCGCGGCTCGCCCAGCGAGGCGCCGCGGCGCTCCGCCTCGCCGCGCAGGCGCTCGGCGTATGCCGCGATCTCGGCCGGGTCGCCCGCCGCGCCCGGCGGCGCGAACAGGTTGATCCCGAAGGGTCTGGCGGTAAGCCCGCGCACGGCGTCGAGGTCGGCGCGCACCGCCTCGACGCTCTTGTAGCCGGCGGCGAGAAAGCCGAGCCCGCCTGCCTCGCACACCGCGCCGGCGAGCGCGGGGGTCGACGGCCCGCCGCCCATCGGGGCCTGCACGACGGGGTGCTCGAGCTGTGAGATCGAGAAGCTCATCCGCGGTCCGGCTCGCAGACCGACATGGTCACGGACGCGCTCACCTCCATGCGCTCCGGCAGGGTCTCGAGCCGCCGGCGCAGCGTTCCCGGATCGAGGTGGACCGCGCTCGGCCCCATGGCCGCGACCGCCTCGAGATCGGCACGCGACAGCGTCATCTTCCACTCGCGGAGCTCGGCCCGAGCAACGCCGAAGTGTCCGGCGAGCTCCCGGTCGAGGCGCTCCTGCTTCCGGCTGTCGACGCTCAGGAGCCCGAGGCCCTCGACCAGCTCATGCAGATGGCGAGTGGTCGGCGTCACGACGAGGAGCGACCCTCGCAGCGCGAGCAGGCGCGCCATCTCGGCCCCGTTGCGCGGCGCGAACACGTTCAGGACGAGCCCCGCGACCCGGTCCCGCACCGGCAGTGGACCCCAGACGTCGCAGCCCACGGCCCCGATGCGGGGGTGGGCGCGGGCGGCCCGCCGCAGCGCGGGTGCGGAGACATCGAGCGCGACCCCGTGGCGATCCGGAAGCGCGTCGAGCACGCGGGCGAGCTGCCAGCCGGTGCCGGCGCCGAGGTCGACGACGCAGCCGTCGCCGCCCACCCGGCCCGCGGCGCCGGCCAGGGCTTCGGCGAGTGGGTCGAAGTGACCACCGGCGAGGAACCTCGACCGCGCGGCCACCATCCCCGCGGTGTCTCCTCGAGCCGCCCGCGGGCCGCCGCGCAGGAGGCTGACGTAGCCCTGCCGGGCGACATCGAACGTGTGGCCCGCCGGGCATCTGACCGCGCCGCGCGCCAGCTCCAGGTCTCTCGCGCAGTGCGGGCAGCGCAGGTATCCAACGACGTCCGCGAGCACGCGGGGCTCAGCCCGGGAAGCTCTCGGGCTGCTCCACGGCGCGGCGATGAAGCTCGTCGTCGATGTTCGAGCCCGTGACCACGAGCACGGTCGGACCCTCGACGGGCTCGAGCACGGCGAGCGCGGCGAGGGCCGCCGCGGCCGAGCCCTCCACGCGGATCCCCGCCGCGGCGAATGCGCCCACCGCTTCCGCCAGCGCCCGCTCCGACACCTCCACGAACGGCACCCGCAGGCGGACGAGCTCCTCGACCGCGCGCGGCACGGCCACGCGCACCGCCATCCCGTCCGCGAAGGTCGCGCTGCGGTCGCAGTCGACCGGATGGCCGGCGGCCACGCTCAGCGCCATCACGGGCGCCTCCTTGGCCACGACGCCAACCGCGCCGTCGCCCTCGAGCCCGCGCGCCACGCCGATCAGGAGCGCCCCGTTGCCCACCGGAACCACGACGCGCGCCGGCCGCTCGCCGAGCTGCTGCACGATCTCGCGTCCGATCGCCTCGTAGCCCTCGAACTGGGCGGGTTCAGCGCCGTCCTCGAAGAAAGCGAGTCCCCGCTCAGAGGCAAACTCGCGCGCGAGGTCCTTCGAGGCGTCGAGGTCCTCCCCCACCAGATGCAGCTCGGCACCCAGCTCCGACAGCCTTGCCAGCTTCGCCTGGCTTGCCGCCTCCGGAGCGAACACCACTGCCCTCATCCCTGTCCGGGCGGCGGCCCAGGCGGTCGCCGCCCCGTGATTGCCCGTGGACGCGGTGACGACCGACTCGGTGCCGGCCGCCCGGAACCTCTCGAGCGTCGGGAGAGCGCCGCGCCACTTGAAGGCGCCGAGCTCGTGCTGGTCCTCGCGCTTGAGGAACAGCGGACGGCCCCGCGCCAGGGAATCGGCGGCCTGCTCGAGCGGAGTTGCGTCCATGCTTGGGCATGGTGCCCGATCCTTTAGCGTGGGGGCCGTGAGCACGACCGTCGACGAAGCGCTGGAAGCCGCCTCCTGGGACCTCGAGCCGCTCGTCGGCGGACGGGGCGCCGAGGGGGTCGAGGAGATGCTGACCGAGGCCCGCGAGCGCGCGGACGCGTTCTCCCAGCGGCACAGAGGCAGCGTCGCCGAGCTGGGCGCGGACGGCCTGGCCGACGCCATGCACGAGCTGGCCGCGATCCACGACCTGGCCGGTCGCGCGGGGTCGTACGCGATGCTGAGCTTCTCGCTCGACACGGCGGACCCCGAGCGCGGCGCGCTCATGCAGAAGGCGCGCGAGCTCGGCGCGGCGATCGAGACCTCGCTGCTCTTCTTCGAGCTCGAGTGGAACCTCGTCCCCGAGGAGCGGGCGGACGAGCTGCTCGCGGCCCCCGAACTCGAGTTCTGCGCGCACCACCTTCGCACGGTGCGCCGCTACCGCCCGCACCAGCTCACTGAGCCCGAGGAGCGCATCCTCACCGAGACGGAAGTGACCGGTGCGGGCGCCTTCCAGCGCCTGTTCACCGAGCAGACCTCGGCGCTCGAGGTCGCTCTGCCGGGGCAGGACGAGCCGGCCTCATTCGAGGAGGCGCTGTCGGCGCTCCAGGACCCCGGTCGCGAGCAGCGCGCCGAGGCGGCCGCCGCCATCACCAAGGCGCTTCGTCCCGGCCTGCGAACGCGTGCCTTCGTGTTCAACACGCTGCTCGGCGACAAGGCGACAAAGGACCGGCTGCGCTCATATCAGCACTGGCTCGCCTCGCGGAACCTCGCCAACGAGGCCAGCGACGAGTCGGTCGAGGCGCTGATCGGGGCCGTCCAGGCGCGCTACGACATCGCCCGCCGCTGGTACACGCTCAAGGCGCGCCTGCTTGGTGTCGACCGGCTCGCCCACTACGACCGCATGGCGCCGGTCTCGGACAGCGACGACCGGATCCCCTACGCGGAGGCGCGCGAGATCGTGCTCGACTGCTATCGCAGCTTCTCGCCCGAGCTCGGCGACACGGCGGCCGTGTTCTTCGAGCACGACCACATCGATGGCCCGCCGCGACCTGGCAAGCGCGGCGGCGCCTTCTGCTCCTACACGGTCCCGTCGGCCCACCCCTACGTGCTGCTCAACTACAACTCGCGCCCGCTCGACGTGCTGGTGATGGCGCACGAGCTCGGCCATGGGGTGCACGCGGCGCTCGCCCGGCCGCAGGGCATCTTCCACTTCACGACGCCGCTGACCCTGGCCGAGACGGCCTCGATCTTCGGCGAGACGATCGTGCTCGAGCGGCTGCTCGAGCGCGCGCCCGGGCCGGCCGAGCGGCTCGACCTGCTTGCCGGCGCGCTCGACGGCGCGGTCGCCGCCGTGTTCCGCCAGATCGCGATGAACCGCTACGAGCACGCGCTCCACACGGCGCGCCGCGAGACCGGTGAGCTGTCGACCGACCGCTTCGCCGAGCTGTGGCTCGAGACGCAGGCGGACCTGCTCGGCGACAGCGTCGACCTGCACGAGGACTACGGCCTTTGGTGGTCGTACATCTGGCACTTCGTCGACGCTCCCGGCTACGTCTACGCGTACGCCTACGGGCACCTGCTCGCGCTGTCGGTCTACCGGCGCTACGAGGAGGAGGGCGAAGGCTTCGTGCCGTCCTATCTGGACCTCCTGCGCGCCGGCGGCTCGCGGCCGCCCGAGGAGCTCGGGGCGATCGTCGGGGTCGACCTCGCCGACCCCGGCTTCTGGTCGAGCGGCCTCGAGCTGATCGAGCGCCAGCTGGACGCCGCGGAGCGCGCCGCCGAGGAGGCCGGCCGGCTCAGATGACGATCGAGCTCGACGTCGCCGAGCACATTCCGCTCCCCGGCGGCGAGATCGAGCTCGCACGCCCACGTGACGCCGAGGCCCTGCTCAGCGAGGAGTCCTTCGAGCGGGACGAGTTCCTGCCCTACTGGGCCGAGCTGTGGGCGAGCGGGGTGGCGCTCGCGCACGACCTGTCGCTGCGCTCGCTGCGCGGAAAGCGCACGCTCGAGCTCGGTTGCGGTCTGGGGCTGCCGAGCATCGCCGCCGCACGCGCCGGGGGGCGGGTCCTCGCCACCGACTGGTCCGCCGACGCCGTCCTTGCCACCGCGGCCAACGCGGAGCGCAATGCCGTCCGTGTCGAGACTCTCGAGTGCTCCTGGGCGGCGCCCGACGCGATCGTCGAGCGCGGTCCGTGGGACCTCGTGCTGGGCTCAGACGTTCTCTACGAGCGGCGCAACGTGGGCCTGCTGCTCGGGCTCCTGCCGCGCCTGGTCGACGGGCACGGGCTCGTGCTGATCGCCGATCCCCAGCGCGCGGCTGCCGTGACCTTCCTCGAGCGGGCGGAGTCCGCGGGCTGGACCGTGAGGAGCACGGGCAGCCCGCGCTCGGAGCGGGTCCGCATCCACCGGCTGCGCCGGCGCTAGCCAAAAAGCTCAGGCGCGCGGCAGCCCGGCGAGCTCCGCGTACAGCTCGCGGGCCGAACGCTCGCCGAGCCGCAGGCTCTCGAGGCGGTAGCTCTCGTCGGGAGCGTGGATCGCGTCGTCGGGAAGCACGAACCCGCTGACGATCGTCGGCACGCCGCGCTCCGCCAGCACCGCCAACAGCGGCAGCGTCCCGCCGAGGCGGACAAACGCCGGCGGCGTGCCGCACGCGCGCCCGATCGCCTCGCCGGCAAGGCGCAGCGCGGGGTGCTCGGGGTCGAAGAGCGCCGGGTCGGCCAACTCCATCTGCATATCGACCTCCGCGCCCTCCGGCACCGCGGAGAGCAGCAGGCGCTCGAACTCGGGCCCGATCACGGCCGCGCTCTGCCCGGGCGCCAGGCGCAGGCTCACGTGCCCGCGCGCCACCGAGGGCACGATCGTGCGCGGCTCGCCCGTGCTCATCAGGTTGACGTCGACGGCGGGCGCTGCTCCGACCCGGTCGTAGAAGTCGTCCCCCGCCCCGGCGGTCACCTCGCGCGCGCCGACCGACCGCAGCGCCTCGGAACCCGGCTCGAGCCGACGCCAGGACTCGCGCTCGCGCTCGCTCACGGGCGCCACCCCCGCCCTCAGCTCCTCACGGACCACGCCCTTGCGGTCCGGCGTGAGCTCGGCGAGCATCGCGAGCAGGACGTGCGCCGCGTTCAGCACGGCGCCGCCGTAGAGGCCCGAGTGCAGGTCGCGCGCCCCGGTGCGGACCTCGATCGATGCCTGCACGAGGCCGCGCGCGCCGACGGAGATCGCCGGTGTGCGCTCGTCCGCCATCAGCGAGTCGAAGACGATCGCGCAGTCGACGCCCAGGTCCGCGTCGCGCAGCCAGCGCAGCACCGAGCGGCTGCCGACCTCCTCCTCTCCCTCGACGAGGAAGCGCACGTTCACGGGCAGCTCGCCCGCGCGCGCGAGCTCGCAGGCCACGTGGAGAAGCGGCAGGAAGTTGCCCTTGTCGTCCGCCGCCCCGCGCGCGTAGAGCCGGCCGCCGCGCTCGGTCGGCTCGAACGGCGGCGAGGTCCAGGCCTCGCCCGGGCCCGGGTCCTGGACGTCGTAGTGGCCATAGGCGAGCACGGTCGGCGCATCCGAGCGCGCGGCGCCCAGGTCCCCGACCGCCATCGGGTGGCCCCCGTCGACCATGATCTGGTCCGCCTGGCCGCCCGCGGCCTCGATCCGCTCGCAGACCCAGTCGCAGGCGCGGGCGAGTGACGGGGCGTCGCCGCCCCCGGTGGAGATCGAGGGAATGCGAAGCCAGTCGACGAGCTCATCCAGGAGTGCGGGCATGGGCGGGCATTCTCACGGAATCGCTCCGGCGCCGGCCGAGCCGGCGCCCTCGCGCACTACCGGTGCGTAGCATCGGCGGGATGCGGCGCCTGTTCCTGCTCGTGGCGGCGGTCGTGCTGGTGGACACGTCGTTCTTCGCCGCGGTGACGCCGCTGCTGCCGGAGTACTCGGACGAGTTCGATCTTTCGAAGACCGGCGCCGGTGTGCTCGCCGCGGCCTATCCGGCGGGGACGTTCGCCGGCGCGCTCCCGAGCGGCTGGCTCGCCGCGCGCTGGGGCGTCAAGCCAACCCTGCTGCTCGGCCTCGGAATGCTCGGCGTGACGAGCCTCGTGTTCGCGTTCGCCGACCACATCGTCCTGCTCGACGCCGCCCGCTTCATCCAGGGCGTGGGCGGCGCCTGCATGTGGTCTGCCGGCATGTCCTGGCTCGTCTCGGCCGCGCCGCCGGAGCGGCGCGGGGAGCTCATCGGGTCCGCACTCGCCGCGGCCATCGTGGGTGTGGTGCTCGGCCCGGTGCTGGGCGGCGCCGCGACCGTGATCGGCCCGGAGATCGTGTTCAGCGCGGTCGCGGTCGGCGCCGCTGCGCTCGCCGCCTGGGCGTGGGTGACCCCGGGTGTCGAGCCACAGCCCGGCGCGCTTCTCCCCCAGCTCGCGACCGCGCTGCGCAGGCCCATGGTGCTCGCCGGCTTCTGGCTCTTCACCCTGCCGGCCCTCTTCGCCGGCGTGATCGAGGTGCTGGCGCCGCTGCGACTCGACGACCTGGGTGCGAGCGGCGCCGCGATCGGCGCGGTGTTCCTGATCACGGCGTGCGTCGAAGCCGTGGTGAGCCCGCTGGCCGGGCGCCTGTCCGACCGGAAGGGGCGCTTCGCCCCGATTCGGGCCGGCCTCATCGGCGCGGTCGTGATGGCGGTGCTGCTGCCGCTGCCGGGCACCGTGGTGCTGCTCGCCCTCGCGGTCATGCTCGCCTTCGCCTCGCTGGGCGGCTTCTGGGCGCCGGCCATGGCGCTGCTCTCGGACGCCTCCGAGGAGTCCGGGCTCGATCAGGCGCTGGCCTTCTCGATTGCGAACCTGGCCTGGGCAATCGGACACGTGGTCGGCGCGGGAGCCGGCGGAGCAATCGCCGAGGCCAGCTCGGATGCAGTGCCCTACGCCGCGCTCGGCGTTGTCTGCGCCGCCACGCTGGCCGGGCTGCAGCTCATGGGTCGCCGGGAGCTCGAGCCGGCCTGAACAGCTCGAGCCCCTGCTCGGAGGGCACGAGCACGCCGTCGTGGCCCGCCGCGAGCCCGGTGAGGCGCCCGAGCGCGGCGGGCGCGTCGAGCCCACCCACTATGTACGGGCAGAGCGTGACCACGGGCCGGTCGCGGAAGTGCTGCTCCCATGCGCGTTCCACCTCCATCGCGTGGGCAAACGAGTCCGAATCGGGGCCGACCGGAGTATGCGAGGACCACAGCGTGCTGAGCCCGCGCCCGAGGGCATCGTCGAAGGCGGCGTCGAGCCGCTGCGGCAGTCGCTCGGGCGGCTCCGTGAGGAGGACCTGCTCGAGCGCCAGGCGCCGCTCGGCCTCGAGGCCGGAGACGTCGAGGCCCGCGCCTGCCAGGGCTTCGCGGTCACGCTCGGGCTCGGCCCCTCGGTGAACGAGCCAGCCGCCGCGCTTGGCGCCGAGCGAGTAGAAGGACGCCACGACGGGCGCGAACTCCTCCTCGCTGCGAAGGAGGACCGCCAGGTGAGGGCAGGTGCCGCTGTCGAGCGCGGGGGCGAGGGCGCCGCTGAGCACGGGCGACACGATAGTGGAGGCCTTTTTCACACGGGCACCTCGAGTGTCACGCACGTGCCCTCCCCCGGCGTCGAGCGCACGGTCAGCCGGCCGCCGAGGCTGCGCGCCCGCTCCCGCATCAGCGTGAGGCCGAAATGCCCGTCGCCGGGCCCGCCGGCCTCGGCCGGCCGGAAGCCGACACCGTCGTCCTCGATCTCGAGCGTAAGGCGCTCGTCCTCCACGAGCAGCCGCACCTCCACCCGCTCGGGCTGCGCGTGGCGAGCGGAGTTGGCGAGCGCCTCGGTCAGGACCCGGACCACGACCGCGGTGGTCTCGGGCGACACGTCGACCGCGGGCCCCTCACAGCGAACGCGGAGGGGTAGCCCTGCGCCCCGCCTCGCGCTGATCTCCTCCACCGCGGCCTGAACACCTCCCAGAGGAATGTGGATCGAGAGGTCCTCGAGCCGGGCCCGCACCACGCGGCGGGCCGAGGAGATCGCCTCGCGGAGCCGTTCTGCACTCGCACGAGCCAGCTCGGGCGGCGGCTCGGACTCGAGCAGCGCCAGCTCCCGCATCGCCAGCGCCAGGTCCTGCGCCAGCCCGTCGTGGATCTCAGCCGCCAAACGCGCCCGCTCGCGCTCGATCTCCGCCCCCTGTAGCTGTTGGCGAAGGCGCGCGGTGGATATGCCGGCGGCCAACAGGTCGCCCAGCAGGGTGAGCACGGTCGCGGCCGTCGGACAGAGCGACCACGTCGGCCTCGCGCAGGCGACCACCACGCCCACGAGGCGCGTCTCGGAAACGAGCGGCAGGACGAGCCACGCCTGCGCCGGCGGCGCGAAGGGGTTGGAGACAAGCCAGCTCGCCTCCTCGCGGAAGACGAGCGGCGCGCCGCTGGCAATAGCGAGCCGCCAGGCCTCGTCGTCGAACTCGATCTCGTCGCGTGCCCTGGTGGTCGCCCGCTCCTCTGCCGAGGTGACGTAGCGCTGGAGGCTCGCCTGCTCGGCGAGGCGCGGGAGGTAGAGCACCACGAGCTCCAGGCCGAGCGCGACTCGCATCTCGTCGAGAGCCCGTTCCGCAAGCTCGCCGAGGCTGCCCCTCCCCACGAGCGCGCGCGCCACTCGCCCCAGTGCTCCAACAGCAGCGAGAAACTCGGGGTCCGGCCGGCGGGCCGGCGGGGGCGGGGCCTCGCCGATGGGCCTCTGCTCAGTGGTCACGACCGCGCCCCACGATACTTCGAGCGTGGCCATCGAGAACGGACCCGTGCGAGTGCTCATCGCCGACGACCACCGGCTGATGCGCGAGGGCACCGCCGCGCTGCTCGCGAGCGACGAGCGCGTCGAGGTCGTCGGCCTCGCCGCGGACGGCGGCGAGGCGATCGCGCTTGCCGAGCGGCGCCGCCCGGACGTGGCGCTGCTCGACCTCAACATGCCCGGAGTAGGCGGCATCGAGGCCTGCGCCGCCATCCGCCGGCGCTCGCCGGAGACCGAGGTGATGATCCTCACCGTCTCCGAGCAGGAGCCCGACCTCTACGCGTCGCTCAGGGTCGGCGCCGCGGGCTACCTGCTCAAGGACATGGCTCCTGGGGAGCTGATCGAGGCGGTGCTGGCGGCGGGGCGCGGCGAGCCGCGCATCCCCGCCTCCATGGCCGGCCGGCTGCTGCAGGACCTGGCGGGTGGCGCGCGGGATCCCGAGCCGGACCCGCTGGGCGCGCTGAGCGAGCGCGAGCGCGAGGTACTCGCGCTGCTCGCGGAGGGCCTTCGCAACCGCGAGATCGCCGAGCGGCTCGTGATCAGCGAGGCCACCGTCAAGACGCATGTGCGACACGTGCTCGAGAAGCTCCGCTTCCGCAATCGCGCCGAGGCGGCTGCGTTCGCGGCCCGCCACCTCGAATGAGCTCATGAGGCCGCTCGCAGGGCTGCTCCCCTGAGGGCGCGCAGCATGCCCGCCTTCACGTCCTCCACCGCGATGCCGAGGCTGGAGGCGATCTGGTCGGTCGAGTAGCCCGCCAGGCGCGCCAGCGCCACCGCCTCCCGGTCGGGCCGCTGCATATCCTCGAAGCACGGCGCGGGCGCCCGCCGGACCGCAGTCAGGATCGCGCTCTCGACCAGCCGCTCGCGAGCGATCACGGGCTCGGAGGCGGCCTTCTCCATCACCCGCTCGGTCACGCCCGCGGCGGCCTGCTCGTCGCGCGATGCTGCAAGGGCGGCGCCGTAGACGTGCGGCGCCAGTCGCATCAGCTCTGCCGTCTGAGCCAGGCCATTCATGGGCGTCACCGTACGGCCGGCGGCCCTCCCCGCCATCGCCCGGAAGGCTCATCTCGTATCAGCCGAAAGGTGCATTCACCCCTCGGCGCCCCGACGCCTACGGGCAGTTCGGCCAGGGTGCGCTGCCGCTCTCGCGGTAGAGCTTCAGCGCGAGCCGGTCCTGTAACCACTCAGGCGCCTTTGCCGGGTCCCCCGAGCCGCCGAGGCGCTCCCAGGTGGCGCGGCTGAACTGGTACTTGCCGCGGTACTGACCGCTGGGCGAGACCGCGCGCGGGTTGCCGGAGGACTCGCACTCGGCGATCGCGTCGAGAATGCCCCGGACGGACCCGCCGGCCGAGCTGAACGACTCGAGTCCGAGCGCCCTGCGTGTCAGCGGGCCAACGATCCCGTCTGCAACGAGCCCATTCGCGCGCTGGAAGCGCCTGACGGCACGCTCGGTCTGCGGCCCGAATACCCCGTCGGCCGGAACACCGAGCCGCGACTGGATCTGGCGGACGGCGGAGCCTCGGTCGCCACGCTTGACAACGACCTCGGCCGATGCGGATGCCCGTACGGTGTCGGCGGAGGCAGTCGGTGCTGCCAGTACGAAAACGATGAGCGCCAGCAGCAGGCCGAAGCCGGCATGCGGACGACGAACGGCATCGACGATCCCTCGCAAGTGTCGTTTCCCCTTTCCAGATGCCTACGAGGTGAGCTGACGGGCTCGCGCCGGAAAGTGCGCTACGCAGCGGAATCGTGCGATTCGCCCCTGCGGCCTCACGGGCCGCTGTGGTTCCCCCGTTCCTCGCCGTCGGGACAGCGAGGACTCGGCGTTCAACGTTCGAAGGCGGTATATCCAAGCAGACGCGCGTTCTAAACCCGCGCCGGCATCCCCCAAATTGGGACTAGCGGCCTACGAGGAGCAGGTCGTCGACGATCGTGACGATGTCGACGGGCTCACTCTCGAAGCGCTCGGAACGCGGGCGCGGCGGCTCGATCTCGGGCCGCGGCGCCGGCGCCGGGAGTCGCGTCCGGTCGAGCGCGCGGCGGCGGAGCCACACCGTCGTGGCGACGGCTCCCGCGAGAAGCGGGGCGAGGCGCAGCAGCAGCCGCGGGCCAGCCACATCGGCGACCTTACACCGCCCGCCGTGAGTACGCTGGCCGCAGTGGACCTGGGACTGAACGGAAAGGTCGCGCTGGTCACCGGCGCGTCGCAGGGGATCGGGCTCGCGATCGCCCGGGAGCTCGCCGCCGAGGGCGCGCGCGTCGCGGTCAGCTCGCGAACGCGGGAACGCGTCGACGCAGCGGCCGGCGACATCGGAGCGCGGCCCTACGTTCACGACATGGTCGACCTCGACGCGGCGCCCGGCCTGGTCTCCCAGATCGAACAGGATCTCGGCCCGCTCGACATCCTCGTCACGAACACCGGCGGACCTCCCGGCGGCGACCCGCTCGGCTTCAGCCGGGAGCAGTGGGAGCAGGCGCACCGCGAGCTGGTCGTTGCCCCGATGGAGCTGATCGAGCTGGTCGTCCCCGGTATGCGCGAGCGCGGCTTCGGCCGGGTGCTGAACGTGGCCTCCTCGACGGTCCGCGAGCCCAGCCCGGCGCTGATGCTCTCCAACTCGCACCGTCCCGGCATCGTCGCGGCCTTCAAGACGCTCGCGCGCGCCTTCGCGGGCGACGGGATCACCTTCAACTCTCTGCTGCCGGGCCGCATCGCCACGGACCGGCTGGCCCAGCTGTACGGCTCCCTCGATGCGGCCGAGGAGGTCGCCCGCGAGCAGGTCCCGGCCGGCCGGCTCGGCACCCCGGAGGAGATGGGCGCGGCCGCCGCCTTCCTGTGCTCCGAGCGGGCGGCCTACATCACCGGCGTCACCCTGCTGGTCGACGGCGGGCTGACGCTGGGGGTCTGAGCATGCGCAGGCCGTCGACCGGCAGGGGCCTCGCGGTGGCGATCGCCTCCGTCGCGCTCACGACGGCCGTGATCTTCCCGCTGGCCGAAATCGTGCCGGTCGTCTCGACAGGCGTCGTCTACATGCTCGCCGTGCTGCTCGTCTCGTCCTACTGGGGACTCTGGCTCGGCCTGCTCACCGCGCTCCTGAGCGCCGCGGCCTGGAACTTCTTCCACATCCCGCCGACCGGCGAGTTCACGATCAACGAGGGGGAGAACTGGGTGGCGCTCGCCGTCTTCATGGTCGCCGCGCTGGTCACGAGCACGCTCGCGGGCTCGGCCCGCAGTCGAGCGGAGGAGGCTGAGCGCGGCCGGCGCGAGGCGGACCTGACTGCCGAGATGGCGCGGCTGCTGCTGGGAAGCGGGAGCGCCGAGGAGCCGCTGCGGGCCGTCGCGCAGCGGATCGCCCAGGCCTACGATCTGGCGAGCGTGTCAGTGGAGCTGGCGTGGGTCGACTCGGACACGCGCCGGCGAGCGCTGCCGCTGATAGTCGAGGGAAGCCGCATCGGAACCGTGCTGGTGCCGGCCGGGACCGACCCGCTCGTGCTCGACGCGCTCCAGGACCGTGTCGTGCCGGCTCTCGAGACGCTCGTCGGCGCCGCTCGCCGCCGCGGCGAGCTCGAGGCCCAGGTGATCGAGACGAAGGCGCTCCGGCGCAGCAACGTGATGAAGACGACGCTGCTGCGCACGATCTCGCACGACCTGCGCTCGCCGCTCACCGCGATCACCACCGCGGCGGGCGGCCTGAGCTCTCCAACCCTCGGCGACGACGAGCGCCGCGAGCTCATCTCGGTGATCGACGCCGAGAGCGCTCGGCTCTCACGGCTCGTGGAGAATCTGCTCGACCTCACCCGGCTTCAGGCCGGCAGCGCCGATCCGCGCTCCGACTGGTGTTCGATCGACGAGGTCGTGGAGGCAGCCATGGCGTCCGTGCCCGACCCGCCCGCCGGGTTCGACCTGGAGCTCGACCCCGGCCTGCCGCTCGTCCGTGCCGACGCAACCCAGCTCGAGCGGGCGATCGCCAACGTGCTCGAGAACTCGAGCCGCTTCGCGGGACAGGAGCCCGTCGTGATCCGGGGCCGAGCCGCGGGCAAGTTCGTGATCCTGCGGATCTCCGACCGCGGGCCGGGCATCCCCAGCGAGGAGCTCGAACGGGTCTTCGAGCCCTTCCACCGCTCGCGAAAGGACGGTGAGTCGCAAGGGTCGGGACTCGGCCTCGCCATCGCCCGCGGCTTTCTCGAGGCCAACGGCGGGCGGATCCGGGCCGAGTCGCTCCCCGGTCAGGGGACGAGCTTCGTGATCCAGGTGCCCATCCCCGCCGAGAAGCCCACCGCCGCACCGGCCGGCGAGCGAGCCGCGGAATGACCGGCGGCCGGCGCGTGCTCGTCTGCGACGACGAGCTGCAGATCCTCCGCGCCCTCAAGGTCATCCTCCGCGACGCCGACTTCGACGTGATTGCGGCGGCGACCGCTCAGGAGGCACTCGACGCCGCCGCAGTCCAGCGCCCCGACGCGGCGATCCTGGACCTCGTCCTGCCTGACGGAGACGGCGTCGAGGTCTGCCGGTCGATCCGCGAGTGGAGCGCCATGCCGATCATCGTGCTGTCCGCGATGGGCGAGGAGGCGCAGAAGATCAGGGCACTCGACGCCGGCGCCGACGACTACGTCACGAAGCCGTTCAGTCCCGGCGAGCTGGTCGCCCGCCTGAACAGGGCACTCAGGCGGGCGGGCCAAGCGGCCGCAGCCGACGAGCCCGTACTCTCCGCCGACGGGCTCGAGCTCGACCTCGCCGCGCACCGCGTGAGCGTCGACGGGGACGAGGTGCACCTCACCCCGATCGAGTTCGAGCTGCTGCGGACCCTGATGCGGGGCCGCGGCCGGTTGCTGACCCACCGGGCACTGCTCGCCGAGGTCTGGGGCCCGGGGTACGAGGACGACACCCAGATTCTGCGCGTCCACGTGGCGAACCTGCGCCGCAAGATCGAGCCTCAGCCCGGCTCGCCGCGCTACATCGTCACCGATCCGGGCGTCGGCTACCGCTTCGCGGCCTAGGGCGGACTCAGCGGCTACGACCGCCTGAGGTCGTTAGCCGATCACATGATCGCGCGTCCCGATTGCAGCACGGCCGGACGCTCGGAGACTCGGGTCACATGGCGACCACACAGGCCCTCAGCCGCGAGTTTCACGACATCTTTATGGGGCGAGGCCGGATCTTGATGCCGGCTTCACGGCAGGGGCTCGATGCTCGGTACATGGCAACGACTCTTATGCACCCGACACTCCCGGTGCGCGGCCGCGTCTTCCTGAAGCGCGGGGCGCTTGCCCGGCGCCTCGCCGCCGGCGTGAGTCCCGCTGAGAGCCCCGAGCTCGCGCGCCGCGCCCAGCAGCTCTGCTCCCCCCGCAACCGCCGCGTCCTCGCGCGCGGCCTCGAGCGCGTCATCGACGCCGCCGAGGAGCGCCCGCACCCGTACAGCTCAGCGGTGCCGCTCAGGCGGGCAGCGATCCTGGATGCCCGCGAGGGCATGCTGGAGCTGGCCGCCGAGCTGCGTGATACCGACCAGGACGTGAACGTGCGCGGGATCGCGCTCGTCGAGCGCATGCTCACGGACGGCGGCTCGCCCCTCTACATGCAGAACGACGAGGAGAGCCTCGACGGGGCGATCAGCCACGCGCGCGCCGCCCTCCTGCTCGCCTGATGGACTTCCTCTCGGACCTGCTCTCGGTCGGCATCGGGCTGGCCTGCTTCGCCGCGTTCCTCGCTCTCCTGGAGGGCCTCGAGCGCATATGAGCGGCGCTGAGCTGTTCGGGCTCCTCGTCTCGCTGGCCGTGTTCGCCTACCTGGTCTACGCCCTGCTGCGCGGGGAACGTCTGTGACCGCTCAGGGCTGGCTGCAAATCGCGATCTACCTCGCGGTCCTAACGGCGCTGACGCCGCTGCTCGGCGGCTATATGGCGCGCGTCTACCGCGACGAGCGCGTGTTCCTCACCCCGGTCCTCGCGCCGTTCGAGCGGCTGACGTACCGGCTGCTGCGGGTGAACCCGAACGTCCAGCAGGACTGGAAGGGCTACGCGCGCACGACCCTGGTGTTCAGCCTTCTCTTCTTCGTCGTCCTGTACGTGATCCTGCGCACCCAGGGGATCCATCCGTTCAACCCGGAGGGCTTCGACTCCGGCACCTGGGACGTCAGCTTCAACACCGCCACCTCGTTCATCTCGAACACCAACTGGCAGTTCTACGGCGGCGAGACGACCATGAGCTACTTCTCGCAGATGGCGGGGCTCGCGGTGCAGAACTTCATCTCCGCCGCGGTCGGCATGGCCGTGCTCGCCGCGGTGATCCGGGGCTTCGCGAGCCGCGGCACGGCTCAGCTCGGCAACTTCTGGCAGGACCTGACGCGCACGCTGCTCTACATCCTGCTGCCGCTGTCGATCATCGGCGCGCTGATCCTGATGTCGCAGGGCGTGGTCCAGACGCTTGCCGGCTCGGTCACCTACACGACCGCCCAGGGCTTCGAGCAGACGCTCGCCCTCGGCCCGGTTGCCTCGCAGATCGCGATCAAGCAGCTGGGCACCAACGGCGGCGGCTTCTTCAACGTCAACAGCACGTTCCCGTTCGAGAACGCCACCGCGTTCAGCAACTTCATCGAGGTCCTCTTCATCCTGCTCGTGCCCGCCGCGCTCACCTACACGTTCGGGCGCATGGTGGGGAACCGGCGGCAGGGCTGGGCGCTCTACGCGGCCATGACGGTGATGCTCGTGATCGGTATTGCGGTGGCGTACGGGGCCGAGCAGAACGGCTCGCCCGCCCAGAAGAGCGCCGACGTCGCAACCGCATCGGCCGACGGCACCACCGGCGGCAATCTCGAGGGCAAGGAGCAGCGTTTCGGGATCGCGGACAGCGCAATGTGGGCCGCGATCACCACGGCCGCCTCGAACGGCTCGGTGAACTCGGCGCACGACTCATACACGGGCACCGGCGGCGCGGTCCCGCTCGTGAACATGATGACCGGGGAGGTGATTTTCGGCGGGATCGGCTCGGGGCTCTACGGGATGCTGCTCTTCGTCCTGCTCGCGGTGTTCATAGCTGGCCTGATGGTCGGCCGAACGCCTGAATACCTCGGCAAGAAGATCGAGGCGCGCGAGGTCAAATACGTCCTGATCGGGACCCTCTACACCGCGCTCGCGGTGCTCGTGACCACAGCGCTCGCGATCGCCAGCAAGTGGGGTGCTCCGTCGATCTTCAACTCGGGCCCCCAGGGGTTCTCGGAGACCCTCTACGCCTACACCTCCCAGGGCAACAACAACGGCTCGGCGTTCGCCGGCTTCACCGGCTACCTGCAGCCGAACGCGCCCGGAAACGTGGGCGCCTTCGGCATCACGTTCGCCGACCTGCTCGGCGGCGTAACCATGCTCTTCGCCCGCTTCGTGCCGCTGCTCGCCGCCCTGGCCGTGGCCGGCTCGCTTGCGACCAAGCACGTCTCGCCGCCAGGCGCGGGCACGTTCCGCACGGACACGCCCACCTTCGTGTTTCTCCTGATCGCGGTGATCGTGATCGTTGCCGCACTCACCTTCTTCCCGGCCGTCCTGCTGGGCCCGATCGTCCAGGCACTCACAGACCAACTCTTCTGACCCATGCGCCGCGAACTCACAAGCTCAATCCTTGCCATCGTCATCTTCACGCTCCTGCTCGGTCTGGCCTACCCGCTGGTCATGACCGGTGTCGGTCAGGTGCTCTGGCCGAACAAGGCCGACGGCAGCCAGGTCGAGCGCGACGGCAAGGTCGTCGGCTCGCGCCTGATCGGCCAGGACTTCCAGCGCCCGGTGCTGGGTCCCAACGGCGAGCCGCGGGAGGACGAGGAGGGCAACCCCGTGCTCGAGGCCGACCCGCGCTACTTCCAGTCGCGGCCGTCGGTCACGGGCTACAGCGCAAACGTCACCTTCTTCAACAATCTTGGACCGAACAACAAGGATCTGCGCGACCTGTTCAGAGAGAACCTGGCGACCTACCTCGACCGCGAACGCCCGTTCAACCCGGGACTCCGGCGAGGGGACGTACCGCCCGACGCCGTCCAGACCACCGGCTCTGGCGTGGACCCACACATCTCCGAGGCCAACGCGCGCATACAGGCGCGGCGGGTCGCCGAGGAGCGTGGGCTGCCGCTCGAGCGGGTCATGGAGCTCGTGGATGAGAACACGGACGGTCGCGCGCTCGGCGTGCTCGGCGAGCCCGGCGTGAACGTGCTGGAGCTGAACCTCGCGGTTGACGAGGAGGCTGCGTGATGACCAAGGAAGCTCAGAGCCTCTTCCGCGGCCCCATCCTGCGGCAGGCGCTGTGGGCGAGCGTCGTCAAGCTCGACCCGCGCGTCCAGTTCCACAACCCGGTGATGATGGTCGTCGAGATCGGCGCTGTGATCACCACCGTCGCCTGGCTGATCCAGGTGTTCGGTGGCGACCCGCTCGGCGGAGGAGACGAGCCCGCCTGGTTCACCTTCACGGTCGCCGTCTGGTTGTGGCTCACCGTGATCTTCGCCAACCTCGCCGAGGCGCTCGCTGAGGGCCGCGGTAAGGCGCAGGCGGCCGCGCTCCGAGCGATGCGCACCGACACCGTGGCCCGCCTGCGCGACGGTGGCGAGAAGCCCGCCTCGCAGCTCGTCAAGGGCGACATCGTGGCCGTCGAGGCCGGCGAGCTGATCCCCGGCGACGGCACCGTGATCGAGGGCATCGCCTCGGTCGACGAGTCGGCCGTGACCGGCGAGTCCGCTCCCGTGATCCGCGAGTCCGGTGGCGACCGCAGCGCCGTAACCGGCGGCACCCGGGTGCTCTCCGACCGGATCGTGGTCGAGATCACCCAGGAGCCTGGCGAGAGCTTCCTCGACCGCATGATTGCGCTGGTCGAGGGCGCCCAGCGGCGCAAGACCCCGAACGAGATCGCGCTCGGGATCCTGCTGGCCGGCCTCACGCTGATCTTCCTGGTCGTCGTGGTTACCCTGCGCCCGTTCGCCGAGTTCGCCAACACCGACGTATCGATCACCACGCTGATCGCGCTGCTCGTGTCGCTGATCCCCACCACGATCGGCGCCCTGCTGTCCGCGATCGGCATCGCCGGCATGGACCGCCTCGTGCGGCGCAACGTGCTCTCGCTCTCCGGCCGTTCGGTCGAGGCCTCTGGCGACGTCGACGTCCTGCTGCTCGACAAGACCGGCACGATCACGCTCGGTAACCGCCAGGCCACCGAGTTCATCCCGATGCCGGGCGTCGAGGAGGCCGACCTCGCCGAGGCGGCCCAGCTCTCATCACTCGCGGACGAGACGCCCGAGGGGCGCTCGATCGTGGTCCTCGCCAAGCAGTACGGGCTGCGCGAGCGCCACTTCGACCCGTCCGCCCGCTTCGTGCCCTTCTCGGCGGAGACGCGCATGAGCGGCGTGGACATGAACGGCACGCGCCTGCGCAAGGGCGCCGGCGACGCGATCGTCAAGTTCGTGACCGACGACGGCGGCCAGGCGCCGCCGGAGCTGGACGGCACCGTCGAGAGGGTCGCCCGCGAGGGCGGCACGCCGCTCGCCGTCGCGCGCGACAGCCAGGTCCTCGGCGTGATCTACCTCAAGGACGTGGTCAAGGACGGCATGCGCCATCGCTTCGACCAGCTGCGCGCGATGGGCATTCAGACCGTGATGGTGACCGGCGACAACCCGCTCACCGCCGCCAAGATCGCCGACGAGTCGGGCGTGGACACGTTCCTCGCCGAGGCCACCCCCGAGCGCAAGCTTGAGCTGATCAGGGACGAGCAGCGCGAGGGCCGGCTCGTGGCGATGACCGGCGACGGCACGAACGACGCGCCCGCCCTCGCCCAGGCGGATGTCGGCGTTGCGATGAACACGGGTACCCAGGCGGCGCGCGAGGCCGGCAACATGGTCGACCTCGACTCGAACCCGACGAAGCTCATCGAGATCGTCGAGATCGGCAAGCAGCTGCTCATCACCCGCGGGGCGCTGACCACGTTCTCGGTGGCCAACGACGTCGCCAAGTACTTCGCCATCCTGCCCGCGATGTTCGTCGCCACCTACGCCGCCGCCGGCGAGTCGTCGGGCCCGCTGGAGTCGCTCAACATCATGGACCTGGGTACACCCCAGTCCGCGATCATCTCGGCAATCGTCTTCAACGCGCTGATCATCCCGCTGCTGGTGCCGCTCGCCCTCCGCGGCGTGCGCTACCGGCCGGTCGGCGCCACCGCGCTGCTGCGGCGCAACCTGTTCATCTACGGCTTCGGGGGCCTCATCGCCCCGTTCATCGGCATCAAGCTGCTGGATCTTCTGATCCACAACGTGTTGGGCGCGTAGCCCAGGCTCTGCGGGCGGTCAGAATGCGGCCCGCATGGCGGACACGGGCCGAGGCCACTACAAGATATTCCTGGGCATGGCGGCCGGCGTCGGCAAGACCTACCGCATGCTCCAGGAGGGTCACGCCGCACTGGCCGACGGGCGCGACGTGGTCATCGGGATCCTCGAGACCCACGGCCGTGCCGACACCGCCGCCCTGGCCGAGGGCCTCGAGGCCATTCCGCGCCGGACCGTCGACTACCGCGGGACCCAGCTGCAGGAGATGGACCTGCCCGCCATCTTCCAGCGCGCGCCCGAGCTCTGCCTGATCGACGAGCTGGCACACACGAACGCGCCCGGGGTCGAGCACCACAAGCGCTACGAGGACATCGACGACGTGCTCGACGCGGGCGTCGACGTCTTCTCGACGGTCAACGTGCAGCACCTCGAGTCGCTCAACGACCGCGTGGCCGAGCTGACCGGCGTGCGCGTGCGCGAGACCTTCCCCGACGCCGTGCTCGCCTCGGCCGACGAGGTCGTGCTGATGGACCTCACGCCCGAGGCGCTGATCCAGCGCCTGCGCGAGGGGAAGGTGTACGGGCCGGAGCGGGTCCAGACGGCGCTGAACAGCTTCTTCAAGGTCGAGAACCTGTCGGCCCTGCGCGAGGTGGCGCTGCGCCAGGTGGCGGAGGAGGTCGAGTCCAGGCGCCGTCGTCGCGCCGGCCGAGGCGCTCGGCACGCGCGAGGAGAAGATCTTCGGCGACGCCCCCCAGGCGGTGGCCGAGCGCATCCTCGCCCTCGTCACGCCTGAAGAGGAGTCGCAGCGCCTCGTGCGCCGGGCTTGGCGCTCGGCACAGCGCCTCGGTGCCGACCTCGACCTGCTCTACATGGCGCCGCCCGGCGAGCCGCCGCGCGGGGAGGAGCGCCAGCGGCTCGAGGCGCTGCGCCGGCTCGCGACGCTGATGGGGGCGGACCTGATCGTCGAGGAGGGCGACGATCTCGTCGAGGCCGCCGCCCGCGTCGCGGCTGACCGCGGCACGACCTACGTGATCCTCGGCCAGCCCTCGCCGCGGGGCGCCTTCGCCCGCATCTCCGAGTGGCTGCCGGAGCGGCTGATGCGCCGCCTGCCCGGCGTGGACGTGCGCATCCTGGCCCACCGGCGCTGAGCTCACCCCCGGGCGAACAATCCCCGACTGAAGCCCACAATTGCCGAATGTTCTTCGGCGGCGCGCCGCGGCCGACGAGCACCACCCCTTCCCAGCCCCTACGCGAGGCCGACCCGGCGCGACCCGGCCGAGTAACCCCAACCCCAACCCCAACCGGAAGGCAACGGGGAGTCCGCGGTGACGAGGAGCGGGCGCGCCGGCCGGGGGAGGGCCGGCGCGCCCGCAACTATCGCCCTAGGCCAGCGCGGGGGAAGGGGCAGGCGCGGGCTCGAGGGCGAGGTCCAGTACCTCGCCGATTGTCATCACCGGGTGGAAGGCCATCGCGTCGCGGACCTCCTCCGGGACATCGTCCAGATCTGCGCGGTTGCGCTCCGGAAGGATCACATCGGTGAGTCCGGCCGCGTGCGCGGCCAGCACCTTCTGCTTAAGGCCGCCGATCGGAAGCACCCGGCCCTGGAGGGTGATCTCACCGGTCATGCCGACCGTGTGCTTGACCGGCCTGCCGCTCAGCAGCGAGGCGAGCGCGGTGGTCATCGTGATGCCCGCGCTCGGCCCGTCCTTGGGTATCGCGCCCGCGGGAACGTGCACGTGGTACTCGCGACCGTCGAAGGCGTCCTCGTCGATGCCGAGCCCATCGGCGTGTCCGCGCACATAGGAGAGCGCGATCCGTGCCGACTCCTTCATGACGTCGCCGAGCTGGCCGGTCAGGACGAGGCCCTCCTTGCCCTTCATCGAGGTGGCCTCGATGAACAGCACGTCGCCGCCCGCGCCGGTCACGGACAGGCCTGTCGCCACGCCCGGGATCGCGGTGCGCTCGGCCGACTCCTGGAAGAAGCGCTGGCGCCCGAGGGCGTCGCGAAGCTCGTCCGAGCCGACCTCGACGGGGACGGTCACGCTCTCCGACGCGATCTTCGTCGCCGTCTTGCGCAGGACGGTGCCGAGCGTGCGCTCGAGCTGGCGGACGCCCGCCTCGCGCGTGTACTCGGTCACGACCTGCTTCAGCACGTCATCGGAGATCGAGACCTCGTCCTCGCGCAGCCCATTGCGCTCGCGCTGGCGCGGCCACAGGTAGCCGCGTGCGATCGCAACCTTCTCGTCGGTGGTGTAGCCGTCGAAGCGCACGACCTCCATGCGGTCCAGCAGCGGCAGCGGGATCGTCTCGGCCACGTTGGCCGTGGCGATGAAGACGACCTCGGACAGGTCGAGCTCCACGTCGAGGTAGTGGTCGCGGAACGAGTGGTTCTGCGCGGGGTCGAGCACCTCGAGCAGGGCCGCGCTCGGGTCGCCGCGCCAGTCGGCGCCGACCTTGTCGACCTCGTCGAGCATGATCACCGGGTTCATCGTCCCGGCGTCCCGCAGGGCGCGGACGAGCCGGCCCGGCAGCGCGCCGATGTACGTGCGCCGGTGACCGCGGATCTCGGCCTCGTCACGCACGCCGCCGAGCGACATGCGAACGAACTCGCGTCCCGTCGCGCGTGCGATGGACTCGCCGATCGAGGTCTTGCCCGTGCCGGGCGGCCCGATCAGGGTCAGGATCGCGCCCGAGCGCTTGTCCTCGGCGATGCCCCTCTCCTGCCGCAGCTTGCGCACGGCGATGTACTCGACGATTCGGTCCTTCACGTCCTCCAGGCCGGCGTGGTCGGCGTCCAGCACCTCGCGCGCGTGCACGGGGTCGAGCCGCTCGTCCGAACGTTCGGACCAGGGCACCGCGATCAGCCAGTCGAGGTAGGAGCGGATCATCGAGCTCTCGCCCGACTGCTCGCCCATGCGCTCGAAGCGCCCGAGCTCGCGCTCGGCCTGCTCGCGCACCTCGTCCGGCATCCCGGCCTCGGCGATCTTCTTGCGGTACTCCTCGACGACCGAGGCGCCGTCCTCGCCGAGCTCCTTCTGGATGGACTCCATCTGCTTGCGCAGGAAGTACTCGCGCTGCTGCTTCTCGGCGCCGGACTGGACGTCGTCGCGGATGCGCTGGCGGACCTGCAGCTCGGTGAAGCGCTCGCGCTGAAGCTCGAGCGCGCGGGCGAGCCGCTCGGTCACGTCGAGCTGCTCGAGCAGCTCGACCTTGTTCTCGTAGCTGAAGTCGGGTGAGTAGCCGCTCGTGTCGGCGAGCGCGCCGGGCTCGCTGATTGAGCGCACGAAGGCCGAGATGCGGCCGTCATCGCCGCGCAGCTCGAGGATCTCCTCGACAACGGCGCGGTATTCGCGCTCGAGCTCGCGGGTGCGGCCGTCGACCGGGACCTCGTCCGGGTGCGGCTCGACCTGCACGCGCAGCTCGCCCGCGGGGCTCGTCTGCGCTGCGCCGATGCGGCCGCGGTAGAGGCCGTCGACCATCACGGCGTGGCCGCCTCCGGGGAGGCGCACGCGCTCCTTGACGGCGGCGACAGTGCCGACGCTCGCGAAGTCGTCGCCCTTGCGCGGGACGAGGACGATGCGCTCTTCATCGCCGGCGTCGATGGCCAGCGTGAGGGACATGTTGGGGAAGACGACGGAGTCGTCGACGGGAATGAGAAGAAGTGTCTCGGTGGCCATGCTTTCGTTACCTACTTACGTTGGGTAAGCAAAGCTTAGCGGCCGATTGGCAGATCGTCAGGGGTCTCAACGCACCGCCGGAGTGGGATGCTCCCCGCCGTGACGGGCACCGATGACATCGCACGGGCGGCGGCCGCTGCGGCTGCCGTCGAACTGGTCGAGCCGGCCATGACGATCGGGCTCGGGTCAGGACGGGCCGTCTGGAAGGTCGTCGAGCTGCTCGGCGCGCGCGAGGAACGGTTCCGAGCGGCGACTGCGTCCAACCGGACCGCTGAGCTGGCCACGCAGGCCGGGATCGAGATCGTGGAGCTCGACGGCGAGCTCGAGCTCGACCTCGCCCTCGACGGGGCCGACGAGGTGGCGCCCGGCCTCGGCCTGATCAAGGGCGGCGGCGGGGCGCTCCTACGGGAGAAGATCGTGATTTCAGCGGCGCGCCGGTTCGTGGTGGTGGCGGAGACTCCGAAGAGGGTCGAGCGCCTGGGTGAGCGCTGCCGCCTCCCCGTCGAGGTCGTGCGCTTTGCGTGGCGCGACACACGGCGGAGGCTGGCGCGACTGTTGCCCGACGCGGAGCTGCGTATGGACGATGGCGCTCCCTATCTGACGGACGAAGGGCACTACCTCCTCGACTGTCGCGTCCCCGAGGACGCCGACCCGGCAGAGCTCGACCAGTCGCTCAAGCGCGTGCCCGGCGTGGTCGAGCACGGGCTGTTCCTCGGCATGGCCGAGCGCGCCCTGCTCGGCCGTCCGGACGGCGGCGTCGACGTGCTCACCGCCTGACGATGCGTCACAGGTCGCCCGCCGACACAGCGGCAGCGGCGGTCCGCGTCCGGTCGCCCGGCGGGCGGGCAAGCAGGCGGATCTCGCGCCCGAAGTTGTCCGCCGCGGTGAGGTACACGGCCTGGCGCAGCGTCACGAGCAGTGTCGCGAGCGCGGCCGGGCCCGGGGCCGGCTCGTCGCCCGCGGCACTGTAGGCGCCGCCGGCCGGATCGCCGCGCAGCGCCAGCAGCTGGACGTCGGCGAGCGCGACGAACGTCCGCCCCGCTCCCCCTCCCCCGCCCGTCTCGGTCGAGACGACCACGTCGACGCGCGTGCCCGGAGCAACAGCCGCGAGCATGCCACCGCCGCTCACGCCCACCTCGACCGTCCGCTCCCCCGGTCCGAGCTGTGGCCCGGCGGCACCGGGCCCGCTGCCGGAAGCGGACTCGAGCTGGCCGGCAGTCAGGTAGCTGCCCGCGCCGAGGGGAATAGCCGTTCGGGCCCCGATGACCTCCGCTGCCGATCCGATCGCTTCGGGCGGCACGAAGCGGGCCGGGACGCGCCTGACCGCCAGCGCTCGCTCCGTGAGCCGCGCCCCGGGGGCGAGGTCGCGCGCGGCCACGAGCACGGGCACCAGCGGCCCCACCCGCTCCTCGACCTGGCGTTGACGCTGTGCCACCTGCGACGCGGCCAGCCCGCCGGACGCCAGCGCCACCGACAGCAGGAGCAGCCCGCGCCGGCGGCGCGCTGTCACGCCGCCACGTCCTCCCCACCCCCGTCTCGCTTGCTGCCGTCCCGCTCGCCTCCCGCCGCGCGCGGCAGCTCCAGCACCGCCACGGTCTCGGCGCCGCCGAGGTCCACGAGCACGCGGCCACCCAGCTGCCGGGCGGCCCGCTCGGCGATCCGGAGGCCGCGGCCTCGTGCCGGGATCGACCGAGCGGCGGACGGCGTGACGGGCGCCCCGACGGTCCTCCGGTTGCGGTTGCGGATCTCGATCCTCACACCCGACGGCGTCGTCCGTCCGCGAACCCTTATCTGACCCTCCCCATGCTCCGCGGCGTTGGCGACGAGGTTGCCGAGGGCCTTGGCCAGCGCGCGGCGGTCGACGCGCGCCGGTGCGGGCCCGCCGAGCCACCCGAACGCCACCCTGCCCGGGCTCGTCTCCCAGGGCGCCAGCGCCGCCCGCGCCATCGCGCGCAGCTCGGACGGCTCGGCCCGAGGCACCGGCGCGCGGCCGGTCCGCGCCGCCGTGAGATCGGCGAGGCCTGCTTCGAGCCTGTCCAGCTGAATCCGCAGCATCGCCGCGTGCCGCGCCCCCGCGCGCTCGCGCCGCATCCGCTCGCACGCCAGCCCGAGCGCCGCAGCAGGCCCGCGCAGCTCGTGCTCGGCGCGCTCGACGAGCCCAAGCTGCCGGCGCAGCCGCGCGAGGGCCGCCAGTCCGGCGATACAGCAGAGCCCCGCCAGAACAAGCGCCGCGAACGTCACGAGCGTCACGGAGCCTCTGTCAGCTTGTAGCCCACCCCGCGCACGTTCACCACCCAGGGCCGCCGCGATCGCCCGAGCTTCTTGCGCAGCCGCGAAGCATGCGCATCGAGCGTCCGTGTGTTTCCGACCGCGAGGTACCCCCAGACATCGCGCAGCAGCTCCTGCTTGCGGTAGACGCGCGTGGGCTCCGCTGCCAGTGCGTGTAGCAGCGCGAACTCCTTCGCCGACAGCTCGATCCGGCTGCCGGCCAGCCGCACGATCCGGGTGGTGGGATCGATCGTGAGGTCGCGGACGCGCAACACGCCCTTGGCGCGCCTGCCCTCGGCGCGCCGAAGGACGGCGCGCACCCGCGCGAGCAGCTCGGCGTACAGGAACGGTTTGCACAGATGGTCGTCCGCGCCTCGGTCGAAGCTGCGAACCCGGTCGGCCTCGCCCGCGCGCCCGGTCAGCACGATGATCGGGAGGTCTGGATCGATCCGTGAGGCCAGCCCGTCGGCGGCCCGCACACGGTCCATCACGTCCAGGCCACTACCACCCTCGAGCCTCAGGTCGAGCAGCACGAGGCAGGGGTGCCGCACCTCGATCGCGCGCAGCCCTTCGGCCGCGCTCGAAGCGCTCGACACCCGGAAACCGTCCGCGGCCAGGTTGTCGGCCAGGAAGCCCCTGGTGGCCTCGTCGTCCTCGATCACGAGGATCAGCCCCTGCTCGTCCACGCCGGGAGAAGCTTCCGCGGCCCGAATCTCACCCCACCCGATGTACCTTCCTGGCAACCACTAGCGAGGGAGGGATTTGCATGTGCGTTCCCGGCACGCTCGAGACGGTTCGGGAGAGGGTCGAGCGGGAGGGCCCGCCGCGGGTGAGCCGGCGCGTGGCGCTTGCCGCGGGGGCGGGCGCCGTGGCCTCCACGGCGCTGCCAGGCGCGGTCTCAGCGCGCGGGCGGGGCGGACCCCGCGCCGGACGGACCGGCAAGGGGCGCCTGGTCGATCTCAGCCACGAGTTCAGCGAGGACTTCCCCGCCTTTCCGGGGGCACCCCCCACCAGTCGCGAGACGGCTGTGACGATCCCCGAGGACGGCTTCTACGGCCAGGTCTGGACGATCTGGGAGCACATCTGCACCCACATGGACGTTCCGGCCCACTTCATAGTGGGCGGCCGCACCTCGCCCGAGCTGGCGCTCGAGGAGTTGGTCGCGCCGATCGTGGTCGTCGACATCTCCGGGCGCGCCGCTCGCCAGCCCGACACAGTGGTCACGCCGGACGACCTGGCGCGCTTCGAGCGCCGATATGGGCGCATACCGCGCCACGCCGTGGTGGCGATGTACTCCGGCTGGGAGACCCGCGCAGGCAGCGTGGAGGCCTACCGCAACACCGACGCGACGGGGACGATGCGTTTCCCCGGCTTCGGCAAGGATGCGGTGGACTGGCTGCTGGAGCGGCGGCGTATCCGCGGCATCGGCGTGGACACGATGAGCCTTGACCATGGCTCGTCGTCCACCTTCGACGTCCACCTGACAGTGCTAGGCGCCGACCACTACGGGGTCGAGAACCTGCGCAACCTCAGGCAGATCCCGGCGCGCGGGGCGACCCTCGTCCTCGGGCTGATCCCCTGGCGGGAGGGTTCGGGCGGTCCCTGCCGGGCGTTTGCAAGCGTCTGAGCGTGCAATCGCGGTTGCAGCGCCCGCGCCGGGGCAGGAAACGAACATAAGATCACGACGCCCGCCGGCCCCGGCCGGGCTTCCGCCCATGGACGACACCGCTCGACGTGGAAACTACGAGTCCGGCTCGGACTACGTCCTCGAGTACGGCGAGCTGCGCTTCACGTTCAACGAGCGCGACTTCACCGAGCGCGTCGAGCAGGCGGCCACGAAGCTCGGGTTTGTCGAGGGGCTGCTCTGCGACGAGGAGCGCGAGGACCTTGTCAACCTCGCTGTCAACGGCGAGGTGACCGATGCTCACTCGGAGCTCGGGGAGCACATCAACTACTGCTGGAGGGATCTGAACGGCCCATCCGAGCGCTCGCTCGTCCACTGGATCAGGCGACTCGTGTTCCGCGGCGCCTGGCTCGACCAGCGTGTGATGGAGGGCGAGCTCGAGCTCGTCTTCGACGAGCAGGACAACTCGTTCGGGTATGCCCAGCCGGATCGGAACTTCGAGCTCATCGAGCTCTCGCCCGAGCCGAGCTGGCGCCGCGTCGCGTATAGGCGCTAGGCTTCTCGCAGCCGCTCTGCAGGAACCTCAGGAGGATGGATGCGGAAGGCCTCGACGGCCGTGCTCGCCGTCGTAATCGTGGTGCTCGGACTCACCGCCCCCGCCGCGGGCGCGAACGAGAAGGTCCTCACCCTCTACTCGCCCAAGATCCAGACGCTGCCGTACGTGCACGACACGCACCACGTGACGCTGCGAGCCGACGGCCACGAGGCCCCCGCGCAGCCCGGCTACGTGACCGGCTGGAAGGAGATGGCCCTCGTCGACTCCAAGGACCCGAAGGCGAAGCCGCTCCCGATGTCGAAGATGATGATCCACCACCTCCTCTACTACGCCCCGGGGACCGACAGCCCGGCGCCCGGAAGCTGCTGGGGCTCGTCTGGCTTCATCGGCGGCCGTGGCGAGGAGCACCCGCAAGGGCGCTTTGCCACACCGCTGCCCGCGTCGACTCGCGCCAAGTACGGGGTCGTCAACCGCATGGCCGACGGGACCGCGCCCAGCTGGCGTCTCACGGCGATGGTGATGAATCACTACAAGCGGCCCAAGACCTTCTACGTGCGCACGCGCATCCACTACACGACCGACAAGCGCACCCCGGTGCTCCCGATCGTGATGGCTGATTGCTCGAAGCACGCCGTAAACGGCATGGCCTACGACGTTCCGGGCGGCGGCCGAAAGGGCTCGAACTTCGTCAGCTCGAGCGACTGGGTCGTGCCCGAGGGCCTCAACGGGCGGATCCTGCTCGGCGTCTCGCACCAGCACGGCGGCGCCAAGTACCAGACCCTCGAGAGCCGCACCTGCGGGCGCCGCATCTTCAAAGCACCGGCCTATCACGGCACGCCCGGCCACATCTACAACACGATCCGGCCGATCCTCCACGAGCCCGGCCCAGTGGGCAACGGGACCTTCGCCACCGAGCAGGGGGTGCCGATCACCGAGGGCGAGGTGCTGCGGCGCGTGGCGGTGCACGACAACCACAATCTGCACGTGGCGACGATGGGCTTCTGGTTCCTCTTCGTCGTGCCGGACGACTCGGTCAAGCGCTGCGGCCAGATGCCGACCGACATGGTCGACATCAACCGGCCGCGTCGCTTCGACCGCACGCCGAACCACGACCTCAAGGTGCCGCAGCTGGCGAAGCCCACGGGCGGCTCCGCGATCTTCGACGGCAACCCGCTGGAGATCGGCGACGACTTCTTCCGCCCCGGCAGGATCACGGCCAAGGCCGGCGAGACGGTGACATGGAGCTTCGGCGGGGCCAGCCCGCACAGCGTCAGCGTGGCCAACGGCCCGCGCGGCTTCTCATCGCTCTACCTGGGACGGAACAGCGGGACCTACAGCGTCACGCCGAAGGTCAAGGGGACATACAGGCTCGTCTGCCTTGTCCACCCGACGACGATGGCCCAGACGCTGAAGGTCAAGTAGCGCGCGGCGCTACCCCAGCGCGTCGGCGTGGAGCGTCCCGCTCTGCGCGCTGAGCCGGCCGCCCGGCTCCAGCACGATGCGCGTGGTCGCCCAGCGGAGCGGCTCGTCCGAGTCGCCCGTCGCCGCGATCACCGTGAGCGTGCCGCCCTCGCGGGTGGCTCGCGCGGCGCCGAACAGCCGCCGCCGGGCGCTTCCGGGGAGCCACTCGAGCGAGTCCACGATCACGGCGGCGTGGCCCCCGCGCTCGACGCGCCGCTTCGCGCGCTCGACTGCCAGCTCGGCCGCCTGCGCCTGCGCGTCGGGAGAGCGGTCGAAGCTGCCGCCCACCACCTCGAGGCCGTCGACGGCGCGCCATTCCGTGACCTCCTCGGGGCGCACGCCGGCGAGCACGACCTGCACGTCGACGTCGTCCGCCTTCGCGAGCTCGTCGGCCAGCTCGCGCAGCAGCTTGGTTGCGCCGGCGCCGGGCGGGCCCGCGACCGCGACGCGCGAACCGCGGCCGAACGGGATCTCGCGCAGCGCGGCGGGTGCCTCGAGGCGCGCCGACGGGAAGATCGCCGTCAGGTCCCCGAACCAGGGACGATCCTCGGGCGGCTCCGCGTCGCCGCCGTTCACGCCCCCCACGCGGACCAGCGAGGGGTGCCGCTCGTTGCGCCGCGGCGGGCGCACGGGCCCGCTCACCTCGTCGCCCGCGCGCAGCTCGCAGCGACGGATCTGGGCGGGAGACACGTAGACGTCGTCCCGCGACTGCCCGGCGGGATCGACGCGCACGAATCCGCTCCCGTTGGCGAGGATGTCGAGCACACCCGTCACGAGCTCCTCGTCGCGCTCGGGCGGCCGGCGCGCGCCGGCGGCCTGCTCCTCGTCGGAGGTGCCCTCGGATGTTCCCTCCGAGGTCCCTTCGGACGTGCCTTCCGAGGTGCCCTCGGACGTCCCTTCGGAGGTGCCTTCCGACGTCCCTTCCGACGTCCCTTCCGAGGTTCCTTCGGAAGTGTCCTCCGAGGTCTCCTCGTCCTCGTCGGCCTCGGCCAGGCGCCCGGCGACCGGAGCCTCGAGCGCCTCCTCGGCGGGCACCTCGTCCGGCTCGCGCTCATCCCCAGCGTCGGCGCCGCCGGCCGGGCCGGCGGCATCCAGGATCGCGGCGATCAGCTCGTCCTTGCGCTTCGCCCGGAAGCTCTCGAGGCCGAGCTCCGACGCGATCGCGTGGAGATCGGCGAGTGGGCTGTCCTCGAGATCTTTCCTCTTCAGCACCGACATGGCGGCGGCCTACCCTAGCGCTCGGAGCGCGGGGGCCGGGTCACGTGGCCTCCTCGACCGCGTCGAGCACGAGCTCGATCAGCCGGAGCAGCGCGGCGTCGACGTTCTCGTTGTCGATGATCGCCGCGCCGGCCTCCTCCGCGCGCGCCGCCAGGTGGGCCTGGAGGGCACGGATGTCGTCGAAGGCCGCGAGATAGCGCTCGGCCGGCCGCGTGCCCGGGCGGTGAGAGAAATGGCCGCGGTGCAGCTCCTCGTCGCGCACCACCACGAGCGCCTCCACGAGCACGCAGCTCTCGCGCAGGCCGGGCGCGATCCGTCCGGGCTCGATATGCACCCCCTCGACGATCAGGGGGTTGGCCTCGTTGGCGGCACGCTCGACGATGGCGGCCACGCCCGTACCCACGTGCTCGGCCTGGTCCGCATAGCCCTCGATCCCCCCAGCGTCGAACGCCGAGAAGTGCACGGTGGGCATGGCCTCGAGCGTGAAGAACGCCCTCAGCACCTGCCGGATGACGTCAGTGGCGATCACGCGCGTGATGCCCAGGCGGCCGGCGAGCATCGTCGCGAGCGTGGACTTGCCGACGCCGGTTGTTCCGCCCACGAGCACGACCAGCGGGCGGTCGAGCCGGTCCAGGCGGCGCCAGCCCAGGTAGCGGCGGACCGCGCTGTCGCCCTCCGCCGCGCGGAGCACCTCAAGGCAGAGCGCGTCGAGGCCGTCGACGCCGATCTCGCGGTCGCCGCGCAGCGCCAACCGGCGCTCGATCTCCCTGGCGAGCTCGAATGAGCGCTCCTGCGTCAGCCCGCTGGCCGACAACGACTGCGCCATCAGGCCCTTCGAGTAGGGCAGGCCGTGGCCCTTGTGGATGACGATCGTCTCAGGCGGCATCGCGATAGAGGTCGAGCAGCGCGTCGTCGATGCCGAGCGGGCGGTTGCGGACGAAGATCACCTCGGCACCCTCGGCCCGCGCGCGCATGGCGACGGTGTCGATGGCCGCCGCCTTGAGCTCCACGAGATAGACGTCGCAGCGCTCGGCGGCCGCGCGCTCGAGGTCGGCCCCAAGCGCGTCGCGGCGGGCGAGGTTCGTGGACGTCACCACCGGCTCCACCCCCTCGACCCCGGGGGAGCCGGTGGTGAACAGGGCCACGCGCGCCCCCTTGGGCGGAGGCTCGAGCGGCTCCGGCCGGAGCCGGAATGGGAGGGCGCCGGCCGGCGGCTCCGCTCCCTCGGCCGCAAGCACGAGCTCGGCGCGCGCGAGCCGGTACTCGGCGAACGGCTCGGGCGGGCCGGCACCCAGGATGCAAAGCGTGCGGTCAACCTCGACCGGCGGGATGCAGGCGCCCGAGCCCTCGAAGATGAGCGCACCGGGTGCGAGGGACGCCGCCAGGGCGGCTCCCGCCGGGACGTTCGACTCGACCGGTGCGCCGGCGAAGCCGCCTCCCACGCGGCGGCAACCAACGGTGCGCACACCGGCGATCGCGGCGTCCTCGAGATAGTCCGAGGCGGCGTGGCCGCCCTCCGCGGCAATCGCGAGCAGCTCGCCGAGGCCGATGCCCGCGTCCGCCAGCCGCGGCTCCGCCGGCCCGCCGCGGCCCATGCAGACGACCACCGGATCCACGCCCTGGCCGCGCAGCAGCGCCGCCCAGTGCCCGGCCACGGCGGTCTTGCCGGTGCGCTTGCCCGTGCCGATCACCGCGAGCTTCGGGCCGTCGAACGGCACCGGCTCGTAGCGCGGCGGCTCGAGCTCGGCCCCCGGCGTTTCGTAGCTCAACCCGAGCGACAGCGCGAGCGCCGCCGCCCGGAGCTTCGCGCTCGCGGGCAGCACCGGCTCGTCGGCGAGGTCGACGACCACTGCGGCACCCGGGGCGAGCCGCCGGAGCCCGGGCTCGAGCTCGGGCTCCACCGAGCGGCCGTAGCGCTCCTCGAGTGGGCCCGGCACGAGCTTCTCCTCACCCCCGCAGAAGACGACTCCCGCCAGCCCACGCTCGCGCTCGAGCCGGTCGAGCAGCTCCCGCACCGCGGCCGGGTGGTGCTCGCCGTCCACGAGTGCGATGACCGGTCCCTCCCCCACGAGCGCGGATTGTGCCTCCGGCGCGGCGGTCAGCCGTGCGCTGTCTCCCCGAGCAGCGACTGGTCCTTCTCGTAGTCGTAGGTGCGCGGATCGAACGAGATGATCGCGTCCTGCTCGTGGAACGGGTACTTGCGGAAGATCGTCACACGCTCGGGCGACGCCTCGATCAGGTTGTAACAGGGCTTGGTCTTCCCGCGCAGCCGTGTCGTCGAGACGGTCCCCGCGCTGACCACGAACAGGTTCTCGAGCCGCCACGCGTAGGGCACGTGCTTGTGCCCCGACAGCACCAGATGAACGTCGGCGCGCTGGAGGCACTCGAGGGTGTCCCCGGCGTCGTGGACCACGTTGCGCTCGCGACCGGTACCCGGCACGGGCAGCAGATGATGGTGCAGCACGAAGATGCGCAGGAAGGCCTCGTGCTCCTGGAAACGGTCCACGATCCACGAATAGCGGCCGCGCCCGATCACGCCGTGGTCGAGGTCGGGCTCGGTCGAGTCGACGGCCACGACCGAGATGCCGTCGTGGTGCAGGACGGCGCGGCGGTCGCCGAACAGCTCCTCGAAGTGCACGTAGCCGACGTTGCGCGAGTCGTGGTTGCCGGGGATCACGATCAGGCGCTCGCATGCGATCCGCTGCAGATAGTCGGCCGCGAGCAGGAACTCGCCGCGCAGGCCGTCGCCGGTGAGGTCGCCGGAGATGATCACCACGTCGGGCTCGAGCTCGTTGACCTCGACCAGCGCCCGGTCGAGAAGGCTGGGTACGAAGTGGGGCGAGCCGCAGTGGAGATCGGACAGTTGCGCGATTGTGACCGCTTTCAAACCGTCTCCCTTCTGAGGTCGTCGGGGAGCTCCAGCGTGGACTCCGTCCCGCGGTCGAGGGCGGAGTGGACGCGAAGGTAGTCGCGCGCGCCGGCCACGTCGTGTACGCGCAGGATGCGCGCGCCGCCCCTTACCGCCGCTCCGACCGCGGCGAGCGTCCCGGGATCGCGCGCTCCCGGCGGCCGCTCCGTGAGCGCGCCGACGAAGTCCTTCCGCGACACGGCCAGCAGGAGCGGCAGTCCCCGGGCCGCGAGCCGGGGCAGCGAGCGCAGCAGCTCCACCGACTCGGCGGGGGTCTTGGCCAGGTCGATGCCCGGATCGAGGACGAGCTGGTCGTGGCCGACGCCGTGCGCGCGGGCGACCTCCACGCGCTCGTCGAGGAACGCCTCCACCTCGCGCACGACGTCGTCGTAGGCGGGGAACGCCTTCGTCTTGGGCGGCGCCTGCGTGTGCGTGATGACGAGCGCGGCCCCGGTCTCGGCGCACGCGCCAGCGACGCCGGTATCGGACAGCCCGCTGACGTCGTTGATCATCATTGCGCCGGCCTCGAGCGAGGCCCGCGCGACGGGCGCGCGCCAGGTGTCGACGGAAACGGTGACTCCGGCGGCGGCAAGCCGTTCCACGACCGGCACCACGCGCGCGGCCTCCTCTTCGACGGGAACGACGACGGTGTCCGTCCTTCCGGACTCGCCGCCCACGTCGATGATCGCTGCACCCGCCTCCACCTGTGCGAGCGCGGTCTGCACCAGATCGGCGGGCTCCTTCGGGCCCTGAGGATCGGAGAACGAGTCGGGCGTGGCGTTGACGATGCCCATGAGCACGGGCTCCGATAGGTCGAGCGTCCGGTCGCGCAGTCGGAGGATCACGCCGCTGCCCCGGTCGCCGCCGCCTCGGGCACCACGAGCCCCTCCGCGTGTGCCAGTGCGCGCCAGTCCTCCACCTCGCGCGCGATACGCGCGTCATCCCAACCGAGCTGCGCAGCCATCGCCCGCGCCACGGCAGGCGGCCCCTCCGCCCCGGGCGCCGTCAGCGCGTGCGCATCGAGCAGTCCGAGCCGGGTCCGCCGGAGCAGCACGTCGCCGACGGTGCGCGCCTGCTCGTGCGCCGCCGCGAAGGCCGCCTCGGCCAGGATGTCGGGGAGCGCCGGGCTGATCCGCCGGCCGAGCTCCGGCGCGGCCTCGGCCAGCCGCAGCACGAACTGGGCGGAGTGCCCGTAGCGTGCGGCCAGGTGGACGCGGCCCTCGGGGTCGACCGACGGCACCTTCGGCAGCGCGTCCGGTTCCACGGGCTGGCCAAGCGGGATCTCGTCGGTGCGGCAGGCCGCCTCGCGGCCCTCGCGCTCGACTATCCGGTCGACCGCCATCTTTGCCATCCGGCGCCAGGTGGTGAGCTTGCCGCCGGTGATCGTCACGAGGCCGGAGCTCGTCTCGTACAGCTCCGCCTTGCGAGAGATGTCGACCGATTTCTTCGGGTCGCCGGTCGAGATCAGTGGGCGCACGCCCGCGTACGCGCCGGTCAGGTCCGACGGACCGAGCTCGGTGCCGAAGAAGGCGTTGACCGCCTCCAGCAGGTAGGCCACGTCCTCGCGGCCGGGCGGCACGTGCTCGAGGGAACCCTCGTAGTCGTTGTCGGTGGTGCCGACGAGCGTCCGCCCGAGCCAGGGGAGCACGAACACGGTGCGGCCGCCGCCGGCCGGCACGATCACGCCCGCTTCGACGTCGAGCGCCTCTCGGGCGAACGTCAGGTGGGTGCCGCGGCTCGGTCGGATCCGCGGCACCTCCTCCTCGGCGTAGATCTCGTCGGGCCGCAGCTGGTCCGCCCACACACCCGTCGCGTTCACGACGTTCGCGGCACTGACCTCGAATTCGCCGCCGGCGACCGTGTCGCGCACCAGCAGGCCGGCCGCGCGCCCGCCACGCTCGACAAGGCCGGTGACCTCGCAGCCGTTGGCGCACACCGCCCCGAAGCGCTCGGCTTCCCCGAGCACCGTGAGCACGAGCCGCGAGTCGTCGGTCTGGCAGTCGTAGAAGAGGTAGGCGGCGCTGGGGTCGCGGCCGGCCAGCGCGGGAACCATCTCGAGCGTCTCGGCGCCGTCGATCGTGCGGTGCCGGGCGGGGCTCCACTCCTCGTCGTCGCGGCCGCGGCGCCACGACATCGCGTCGTACATGTTCAGGCCGACGCCGGTGAGCCGGTCGGGCCGCTTGCCGCCGAGGCTCGGCACGAGCAGCGGCAGCGGTTTCACCAGGTGCGGCGCCAGCTCCACGAGCAGCGAGCGCTCGAGCAGCGCCTCGCGCACGAGCCCGAGATCGAAGTTCTGGAGGTAGCGCAGGCCGCCGTGGATCAGCTTCGACGAGCGGCTCGAGGTGCCGGCCGCGAAGTCGTCCCGCTCGACGAGCGCCACGCTGTAGCCGCGCGAGGCGGCGTCGAGCGCCACGCCGGCTCCGGTGATCCCGCCGCCGACGACGGCGACGTCGAATGTGTCGCGTCCCAGTGTTGCGATGGCATCGGAGCGCGGGATCACGGCAGGTACGTTACGAAGTCGCCGGGTGGCAGCCGTCCGGGCGGCTCCTTGTCCTGGCGGGGCGGGCCGAGGTGGAGCAGGCCGAGCACGCGCTCGCCATCCGCCACGCCGACGGCCGCGCGTCCCTCGGCGCGGCGCAGCACCTCAGGGGTGCGCCAGTAGCCGCCGAGCCCGCGCGCGTGCGCCCCGAGCAGCACGATGTAGGCGGCCACGGCGGCCGCGCAGAGATCCTCCTCGTCCTGGATCGGGTCGCCGCTCTCGACGACGGAGGCCACCACCAGGGTGGGCGCGCGGTCGAGCTTGGCGGCGGCCTCGGGCCCCGCGGCCTCCTTGAGGCGGGCGAGCGACTCGGGTCCGACCACGCGGAAGCGCCACGGATTCGTCACGTGGTGATTGGGCGCCCAGCGCGCGAGCTCGAAGAGCTGCTCGAGCGTCTCCGGCGGCACCGGCTCGCGCCGGTAGGCCTTGTGCGTGCGGCGCGTGCGGATTGCCTGCTCCACGTCCACGCGTTGCGACGCTAGCGGATAGGGTCCGCGCGCAGATGGCCTCCGGGACGGTCCTCGTGACCGGCGCCTCCACCGGGATCGGTGAGGCGACCGTGCTCCACCTGCGCGAGCTCGGCTTCGAGCCGGTCGCGGGGGTGCGCAGGGACGAGGACGGGGAGCGCCTCGGCCGAAGCGGGATCCGCAGCGTGCGGCTGGACGTGACCGACGCCGGCCAGATCGCGGCGGTCCGGGCCGAGCTCGGCGAGGGTGCACTTGCCGGGCTCGTAAACAACGCCGGGATCGCCGTTGCGAGTCCGATCGAGTTCCTGCCGGTCGAGCAGCTCCGGCGCCAGCTCGAGATCAACCTGATCGGCCAGGTGGCGGTGACCCAGGCGCTGCTGCCGGCGCTTCGGCGCGCACGCGGCCGGGTCGTGAACATCAGCTCGATTGGCGGGCGGGTGGCGCTCCCGCTGCTCGGCGCCTACAACATGTCGAAGTTCGGACTCGAGGCGTTCAGCGATGTCCTGCGGCGCGAGCTGCGCCCCCAGGGGGTGGACGTGATCGCGATCGAGCCGGGCGGGATCAAGACCCACATCTGGAGGAAGGGCGGCGAGGTTGCCGACGAGATCCTCGCCGGCACGACTGCCGAGGGGCAGGAGCTGTACGGCCCCATGGTGGCGGCGGTTCGCAAGGAGTCGGCGAAGATCGAGCAGGTACGGGGGCTGCCGCCGCGGGCGGTGGCCGAGGTCATCGGAACCGCGCTCACCGCGGACCGGCCGCGGGCTCGCTACCTCGTCGGCAAGGACGCAAAGGCTCGCGCCTTGATGGCCAGGGTGGTTCCGGACCGCGTGATGGACAGGCTGATCGGGCGCGCGCTCGGCGGCTGAGCGCTCGGGTCATCACGCAGCAGTGATCAGAGGGACGACTTTGTGTCGTCAGACGACATCAAAGCGGCATCGTTCCGACAAGGCGGCGTAGCCGGCGCCGCAGGAGGAACAGCGTCCCCAGCGTGACCGCGATCGCGGCGGCCACAAGCCAGGTCGCAACGCCGCCGCGGTCCCCATCCGCGGCACGCGCGCCTGCGGCCGCCGGTCCCGCGGCCGGGGCCGCGGCGCCCTTCTCCGTGGTGCCCTCGACTGCGGGCCCCTCGTCGTGCCCGCCCTGGCCGACCAGCGCCGGAGAGTCACCCTGGGCGGTTGAATCTCCTGCGCCGCCGCCCGGCGAGTTAGCGCGCGAGGGCGTAGCGCCCCCACCCTCCTTCTCCTCCTTGCTCGTCGTTGACGCGGGGGGCTCACTCTCAGCGCCCGCTGCCTCCCGCGCAGGGCGCCGCGGCTTGCGCGGCGCTCGCGGCACCGCCGCGATCGGGAGTGGCTCGCGCCGCAGCGCCGCGAGCGCCTGAGCCGTCACCCACACCGGCGTCTGGGAGCTCGTCGAGGAGTACGCGATGCTGCCGTCGCGCCGCTGCAGGCGAGTCAGATACGCGAGCGCGCGCGACACCGGGGCGGCTGAGGCGCGCACCGCCAGCAGCCCCTGGACCGCGTAGGCCGTCGACTGGGCGTTCGAGCTGCGCCCGGCCATCTGCCCGAAGCCGCCGTCCGAACCCTGGTTCTCGCGCAGGTAGGCGACCGCCCGGCGTGCTGCCGGGCTTCCCGCTCGCCCAACCACCGCGAGCGCCTGGAGCGCGGCGCCGGTCATGTCGCTGTCACTGGCCGATGAGCGCGCGACCCCGAAGCCGCCGTCCGCGTTCTGGCTGCCGAGGAGCCAGCGGACCGTCGGCTTGCCGGCCGGCTCGCCGGCCGCTCGCAGCGCCAGCATCCCGAACGCGGTGTAGCTCACAAAGCCGGAGATCGACCCGTCGCGGCGCCGCCTCGCCTCGATCTCCGCGACGAGATCGCGCCCGGCGACGCTACGGGGATCGAGGCCCGCCGCCCGCAGCACGAGGACGGTCCGCTCGATCTCCCCGATGTCGCGCATCCCGCGAACGCCGCCCCTCACGTATGCCGCAAGCGAGCGACCGCCGCGCCGGGCCACGTCGCGCGGGTTGCGGGTCGCGGCTGCGAGCCCGAGGCCGCTCCAGCCGCTGTAGAGCGGACTCGAGGACTGGCCGGGCGCCGCGCCGAAGCCGCCGTCGGCGTTCTGCGCGCGCAGCAGGTAGCGCTCTGCGCGCTCGCTAGGGGTTGCCGCGCCCGCGAGTGCCGGCAGGGCCGCCAGGAACGCCAGGGCCAGCAGCGTCGTCGTCGCGGCGCGTGCCGGCGCGCGTTCCCAGCGCACCTCGAGGCGGCGGCGGTAACGCGTGAGCGCCCGGATGAAGGCCGGGCCGATCAGGAGGCAGAAGACGACGTTGCCGATGGCGTGGGCGAGGTTGTAGGGGAGCGAGGTCCCCGCCACCACCAGGTAGGAATCGAGGTCCTGGCGCGCACCGAGCGTCCACTGGTACACGTCCATCCAGGCGCCGAAGGCGAGCCCGGCTAGCCCGCAGACGGCTGCAAGGAGTACGCGGTTCGGCTCGCGCCCACGCAACGCCCGTGCGAGCAGCGCCCCGCCGGCGCCCACCGCGCCCCAGCCCGCCATCTGCCAGATCGTCCACGGGCCCTGGGAGAGGAAGATGTTCGAGACGATCGCCGTGACCGCACCGACCGCGAAGCCGGGGACCGCGCCGAGCGCATAGCCGGCGAAGAGCACGATGTCGGTGGTGGGCTTGACGTTGGGCACGGCGGCGAAGGCGAGCCGGCCGACCACGGCGAGCGCCGCGAGCGCAGCCACGAGCGCGAGTACGCGCGCGGGCGGGCGCTCGCGCTCGTACCACGCGAAGCCCGCTGCAAGCGCCAGCGCCAGGAGCAGGAACGAGGACACCTGCCAGCTCAAGGCGCCGCCTCCACGGACATGGGCGGGCGGAGCAGCGCGGCGCCCTCGTCGGGCAGGAGCGCCGCGCCATCGGTGATGCGGGCCACCTGGGTCGAGAAGTGGCGCCCGCCGCCGAGGACCTCGGCCGGCGGGCCGTCGGCGATCACGACCCCCTGCCCGAGCAGCACGATGCGGTCGGCGAAGGCGGCCGTGAACTCCGTGTCGTGCGTGGCGACGACAACCGCCGCGCCGCCAGCCGCCAGCTCGTCGATGCGTGCGGTCAGCTCGTCCTGGTGGACGCGGTCCATGCCGCGCGTGGGCTCGTCGAGCAGGACGGCCGCGCATGGTCCGCCGGACAGCACGACCTCGAGAGCCAGCCGCTGGCGCTCCCCGCCCGAGAGGTCGCGGGGATTGGCCTGCTCGCGGCCCCGCAGGCCGGCGTTGGCCACGCCGCGGTCGCCCGCGTCTTCTACCGCGTGGTCGTGGATCAGGTAGTCGCCCGGGTTCTGAAGGAGCAGGGCCACCTCGCCCGCACGCTCGACCTTGCCTCGGCTCGGACCGACCAGGCCCTTGGCAACCCTGAGCAGCGTGCTCTTGCCCGCCCCGTTGCGGCCCATGAGCCCCACCCGCTCGCCGGGGCCGAGCTCGAGCGAGATTCCGCGCAGCACCACCGGCCCGTCCTCGACCTCGAACCAGACGTCGCGCAGGGCCAGCGCCGGCGCAGGCCCGCGGGCCCGCGGCCAGGGCGGTCGCCGGCGCTCGCGCGGGAGCCGGGCGCGATCCGCTCGACCGGCAGGGCGTGACGCGTTACGTGCGGATAGCGCAGGTTTCGCGTCAAACCCCCACTCGGCACCCTCCTTGGCTGTCGTTGGCGCCATGCGCTGCCCCGGCTCCGGGAGTCCCGCGCGCGCCTCCTTCACCGTCGCCGGCGGCGGACGCAGCCCCGCGAGCGAGAACAGGCGTGCCGCGGGAGTCTCCAGAGCGGGCGCGGCGGTCGCCGCCCATTCGAGGAAGGCCGGCGGCGCGGAGTCGCAGGCCACGCGCCCGTCGGCCATCGCGATCACCCGGTCGGCCGCCGGCAGGCAGCGCTCGAGGCGATGCTCAGCAACTACGACCGCGGTGCCGAAGTCCTCGTTCAGCCGGCGCAGGAGCCAGACGAGCTCGTCGCCCGCGACCGGGTCGAGCTGGGACGTCGGCTCGTCGAGGAGCAGCAGCCGCGGCCCGTGGACCATCGCGGCGGCGATCGCCACGCGCTGGAGCTCGCCACCCGAGAGCGTGTCCGTGCGGCGCTCGAGCAGGTGGGCGATCCCGAGCTCGAGCGCGGTCTCCTCGACCGCGCGCGCGACCGCGCCGGCGGGCTCACGCCGGTGCTCGAGCGGCAGCTCGAGCTCGGCACGCACGCCCCCCATCACGACCTGCGTCTCGGGCTCCTGGAAGACCGTGCCGCACACGGCGGCGAGCTCCCCGGGGCCGTGCGCGCGCACGTCGAGCCCGCCCACGCGCAGCTCACCCGCCGCCTCGCCGCCGTGGAAGTGCGGGACGAGACCGCAGAGCGCGCGCAGCAGCGTCGACTTGCCGGAGCCCGACACGCCGCCGAGCACGGTGAAGGTGCCTGGGGCGATCGCGAGCGAGACATGGTCGAGCGCCGGCCGCGGAGCGTCGGGATAGCGGTAGCTGAAGTCGCGGGCGGCAGCGAGCGTCACGGGGAGCCTCCCACCCCGAGCCGTGCGGCGCGCCCGGCAAACGGCGCGAGCGCGAGCAGAACGATCGCCGCGCTGAGCGCCCACACCGCACCGCCCCAAGCCAACTCGAAGGTCGGATACGGCTGAACCTCCCCGACGCCCGCGATCGCTCCACCGACGGCCGCCCCGGCGATGCCGAGCGCGGCCCCCAGGAAGCGCAGGTCGTGCCGCGACCACGGCCGTCGCCGGCGCGGCGGGCGCCCACCGAGCGCGTAGCCGCGCACCTCGAGCGCAGCCGCCACGTCGACCGAGCGGTCGAGCGCGCCGGTGAGCGCGGCGCGGACCACGGCCAGGCGGCCGGGCGGGTGCGGCCGGCAGCGCGCCGCGTCGCTCATACGCGTTGCATCGCGAGCGAGCACCGGGACGAGCCGGTTGGCAAGCGACGCCGTCAGCGCCGAGCGGTAGGACACGCGCCGGAAGACGCGCAGCAGCTCGTCGGGATCGACGGCCGCGGACAGCAGCCCGAGCGCGACGACGATCACCACCACGCGCAGGCCTGTCAGCGCCCCGTAGAGGGTCGCCTCGAGGGTGATGTCGATGCGCCGCCCGAGCAGCTCGCCCCCACGCACGAGCAGGGTGTCGCCCTCGGCATAGACGAGCGGGTTGACGATCGTCACGAGCAGGGCAAGAGGGAGTGCCAGCACGAGCGAGCGCCGGATCTCGCTGCCGACGCCGGCAGCAACCCCGGCTGCCACGATCGCCCCCAGCGTCGCCGCCAGCACGAGCGGGTGCCGGTAGAGCGCGCCGGTCAGTGCGAGCGCACAGCAGAATCCCGCACCCACTCCGGCGCGCGCGGCATGCAGCGGGCTCGGCCTGGGCCTGTAGACGGGGACGAGTCTCATGACTCCACGATCGGCAGCTTCTCCACCGTACGGCCTCGCACGGCGACCGCAAAGGCGTCGCGCAGGCCACGCTCGTCGAGCGCCCGCACCCCCGCCGCGAGCCCCTCGGCGTCAAGGGCGGTCACGAGCCAGACGAGTTCCTCGTCGCGCGGGCGCATGGCGAGCACGAGGCCCACGCCATCGCCCGGCCGCACCGTGCGCGCCACGTCGCCGCGCTCATTGAGCAGCTCGAGCGAGCGCCCGTCCGGATCGAAGCGCGCGAACACGCCCGTGGCCTCGGGGCCCTCCTCGAGCCCGGAGGCGCCGCGCACGATCCGGACCTCCGGCCAGCGCGCCACCACCAGGCGCGTCACGGTCTCCGTGCCCGGCGCGCCCAGCGACGAGCCCGATGTGGAGACCCCCTCGCCCTCCAGGGCGTCGCGCGCATCCCGGCAGACCTGGGCCTCGGCATCCTCGCACTCAACTCGCACGGGCCGGCGCCCGCCCTCGAGTCCGTGCAGAAACGGCTCGGGGTAGGCGCCGACGATCGCGGGCACGCGCATGGCGGCTCGCCAGTCGCGGTAATCCCACTGCACCCGGTCACCTGGGGAGAGCTCGAAGTCCGCGGCGCCGACGCTCGCCTCGACCCCGTTGACGTAGTAGAACCAGTCCGCCTCGCCGCCGGCGCCGTGGCCCTCGAGGCCGTCGATTGCCTGCACGAAGCGCCCGCCGAAGCGGGTCTCGATGTCGAACTCGGAGCGCAGCATGCGCATCACCGTCTCGTCCTCGCGCACGCTCCCGATTCGCGCCGTTCCCAGTCGCTCATGCCCGAAGTCGCGTGTGACGGTGAGCTCGACGGGGTCGCCGCCCCGCTCCTCCCCCTCCCCAAGGCCGCAGCCGGCCAGGGCGGCGACCGTCGCCAGCAGGCTGAGGAGCGCGGCGAGCCGCATCACGGCACAGTGATCCCTTCGGCGAACGAGCGCACCAGGCCATCCTTCTCCGCAACGAGGCGGTGGCGCCCCGGGGGCAGCGCCAGGCGCACGCCGCCGTCGGCCGCGGTCACGCCGCTGACCGTGCCGGCCCTCACCGTGGCCCCCGCGACCGGCACGCCGTGGCCCTCGTCGTCATAGGCGCGGACCGTGACCGCCACCCCTCCCGGCTCGGCGCTCGCCTTGAGCTCGAGCGTGCGCTGGCAGCCGCCGTCGCGGAGCCGGCAGTAGAACCAGGTCACCCGCTGGCCGCTCCTCAGGCGCCCGCGCCCGAACGGCCCGCTCGGGTCGGCGGCGCCGGCCGTGGCGCCGCGACGGCCCACCTTGTAAACCCACCCGTTCTGGCCCCGGTTGCGCTCACCCCCGATCGCCTGGACGAACAGGCCCGCGCCGTCGCGCGCGCGAGCCGAGCAGGAGCCGTAGTCGACCAGCCGCAGCCGGCCCACCTGGCTGCGAACGAGTGCGGCCAGCGCGGTGCCCTCGCCCGCCGCGCAGCTGCGCCGGCCCACCCTCACGCTCACCTGCTTCGCCTTGACCGTCCTCGTCACGGCGTCGCCGTCGCGGAAGACGACCATCTGCCGGATGGCCGGGGCCGCCGCGCCGGCCGGCGGCGCGGCGAGCAGCGCCGCGAGGCAGGCCACAAGGAGGGAACGCGGCTTCACGGCGTCGGCGCCACCGCGTCGAGCTCGACGACTCCGCCGCCGAGCGTGCGCAGCACGAGCTCGTGCGAGCCGGCCTCGAGCGTGCCGCTCGTCCAGACGACGCTGCGGTGCCCGGAGCGTCCGCGGAGGCGGATGGTCGTGCGCCTGCCGTCGAGCGTCGCTTGCAGCCGCCCGCCCTTCGGAAGCTTGCGCCCAACCAGCGCGACCCGGGTACCGCGGAAGCGCAGTCGCGCGGTTGCGCCGGCGCCGGCGGCGCGGACGACGGTGCCACCCCACGCGTTCGCGCTCCTGATCCGCTTCCAGTCCTTCTTGGAGAAGCGCCACAGCTTCTGGCTGCGATCGTCGACGGGCACGATCACCGGGGCCGTCGTGGTCGTCGTCTCGTTGAGGGCCCTGTCGGTCGCCGTGATGCGGAACACGTAGGCATCGCCGGCCTCGCCACGGAAGTGGACGCCGGTGACGGGCGCCTTGTCGACCAGCTTGCGCGAGCCGGCCTGGCTCGCACCGGCGCCGTCGGCGATCTCGCTCACCTCGGCGCTGTAGTGCGACACCCCGCTGCCTGTCTGGTCGTCGCCCGCCCAGGAGATCAGCATCGTCCGCGACCGTCCGCGCGCGCTGGCCAGGCTGCCGTCGCCCGCGGGAGTCTCGGCCCGCAGAACGGGGCCGGCTATGTCGGTCGAGCTGCACGCGGGCGCCCCTGGTGGATCGACGCACAGCACGACCGTGTTGGACCGGATCGCGTCCGGCTTCTCCGCCTTGAGGCGGTAGATGCCCTTCTGCGCGAAGCTGACGAGCGCGGTGCCGTCCGGGCCGGTGGTGGCGCCGCCGACGGTCGCCCCCGGCTGCGCCGCGCCGGTCAGGCCGTCGACGACGGTGAGCGGCACGCCCTGTCCGGTGGTCGCGGACCCCGGGCCGCTCAGGCGCAGGATCGGCGAGGCGGTGAAGTCCTCATACGCGAACAGCACGTCCTCGCCGCCGCTGACGCGCTGCCCGCAACCCCCGACCTGCGCGAAGGCCCAGTTGACGAAGAGCGCCGGGTAGTGGTTGGTATCGATCGTGTCCGGGCCGATGCGCAGGAAGGGGTAGTAGTCGTTGAAGCTCGTGTCCCAGCGGGCATCCCACGCGAAGCCGGCTTGGCGGGCCGCGTCGTCGAGGGCGCCGATGGCGGTGGGCCCGGAGGGGCTGCCGACGCTCGAGCCGTCGCAGGTCCGCGGCACACCGTCGGTCGGCGTCGTCACCGGGTGAACGTCGGTGATCACCGGTCCCTCGAAGACCGTCTGGGTCGCCCCCTCGACTCGGAGGTTGACCGTGACCGGCGCGGCCGCGGCGGTCGCAGGCGCGGTCAGGGAGAGCAGGATCAGCGCCGCTTGGAGAGCGCGTCGGGGTGCAACGGGCATGGAGCCACCCTTTCCTCGAGGGTCGTATGGGCTGGCCGGAGTGAGGTCTCCTGGCTTGGGGCTCCGCGCCGCGCCTTCCCGGTGAGCGGTCGACTCACCAGTGGCTCCTTGCGACGCATCGGCGCCCGTTCACAGTGGCGGGACCGCGCCGGCTTCACACCGGACTTCCCTCAACCACCGGCCGAATGAACGGCTGCATCCTACTGCGGCGCATGGGCAAACACGACACCCGTCGCTACAATCGCCCGCCGACGGGCCGCCATCGTCTAGGGGACTAGGACGCCGCCCTCTCACGGCGGAAACCGGGGTTCGAATCCCCGTGGCGGTACTGGCTCTATGCCGCTCGTAGAGCGGAGCAAGGGCCAACCGCGCTGCAACGCTCGCTGCAACGTCGCTCGTCAAGGGAGCGCCGGCGCCAGACGAACGGCCCACCCGGGCCGCTCGTGGTCGCATACGCGCGGTCAGCGACTCGCGACGCATCGGCCCGGCTGGAACCGCTCGCCGTGCGTCGGTCAGCCGCGAAGCAGCGATGAAAACCGTGTCTCGTCGAGACTGGCGCGCGAGGGGGAACGTTGCGACCGCCTCGAGGCGACGCGCGAGCCGCATCGCAAGTCAGCCAGCCGGGCGGGGGGGCGTCGTCGGCCCGGCTGACCTTCAGCGGCCAACCGTGGACGAGGAGATCATCGGTGCTCCTCTAGAAACGCATCGAGCGCGGCCGCGGCCTCGCCCTCCGAGCCCGGGAACAGGTGTCCGTAACGGTCGAGCGTCTGAGTGATCGAGGCGTGGCCCATGAGCGTGCAGAGCTGCTTGGCGATCGCGACCGGGTTGCGCTCGGCTCGGATGCCGGCGGCGATCATCAGCGAAGCGAACGTGTGCCGGCATTCGTGCAGGCCGATCGGCTCGAGCGTGTCCTCGCGGGCCTTGACCCACGTCGTCCGCGGGCCGCTGCGCTCGGTGTTCGGTATCTCCTGCCAACCCCACGCCTCGCGCGCTCGTCTGCGGATCGTGGACGGGGTGAATGCCTTGTCGTGCTCGCGGCCGAAGAACAGGCCGTCGCGCCAGGGGCGACGCATGCGGTGATCGAGCAGGGTCGGGCGCAGGGCGCTCGGGATCGGCAGGGTGCGCCGGCCGGCCTTCGTCTTGACGGCGACCCTCCCGGCCTCCTGGTCCCAGCTGTACCGGACCTCGATCAGGTTGGTGTCCAGGTCGACGTCGGCGTCCTCGACGGCCTGGAGCTCGCCGCGGCGCATGCCGGCGTACATCGCGCTCGCGTAGATGGCCTTCTCCGGGTAGCCGAGCGCCGCGAGCAGCAGCGCGCCCTCGGCCGGCGCGGCGACACGGTCGCGCGCCTCCTCGGCGACCGGGAACTCGAGCCCGCGGGTCGGGTTAACGTCGACGTCGTCGAGCGACACCAGCCGGCGGTAGATCGCGCGGACAGGGTCGAAGGTGTTGCGGATCGTTGAAGGCGCGAGCCCTTGTTTGTGCAGCGTCGTCACGAGCCGCTGCCAGTCGGAGCGGCGTAGCTCGATCACCAGGTGGACGCCGTAGTCGGGCAGGATGCGCAGGTCGAGCGCGGTCCGGTAGGAGCGCAGCACGGACGGCTTGTAGGGGCGGCCTGAGCGGTTCAGGACCAGCGTGGTCTCGGCAGCTTCCATGAAGTCGTCCGAGGCCCTGCGCAGCGTCAATACGCGCGACCCGGCGAGCTTGCCTGCTTGGACCGCGCTGCGCGCGTCGTTGCGCCACTTGACGGCCTCGCGCAACCTCGGGAACGTGCGGGTTGGCCGTCGTCCGTCGCGCTTCGACCAGGCTTGCGCCTGATAGCTGGCGGGGCAGCCGCACGACCACTCGGGCCGACCCGCGTTCGGGCAGCTCTTCCGGTGGCGCGCGTAGATGCCCTCGGGGAGGCCGTCGTGACGGCGTTTCGGCGGCATCGGGTCTTCCTCCGGTCGGGTGCCGGCGACCTTACCCCTCACGGCCGCGACCCTCCCAAGGTGATGCCCGCATTTTGCGCGGCCCAGCGCGCCAGATCATCGGGCAGGAACAGGCGCAGACTGCCGCGCCGGATGCAGCGCACCTCCGGCTGGACGTATTGCTCGAACGAGGTCACGCCCATTCCGAGCGCCTCGGCGGCCTCGGCGCGTGTCAGCGCGAGCCGAGGGACCGGCTCGAGCGGGCGTCGCGGCCGCGTCGCGCTCACGGCTTCCCTTCGCCTTCCCTTTCGGGAGCCATCGCCTCGCGATGCCGTGACAGCGGTCGCCGCGCAGGCCACCGCGACCGCGCCGACTTGCTGCGGCGCGCGTCAGCGTCGGACGCCCGTCGCCGCATGTGAGCGTGTCGCCGTGCCTACTGCGCTCTGGCTGCGGAGCTCAACCCAGCTGCCCACGGCGGCGCGAGCACCGGCCGCTCGCATCTGGACCTCGATCCCCGCCACCCACGCGTCGATCGCCTCGTGTCGGTAGCGGCGCCCGAGCGTGACCGTCGGGATGCGCCTGGCGCGCGACTGCCCATAGACCCAGCGCTGTGGAACGCCGAGCAGCTCGGCGACCTGATCGGCCGTAAGGGGGCTGCCGGTCACCTGGCAGATGATCGGCGGCTTCAAGACGGAGCGGCGTCCTGGACTCCCGATGCCGTCCGCGTCGGGAAGGTCGTCGCTCATCCGCCGCTCTCTGAGATGAGCGCCGAACAGCGCCGCGAGTTCCACGAGGCGCTGCTCGACGGGGATGGCTTCGAGGATCTGCCCCACAAGTGGCAGGCGGCGATTTTTGACGGCAGAGCAGAACCGCCGAAGCTGCCCGTCGTTGGCGGTACCTGAAGCGCTGGGTTCACCAGGGCAGCACTCCTTGGCCGTCCCGGGCCCGAGAGAGTTCGCCTAGATCCGATGCTCGGGGTCCGGGAGCAGCTCCTCGACGGCGTCGGTCTCCCCGTCAACCCCAGCGTCGGAGCCGAAGAGTTCGAGGCCGCCGGTCTCCTGCCTCGCCCCCGTGGGTTCGAGCTCTCGCTGGCGCCGCGGGTGGAGGCGGCCCGGCGCCTGGCCGGTGAGGCTCTTGGTAAAGGCGACCTTTGCGGCTTACCCTTGCCACCGATGGCAATCGCAACATCGACGGCCGCCGTTCCCCAGAGCGAGACGATCCGCAGTCACGCCGCCTTCATCTGGAGCGTCGCCGATCTCCTCCGGGGCGACTACAAGCAGTCCGAGTACGGAAAGGTTGTCCTCCCGCTCACCGTCATCCGCCGCTTGGACTGCGTACTCGAGCCCACGAAGCAGGCCGTCCTGGAGAAGCACAAGCAGCTAGCCGGCAAGATCGAAAACGTCGAGCCGGTCCTCCAGGCGGTGGCCGGCGAGCAGTTCTACAACACGAGCCCTCTGACGTTCACCAAGCTCCTCGACGACCCCAACACGATCGCCGACTCGTTGCAGCTGTACATCGGCGGCTTCTCCGAGGCGGCCAAGGACGTCATCGACAAGTTCGACTTTGGATCCAGATCGACCGGCTCCGCAAGGCCAACGTTCTCTACCAGGTCGTCGGGAAGTTCTCGGAGATCGACCTTCACCCGGAGGCGGTGTCGAACATCGAGATGGGCTACCTCTACGAGGAGCTAATCCGCAGGTTCTCCGAGCTGTCCAACGAGACGGCCGGAGAGCACTTCACCCCGCGCGAGGTCATCCGTCTCATGGTGAACCTCCTCTTCATCGACGACGCCGACGACGTGCTCACCAAGCCCGGCATCCTCAAGACGTTGTGCGATCCCGCGTGTGGGACGGGAGGGATGCTGTCCGTCGCCGGCCTCGCCGGCCCCGCCCGTAAGGCTGTCTGGTCGACGCTGGCCGTTCGGGAAGAGAAAGCTCCGATCCTCACCGACCGCAAGGGAAATCCCCGGCCGGATCCCGAGGTGCGCGACAACGAGAACGTACCGTTACCCGCAGTCTCCGTTTCTTTTGCCGAGGACCCCACGGAGCGGTTCGCGACGCTGGAGTATCAGACTGCAGTCGACGACTACCTGCGTGAAGAGGTGCTTCCGTCTGTTCCTGCCAGACGCGTCGACGCAGGCGCACCCCGGCCTCGAGCAGCGCGAACTTGTACGCCCAGGTCGTGAAGCGACTGGCGCCGCGGTAGTCATCCAGCTTGGCCAGCACCGCGACCAGCGCGTCATCGGCGGCCTGCAGCGCCAGGTCCTCGAGCTCCTCGCCGCGGACGTACGAAAGCGCAGCGCGCCGGCGCGAGACCTCGAAGCGGGCGGCGCGGACCAGCAGCTCGTGCAGGCGGGCAACCGCCTCATCTCGCTCGGCGCCCGGGGAGCGGAGCGCGCTCAGCCACACGCGCGAGTCGGGCTCGGCGCCGTCGGGCTCGCTGGTGGCGGCGCTGATCGGCAGGCGGGACCTCATGCCCGGCCGGAGGCTAACAGCGGGTTTGGCGCTCAGCACGACCGTCTCTCGTGGTCGAGCGGGGCTAGGATGCGGGCCGCGAGAGGTGGGGGCAGCCGTGCTCGACCAGCTCGAGCAGAGCGTGCAGATCCACGGCGCACTCGTGCGACAGCCGCTCGGCCAGTTTGGCGTCGAATCCCGCCTTGCGGAGTCGTGCGCGGCGCCACGCAACGACGTCGGCCGTTCTTCGCGCCGCGCCGGACTGGTCCCCGGTTCTAAGGTCCACGCCTTCTTAGCGCGCCCGTACGAGCCGTTCTTACCATCAATTGCGTACCTGGCCAACTCGCTTCTGGCCGATCTGGCACGAACCCCCAAGTGACGCGGAGAATCAACTGGGGAGTCGCCCGCGCCGCCAAAGTCGCCCGGGCACCGGCTTCGTCAAGCAGGGGCCGGGCTGGACCCGCTTCGTTGGCGGCGGCCGCGACGGCCTTCCGCCACCTCTCTAGGCTGCGGCCGCCAGATCCTGTGCCGCCACGCCGGTCGCGTCGAGCGCAAACCGCGCGGCTCGGATCGCGTGCCGTATGTCCTGCCCACTGTCCCGGTGCAGGGGGCTCGCTCCGTCGCTGAGCAGCCGCGCGGTCATGGCCGCACCTCGGACGCTGATGGGCTGGTTGTCTCGGAGGCGTAGGACGAGCTCTTGCAGCTCGTCTGCGGACTCCCGGATCGCCGCATGCTGTGTTCTGGCCTTGAGCGTGAACGCCCCAAGGTTCGGCCCGCGCGCATCGCCGAGCGCCTCGACAAGTGCGTTGGCGAGCCGGGAGCGCTCGGCCGTGGAACGGAGCTGTGCGCTGCGCAGGACGAGCTCGGCGCTGGCGCCGGGGTCGGAACCCTGCGCGAGCTCCTGATCGAGGCGGTTGCGCGTCCAACGGGTCCGGACGCGAACGGCGAGACTCGGACGCGTGCCGCCGCGGCCCCTGGGGGTGGGACGGAACTTGGGTACTGGGAAAACGCCGCTGGGCACGTCTGCCTCCTTCGGGTCGGGTCTACGCCGCTAAGCGTGCGCTCGTGGTGACCTGTTGCCTATGGGTATGAGCACCGATCCGCCCCCCGCCGGACACCCATTCGGCATTGCGCCGGCCCCGGGCGATCGACCCCGGCTGTGCCGGAGCGGTGCAGCCGAGGCCGGGTAGACCCGGGCCGTCGCGACCCCCCAGCGCGCGCCCGTCCGCTCAGACTGTGGCCGGCGCTGTCCGGCCGGGGACTAGGACCGGGCTGTCCGCGTTGCGGAGGACGTCGCGGGAGACGCTCCTGCCTAGGCGCCGGCGTCGCGAGCCGAGCACGACCAGCCGGGCATCGCGCAGGCGGGCGAACTCGACCACGCGCCGGGCGGGATTCCCTGCCAGCTCCTCGCCGGTGGCGGGCACGCCGGCTCGCTGGGCGACGGCCAGGGCGGTGTCCAGGGCGCGGCGCCCGGCGCGCATCTCGGCGTCGAGGCGACGCTGATAGTAGGGCTCACCGAGCGCCGCGGAGGGGCCGCGGCGTACGTAGACGAACACGAGCGGGGCCGTGAGCGCCCGCGCCAGGCGGACGGCGGCGTCGGCCGCCGCCGCGGAGGCGGACGAGTTATCGACCGCGACGACAATCGGCTCGGCGTCGGGCTCCAACTGCATCTGCCGAGGAGTCTCGACCTCGGAACGCGAGGTCCCGAGCGGCCTTCGGAAGTGGGATCTGGGATCTGTCGATGTGATCATGATGAGGCTCCTCCGCTGGCGCCCAGTCGCTCGTTCGGCTGCCGAGCACCAACCCTGTTCGTTCGCTTCCATGCCCATTGAGCATGCCGTCGGGGGAGCACCCAGGCCATTGGGCCCGACACCCATTCCGTGAGCGCCGACCACCCAAGCCGGGAGTCGCCGTTCAGCCGAGCGCCCGCCTGCGCCCTCGTATCCCCTCGGGGGCAGCCTGCCAGCGCCCAGGCGCGTCATCCGCTCGCTGGCTCGTGGGCGTCAGTCGTCGATCGTCCTGCTGACCACCTTGTCCGGCGGGCGTTGACCTTGACGTCGTACTCCGTGCGGTTCGCGGTCGCGAGCTCGGCCTCCCAGACGACCGCCCGCGCCATCTGTCCAGCTCGAGCGCGCGCAGGTCCGCGCACTTGACCGCGGCGCTGACGGTGCGGACGGCCTTGGCGGCGCTCACCTTCGCGACCTTGAGCAGCCTCATGCCCCGGTCGGTCGTGCGATCGCGCTTCAGCCTCAGGAGCTTGCCGCACCGCGCGTCCAGCTTGACCTCATAGGCCTTGCCGGAAGACGCCACGTCGAGCTCCCACAGGAGCCTGCCGTCGAGCTCCATGTCAAAGACCTTTCCACTACGTTACAGCTGCGGTCGCCAGCCTGATGACCCGCAGCGGCCCGACATCGGTCCTGCCCCAGTAGCAGTGCTCTGTTGAGCGGCCTCCTGGGGATCGGCAGGGGCCGCGCGCTCCCTCGCCGCGCCTTCCTCTCGGCCCGACGCTGCCGTGCCGCAGCCGGCCAGGACCAAGGCCGCGACCGCCGCGACACGGCCGGCGCGGACGCTCCGCCGACGCCCGGCCGCCGCAGTCTCCTGTTTCGCTCGCATCGCGAGGTTCCTTCAATCTGGGTCATCTGGGTTGCGAGGGTTTGTCGCTAGCCGTCGGTCCTGGCAGACGGGTGGCCGCGCTCAAGCGCGGTGAGCGCTTGGAGCGCACTGGCCGCGAGCGAAGCGGTCGCGTCCCGTGGTACATCGGGCTGGGAGCCTCGCCGACGAGCAGGGACGTCAGTGCCAGGCCCTCCACGCCGAGCGGACCGCTGCTGCCAACACGCTCGGCGAGCTCCAGCAAGAGCTGCCGGTTTGCACGGACCTCGGTGCGCCGGATCAGCGGCACGCTGAGCGGGTCCAGCTGCCTATCGGCGAGCTCTACCGCGCGGCGCAGCGCGCCCGCGAGGCGAGCTCTGCTCCTCGCCGAGCCAGCTGCCCGAGTCGCAGGCTCAACTCGTCACTCTGCATCGGATCCGCGCCACCGGCCAGGCGGCGATCGAGGTCCTCCGCCCGCCACCAGGTAGTTACCCGCA
>CAVVWD010000021.1:0-86338 GCA_963751835.1 uncultured Thermoleophilaceae bacterium | reverse complement strand
CGCCCCCCCGTCGCTTCTCGTAGAGCGTTCTGAGCGCTTAGCGCAGTGAGGCCACGCCGCCGGCGTCGGTGACTGCGCGGCGAGCAACACGAGGGCGCCCGCCGTTGGCCTCAAGCCACGCTCGGATGCTCTTCGCGTAGGTGAGCACGTCGTCCTGGCGATTGGCGTGCAGCTGCATAAGCATGAGCAACCGGTTCGTGCGCGCGCGGTTCTTGAGCCCGTAGCGGCGCGGGTGAATTGCGGCGCGAATCGGTTCGATGAGGCCGTCCATGGGTGAGGTTGAAAGCGGCATGTCGGCGGGCCGTTGGCTGCGCAGCCCGCGCCGGGCGAACTGGTCGGCGACCACGCGGCCGGCGCCCTCGAGCCAGTCGGAGAGACGCGGGATCTCGGCGGCGTGAGCGTCGCGAACGAAGCGCTCCCAGAACGACGGGCCGGTGAAGGCGGCCTCGACCCGCGCCAGGAGGACGTCGATCGCGGCGCGGTGTTCATCGTCTTTGCGGATCTTCGCCATCAGGCGCTCGAGCGCGTGGCGCAGGTGCCATTCGCAGAGGTAGAGGTCGGCGTCGGGGAAGGCCGCTCGAACAGCCGCGTTGAGGCCCGAGTGGTTGTCGCAGACGACGCGCCGCGCAGCGCCCTCGAGACTGTTCAGGAACGCCTCCCAGTTGGCCTGCGAGGCATCGGGGAAGGCCTCGACCCGCCAGAGCTTCGGGCGCCCGCGCTCAAAACCGGCCGCGCATAAGACCCGGAACGCGATCAGAAAGCGCCCGGTGGCCGGGTCGCGGACCGAGAAGGGCAGGTCGTCGAGGAGCACCGACCCGGTATCTGGCCAGGCGACCGGGCGATGCGCTTCGAAGACGACCGGGGCGAAGACCTCGACCCAGTCGGCCACCAGCTGGCCGTGGCGGGTGGGGCGCGGCTCGCCGGTCTCGGGGTCGGCGCGCAGCCGATCGGCTCGCTCGCGCGCCACCAAGCCCGCCTGGCGGTAGGTCGCCCCGGCTCCGACCGCCTGCAGCGCCTCGGCGATCCCGCGGGCGACGAACTGGTAGTGGCGGGCCGCGTGCGGACCCTCGTTTGGGTACACCGGCCGCTCGCAGGTCTCGCAGGCGTCATGCCAGGCCTCCTCCCGGGGCAGCAGCTCGGTGAAGCGGTGTGGGCGCTCGCCGTTGGCGGGAAAGCACCGGTAGAGCTGGCGGCGGTGACCGGGCTTGCCGTAGCGGCCGTCGAGGCGCACCCGCGAGCCCGCATGCTCAGGGCGCGGGCAGCTCACCCGAGCTTTGCTCCAAGACTTCCCCATCGTCGCCATCTCGGCTCCGACGCTACGGTCGAGGCCAGACAGAACGCTCAGTTAGAAGCGACGGGGGGCGAGCGCTAGCTTCGGCCGCGATGCCGGCGCCCGCCATGTAGTCCTCGAGTGCTGCCCTCCAGGAGCGCAGGCTCGCGACGCCCCCCTCGAGTGCTCGCTCGGAGGACAGCACGCCATTCAGAGGCCGGTCGGCGCCGCCCGCCGGCCGGACCGTCTGGACCGGCTCCACCGGAACGTCCATGCCGGCGATCTCCATGATCGCGAGGGTGAACTCGTACCACGAGCAGGAGCCGGAGTTGGTGAGGTGAAGCAGCCCGGAGACGTCCTCCTCCACCGCGGCGATGAGGGCCTCGGCCAGGTCCGCCGTGTACGTGGGGTTCAGGCGCTGGTCCGCGACCATCTTCAGCGCACCCTGCTCACGCGCACGCTTGATCATGCGCTGCACGAAGTTGCCGCCCTTCGACGCGCTCCCGTGGCGACCATAGAGCCCAGAGCCGCGAACGACCAGCGCGCCGGGGCAGTAGGCGAGGGCCGCGTGCTCTCCGGCCAGCTTCGAGATCGCGTAGATGCTGCGCGGGCTCGGCTGGTCCGCCTCGGAGTAAGGCTCGTCGCGGTCGCCCGCGAAGACATAGTTGGTGCTCAGGTGCACGAGGCCGGCGCCGGCGTCGGCGCAGCGCTCCGCGAGGCGCTTGACCGCTCGTGCGTTCACCTCGAACGAGCGGTCTTCCTCGCGCTCGCAGACCTCCACGTTGTGAAAGGCGGCGCAGTTGAAGACGACGGCGGGCTGGACCCGCTCGAACGCTCGGTCCAGCGCCTCGCTGATCGGTGATGTCGAGCTCGCCGCGGCCGGGCGCAAACACCTCGACAGCGCTCGCGCAGCTGCTCCTCGAGGTCCGAGGCGAGCTGGCCTCCGCCGCCTGTGATCAGGACGTTGCGACCGTCGATCCTCATGCTGCGTCGGGTCCGGCGCGGGCAGCCTCACGCCCGGCGCGGCGCTGATCGGGGCCGGCGATGCGAACCGAGAAGCGGCTCGGCGGCCCGAACGGCACCGGCGCACGGCCGAGCAGCGTGGCGACCTTCCGGCGGTTGGCTGCCTCCACCAGCCGTCCGCGCTCGCCGGAGCCGCCGTAGACCGAGCGCAGGGAAGCTCCCAGCAGCACGGCGCCGAAGTACAGAACACGATGAGCCGGAGAGAAGTGCTTGCGCGCGTAGACGCATGCGCGATGTAGGCGTTGAGGCTCTCGATGCTCGGCTTGATCCCGGCCTTGCCCTCGTGGTGGATGATCGTCATCGACGGCAGGTGGCGTATCTCCCACCCGGCCGTCTTGATCCGCCGGCAGAAGTCGGTCTCGTCGGAGTACATGAAGAAGCGCTCGTCGAGGAAGCCCGCGCTCTCGATCGCCTCGCGCCGAGCGAGCATGAACGAGCCGCTCGTCCAGTCGCAGTCGACCTCGCGGTCGTAGACGGTCGGATCGAGCTCGCGCTCCCCGAGCCAACGTGGACGGCGCGGCAGCCGCTCCGCCGCGAGCGCGTCGCCGAGCGCACGCAGCGCATTCGGAAAGCGCCGGATCGTCGTGTCCAGCGCGCCCGTCCGGAGTGACCTGCCGCACGCCGATCAGCCCGACCGTCGGGCGGGCGTCCATCGCCCGAACCAGGTCGCTCGAAGGTGCCCTCGACGATCTCGGTGTCCGGGTTCAGGAACAGCACGTAGCGGGCGTCGCAGGTCATCAGCCCGCGGTTGTTCGCGTGGGAGAAGCCGTGGTTGCGAGACGGCACAACGCGGGCGTCGGGAAATTCGGTCGCGACGACGTCCGCGGTCCCGTCGCGCGACTCGTTGTCCACCACGACCACGTCCGAGCTCACGTCGCCCATGTGGGCGAATACGCGTGCTCAGGCAGGGCCTGAGCCAGTGGGCCTCGCTGGTCGAGACGGTGATGATCGCGATGTCGTCCACGCCAGATGACTAACGGAGGAGAGGCTGCGGCCCTTTCGTCCCGACGTACCCGCGCCGAAGTTTCATTGGCGCGCGAGGTCCGCAAGTTCGCCGAAGCGGCGCTCCGTTCTTGTGGATCGTGAGCACAGCACTGAAGTCTCCCCGCAGCCCCCGCAGGTACTCGGCCTGAGACCCGGCGAGCTCGTCCGGGTGCGCAGCGCCTCGGAGATCTTCGCCACGCTCGACGACCGGGGCATGCTCGACGGCCTTCCGTTCATGCCCGAGATGCTGAAGTACTGCGGCCGTACCCTGCCCGTCACGCAGCGCGCCGACAAGACGTGCGCCGGCGACGGCGTCGTGCGTCGCATGCACAACACGGTGCACCTCGAGAACGTCCGCTGCGACGGGTCCGCCCACGACGGCTGCCAGGCCGCCTGCCTCATGTTCTGGAAGGAAGCGTGGCTCGAGCGGCTCGAGAACGGCAGCGCGCCTGCGCCGCGCCGAGCTGGACGAGGAGGAGCAGTCGTACGTCGCCGGCACCCTCCTTCCCGCCACGAGGGAGGAAACCGAGGCGGGCGCCCCGCGCTACCGCTGCCAGGCCACCGACATACCCAGCGCCTCCGAGCCGCTGCGATTCAGGCAGGCCGACCAGTACGTCAGGGACCTACAGAACTGGAGCCTGCGGAAGATCGTCCGCGGCCTGGTCATCGAGGTCTTCAACCTCTGGCAGGGCTTCAGCAAGAAGCGCCTCCCGAAGGCCCTCCTGATCGCCGGTGGCAATACGTACCCCTTCGTCATCGGAAAGCTCAACAAGGGCGAGACGCCGTCCGGGAAGCTCGATCTGCGTCCCGGCGATCTGGTGCGGATCAAGAGCAAGGAAGAGATCGTGGCCACGCTCGACAAGACGAACCGCAACCGTGGCCTGAGCTTCGACGGCGAGATGAGCAACTACTGCGGGCGCACGGCGCGCGTCCGGGCGCGCGTGAACCGCCTGATCGAGGAGTCGACGGGAGAGATGATCGACATCAAGTCGGACTGCATCATCCTCGAGGGCGTGGTCTGCGCCGCGGACTACCACCGCTTCTGCACGCGGGCCATCTATCCGTACTGGCGCGAGATCTGGCTCGAGAAGATCGGCGATGCGCCGCACCAGAACGGCTCGAGCGCGCCCTGCGCGGGCTGCTGAGCGCGCAAGAGCTGCTGGGGCTTCCCCGTTCTTTCAACGAGGTATGTGTGGAATCTGCGGCAGCACCAACGACTCCCGGCCAATACCGATCCAGCGATCCAATCCCTCACCGGCGGCCAAACGGCCGACCCGGGGTTCCTAGGAGGTTTCCTTGCGCATACTCGTCACCGGACACAACGGCTACATCGGCTCGGTGCTGGTCCCCATGCTCGAGCAGGCCGGCCACGAGGTCGTCGGGCTCGACTCCGACCTCTTCGCCCCCTGCATCTTCGGCGCGAACGGGCACGAGGTGCGAGTCGCTGCAGGCCGACGTCCGCGACGTCGAGAGCGAGGACCTCGCCGGCTTCGACGCGGTGATCCACCTCGCCGCGGTCTGCAACGACCCGGTCGGCGACCTCAACCCGCAGGCGACCTACGACATCAACCATCTCGCCTCGGTGCGGGTGGCCGAGAAGGCCAAGGAGGCCGGGGTCGAGCGCTTCCTGTTCGCGTCCTCGTGCAGCCTCTACGGCAAGGCGGGCGACGACGAGATGCTCGACGAGAGCGCCGAGTTCGCACCGGTGACGCCGTACGGACGCTCGAAGGTGCTCGCCGAGCGGGACATCGCGAAGCTCGCCGACGACTCCTTCAGCCCGACCTATCTGCGCAACGCCACCGCCTACGGCGTCTCGCCGCGCCTGCGCGTCGACGTCGTCGTCAACAACCTCGTCGGGTATGCGCACACGACCGGCGAGATCCTGATTCAGAGCGACGGGACGCCGTGGCGCCCGCTCGTGCACGTCGAGGACATCGCCGGCGCGTTCCTCGCCGTCCTCCACGCCCCGCGCGAGCTCGTGCACGACGAGGCGTTCAACGTCGGCGCGAGCGCCGAGAACTACCGCATCCGCGACGTGGCCGAGATCGTCGAGGAGGTCGTGCCCGGCGCGCGCGCCTCGTTCGCCGAGGGCGGCGGCCCGGACAAGCGCTCCTACCAGGTCGACTGCTCGAAGATCGCGCGCGTGCTGCCCGAGTTCGAGCCTCGCTGGACGGTGCGGCGCGGCGTGGAGCAGCTGTACGACGCGTACGCTCGCAACGGGCTGACCTTCGAGGAGTTCACCGGCACCCGCTATCTGCGCATCAACCGCGTGCGCGAGCTGCAGGAGGCCGGCCGTCTCGACGACGAGCTGCGCTGGCGGGTGCCGGTCGAAGTCGGGCTGATATCACTCGATCGTGATCGATGCCGGGTTCTGGCGCGGCCGGCGCGTGCTCGTCACCGGCCATTCCGGGTTCAAGGGCTCGTGGCTGACCCTCTGGCTGCACTCGCTCGGAGCCGAGGTGCACGGCTTCGCCTCTCGCCCGCCGACGACCCCGTCGCTGTTCGCGCTGACGAGGTTGGACGAGGTGGTCCCGACGACCACCGGCGACGTGCGCGACCTCGCGGACGTGGAGGCGGCGGTCGCCGCGTCGCGGCCGGAGGTGGTCTTTCACCTCGCCGCGCAGGCGCTCGTCAACCGTTCCCTCGCGGATCCGGTCGGCACGTACTCCATCAACGTCGCGGGCACCGTGAACCTGCTCGAGGCCGTCAGGAGCGCGAGCCACGACGTCGGCGCTGTGGTCTGTGTGACCAGTGACAAGTGCTACGTCAATCGCGACTGGGACTGGGGCTATCGCGAGAACGACGAACTCGGCGGCCTCGACCCCTACTCGTCGAGCAAGGCCTGCCAGGAGCTGGTGGCGGCGAGCTACCGGGACTCGCTGATGGGAGGCGATGTGGGGATCGCGACCGCTCGCGCCGGAAACGTGATCGGCGGCGGGGACTGGGCGGAGTATCGCCTCGTCCCCGATGTGATGCAGGCCGCCGTGGAGGGTCGCACGGTGACCGTCCGAAACCCGGAGAGCGTGCGGCCCTGGCAACACGTGCTGAACCCGCTCTCGGGCTATGTCTGCCTGGCCGAGAGGCTCGCTACGTCGGGTCGCACCTTCGCCGAGGCCTGGAACTTCTCGCCGGCGGTGGAGGACGCGCGACCCGTCTCGTGGCTGGTGGAGCGTCTCCGCCGGCGCTGGCCGGGGGAGCTCTCAGTTCAGGTGGAGCCCACGGCGAACGACCCGCACGAGGCGCGCCTCGTCAAGCTCGATGCGTCGAAGGCGAGGCAGCGGCTCGGCTGGACTCCGCGCTGGTCCCTGGACCGCGCCGTCGATGCGATCGTCGAGTGGTATGACGCCTACAGGAGCGGCCGCGACCTTCGCGCCGTGACCCTGGAGCAGATCGAGGCGTTCGGGCGATGATCTTCACCCCCACCCGGCTCGAGGACGCCTACCTGATCGACGTCGAGCGCCACGCCGACGAGCGCGGCTTCCTGGCGCGCACGTTCTGCGAGCGGGAGTTCGCGGACCACGGCCTGCCCATGCGCATCGTGCAGAGCAGCACGATCCACAGTCCGCGGCGGAACACCCTCCGCGGCCTCCACTACCAGGAGGCGCCGCACCGGGAGATCAAGCTGGTGCGCTGCACGCGAGGCTCGATCTTTCTCGTGATGGTCGACCTGCGTCCGGGCTCACCGACGCGCAACGACTGGCTTGGCGTCGAGCTCAGCGCTTCCAACCAGCGACTGGCCTACGTTCCCGAAGGGTTCGCGCAGGGCTACCAGACGCTCGAGGACGACACCGAGGTCCTCTACCAGATGTCCCACCACTACGTGCCCGAGGCCGCCCGCGGCGTCCGCTGGGACGACCCCGCCTTTGGCATCGACTGGCCCGCCGCCGACGAGCGCATCATCTCCGAGCGCGATCGGGCCTGGCCCGATCACCGCGCCTGAGCGGGCTCAGGCGAGCAGTCCGGCCGCTTCGAGCCGCTCCGCGGCGCGCCGCACCACCGGGTAGCGGAGGCCGGAGCTGCGCGCCACGTCGAGCAGCGTCGAGCGGCCGTCACTCTGGTTGAGCACCCACAGCAGGGCGCGCTCGTCGTCCGGCGTGGCGACGGCACCGCCGGCCGACCGGTAGAGCCCGCGGCGCCCGAGCTGCGGCTCGCCATAGGGGCTCAGGTTCGTGCAGCGGCGGTTGCTCTCGAGCACGTCTACGACCTCCAGGCACGTCTCCACCGCTTCCGCGAGTGACTCGGGCCGGATCCGCTCCAGCGCCGTCCGCGGATGTGTGGTAGCCGGCGAACTCGCCGTGTGGCGTCCGCATCAGCGTGCCGACCGGGAGATCGAAGCCGGGCGAGCAGAACTGGCGCTCGTCCCCGCCCCAGGGCTCCCAGGGGAGTACCCGGTGGGGGGCGCCCGAGTCGCGCAGCACCGTCTCCACCGCGCGGTCGATGTCGGCATCCCCGCGCCGGCTGCGCTTGTAGGTCAGGTTTCCGCCGTCGCCGATGCAGGAGAGGGTGAGTCCGTGCTTGACGCGATCCAGTCCGTCGCGGTTCTGGTGCAGCCACGCGAGCGGCCCGATCGTGCCAGGTGCGAAGAGGAAGCGGTAGGTGTGCCGGAGCCGGCGCTCGAGCAGTAGCTTCGCCAGCATGGTCGCGACCGCGATCCCGGAGAGGTTGTCGTTGGCGAGCGAGGGGTGGCAGACGTAGGTCGAGACGAGCACCTCCCCCTCCCCCTCCCCTTCGATCTGAAGCTCCGCGTAGGAGAGGTGACCCGGCTCCAGGGTCGAGTCGATCACGACCTCGTAGTCGCCCGGCGCTCAGCTCCTGCAGCTGCCTGTGCGAGAGGCAGAAGCCCCAGGTGCGCTCGTAGTAGGAGGTCCGGTAGGGGATCACGTCCGGCTGGTCGGGAAGCGTGTGCAGCCGCTCCCGCAGCGCCTCGAGCGGAAGCGTGGCCCGCACCGGCTCGCTGTAGGAGACCACGTGGAGCGTGGAGCGCTGGAAGTCGACGACGCGGGTGCCGTCCGGCGGTCGCGATGTAGGCGTCGCGGATGTTCCACTCGTCAGGCACGATCCAGTCGAACACCCTCGTGCCGCTCGGGATCTCGGTCCGCGTGATCGGAATCTCTTCCTCGAGGAGGTCGAAGGTGGCCCGCACTCCGCCGCCGGTCAGGCTGCGGCAGAGCGGGAACAGCCGCCGCATCAGCTCGTAGGCGTCGCGCCCGATGGCGTCGGTCTGCCGCGCGTCGCCCGTCAGGACCGTCGTCACGCCAGCACGGCCTTGCGGCAGAAGAACGCCTCGGCGTAGGAGCTCGGCGAGTTGCACTCCATGCCGCGCAGCCGGAGCAGGCTCGAGAAGAGCTCCTCCCCGAACCAGTGCTTGGAGGTTTGCGAGCCGAAGTGGCTCATCAGATGGTCGATCTTGCGCCGGCGAAGGTGCTCCTCGAGCGGCACGAACGTGTTCGGGGCGCTCATGTCCCCGTCGTACTTCGGCACCTCGTACTCGAGGATCAGGTGGTCGCGGAACGTGTTCCAGGTCAGCTCGCAGCTGAGACGGTGATCCTGGTGCAGGTCGGCGCGCTGGTGCGTGAAGACCACGTCGGGTGAGAAGTCGCGCTTCAGCTCCTCGAAGAAGTCCTTGATCCGCTGGCCCTCGTACGGAAAGAAGCCGTCGGGAAAGTCGCACACCACCACTTCGCTCCGCGGCAGCCCGTCGAGCAGCGCCTCGGCGCTCCGGCGCGCTTCGTCCGCCCGCTCGCCCTTGCCGCTGAGCACCACCCAGCGGACCTCCGATACCGCCTCCTGCTCGATCAGCTTGAGGATCGTGCCGGCGCAGCCGATCTCGATGTCATCCGGGTGGGCGCCGATCGCGAGCACCCGCGCCGGCGCCGCGTCGGACCGGCCGATCTGCAGCGGGAGCATCATCCGGAGGCCGCGTACGCGACGTCCTGGCTGACGACGCGGTCGGGGTCCCACACCTGCCACGGGGCGGTGCCGCTCTCGTGCAGGCTCTCGAGCCACTGCTTGTCCTTGAGGGTGTCCATCGGAGCCCAGAAGCCTTCGTGCCGCTGTGCGAGCACCTTGTCGGCGGCGAGGAGCCGCTGGAGCGGCTCCTCGACGAGGTCCTCGCCGGGACGCAGCTGGTCGAGAAGCTCCCGGCGCAGGACGAAGTAGCCGCCGTTGATCCAGATGTCGGAACGGAGCACGTCGTGGAGGCCACGCACCACGCCGGCGTCATCCATCGAAACCACGTGGAAGCTGTGGTTCGGCCGCACCGCGAGGAAGCTCGCGGTCGCGTCGGCTTCCCGGGCGCGGGCGATCATCGCCGGGAGGTCCGCATCCGTCAGCGTGTCGCCGTAGTTGGCGAGGAACATCTCGTCGTCGCGCAGGAGGTGGCGGACGGCCCTCAGGCGCTCACCGATCGACGCCCGCAGCCCGGTGTCGACGAACGTGATGTTCCAGTTGTGGATGTCCGTCTTGAGGAGATGAACCTTCGCGCCGCCGTCTGAGAGCACGAAGTCGTTGGCCATCGCCTCGCTGTAGGTCAGGAAGAAGTGCTTGATCGCCTCGGCCTTGTAGCCCAGGCAGAGCACGAAGTCCGTGAAGCCGAAGTGCGCGTAGTACTTCATGACATGCCAGAGGACCGGCCGGCTGCCGATCGGGATCATCGGCTTGGGCGCGACCTCGGACGCCTCGCGCATCCGCAGACCCTGCCCGCCGCAGAAGATGACGACCTTCACAGCACCTCCACCTCCGGGATCGGGACGACGCAGCGCGCGCCCCACTCGCGCGTGTAGGACAACTGGGCCACGATCTCCTTCTTCAGGTTCCAAGGGAGAATCAGGATGAAGTCGGGACGAGCCTGCTCGAGCGCCTCGGGATGTCGGATCGGGATGTGGGTCCCGGGCAGGAACTGGCCCTGCTTGTAGGGGTTGCGGTCGACGGTGAACTCGAGCAGGTCCGTCGCGGATGCCGCAGTAGTTGAGAAGCGTGTTGCCCTTGCCGGGAGCGCCGTAGCCGGCGATCCGCTTGCCCTCGCGACGGCGAGCGATCAGGAACTCGAGCAGCCGCCACTTTGTCTCCATGACCCGTGGCGAGAATGCGCCGTGCCCCTCGAGCGTGTCGAAGCCGAGGGTCCGCTCGCGCTCGGCGAGCGCGTCGACGCGCGGGCTGACCGGCCGGCGCCCACCGGAACGCCGCTGCGCGTACAGACGGAGCGAGCCGCCGTGGCTGGCCAGCTCGTCGACGTCGAAGACCTCCAGGCCGTGCGCCGAGAGAACCTTCTGCGCAGTCAGGAACGAGAAGTAGGAGAAGTGCTCGTGATAGATCGTGTCGAACTGGTTGCCCTCGACGAGCCGCAGCAGGTGGGGCACCTCGATCGTGACCACGCCCTGAGGCGCAAGCAGCGGCTCCATGCCGCCCACGAAGTCGTTCAGATCCGGCACGTGCGCCATCACGTTGTTGGCGACCAGCAGGTCCGCCCGGCGGCCCTCGTCCACCAGCCGGGCTGCCAGCTCGCGGCCGAAGAACGCCACCACCGTGTCGATTCCTCGCTCCTGCGCCACCGCGGCCACGTTGGCCGCCGGTTCGACGCCGAGCGCCGGAATGCCGTGCTCAACAACGTGCTGCAGCAGATAGCCGTCGTTGCTCGCGAGCTCGACCACCAGGCTGTCGGGACCCAGTCCGAAGCGCTCGACGGCCATCTCCACGTAGTCGCGCGCGTGTGCGACCCACGAGTCCGAGTACGACGAGAAGTAGGCGTACTCCGTAAAGATGTCCTCGGCGGCGACAAACTCCTCGAGCTGCACCAGCAGGCAGCGCTCGCACACGTGGGCCTTGAGCGGGTAGAAGGGCTCCATCGCGCCCAATCGCTCCGCGGGCACGTAGCTCTCGCAGAGCGGCGACATGCCCAGGTCGACGAACGTGTGACGCAAGGGCGCCGCGCAGAAGCGACAAGTGGGCAGGGCCGCCTGAGCGGACGCGTCCATCGATCTGCGCTAGGGTCTCGGTGTTCATGAGTTGGGTGTCGGTGTTCATGTCTCGGGGGACAAACGTCCGCACCCCCTTTCGTTCTCGCACACAGGCTCCGAAATCGAGCGACAGAAGTGTCGCCGCCCGTCGAGCGTTCTTTGGGCATGCCGCATCCCGACCTGCTTGTGCACGTCCTGGCCACCGGCGCTCTCCGCGAGCGCATCGTCGGGACGCTCGCAAGCCGGCGCCATTTCGATGCTCAATGGGGATCCCAGCCTGGTTCCCGACATCCGGGTGATGGCCATCGATCTCGCGCACCCCATTTCACTGCGGCGTCTGCGCGCGACGCTGAACCACGGCGGCGAGGGGCGTGTTGTAGCTGTCTCGCCGGCGTGTGGCCCGCTCGGAGCACGCCGTGCCCTCCGCGCCGGGGCAAACTCCCTTGTGCTCGAGGACGAGCTGGAGACCGCGCTGGTCCCCGCCGTGCGCGCCGTCGCCGCGGGGTTCAGCGTCGTTCCCGCGGTGCTGCGCAACGACGTGGATGCCCTCAACTTCTCCCACAGGGAGCGCGAGGTGCTCCGGCTGGCGATCGCGGGGCACACCAACGGATCGATCGCGACCAGCCTCTTCCTCGCCGAGAGCACCGTGAAGAGCCACCTTTCGTCGGCGTACCGCAAGCTCGGCGCCGGCGGCCGCAAGGAAGCCGCGTCGATGATCCTCGACCCGGACGAAGGTCTCGTGGAGATGATTCTGGGGCGAGGCGCGCTCGACGGTGACCCCCGGCGAGACATGCTCCTCGCCCGCGAGGCCTAAGCCTCAGCCTTTTTTCCGCCCGCCGCCGCGCCAGCGATCGCCCCCGCCGGGCGTTCATTAGGCAGTTCCATGGCGACGAGCACTACGAGGTCCGAGCTCACGCCGGCGGTGAGCGTGGAGGCCGACGCGGGCGGTTCGGCGGCCGCGGTTGCCGCGCTTCCGCTGGACCTGCGGCTCAGCCGTCCGGACGCCCGGCCGCACAGTACGGACCAGCGCGGGCGCATGCTGAGGCGGCTGCTGCTCGGCGCGGATGTGGCGGGGCTTTGCATCGCTTTCCTCGTCGCAGAGTCCTGGTTCGGCTCGCTCCGAACGGCGGACCTCGTTGTGCTCCTGCTCACGATTCCGCTTTGGGTGCTGGTGGCGTACGGCCACCGCCTCTATCACCTCGACAGCCATCGGGCCGATTACAGCGCAGCCGACGAGATCGGGCCGGTCCTCCAGATGGCCACGCTTTGGAGCTGGGGCGCGGTGATTGCCTTCTCCGTCCTTCAGCCCCACCAGCTGCCCGTCCAGCGAGCCGCGCTCTTCTGGGTCTTGACCGTGCTGGCCCTCATGGTGCTTCGCACGGCCGCTCGGGCCTATGCGCGCAACCAGGTCTGGTACCTCCAGAACACCCTGGTGATCGGCAGCCTCGCGCAGTCGGCAACGATCGTGCGCAAGATCCTTCGCCACCCCGAGTGGGGCATCAACGTGGTCGCCTGCATCGACCTCAAGCGCCCCCGCCAACTTCCCAAGTCCGCGACCCACCTCTTTGACGTCGTGCCGCTGCTGCCCGGTGACACCGACGCCAGGACCCTCATTCGGCAGCTCGACATCGACCGGGTCATGCTCGCGCCGGCAATGAGCGAGTCGCAGCGGCGCGTGGACCTCGTCTGCGAGCTCTCGGAGCTCGGCGTGCACGTGGATCTCATCCCCAGCTGGTCGGACGCCGTCGGCGCGCGGCTCGATCTCCACGAGATGGAGGGCATGCCGCTGCTCACTCTCCCGCGCCCGCGCCTCGGCCGTTTCTCGCTGCGGCTCAAGCGGGCGATGGACCTGGCCTTCGGCATCGCCGCGCTGGTCGTGCTCTCGCCGGTTCTGCTCGTGTGCGCCGTGGCGATCAAGCTCGACTCCCCGGGACCGATCCTTTTCCGGCAGCGCCGTGTCGGCAAGGACGACCGTACCGTTCGAGGTCTACAAGTTCCGCTCGATGTCCACTGACGCGGATGCCCGCAAGGATGAGGTGGCGCAGCTCAACTTCCACGGCGGCGCGAACGACAACGGCATGTTCAAGATCCGCGAGGATCCGCGTGTCACGCGGGTCGGCCGCATCCTGCGGCGTTACTCGCTGGACGAGTTGCCACAGCTCTTCAACATCCTGCGTGGCCAGATGAGCCTCGTCGGACCGCGGCCGCTGATCGAGAACGAGGATCGTCAGATCGAAGGCAGGCTCCGCAGGCGTCTCGACCTGACACCGGGGCTGACCGGCCTGTGGCAAGCCCACGGGCGGTCGGAGATCCCGTTCGAGGAGATGGTGAATCTCGACTATCTCTATGTGACGAACTGGACTCTGTGGGGCGACATCAAGTTGCTCATGCGGACCTTCTCGGTCGTGACCAGGGGACGAGGGGCGTACTGATCCCTTGAGGAGCGACTCGTACGAACTTCGTCCTCCTTCCGACGAGATCCGGCCCGCCCCCAGCGTTACTACCCCGTGAAGCCCTCCAAGGCGGTGATCCTCGCCCGCGAGCCGGCCGTCGGAGCACTCGGGGACGGGTCGGCAGCTCCGGGTGGGAAACTGGGAGGCCCCGGCGCCGGCGCTCCTGCCGGTGGCGAATCGCCCGCTGCTCGGGCATGCCCTCGACTGGCTGGCCGCCGCGGGCATCCGCGAGGTCGCGGTCGTCGCCGGCGACCGGCTCGCGAATGAGGCCCGTGCCGCGCTGGAGGGCCGGCCCTTTGAGCCCGACTGGCTCGTTCAGGCCCCCGGTGAGAGCCTCGGCGAATCGCTGGCGGCTCTCACGGGGTTCCTGGACGGCGAGCCCTTCGTTCTTCACCTGGCGGACAGCCTCGCCAGGCGGAGCCTTCCGAGCCTGCTCGGCAGCGACGAGCCGGGTGATCTGGAGGCGATCGTCGTGGTGCACCGTGCGGAGGACGCACCGCAGTCGGTGGTCGACATTCGTGAACGGCTCGGTGGTGCACGGGGCGCGGCGCCGCCCGAGCTCGGGCGCTCCGCAACGGCGGGCGTCGCCGTCCTCGGCGCCAAGGTCATTGACGAGGCGAGCGACCTCGACGCCTGGCCCGGCCGCGAGCTGAACGTTCTGGCTGAGCGCGTTAACCAGCTGGGCGGCAGCGTCCGGGTCCGCCGGGCGACCGGCTGGTGGCGCTTCAGCCGTGGTACGGACGCGGCCCTTGAGGGCAATCGCTTCGCGCTCGAGGCGCTCCCCGAAACGCCGCTGCGCGGCGAGATCATCGACAGCCGCATCCAGGGCGCGGTTTCGATCCATCCCACGGCGCGCCTCGAGTCGAGCATCCTGCGTGGGCCGGCCATCATCGGCGCCGGCGCGAGGCTCCGCGACGCCTACGTCGGCCCCTACACCTCGATCGGCAACGACGTTGTGATCGAGGGTGCCGAGATCGAGCACTCGATCGTGATGCCGGAGGCCTCGATCCGCCATCTGGGCGGGCGGCTCGAAGCGAGCGTCGTCGGACCGGATGCGCGCGTATGTCGCGACTTCCGGCTACCCCGGGCGCTGCGGCTCAGTGTCGGGCGCGGCGCCGAGGTCTCGCTGCCCTAGCGACCCTCCGACGCCGCCAACTACCCGCTTGGGTTACAACACTCGTCCGAATCTCAACCTTTCTCACCCGGCCCGCAAAAAACTAGGGTGCCCACCCCAGCGCGGGGAAACTCGAACTCATGCGCTAGTGTCGGATCTCGTTGGCGGCTTGCTGGCCCGGCCGCCACCAAGGGTTCGAGATCCACCAGAATGCCTCCCAGTCAAGCAGCGACATCCCCCGTCGCGGACGCCGCCGTGCGCCCGCCCACCATGGCCCCGAGCAGGGCCGACGAGTCCGAGCTCGTCCGCCGAGCCGTCGTCCGGCTAAAGCAGGGCGATCGCAGCGCGCTGCACTTCCTCTACGTTCGCTACGCCGACGACGTCTGCGGCTTCGTCAGGAGCATCGTCCGCGACCACCACGAGGCCGAGGACATCACCCAGAACGTCTTCGCGAAGCTGATCACCGCGATCCACAGGTACGAGCCGCGCGAGGTGCCGTTCGCCGCCTGGATCCTGCGCGTGGCGCGGAACGCTGCGCTCGACCACCTGCGCGCCCGCCGCCAGATCCCTTTCGAGGAGGTCCGCACCACGGACGAGGGGCACGAGCAGGTCGGCTTCGACCGCTCGACGTCGCTGCGCGAGGCGTTTCATCGCCTCCCGCAGGACCAGCGCGAGGTCCTCGTCCTGAGGCACATCGCGGGCCTGTCGCCGAGCGAGATCGCTCGCCGGCTCGGCAAGACGGAGAGCTCGGTGCACGGGCTGCATCACCGCGGCCGCGGCGCCCTGCAGGCCGCGCTGCGCGAGCTCGACGCCGCCCCCGTCGTCGCCTGAGCGCCCAAGTCAGGCCTCCGTCAGCCGCCGAGAAGCTCGCGCAGCTTCACGCGCGAGTCAACGTCCAACTTGCGGAAGCTCTGTCTCAGGTGCCACTCGACGGTCTTGAGAGTGACGACGAGCGAGTCTGCGATCTGCCGGTTTGACATGCCGCGCGCCGCCAGCATCGCCACTTGGCGCTCGCGCTCGGTCAGCGACTCGACTCCGGAGACGGCCGTGCGGCGCGGCTTGGCGCCTGCGATTCTGGTCTCGTCCTTGGCGCGCGCCACAAGCGCGACGGCTCCGCAGCGTTGGGCGAGGTCGAGACCGTGCAGGAGCGGCTCGCGGGCGTCGCGGCGGCGGCCTGAGCGCCTCAGCGCCGCCCCGAACTCCACCAGCCCGCGGGCGCGCTCCAGTGCGGCCTGCGAGCTCTCGAGCCGTTCGACGGCGGCCTCGAGCGCTTCGAGCCCGCGCTCGGGGCCCCGGATCGTGCCGAGCGCGCGCAGTGCGCGCCCGATCGCGCCCGGGGCCCCGAAATCCTCGGCCAGCTTCACCTCGGTCTCTGCGAGCTCGCGCGCCTCGTCGGCCCTGCCGAGCAGGCTGCAGGCTATGGCCGCGCTCGAGCGCCAGGGCGATATCGCCGGGTTGTTCGCCCCCGCGGCCGCGCCGAGCTCTCCACAGGCCAGGTAATCCGCCAGCGCCTTCTCGACCTTGCCCTCGAGGAAGGCCAGGCGGGCGCGGGTGAGCAGCACGGCGCTCCAGGTCGGGGCGTGCGCGTGGGGCAGCTTCTCCGCGGCGATGATGTGCCGGCGGGCACCCGTGTGATCGCCCCGCTCGAGTAGGCAGTTGGCGAGCACGGTTCGGGCCCCGCTCAGGCTGAGCCGCCAGCCGTGGCGCTCGACGGCAAGCGCCTGCCGGGCGTCCGCCGCGGCGTCGGGGATCCGGCCGCGCAACAGGATCGCGACCGATCGCATGTGCGATGCGTTGGCGAAGCCGAGCACCGAGCCGCGCGTGCGGGCGTCCTCGATGGCGGCCGTGAGGGCGGCCTCCGCCGTCTGAAGGTCCTCCGCGATCGAGAGCGCGAACGCCGGCAGGTAGTACACGGGCCCGTCGGCCGTCTCGTCCTCGATCAGCTCGCCCCGCCCGAGCGCGCGCACCGCGAGTTCGCGCACCTCCACGCTCGGCCGGCCGCGGATCGCGCCCTCCATTGCGTGGACGGCGAGCATCGCGCGTTGGCCGGGGGTCTCCCCGCTCTCGGGCGGCTCGCCGAGACTGGGGAAGCGGTCGGGCGCTCCGAACAGATCGGTGCACGCACGCGCCGCCCGTAGGCGCTCGGCGAGGTCTGGATCGTCGTCGCCAACCTGCTCCAGGCCCAGGTCGAGGATCGCCTTGGCCTCGTCCTGGCGGCCCAGCGCGATCAGCGCGCGGCCGGCGTCCAGCGGGCTCTCCACACGCTGAGGCGACTCCGCCACCGCGCCGACCGCCTCACTCAGCCGCCGCGCCGCCTCCGGAACGCCGGCCGTGGCCTCCGCACATCCGAGCTCGAAGGCCACGTGTGCGCGCAGGCGCCGCGGCGGTGGCTCCTCGAGCGCGCGCCGCAGGTAGCGCACGGCGTCCGCCGGGCGGCCCTGGCCGAGCGATCCGGCGGCTGCCGCGCTGAGCGCCTCGACGGCCCAGCCGCTGCCGGTCCTGGTGGATTCCATCAGGTGCGAAGCCACGCGGTCGGCGGGAGCGTCCTCGGCGGACATGAGCCTCGACGCGCGCCGGTGAAGGGTTGCGCGCTCGAGCGATGAGAGGCTGCCCTCGATCGCGGCGGCCACGACCGGGTGGGCGAAGGAGAGCGGGTTGTCCGCACTGAGAAGCCCCATCTCGATCAGGCCGTCCGCGATCGTTGCGGTCTGCTCGGCCTCGCGGCCGGCGAGAGCGGCCACGTGGCGCAGCTCGGCTCCGGGTCCCAGGATCGCGACGGCCCTGAGCAGTCCGGGCGCACGGCGGTCAAGGCGAGCAGCGTGCGTGAGCGCCCACTCGGCGACCGCCTCGGGCGCCAGCCCCCCCACGCCCGCGGCCGTGAGCTCGGCCGAGCCGTTGGCCGAGACCAGCTCGGCGGCCAGCTCGTCGATCAACAGCGGATTGCCGCCGCTCGCGTCGTGGATCGCGCGGCAGGCGCTCTCCGGAGCGCCCGGCAGCCAGGCCTCGCGCACCCGTTGCGCCGTGGCCTCCCGGCTCAGCGGGGCGAGGCCCGAACACCGTGTGGCCGGGTGGCGGGCGATCTCCCCGACCAGCGACGAAGCCTGGCGCTGGGCGACCGAGCCGGCCGTGAGCACCACCGCGACCGGCAGATCCTCGACCCTGCCGGCGAGGTGGAGAAGAAAGCGCAGGCTCGCCTCGTCCGCGAAATCGATGTCGTCGACCGCCAGCAGCAGCGGTTGCTCCTCGGCGAGCCGGGCGCACAGCCGGTAGACGCCGTGGAGCAGCTCGAACGATGGCTCGCTGAGCCCCGCGCGCGGCCCGGGCTCGAAGAGCGGGCGGGCCTCGCGCGCGGGACCGCCGAGAAGCCTCGCGCGCTCCTCCTCGCCCGCCCGGGCGAGCCTGGTCTCGAACAGCTGCAGCACAACGCCGAACTCGAACTCCCGCTCGTGGCGGCGCCCGACCGCGCCGAGCACGTCCATCCCGAGTTCGCGGCCGCCGTGCGAGACGACGGTCGCCAGCAGATCGCTCTTTCCGAGGCCACCGGTCCCATGGATGAGCGCGATCGCCCCGTTCCCGGCGCATGCAGCAGCAAGCGCCTGGGTGGCGACTGCCAACGGCTCCTCTCGATCGATCAGCGCTGGGGCCGTGCCCGCGGCGACTTGCTTCAGGCGCGGGCCCGCGCCCAAAGCGATTGGCCCTTTCACCCGACCAGACTAGGGGCGGTCCGGAAACCGCGCAAATTGCGCGCTTATCTTGGCGGTTTCCGTCCTGCCTCCACCGCCCCGCCGAGCCGGTCGGCGAGCCGTCCGCCGTCGAGGTCGGCGAGGAAGTAGAGGAGCGCGTGCTCAGCGAGCCGCGACGGTTCGACCCCCTGGCCGCGGGCCTCCTCGGCGAGCGCCGTCCAGGTCTCGTCGTCCAGGTCGATCTCGAGACGGTCGCCGTCGGGCGGCGATGCCTCCAGGAACCGGGGCACGCGCCAGGCCGAGCGGCCGCTGTCGCGGTCGGCCAGGTAGTAGAGCGAGGCGGTGCGCACGACCACGCTGGCCGAGTCATGTCGTTCCTCGGCGAAGTCGGCGAGCGCCTGTCTTCCGAATGGGTCCAGCCGAAGCGTCATGTTTTTACTCATCCGTCTTCTCCGTGGGAGGAGCGCGCTTTCGAGGGGCGTCGACACGCGCTCGTCCCGACATTGTCCACGACGCCGGGGAAGAAACGGGTCCAGACCGTCCGCGCGCCTGCGAATGGGCCGTTTCCCCTACCTCAAGCCGGCCCCTCGGCGGTCTGGATGGGGCGGGGGGAACTTTCATCCCCCCCGCCCGACGGGTCCAGATCAGGGTGCCATGACACCCTGCCAGAGTTGTGGGCCCGGTGGCTGTGCCGCCGGCCTGGCGGTACAAGGGCCCACATCGAAAAAACGGCGCCACGAAGCGGTTTCTTGCGCCTGGCCGTAACCCGGGCGGCGAGTAGGGTTGTAGTCCCAAGTGGCCGTCGAGACCACCCTGGAACGCGCGGAAGAGCTCGCCGAGCGCCTGCTACCGGACCGGACGCCGAAGCGGCGGATGCTGGTTATCGTCAACCCGTACGCCACGACGGTCTCGGACCGCCTGCGCAACCTGGTGGTGTACGCGCTCCAGTCCCGCTATTCCGTGGAGGCGATCGACACCCAGGAGCGCAATCACGCCACCCAGCTCTGCCGGGAGGCCGCGCGCGAGGGCTACGACGTGGTCGTCGCGTTCGGGGGCGACGGCACCGTCAACGAGGCGGCCAACGGGCTGATCGGCTCGGACACCCCGCTGACTGCGCTGCCCGGCGGCTCCACGAACGTCTGGGCTCGCACGCTCGGCATCCCCAACGACGTGGTCGACGCGACCGAGCATCTGCTGCGGATGGCAGACGAGTGGGTGCCGCGCCGGGTCGACGTCGGCCGGGTCGGAGACCGCCACTTCGTGTTCGCGTCAGGGGTCGGCCTGGACGCGAGCGTGGTCGAGCGGGTGGACGCCCATCCCTATCGCAAGGCCCGCTTCGGGGCCTGGTACTACAGCCTCGCGGGTGTATCGATCTTCAACCGCAGGTACCTCGTGAACCCGCCGCGCGTGCGCGTGACAGCGGGCGAGCGGACGCTCGAGGGCGTGACGGTCGTCGTCCAGAACTCGGACCCCTACACCTACTTCCGCGAGCGCCCGATCCGGGTGGTCGAGCCGGCCGGGCTCGAGACGGGCTCGCTTGCGGTGGGCGTGCTGAAGAACGCGACGCCGCTCGAGCTGCTGACGCTGGTCCCGCGGCTGGTGTCCGGAAAGGCGCAGAGCGTGATGCGCCACCGGCAGGTGGAGTCGCTGCCGGGGCTCGACGGCCTGCGCGTGGAGGCGATCGACGACCGCCCCTTCCCGGTCCAGGTGGACGGCGACTTCCTCGGCGAGTTCGCGGAGGTCGAGTTCGGGGTGAGCCCCGGGGCGCTGCTGGCGCTTTCCTGACGCGGCTCAGCCCGTCGGCGTTACCCGATACGCGTCGAAGACCGAATCGATATTGCGGATACGCGTGATGCAGGTCTTCAAGGCGTGGGTGTCCCCCACCTCGACCACGAAGCGGTTCTTGACCATCGGGTGCACGACGGTGCAGCGCGCCTCGAGGATGTTGATGCCGGTCTCGGCGAAGGTGCGCGACAGGTCCTCGAGCAGCCGGTGGCGATCCCAGCCGTCGACCTGGAGCTCGACGCGGAAGGACGACGTGGTGTCTCCCTCCCACTCCACCTCCGTGAAGCGCTCCGGGTTCTTCTTGAGGGCGACCGCGTTCGGGCAGTTCTCGTGGTGGATCGTGATCCCCTTGCCGAGCGAGATGTAGCCCACGATCGGGTCGCCCGGGACGGGGCGGCAGCACTTGGCGATCCGGAGCATCACGTCGTCGACGCCCTCGACCTTGATGCCGTAGGTGGAGGAGGCGGCCGTCTTCTTCGGCGTCTCCTTGCGCTCGAGCAGCTCGGTGGCGGCCGACGGCGCCTCGACCGCCGACTCGCCCTCCTTCAGACGGTGCATCAGCTTGTTGACGACCGTCTTCGACGAGATCTTGGCCTGGCCGAGCGCGATGTAGAAGTCCTCGCCCTTGCGGAAGCCCATCTCGCGGATCACGTCCGCGAGGAGCGGCGAGCCGGCGATCTTCTGCGGCGGCAGGCCGGCGCGCTTGAGGTTCTCCTGCAGGATCTCGCGGCCGGTCCGCTCCGAATCCTCGCGCCGCTCGCGCTTGAACCAGGCGCGGATCTTCGACTGCGCGCGCGTCGTCTTGGCGAGGGCGAGCCAGTCGCGGCTCGGCCCGCGCTCCTTCTTCGAGGTCAGCACCTCGACGATGTCGCCCGACTGCAGCGTGTAGTGCAGCGGCACGATCTTGCCGTTGACCTTGGCGCCGACGCAGCGGTGGCCGACGTCCGTGTGGATCTCGTACGCGAAGTCGAGTGGCGTGGCGCCCGAAGCCAGCGACTTGACCTCGCCCTTGGGTGTGAAGACGAACACCTCGTCCTCGAAGAGGTCCGCCTTCAGCGTTTCTGCGAACTCCTGCGGGTCGTTCGTGTCCTGCTGCCAGTCGAGCAGCTGGCGCAGCCACTCGACCTTCTGCTCGACCGGCTTGCCGCCGTCCTCCTTGTAGATCCAGTGCGCGGCCACACCGAACTCGGCGGTGCGGTGCATCTCCATCGTGCGGATCTGGATCTCGAGCGGTCGTCCCTCGGGCCCGATCACGGTCGTGTGGAGCGCCTGGTACATGTTGAACTTGGGCATCGCGACCATGTCCTTGAAGCGCCCTGGCAGCGGCTTCCACAGCGAGTGGATGACCCCGATCGCGCCGTAGCAGTCCTTGACGGACTCGACGATCACGCGCATCGCCGTGAGGTCGTAGATCTCGTTGAACTCGCGGCCCTTCTTGGTCATCTTCGAGTAGATCGAGAAGAAGTGCTTGGCGCGCCCCGAGATGTCGGCGTCGATGCCGACGGCGCCGAGCTCCTTGCGCAGGTACTCGCCCGCGCGGCCCACGTAGGCCTCGCGCTCGTCGCGCTGCTGTGAGACGAGCTGCTTGATCTCGTTGTACTTGCGCGGGTGGAGCGTCGCGAAGGCGAGGTCCTCGAGCTCCCACTTGATCGCGTGAATGCCGAGCCGGTGCGCCAGCGGCGCGAAGATCTCCAGCGTCTCCTTGGCCTTCTCCTGCTGCTTGGGCTTCGGCATCGCGCCGATCGTGCGCATGTTGTGCAGGCGGTCGGCCAGCTTGATGAGGATGACCCGGATGTCCTGGGCCATCGCGACCATCATCTTGCGGTAGTTCTCGGCCTGGCGGTCGTCGCGGCTCTGGAAGGTGACGCCCGGATAGCTTCGTCACGCCGTCGACGAGCTGCGCGATCTCCTCGCCGAACTCGTCCCGTACCTCATCGAGCGACGCGCTCGTGTCCTCGACGGTGTCGTGCAGGAGCGCCGCGCAGAGCGTGGCCGTGTCGAGGCGCATGCCCGCGCAGATCTTGGCCACCCCGACGGGGTGGACGATGAAGTCCTCGCCGCTCGCCCGGCGCTGGTCCGCATGGCGTTCGCACGCGAACACGTAGGCCCGCATGACGAGCACGCGGTCGATCTCCTCGGCGGCCTCGTCGGCGTGCTCCTCGACCACGGCGAACAGGTCCGCGAGCAGGACGCGCTGGTTGTCGCTCAGCCTCGCCCGGGGGCCGGTGGGCGAAAGCGGCCCGGCTCCGGCGTGCTCGTCGACCGGGTGATGCTCGAAGTCCGTCGGCACGCTGCGGGCGACGGCCGCCTGGCCGCCATCCGAGCTCTCCGCGGCGGCGCGGACCGGCGCGGCCGGCGCCCGGCCCTCTGCTCCTGGTGCCACGTTGCCTCGCGGTTCCTTCGGCATGTCCCCTACGAGTTTAGAGTCGGTTCCGGAACGGCTCGACGCCGCCTTCCGTCCGGTCGGGGCGCGACGATCTGAGTCATGTCGAGAGTCGGACGGAACGAGCCCTGTCCATGCGGCTCCGGCCGCAAGACGAAGCGCTGCTGCGGGGTCGAGCGTGGTCCCTCGGATGAGAGCCTCGCCAGGGCCTTCCTCGCCCACGCCGGGCGGGAGGCCGCCGGGGACCTGTATCGACGTTCCGACGCCGAGCTGGCCAAGCTCTTCGACGGAGTCCTCGATCTCCCGGCGTTGGATCTCTCGCTCCAGATCCAGCTGCCGGAGCTCGCCTCGCCCGTGCTCGAGCGTCTCTGTCAGGCGGTTGCCGACGACGACCCGGACGCTGCACGCGCACCCTTCGACGAAGTTCTCGAGGCCGTGGACACCCCGGTGGAGCGAGCCCGGATCGCGCGCGCGATCATCGGCCTGCGCGCGACGGGGAGAGTAGACACCGAGCTTGCCGCGGCCGCGCTGATCGACCTCGCGAGTGGCTCTCGGGACCTGGTCTCGGCGGCTCTGCTCGAGGCGGTGGCGGTCCGCGGAGGCGCGGTCAGCACGCCGGCGGGAATTCTGCTCGCGGCCTGATCGGCGAGACTCGGGCGCCTCTTGCGCGACCGGTCCGCGCTACGTTGACGGCAATAGTTAACGGCAACGTAGCTCGGGTGAGTCGATCAGGCGGCTCGGGGCTACGCCGCCCGTGGCATCGGCTCGCGCTCCACGTCCGCCGGCAGCTCGCCGGCCAGCGCGCGCTCGATCGCCGCCAGCCGCTCGCGGTAGGCGCGGTAGGAGGGCGATAGCTCGAGGTCCGCACGGATCCCCTCGACGACGACGCAGCGGGGTTCGTCAAGCGCGAGCTCCACGAGCCCGAGTTCCCCGAGGATGCGAAGCATTCGGGCGCAGCACTCCGGAGAGCGCGGGTACCCGCCGGGGCCACGCAGCGCATGCTCGAGCTCTTCGCCGGAGGCGCCCGGGCCCAACGCCCGGAGCGCCCTGAAGGCGTCGGCGAGCGCCGGTCGCAGATCGAGCTCCGCCCTCCACACGTTCAGCGCGAACTCGACCTCATCGGGGCCCCAGGCGGCGTAGGCGGCCGGAGCGAGGCGCAACGCGGGATCGGCGATGCCGAGGGGCGGCGGATCAAGGCCCACCACGTGGTCGACGGCGGGCGCGCGTCCCGCCGCTAACACGCTCCACGACGCGACCCGGAGGCTGAGGTCCGGAGCCATGCCTGCGACCAGCGCCTCGAGCGATCCCCGCCGCCGCTCCACGTCCGCCACGGCAACGAGCACGTTCTCGCCGCTCGACAGCAGGTCGCCCGCGAGCCCGGCGACGCCGGCCCCGCGGTGGTCGAGCACAGCGCCGGCAGCTGGCCGGGCGTCCGGAGGCCCGGCCGGGTCGCGCGCCAGCTCCGCACGCACGCGGCTCCAGAACGGCTCCCCCTCCCCAGCCACGAGCAGCTTCCCGGGCGCCGGCGGACACAGCGCGCGCAGCAGGAGGCGCGGCTCCACCGTGCCGTTCCAGCGGTTGCGCTCGAGCCGCACCCCCACGTGGTGCGCCGCGCCAGCGGCCGCTCCGAGCGCGGCCTGCGTCATGCCGAACGCCACGCCGCGCGCCCGCGCACCGCCCGTGACGAGGGTGAAGCGCGCGTGCTGGCGCTCCTCCCCCATGCTCGCCACGTTCTGGATGCGCGCTGCCGGCACCAGCAGCGTCGGCTGCGGGTTGCCGACTCCGAACGGCCGCAGCAGGTCGAGCTCCTCTGCCAGCTCGAGGCCGAGCGCGCCGCCCGGCACGACCGCGTCTACCCGCTCGACGGGGATCAGGTCGTCCGGCGTGAGCGCCGCGCCGGCGTGCGCGGCGAGGGCGCGGCGAAAGCCCTCCACCACGCCGGAATCGAGCTCCACCCCTGCCGCCATGCGGTGCCCGCCGAAGCGCGTGAGGTGGCCGGCGCAAGCGGCCAGTCCCGCGTGGAGGTCGTAGGCGGCAATGCTGCGGCCCGACCCCCGCCCCGTCCGCCCGTCCTCGTCGAGCGCGATCACGACCGCCGGCCGGCGCCATTTCTCGACCAGGCGCGACGCCACGATCCCGACCACGCCCGGATGCCAGCCCTCCCCGGCCACGACGAGGGCGGCCTCGCTCGTCTGGGGCGCGCAGGCGGCGTCGGCCGCGAACAGGATGCGCGTCTCCGCCTCCTGGCGGTCGCGGTTCAGGAGGTCGAGCTCGCGCGCGATCTCGCCGGCCCGAACGTCGTCCTCGGTTAGCAGCAGCTCGAGCGCCGCGTCCGCGCGCCCCATCCTTCCCGCGGCGTTTATGCGCGGCCCGAGCCGGAAGCCGAGCGCCTGCTCGGAGAGCTCCCCCGGCTCGACCCCGGCGACGGCCATCAGCGCCCGCAGCCCCGGCTTCTCGCTGCGCGCCAGGGCGCGGAGCCCCTCCCTGACGACCCGGCGGTTCTCGCCGCGCAGCGGAACGAGATCGCACACCGTTGCGAGCGCCGCAAGATCGAGGTCCTCCTCCGCCGAGCTCGGGTCGCGCCCGGCCGCCTCCACGAGCGCCTCGGCGAGCTTCAGCACGACTCCGGCGGCGCACAGGTCGGCTGGATAGCGCTGACCCGCGCCCGGTGCCGGATGCACCACCGGGCAGTCCGGCGGCTCCGCGCCCGGCCGGTGGTGGTCTGTCACGACCACATCGAGGCCCGCCGCGCGGGCCGCGGCCACCTGCTCGACCGCGGTGATGCCGCAGTCCACGGTCACGAGCAGGCCCGTGCCGCGCCGGGCGAGCCGCTCCACCGCGCTCGTCGAGAGGCCGTAGCCCTCCTCGAAGCGACTCGGGAGCGCCCAGGCGGGATCGGCGCCGAGCGCGCGCAGGGTCCGGACCAGCATCGCCGTCGAGCACACGCCGTCCACGTCGTAGTCCCCGAACACGGCGATCGGGGTCCCGCGCCGGACGTGCTCGAGGATCAGCTCGCACGCCGCGGGGACGCCCGGCAAGGAGCGCGGATCGTGCCGCTCGTCCGCCGCGAGGAAGCGCCGAGCGTCCTCCGGCTCGCGGAACCCGCGCCGCGCCAGGACCGTTCCCACGGTGGGCGACACCCCGAGCCCGTCCGCGAGCCGCCGCGCCGCGACGACGTCGTAAGGCTCACACGCCCAGCGTGACGGTCTCGCCCGCATCCGAGGCATCCTCGGAGGAGAAGCGGACGGAACCGTTGCTCTCTCCCCCTGGGTGGAGAGCGCGTACCCCCAGGTGCACCACGCCGGGGCCAGGGTGGCCTGGACCGGAGGCCGTCGCGTTCGGATACTCGAATCGTGATGACGGCTGGCCCCCGACTCGCACCAACCGCCTCGACGCTGGGCCCAGCGCTCGCCGAGCTGGCCGAGCTCGAGTTCCGGCTCGGAGACTGGGCGGCCGCCCACGAATCCGCACTCGAGGTGCTCCGGAGCGCCCAAGCGGCCGCGCTCCCGCGTGAGGTCATGAGCGGCCTTGTCCGGCTGGCGTTGATCGAGGCCGGGCTCGGCCACGCGCAGGTCTGCCGCGGCCACGCGGCCGAGGCCGTGCGCCTCGCCCGCGGGCTCGCCGACCGCCCGGCCGAGGCGCTTGCCGGCGAGGCGGTTGGGCTGCTCGAGCTCGGGCTCGGCCGGGTCGATGCCGCGATCGAGCGGCTCGAGTCGGTGGCCCGGATCTGCCGCGAGCACCCGCGCGCCGGGAGCCGCGCGGTCGCCTGGGCGCCGGATCTCGTCGAGGCGCGACTGCGGCGCGGAGACCGCGTCGGCGCGCAGCGGGCGCTGGCCGACGTAGAGCGCGGCGTCCGCCGGCGACCCGGAAGCTTCGGCCTCGTCGCCGCTTCCGAGCGCTCGCGCGCCATGCTCGCGGCAGACCACGCGTACAGCCGCCTGTTCACGCGCGCCCTCGCCTGGAGCGCCTGGTCGCGGCAGCCGTTCGAGCTCGCAAGGACGGAGCTGTGCTACGGCGAGCGCCTGCGCCGCGCGCGCAGGCGCCCCGAGGCCCGCGAGCACCTCGCGGCCGCCCTGGGGACCTTCGAGGAGCTCGGGGCCCGGCCCTGGGCGCAGCGGGCGAGCCGCGAGCTGGCGGCGTCATGACCCCGCGCGACCGCTACGTGGCGGAGCTCGTCGAGGCCGGCTGCGCCCTGCGCCTGCCGGAGCTCACGCGCGGGGCCTGGCCCGACGCCCTCTACCGGATCCACGACCGGCAGGGCGTCGGCGTGCTGGCGCTGGGCGGCGACGCACTCAGCGAGCCCCAGCGCGACGCACTGCTCCGCTTTCGCTTCGCCCAATACCTGGACGTCGGCTTCGTCGACGCCGAGCTCGTCCGCCGCGAACGGCTCGACAAGGAGCCCGCTGCGCCGACCGAGCCGGCCGCGGTCGACTTCGTCGCGTTTTCGAGCGCCGACGGCAGGCTCCTCGCCTCCCTCTCGCTGCGTGCGGCGCCCGACGCACCACCCGGCACCACGCTGCGCACGCGTGAGCGCCCGCTGCTGCCGTTCGAGGAGCACTTCGGCTGGGGAGCCCTGAACCGGCTCCGGATCCTCCCCGACCTGCCGCTCGCGCGCATCCGCGAGCTCGGCCGCTTCGTCAAAGAACAGGCGGCTCGGATCGCTGGGCGAGCTCGGCACGAGGGCGGTCGTGGAGGTCTGCCTCGCCGCCTTCCACTCGCTCACCGGCCCGCTCAGGCTGGACGTCGAGGCCTTCGTCGGCGAGTTCGAGGACGCCGTCGCGCGCCGCCACCTCGAGCTTCTGCACACGCCCTTCGCGATGGTTCGCGGCGGGCTCCCGGCGTTTGAGCCCGGCCACTTCCTCTCGCCCGCCCTCGACGGCCGCGCCCGCTACCCGTTCGCGGTGCTGGTCTCGGACATGGCCTCCATGACCGCCCGGCTGCGTGCGGTCGAGGCCGCCCTTGCGGCGCCCGGGGCCCACGCCCTGATCGCGCTCGCGGCGGCGAACGAGCGCCCCGTGGCCGCCAGCAGCCTCCTTCCACGCGGAGGGCTCGCGACCCTCGCCGACACGCCGCTCCCCCAGCGCGACCTCTCGGCTTCGGAGCGGCGCCGCGCCCGGGCGCTCGGGGGCCGCCTGCGCGGCTTTCCGCCCTTCGCCACGCTCTCCGACAGCGAGTGCACCACCCTGCACGGCCTGCTCGACGAGCTGCGGGTCCCGCCTGGCGCGACCGTCGTCGCCCGCGGCGAACCGGCGGACGCCCTCTATCTGATCGAGCGCGGCGAGGCGCGCGTCCATGGCGAGAAGCTGCGTCACGGCGACTGCTTCGGTGAGATCGGCCTGCTCACGGGCGGGCTGCGCACCGCGGACGTGGTGGCCTCGACGCCCCTCCACCTTCTCCGCCTGAGCCGCGCGGCCTACCGCCGCTACCTGCATCAGCTGCCCGAAGTGGACGGGGCGCTCGGCCGGCTCGGCCTGATCCGCGCGGCCGCGCAGCTCCAGCCGACATGACACTCGGGCTCGGCACAGGCTCCCGGCTCGCCGCCAGCACCGCGGAGGGCGCCGCCGCTCTCCGTGCGGCCGGCGCCCGCGAGCGCGACGAGCGGGTCCGCGGGACCGACCACCTGGCCGCGCGCTTCGTCACGGGCGGCCTCAGGCTGACCGCGATCGTCAAGGTGCCGCTTCTTCGCGGAGTCGCCCCGCGCCTGGCGGAGCGGGTCCTGCCCGGGTCGTACTGGTTCGAGATCGCGCGCGTGAGGCACATGGACGCCGTCCTCCGCGAGGAGCTCGACGCGGGCGCTCGCCAGCTCGTGATCCTCGGCGCCGGGTTCGACACGCGCGCACACCGCCTCGCCCACCGGCTTGCGGGGGTCACGACCTTCGAGGTCGACCATCCGGCCAGCGCCGCGGTCAAGCGCGAGCGCGTCCGGCAGGTCTTCGGCGCGCTGCCGGCCCGGATTCGCTACGTGGAAGCCGACCTGAACGCGGGCCCGCTCGAGCGTCCGCTCGCCGACGCGGGCCACCGACACGACCTGCCGACGGTGATCCTGTGGTCGGGCGTCTCCCCCTACCTCAGGCCCGGCGGCGTCGAGAGGGTGCTCGACTGGGTCGCCAACCGCACCGCGCCGGGCAGCGCGCTGATCTTCGACTACGTCTTCCGGGAGGCCCTCGACGACACGGCCTTCTTCTACGGCGCGCCGCAGCTTCGCCGGCGCGTGACGGCCGGCGGCGAGCCGCTCCTGTTCGGGATCCCGCGCGGCTCGTGCGCGGAATTCCTCGCCGCGCGCGGCCTGCGGCTCGTCTCCGACCTCGGTCCCGAGCAGCTCGAGTGCCGCTACCTGCTGCGCGGCGAGCGGCTGGCGGGACGGCCCTACGGATTCGTGTCGATCGCGCACGCTCGCGTGCGTGAGGTTGAAAAGCGCTTCTGATCCCCCTACAACAGCGGGGAGTGGCCACTCCCGAGCAGCTCCGTGAAGCCGGGTCACGGATCGCAAGGCCCATCCTGGTCGAGCGCTTGAACCGCGCGCTCGATCGCGGATCGCTCCTACTCCTGGCAGGCGCCGGGTGCGGCAAGACGGTCGCGCTCGAGGAGGCGCTCGCCGCGCGCGAGGCCCGCTGCGCCTGGCTGCGCTGCACCCCGGCCGACACCGACGCGGGCAGGTTGCTTCGGAGGCTCGTGCAGTCGCTGAGCGAAGCGGCCCCGGGGGCCGTCGACCTGCTCGCCGAGCGGCTGGCCATGGCCCAGGAACGCATCGACGCTCGCGCGCTGGGCCAGGAGCTGGTGGCGGAGCTCGACCGGCTGATGCTCGACCAGCTCGTGATCGTCATCGATGACGCCGAGCATCTCGCGCACGGCGGTGACTCGGCGGCCCTCGTGGGCGACCTCCTCGCGGCCGACTCCGACGTGCTGCGCGTGGCGGTTGCCACCCGCACGGCGCTCCCGCTGCGGCTCGCGAAGCTGCGCACCGGCGGCCGCCTGACCGAGCTAGGCGCCGAGGAGCTCGCCTTCAGCCCGGACGAGTGCGGCGAGCTGCTGCGGTCCCTGCGGCGTTCCGACGCCGACGCGGAGCGGCTCTTCGCCGCCACCGAGGGCTGGCCGCTCGGCAGCTCACTCGGCGCGCTCAGCGCCGACATCCCCTCGCTCCGCGGCGCCGCGTCGCGCACGCGCCTGTTCGACTTCCTCCGCGAGGAGGTCCTCGACCAGCTCGATCCCGAGCTCCGGGACTCGCTGATCGACTCGAGCATCACGCCCGAGCTCGATCAGGGCTGCATGCTCGCGCTCAAGCTCCCGGGCGACTTCGCCGAGCGGGTCGCGCAGGCCGGCCTGCCCCTGCGTCCCACCGGCGGCGAGGGAGACTGGCTCGCCTACCACCCGCTCGTGCGGGAGTTCCTGCTCGAGCGCCTCGATCTCGAGCGCGAACGCGACGCCCGGCGAGACCTCCACGCGCGCGTGGCGCCCGCGCTCAGCGAGGCGGGACGAGTCGAGGAGGCGATCGAGCACTGGCTCGCGGCCGAGTCGTGGTCCGACGCGCACGCGGCCATCGCGGTGGCCGGACTGCCGCTCCTCAACACGGCGCCCGCCACCGTGCAGCGCTGGATCGACTCCCTGCCCGATGAGCTCCGCCGCGGCTCCTGGTGCCTGCTGCTCCAGGGCGCGCTCGACTGGGCCGAGGGGCGCCAGCCGGACGCGGTCGAACGCCTGCGGGAGTCGGCGCGGCTGTTCACGGAGGCCGGCGACCCGGTGGGCACCTGGCTCGCCCGCTTCACCCTCGCCGATCCGCTGTTCGTGTCCGGCGACATCGAGGGCGTCGTCGAGCTGGCCGACGGCTTCGACGCCGCGCCCGCGCTCGCCGCGGGCGCAACCCCGCCGGCCGTTGCGGCCTACGCGGCGGCGGCCCTGGGCGCGCTCGGCCGGATCGGCGAGTGCGAGGAGCTCTCGCGCCGCCTCCTGGCACACCCGCATGCCGACCCCGTGCGACCGCTGCACCTCGTTTGGGAGTGCTACGAGCACCTGCTCGCCGGCGACTTCGACCGGCTCGTGCCCGGCGCGGAACACGCGATCCGCGAGTTCGAGCGCTTCGATCCCTTCGACCGGCTGCCGGTGATCGGCGGCATCCTGGCGATCGCCCTTGGCGACCAGGGCCATGACGCCGAGGCGCTCTCGCGCTGGCGGCTGGTCGAGGAGCTCGCCCGCGAGCGGCACTCACGGGCGATGCTGAAGGTGAGCCTCGTGTGGCAGGCCCTGCTGCATGCGCGCGCCGGGGCCGCCGGTCCGGCCCAGGAACTGCTCGCGCGTGCCGACGACAGCACCGGTGTCGGCTGGCGCGAATACGCGGCGGAGCTCGCGCGGGCGCGCGTCGCGACCCTGCGCGGGGATCCCGGCGCCGCTGTCTCCGCCTGTGACCGTGCGCTCGCCCTGGCCGCGCAGGCACCGCTCTCGGAGCGCTTCCAGGCGGTGGTCGACGCCGGGCCGGTGCTCTTCGACGCCGGGCTGTCCGCTCGCAGCCGGGCGCTCGTCGAGGATGCGCTCGCCGTCTGCGACGCGCGCGTGCCGGGGGCGCCGGGCCGCTACTCGCGCGCACTCCTGCTGGGGCTGCGAGCCTGGCTCCGAGATGCCGAGGGCGACGAGGGAGGCGCGGCGGCGGACCTCGAGGCAATGTGGGCGGCCGCCGGCGCGAGCGCCGCGGACGTCGTGCGGCGCGAATGGGGCTTCCTCGAACGGCCGCTCTGGAGGGCGCTCGCCGCGGGGAAGCTCGATCCGAGCGCCGTGATCGCGGCGATCGAGGTCGCCTGGCCGGGCGGCGAGGCGCTGCTCGCGTTCACGTCCCATCCGAACTCGCGCGTGCGCCGCGCCGCGGTGGCGCCCGCGGGGGTGTCCGGGCATCCCGACCTGCCGTCGAGGCTCGACGAGCTCGCGGCCGACCCCGACCCCGAGGTGGCCGCCGCAGCCGTCTCGGCCCGCGAGCGGCTCGTGACGCGGCCGCCCCCGCTCGACTTCACGCTGCTGGGCGGGTTCGAGGTACGGCGCGGCAGCTGGCATGCGGACGACTCCGCCTGGGACCGTCGCGTGGCCCAGCGGCTCGTCCGCTTTCTCCTCGTCAAGCGCGGAAGCGCCGTCTCCGAGGACCTGCTGCTGGAGGCCTTCTGGCCCGACACACCGGAGCCATCGGCGCGCCGCAGCCTCAGGGTGGCGGTGTCGTGTGCCCGGGCCGTGCTGGACGTGCCGGGCACCCCGAGCGTGATCGAGGGTGCCGAGCGGACGCTGGCGCTGAGGCTGCGCGAGCGCGACTCGGTCGACGCCGACCGCTTCGAGCAGGCGGCACGGGCCGCCCTCGCCGCCGAGGGTCCTGAACGCCGGCCGCTCCTGGAGCGCGCCTCCGGGCTGTGGGCCGGCGAGCCGCTCCCCGAGGAGCGCTACGCCGATTGGGCGGCGGCCTGGCGCGAGAACCTCACGGTCCGCTACGCCGAGGTGCTCGCCGCGCTCGTCGCGGCCTGCCACGACGACGACGACCAGCTCGCCGCCACCCAGGCCGCCCGCAGGCTCGTGGAGCTCGAGCCGCTCGACGAGTCGGCCCAGCGCGAGCTGATCACCGCCTACGCGCGCTCCGGGCGCCGCGCCCACGCCCTCCGCCAGTTCCTGGAATGCCGCCGGCGGCTGGTCGACGAGCTCGGGATGGAGCCGGCCGCCGAGACCGTCGAGCTGCAGCGACGCGTCCTCGCGGGCGAGCCGGTTTGAGTCCGTAACGCCAGCGTAACCCTCGCGCGTAGCGTCGCCTCACGCATTCGATCCGAGGAGGACATCATGCGACGCAATGCCAGGTTGCGCCCGTCACCGTCGATGGCGGTGGCTTTCCTCGCCCTCTTGGTCGCTCTCGGGGGCACGTCGTACGCGGTCGCCCAGCTGCCGGCCAACAGCGTTGGCGCCAAGCAGCTCAAGAAGAACGCCGTCACCGCGGCCAAGGTCAAGGACCGCTCCCTGCTCGCGCAGGACTTCAAGTCGGGCCAGCTGCCCGCCGGTCCGCGCGGAGCGTCGGGGCCCGCTGGGCCCGCGGGCCCAGCCGGAGCTCCCGGAGCCAGGGGCCCCGCCGGGGCCACCAACGTAACGGTGCGCACCGGGGAGGAGATGCTCGGAGGCGCGCTTGCAAGCTGTCAGGAGGGCGAGCGGGCGGTTGGCGGCGGTGGTCATACGTCCGATCCCAACTCGTTCCTCTACGCGTCGGCGCCCACGACCGAAGTCGGCACCCCGACCGCATGGGGCGCCTTGGCCGAGACCACGGCTGGGGCGGACGCCAACGTCACCGCCTACGTCATCTGCGCGGCCCCTTGAGGACTCCCCTCCTGATCCTGTCCGGCCTGGCCTGCGTGGCCGTCTCCCCCGCGGCACCGGCCGGTGCGCAGACCACCGTCGGGCCGCCGGTCACGCTGCCGGACAGCGCCTCGGCGCCGGCGCCGGGCACCCCCTACCCCTCCCCGGTGACGGCCGCCGGGGAGGGGATCGTCACCGACGTGAACGTCCGCATCTCGAACCTCAGCCATGACTTCCCCGACGACGCGGACATACTCTTGACCGGGCCGGGGGGTCAGTCCACGCTCCTGCTCTCCGACGCCGGGGCCTCCGCTCCCGCTACGAGCGTCGACCTCGCCTTCGACGACGAGGCCGCGGGTCCCGTGACCGACCCGCTCGTCTCCGGGGTCTACCGGCCGACCGACGTGACCGACCCCTTTCCAGATCTGCTGCCCTTCCCCGCGCCAGCCGCTCCGTTCGGGTCGAATCTCTCCGTGTTCGACAACACGGTCGCCGACGGCGTATGGAGCCTGTACGTCGTCGACGACGACCCCGGCGGCGGCGGCCAGCTCACCAGCTGGCGAGTCTCGATCGCCAGCCGGTCGCCGAGCGCGGTCGTGCCGACGTCGACGGCGCCCACAGTCGCCGAGAACCCTGGTGCCGTCGCATCTGTGACGTTCCAGCGGTTCGCAGGCGGCGGGGCCGGCACCATCGCCTACGACACGGGCCCTGCGCCTGCGACAGCCGGCGCTGCCAGCCCGGGAGAGGACTTTCAGCCCGTGTCCGGCACTCTCTCGTTTGCGCCCGGCGAGACGGCGAAGACCATCTCCGTCCCGATCGCCGACGACCCGGGCTTCGAGCTCGACGAGCACTTCGAGGTGAACCTGGTGAACGCCCAAGGCGATGCCCGGACCACCTCTCAAAACAGCCTCCGCGTGAAGATCCGCGACAACGATCCGCCGAACCTGAAGCTCGGCGGGAAGCGCCTGCAGCGGCCGCTGCGGCGCGGGGCGGTGACCGTGCTGGCCACGCCGAGCCCGAGCTCCGCACTGAGGGCAACCGGAACGATTGCGCTGTCGCATGGCGCCAAGGTCCGGTTGGCGGGAGTGCGCGTCTACGTGCCGTATGGAAAGCCGCGACTGCTCGCCTTGCGGCTACGCCCAGCCGTCAAGCGGAAGCTGAGGAAGGCCTTCGGCGTCCAGCGCCGCCTGACGGCCCGTCTCACGGTGACCGCCGCCGTGTCCGGAAGGTCGACGGTCAAGGACTTCCGTGTGAAGCTGCGGCGCTAGCGCGCGCCCCGCGTCGCGTTCCCTTCGGAAGTGCCGGTGGGTCGGTCTCGCGTAGGGGCTGGGTAAGGGGTTGTGCATGTCGGCCGCGGCGAACAGGCCAGGGTCGAAGATCGTTCGGCGACGGAGTCGGGAAGGTGCGAGCTTTACTGGATTCGCCACCCATAGTGTGGTCAAGTCAGGATGGTGGCGCCAGATCCGGGTGGGCCCTGCTCCGGTGCCGATGAAGATTCGGGTAGATCAGCGATCAGCCGAAGCATGTTTGCCGAGGAGGATCGCTGCGGCGCTGCCCACGACCCCTTCCCCAGCCCTGACCCGGCCGGCGGAGACCAAAACCGCTGCAAAATGCCCAACGGGAAGCGACTGGGGAGCTCGCTAGACCGAGCCCTCGCGCGTGTGCCCGTGATCGACTCCGTGCGCCACGTCGGCGCGCGAGCCCCAAAGGTACGACGCCGCGAGCGCGAGCACGGCTCCGGGGATGGGGATGAGAGCCTGGACGATGTCGGTGTCGTTCTCACCCGGGATCGTCAGGCCGTTGGCCAGGTAGCCGAGCACGACCGCGCCGAGCGCGGCGACCAGGAATGCTCCGACGATCCCGCCCCAGAAGCGGTCGGGAACGAAGACCGTGAAGTGCCAGATCGAGATTCCCATCATCACCCAGACGACCATTGCCATCGCTAACGCCTCCCGTGCTTCTTGCGCGCGCGCTGGCGGCGCTTGGGCTTGTCCGGCCCCGACGTGCTCGTGACCCGTGACTGCGCCTGGCCCGCAGGCGGCGCGCCGTCACCGCCGTCCGCACCGGCCTCGCCACGAGCGGAGGCGGGCTCGCCACGGGCGGGCTCGGGCGGCTGCGCCGGCCCGGGCTCGGGCTCGGGCTTGGGCTCGGCGGCAGAGTCGGGACGCGAGCCGGCCGCTGCGTCCTCGACGGACGGCGCCGCCGGCTCCGGCCGGGCCGGGGTCGGCTCCTGGGCTGCGGTCGGAGGCGGCTCTGGACGCGCCCCGCTCGGCTCTTGGCCGGGGGCGGCGGGCGGCTCTGGCAGCGCCCCGGGGGCGCGCCGAGCGGCCCTACGGCCGGCGCGCTCGCGCCGCGTCCCCGGAGCGGGGGCCGCCGCCGCGGTCGCCGCGACCGCTCCGGCTGCCGCACCGGCCGGGGCGGGCTCGCCGATCACGCCGGTCGGGAAAGCCGGGATCTTGCCGCCGAACTCCTTGAGGAGCAGCCGGCGCCGGCGCATGTAGGTCTGCTCGCGCTCCTTCCACTCCACCAGCACCGGGGTGGCGATGAAGATCGACGAGTACGCACCCGAGGCCACGCCCACGAGCAGCGCGAACGCGAAGTCCTTGAGCGTCTCGCCGCCGAACAGGAGTAGCGCGCCGACCGGCATCAGCACCACGAAGCTAGTCGCCAGTGATCGCGTGAACACCTCCGACATCGACCGGTTGGCGATCTGCGAGAAGGTCGCGCGCGGCATGCGCGGCACGTTCTCTCGTATTCGGTCGAACACGATGACCGTGTCGTAGAGGGAGTAACCCATGATGGTGAGCAGCGCCGCGACCGTCGACGTCGTCACCTCCCGGTCGAACAGCGCGTACACGCCCGCCGTGATCAGCAGGTCGTGCGCGAGCGCAATCAGCACAGGTATGGCGAACTTGAACTCGAAGCGGAAGCCGATGTAGAGCGAGATCAGAAGCAGCGATGCGATCACCGCGAGCGTCGCGGTCCGCGCTATCTGCTCGCCGAAGGTCGGGCCCACCGAGGTGGCGGAGAACTGGTCGCCGGCTACGCCGAAGTCGTCGTCGAGCGCCTGCTCGACCTCGTTCACTTGCGCCGGGTCGAGCTGCGGCACGGCGATCTGGACCACATTGTCACCGAGCTCGGGATCGTCGACCTCCTGGATCTTCGCGTCGCCGTAGCCGAGCGGCTCGAGCGTCTGGCGCACGTCGTCCACACTCGCCGGCCGCTCGAGCGGCGTGGTCATCCGCGTGCCCGACTCGAAGTCGATGCCGAAGTTGAGCCCGAGCGTGGCGATCGCGATCGCGCCGACGGCGAGGATCGCGCCGGAGAACGAGAAGAACCAGCGCGCGTTGCCCATGAAGTCGAACTTCCAGCCGCCCTTCTCCCGGGGGTTGACGCCGAGCGCGCTCGGCCGTCGCAGCAGCCGCGTGCGCGCCAGGGTGCCGAGGATGGCCGAGGTCCCGAGCACGGCCGTGAAGAGCGAGACGAGCGTGCCGACACCCAGCGTGAAGGCGAAGCCCTTGACCCCCGCCGTGGCGAGCGTGAAGAGGATGAACGCCACCCCGATCGTCACGACGTTGGCGTCGATGATCGTCCTGAGCGCCTTGGAGTAGCCGGCGGCGATCGCGCTCGGAATCGAGCGCCCGGTTCTGACCTCCTCCTTTATTCGCTCGTACATGACGATGTTGGCGTCGGCCGCCACCGCCAGCGTCAGGACGAGACCCGCTATGCCCGGGAGCGTGAGCGTGATCGGGATCAGCTTCACGAGCGCGAGCAGGAAGATCGCGTAGATGATCAGCGTGACCGTGGCGACCAGGCCGAGCACGCGGTAGAAGACGAGCAGGAAGAGGATCGTAAGCGCGAGGCCGACCGCTGCCGCGGTCAGGCCCTGGTCGAGCGCCTGCTGGCCGAGCGTGGCCGAGACCTGGGTCTGTGAGATCAGCTTGAGCTCGATCGGGAGCGCGCCGATGCGGAGGCTCTCGGCGAGGTCCTGCGTCTCCTCGATCGATCCGATCCCCTCGATCTGCGCACCGGTGCGGCCGTCGATCCCCTCAGGGTTCTGAATGAAGTCGATCGTCGCGAGCGAGACGATCTGGTTGTCGAGCGTGATCGCGAAGCGCTGGAAGGCCAGCTCACGGTCGCTGCCGGGCGGCACGATGATCTTGGAGCCGCGGTCGGCCAGCCGCCGCGTCACCCGTGCGAACGCCTCGCGGCCCTGGTCCGTGAACTCCATCGTCACGACAGGCGCGTTGGTGGTCGGGTCGAACTGCTGCTCGGGGTTCGTGATGTCCTTGCCCGAGAGCTCGGAGTCGTCCTCGATTACGAAGAACCGCTTGATCTGGGGCGGCTGGTTCTCCACCCGCTCCGCCTCGACCACGACGACGCCCTCGGGGACCTTGATCACCTGCGAGCCGCTCGGCGGACCGCCGGATCCGAGCGCCTCGAGCTCGGACTTGCACTCCGTGCCCTTTGCGTACTCGGGCGACGGGCCAGGCGCGGGCTCGTAGTCGGCGAGGAGCTCGTCGCACGAGCCCGACGGCTCGTAGTCGCCTGTCCGGACGGGTTTCTTGTCCGGCCCTATCGGCAGCCGGTCAGGACCGAACAGGTAGTAGCGGTCGCCCGCGGTGTTGTTCGCCTTGTCGGCCTGCGCGGGCGTGTCGTCGGAGCCCTCCGGGACGTCGCTCTGCTCCGCCTTGCCCTCCTGGGTCGAGGCGAACTCGACCGCGTCGAAGAGCGCCTTCGTGCCCCGGAACGGGTCGTCGGGCCCGCGCTCGCCGAGGACGTTCGCCTCCCAGTCGTAGAACTGCAGCTGGGCGGTGGTGCCGACCTGCTCGATCGCGCGCTCGGCGTTCTGCACGTCCGGCAGGCCGATCGAGATCTGGTCGCGCCCGGAGCGCTGGATCTCGGGCTCGGACACGCCGAGGGCGTCGGTGCGCTTGCGGATCGTCTCGGTGGCGTCGTCGAGCGCCTGCTGCGTGACCTCCGGGACCTGCGGCGTGGGCCGCCCTTGGTAGACGAGCTCGATGCCGCCCTTGAGGTCGAGCCCGAGCTTGGTCGGCTTGGTCAGGATCACCGCGATCGCGGCGCCGAGTAGCACGACCAGGAGCCCGAGGATCGTGAGGTTGCGAACCCTGCTGGTCATCGGGGCGTGAGCACGAGGAGAAGCCCCCCGTCGTCGTCATACGCCGGGAAGATGTCCGCCTTGGCCGCCTCAGGCCGATCCCCTTCGGCGTGCACTACGACCGGCTTGTCGAGCACCCGTACCCCCCACTCGAGCGCGGTGGCGATGTAATCGTCCCCGTTCTCGAACTGCAGCTTCAGGACCTCTTGGGCATCGCGGCCCATCACGTCGAGGTCGCCCAGCCCGGTCAGCTCCCGCGCACCCCTGCCGGTGCCGATCAGCCGCCCCTCCTGGTCCAGGATGAAGAAGGCGGCGTTGGGGGCCGGGTAATAGTCGTCGAGCAGCTCGAAGAGGAAGCCGAAGCCGCACCTCTTGCAGCCCTTGGCGCGGCTCTGGAAGCCGGCGGTGCGCTCAGATGACTCGCTGCGGTTTCCGCAGTTCGGGCAGATGAAGATGGCCATGCGAAGGACTTAGGGTAGGCGGTCGCCTTAAGGGCAGGTTAGTCGGCCCCTCAGAACAGCTGCTGCGCGGCCTGGCGCGGCGCCGCCAGCCCCAAATGAGCAAACGCGGCGGCGGTGGCCACTCTTCCGCGCGGCGTGCGCATGAGCAGGCCCTGCTGGAGCAGGTAGGGCTCGTAGACGTCCTCGATCGTGTCGGGCTCCTCCCCCACCGCGACCGCCAGAGTCGAGAGCCCAACCGGCCCGCCGCCGAACTTCTCGCAGATCGCCAGGAGGATGTCGCGGTCCAGCCGATCGAGGCCGGCGGCGTCCACCTCGAGCAGCTCGAGCGCCTCGCGGGCCACCGGCTCGTCGATGTGGCCGGCGCCGCGCACCTCGGCGAAGTCGCGCACGCGCTTGAGCAGGCGGTTGGCCACGCGCGGCGTGCCGCGCGAGCGGGCCGCGATCGTCTCGGCGCCTGGGTCGTCGATCTCAACCTCGAGGATGCCCGCCGAGCGCCGGACGATCCGCGCCAGGTCGGCCGGCTCGTAGAGCTCCAGCCGGTGGCTGACCCCGAAGCGGTCACGCAGCGGCGTGGTGAGCAGGCCCGCGCGCGTGGTCGCGCCGATCAGCGTGAACGCCGGCAGGTCGAGGGTCACCACCGCCGCGCCGGCGCCCTGGCCGACCGTGATCGGCAGCCGCCGGTCCTCCATCGCCGGGTAGAAGGTCTCCTCGAGCGCGCGCGGCAGCCGGTGGATCTCGTCGACGAAGAAGACGCTCTGCGGGTGGAGCGCGGTGAGGTAGCTGGCGATGTCGCCCTTGCGCTCGAGCGCGGGGCCGGCCGTCGGCACGAAGTCCACGCCGAGCTCGTTCGCGACGATCTGGGCGAGCGAGGTCTTGCCGAGCCCCGGCGGGCCCGCGAACAGCACGTGGTCGAGCGCCTCGCCGCGGGCCTTGGCGGCCTCGATGAAGACGGCGAGCTGTTCCTTCACGCGCTCCTGGCCGACGAAGTCCTCGAGCCGTTTCGGCCGCAGCGAGCGGTCGAGGTCGTCCTCGGCCGGAAGCGGCGCTGGGTCGTGGATGCGCTCTACGCCGGGCGTGCGGATGCCGCCGCTCACCGGGCGGCCCTCAGCGCCTCGGCGATGAGGTCCTCGGGCGTCTCGCCGTCCGCCTGGTCGAGCAGCGCGTCCGTCTCCTGTGGGCTGAAGCCGAGGCCGATCAGACCCTCGCGCGCCAGCGTGCGCGGGTCGTCCGAGGCGGTGCGGCGCACCACGATCTCGTCCGAGACCCGCCCCGCCACCTTCTCGCGCAGCTCGACGATGATGCGCTCCGCGGTGCGCTTGCCGATACCGGGGACGGCCTGAAAGCGCGCGCTGTCGCCCGAGGCGATCGCATTCAGGAGCTCGCGCGGCGTGCCGCCGGACAGCACGGCGAGCGCCACCTTTGGGCCCACGCCCTGGACTCCGATCAGGAGCAGGAAGAGCTCGCGCTCGGCCTGGGTCGAGAAGCCGAACAGGTGTATGCCGTCGTCGCGCAGCACGAGGTGCGTGAAGAGGCGGCCGTCCTTGCCGGCGGCGGGGACATCGGCCAGCGTGCCGGAGGAGACGGCCATCCGGTAGCCGACCCCGGCGGCCTCGATCACCACCTCGCCCGCGAGCCGGGTCACGACCTCACCGCGCACGGATGCGATCACGCGAATGCCCTCCTGCGTCTGCTGGGAAATCCAAGCCTGCGCCTGAGCCGCCGCCGCCACCTCATCCCAGGGCCTCCTTCAGCGGCGCGGAGTTGGCGTGGCAGATCGCGACCGCGAGTGCGTCCGCCGCGTGGTCGGGCCGCGGGAACTCGGGAAGCGATAGCAGGGCGCCCACCATCCGCTGTACCTGCTCCTTGCCGGCGCCGCCGCTCCCGCAGACGGCCTGCTTGACCACCTGCGGGGTGTAGGAGAAGCACGGGATCCCGGCCATGCCGGCGGACAGCAGCACGACGCCGCGCGCCTGCCCCACCGCGAAGGCGCTGTGGGCGTTGCGCCCGAAATAGAGGTCCTCGATCGCGAGCGCGGCCGGCCGGTGCTCCCGGATCAGGTCGCAGACGCGCGCGTGGATGTCGGCGAGCCGCCGCTCGAGCGGGGCGCCCGGACGCGTCTGGATCACGCCGCCGTCGAGCGCCGCCAGCTTGCGCCCGCGGGAGAGCACCACGCCATAGCCCATGTGCGCGGTGCCGGGGTCGATGCCGAGTACCACCACCTATGGGTGGGATTCTGCGCGCGGGGGCGGACGCCTTCTCTAGCGCGTCCCGCGCCAGGTCATCCAGCCGAACAGGAACTGGCACGGCAGGCGCGCCCACAGCGCCGGGGCGGGAATCTGCGGGAACTCCTCAGAGTTGACGGCCATGTGGATATTCGCGGGGTAGACCGCCGCCAGCGTGGCCAGCAGCCACCAGCGCGCGGCACGCCGGGTGCCGTCGGGCAATACCGCCACTCCTCCTGCGATCTCGGCGATGCCGCTGGCCACCACGAGCTCCTTGCGCCGGCGCGCGAGCGGCGGCGGCACGATCGCCTCGTACTGGCGCGGGATCACGAAGTGAAGCGTGCCCCCAACGATCCAGAAGAGCGCCGTTCCCAGCCGGGCCCGGCGAGTCCGTCCGGGCATCTAGCCCGCCGCCGCCACCCGCTCGAGCACGTCGGAGTCCACGTCGAAGTTGGCGTGGACGGCCTGCACGTCGTCCGAGTCCTCGAGCGCCTCGATCAGGCGCATGAGGCCGGCGACCCTGTTCTCCTCGACAGGCGTGCGGGTGGTGGGCCGCTGAACGAGCTCCACCGACTCGATTTCGACGCCCTCGGCGGCGAGAGCGTCGCGCACGGCCGAGACCTCGGTGGGTGCGGTCACGATCTCCCAGACGTCGCCGTCGGCCACCACGTCCTCGGCGCCGGCGTCGATGGCGGCGAGCAGATCGTCCTCCGAGTAGCGCGAGCCGTCGACGACGATCTCGCCCTTCTTCTCGAATGTCCACGCCACCGACCCCGGCTCGCCCAGGCTGCCGCCGTGCTTGGTGAACGTGTGGCGCACCTCGGAGCCGGTGCGGTTGCGGTTGTCGGTGAGCGCCTCGACGAGGATCGCCACGCCGCCCGGGCCGTAGCCCTCGTAGAGCACCTCCTCGAAGGAATCCGCGTCCGAGTCCGCTCCGGTCCCCTTGGCGATGGCGCGCTCGATGTTGTCCTTGGGCATCGAGGCGTCGCGCGCCTTCTGCACCGCGAGCGCCAGCGCGGGATTGCCGTCCGGGTCCCCCCCGCCCTCGCGCGCGGCGACGGTGATCGCGCGCGTCAGCTTCGTGAACAGCGCGCCGCGCTTGGCGTCGACGGCCTTCTTCTTGTGCTTGATCGAGGCCCATTTGGAATGCCCGGCCATGGCCGGCAAGGGTATCGCCGGGGATCGGCGGCGAGCCACGCCCAGGATGCTGATTTAGACCGCTACGAACCCGGCTTCGTGTCGTGGGGCGACATCAAAGCGGGAACCTTGAGCCCCGGAAGGCGTCCCCGCGGCCCTACGCCGCCGGGAGTCGGCGCCCGACTCGCAGGCTACGCTCGAATTCATGCTGCGCCGGGCCCCGCTCGGGGCGTTCATTCTGCTCGCCTGCATGGCGGCCTCCGCCGCATCAGCGAGCGCGGCCGTGCCTCCCATCGGCGACGGCGCCTGGTCCTGGTTCGGGGATCCGCGGGCCGTGTCCCACAACGACCGCACCTATGTGGGCTGGGTCGATCTCGAGGGCGACATCAAGGTCAGCTCGTTCGACCACCGCAGCGGCGAGCGTGTGACTGCGGTCCTCGCCGCGCGGCTGAATCGCGACGACCACGCGAATCCCTCAATCCACGTGCGGCCGGACGGGCGCCTCGTCGTCTTCTACTCCCGGCACGTCGGGCCGGCGATGCACTACCGGGTCTCGTCGCAGCCCGAGGACATCAGCTCTTGGGAGGCGCCGCAGACGCTTCCCGTGAACGTCCCGGGCATACGCGGCTACACCTATCCCAACCCGATCAGGCTCGCGGGCGAGGGCCGCACCTATCTCTTCTGGCGGGGCGGCAACTACAACCCCACCTTCTCGGTCCAGGCCGACGGCTCCGGGGCGTGGTCGGCGGCGCGCAATCTGATCCTGATGCCGGGCGAACGCCCGTACGCGAAGTTCGCGGAGAGCGGCGGCGACACCATCCACGTGGCGTACACGAACGCCCACCCGAACGAGTACCCGAGCGTGAACGTGCACTACGCGCGCATCCGGGCGGGCCGGATCGAGCGGGCGAACGGACAGCAGATCGGCAGCCTCGACGGTCCGCCGATCGCTCCCGAGGCCGGGGACCTCATCTTCGACGGCGCGGAGCCGTCCTGGGTGCACGACGTGGCTGCCGAGCCGGGCACCGGACACCCGGTCATCCTGTTCGCGCGCTTCCCCGCCGTGGCCGACCACCGCTACCACTACGCACGCTGGACGGGCAGCGCCTGGGACGTGCACGAGATCACCGCGGCGGGCGGCTCGTTCCGGGAGGACGGCGGTTCGCCCTACTACTCGGGCGGCCTCACGCTCGACCACGAGGATCCCTCGCGCGTGTATCTCTCGCGGCAGGTCGGCCCGGGCGACTGGCGGGTCGAGACCTGGACGACAGCGAACGGCGGCGTGTCATGGACTCCGCAACCGGTGAGCGCAGGCGCTCCCACGCGAAACGTCCGCCCGGTCTCGCCGCGCGGCATGAGCCCCTTCGGCGGCGACCTGAGCGTCATCTGGCTGCGCGGCTCCTACCCCAACTACGAGGAGTACGACACCGAGGTGGCGGCCTTCACCGGCGACACGAACCTGCCGCCGCTCGCCGACGCGGAGCCCGCGCTGCGCAGCGGGCCGGCGCCGCTCGAGGTGCGCTTCGACGGATCGCTCGCCCGCGACCCTGACGGCTCGATCGCGAGCTGGGAGTGGGACTTCGGAGACGGGACGCAGCGCGACCGGCCCGCAACCCACTCACACCTACGCGACGAGCGGGCGCTATTTCCCGAAGCTCACGGTGACCGACACCGCCGGCGCCCAGAGCGTGCTCGTGGAGGAGATCGCGGTCGGCATTCCGGCGGCGCCGGTCACGTGGACCGGCGGTGCGAGCGGCACGACCGCGCACGGCGCCGTCGACCCCGAGAACCAGCCCACGCAGTGGTTCTTCGAGTACGGACCCACCGACCAGTACGGCGCCGTGACGGCCGCGGGCTCGCTCCCGGGTGACGACTCGCTCCACCAGGTGGCGGCCGGACTCCCCGGGCTCGTGCCCGGGCGGCTCTACCACTACCGGCTCGTGGCGAGCAACGCGTCCGGCACCACCGAGGGTGAGGATCGCGTGCTGGTGGCCGGAAGCACACCGGGCTCAGATCCCTATCGCGACGCGGTGCTCGCGACCCCCGGCCTGGCCTCCTACCGGCGCCTCGGCGAGCTGTCGGGCGGCTCATCCGCCGACCAGCTCGGCGGCGCGGCGGGATCGTTCGAGGGCCGCTTCGTGCTCGGGCGGCCGGGCGTGCTCGGGCCGCTGGACGACACCGCCGCCGCCTTCGACGGCGTGAGCGGCGAGCTCGCAGCGCCCGGGCCCGCGCTCGGCGCGAACGCCACGCTCGAGGGCTGGTTCCGCTGGAGCGCGGGCACCGCCGTGCTCCGTGACCACACCTCACTCGGTGGCAGCGGCTGGCTGCTCGCCTTCAACAGCGGCGGCACGCTTCGCTACCGGGTCGGCGGCACCGGATTCGACACCGGGTTGCCGATCGAGGACGTGCGCGACGGCACCTGGCACCACCTCGTGGCGACGAAGAGCGGGGCGAGCGCCAGGCTGTACCTCGACGGGGCCGAGATCCACGCCGGCGGCGGAGCGGGCTCCGCCGCCGCGACGAACCCGTGGCACGTGATGCGAAACGGGACAAACCCGGTCTTCAGCGAGGGCGAGGCCGACGAGATCGCGCTCTACACCCGGGCGCTCTCAGCGAGCGAGGTGCGCGCCCACCACGACCTTGCCCGGACGCTCGCGGCGGCGCCGCTCCCGCCCGAGAGCGGGGCGCCGGTTGTGGAGCCGCCCGCGGCCGGGTCCGGCGCCGGAGGGGGTGTGCTGCGGGCCGTCCGGCGCGCGCCCGCGGGGCGCGTGTTCGTGCGCGGCGGCCGGCTCATGGTCCGGGCCGCGGCCGCCACGCGCAACCGCATCGTCGCCCGCAGGCGCGGGCGGGCGTGGCGGGTGAGCGACGGGGCGGCGCGGCTCCGCCCCGGCACGGGCTGCCGCCGGCTGACCGCTCGGGCCGTGAGCTGCCGCGCTAGCGGAATCAAGATGATCGTCGTCTACGGCGGGGCCCTGAACGACCGCCTCACCGTGGTGGGGCGGATCCCGACCCGCTTCGTCGGCGGTGCAGGGACCGACGTGGTCGTCAGACGAGGAACTTCCCGTCGCGCTGCAGCTCCTCGCCGTCGACCGTGATCGAGCCGCCCTTCCGCAGGTCGCAGACCATGTCCCAGTGGACGGCGGAGCTGTTGGTGCCGCCGCTCTCCGGATAGGACATCCCGATCGCCATGTGGACCGTCCCGCCGATCTTCTCGTCGAGCAGGATCTCCTTGGTGCCGGTGGCGATCCCGAAGTTGGTCCCGATGCCGAGCTCGCCGAGCCGGCGCGCGCCCTCGTCGGTGTCGAGCATCTCGAGCAGGAACTCCTCGCCCTGCTCGGCCGACGCGTCGACCACCTTGCCGTCCTCGAACCGGAAGCGCACGCCGGACACCGTGCGGCCGCCGTAGCTGGCCGGGAAGGAGAAGGCGATCTCGCCGTTCACCGAGTCCTCGACCGGACCGGTGAAGAACTCTCCATCGGGCATGTTGTGCTCGCCGACGCAGGGGATCCAGGTGCGCCCGGCCACGCCCAGGGTGATGTCCGTGCCCTCGGCCTGGATGCGCACCTCCTCCTTCCCCCGGACCCACTCGGCCAGGTGGTTGACCTGGTCCGACTGGCGCTGCCAGGCCGTGACCGGGTCGCCGTCCGTGGCGAGGCAGGCGGCGTAGTAGAAGTCCTCGTACTCGGACAGGGACATTCCCGCCTCACTCGCGTAGGAATGCGTGGGAAACAGCGTCACCGACCAGCGGTGCTCCCCCGCTGCCGCGCGCCGCATCGCAGTCTCCATGATCGGCTTGCGCGCCTTCTGCGTGCGGGCCTGCTTCTTCGGATCGGCCCGCGAGAGCTCGCGCGAGTTCACGTCGGCCAGGATCGCGATGCGGACGTCGGCGTTCTCGACGGCCCATTTGGTCGTCGGCGGGATCCAATCCAGCTGCTGGTCCGAGGCCAGCTCGTAGAAGGCTGCCTGGGCGCCCGAGGTCGTCAGCTGCATCACCGGCAGGCCGCCGGCGCGCAGCACCTCCTCATAGATCGCCTGGACGAGCGGCTCGGCCGCCGTGGTCGACTGGATCACGCACACGTCGCCCTTCTGGACGCGCGTCGAGTACTGGACGAGGATCTTCGCGAGCGCCTCAGCGCGCTGGTCCCTCATGAGAGAACTCCCGCTCGGTCGAGCAGCCATCTGTGCAGGCTGCGGTCTTCGGTCAGCTCGGGGTGGAAGGCCACCGCGAGGATGTTGTCCTGGCGCACGGCCACCGGGTGGCCGTCGAGCTCGGCTAGCACCTCGACCTCGGGTCCGTGCTCGTCCACCCAGGGCGCGCGGATGAAGACCGCGGTAACGGGCCCCAGGCCGTCGAGCTCGATCTGCGCTTCGAAGCTGTGGAGCTGGCGCCCGAAGGCGTTGCGGCGGGCGGTCACGTCGAGCAGGTCGAGGTGGTCGCGGTCGAGCATGATCAGGCCGGCGCAGGTGGCGAGCACGGGTGTGCCGCCGCGCACGAGCGCGCGCAGCGGCTCGGCGAGGCCCTCGCGCTCGATCCCGAGCGTCATCGTCGTGGACTCGCCTCCGGGGAGCACGAGCCCGTCGAGCCCTTCCAGCCCCTCGGGCGTGCGGACCTCACGGGCGTCCGCGCCCGCCTCGGCGAGCGCACGAGCGTGCGCCTCGAAGTCGCCCTGGAGGGCGAGAACGCCGATGAGCGGTGACGGCATCGCTCCGGTCCGGGCCGAGCCCGGCCCCTCGCGCAAGACGCTCACCAACCGCGGTTCTGCAGCAGGCCGCCGTTCTCCTGGAGCGTGCCGATCTCGATGCCCGGCATGGCGTCGCCCAGCTCGCGCGACGCTGCCGCCACACGCGCGGCGTCCTCGTAGTGGGTGGTGGCTTCGACGATGGCGCGCGCGCGGCGCTCCGGGTCGGAGGACTTGAAGATGCCCGAGCCGACGAAGTTGCCCTCGGCGCCGAGCTGCATCATCAGCGCGGCGTCGGCCGGGGTCGCGATCCCGCCCGCGCAGAACAGCACGACCGGCAGCTTGCCGCGCTCGGCCACATCGCGCACGAGCTCGAGCGGCGCCTGCAGCTCCTTGGCCGACGCCGCAAGCTCCATCGGGGTGAGCGTTGCGAGCCGCCGGATCTCGCCCGTGATCAGGCGGATATGGCGCACAGCCTCCACGACGTTGCCCGTGCCCGCCTCGCCCTTCGAGCGGATCATCGCCGCCCCCTCGGCGATGCGCCGGAGCGCCTCGCCCAGGTTCGTCGCGCCGCAAACGAACGGGACCTTGAAGGCCCACTTGTCGATGTGGTGCGCCTCGTCGGCGGGGGTGAGCACCTCGGACTCGTCGATGTAGTCGACCTCGAGCGCCTCGAGCACCTGCGCCTCGACGAAGTGCCCGATTCGCGCCTTGGCCATGACCGGGATCGTCACGGCCTCCTGGATCGCCTCGATCATCGCGGGGTTCGACATCCGGGCGACCCCGCCGTCCGCGCGAATGTCCGCCGGGACGCGCTCGAGCGCCATGACCGCGGCCGCGCCGGCGTCCTCGGCGATCTTCGCCTGCTCGGCCGTGACCACGTCCATGATGACCCCGCCCTTGAGCATCTCGGCGAGGCCCGCCTTGACTCTGAAAGTCCCGGTTTCCATGTGGTTAATGAGAATAGCCCGCTCGCGGCGCCGGGCCGCGCCGTGCAGGGGAAGTTGGGCCCGCGCGGAGCAGGAGCTCGCGCCGGCCTGTACGGACGGGAGCCGGGGCGCTCAGGCCGTGAGCGCCGAGATCACCTCGTCGAGGTCCGCCGAGCGGTCCGCGATCAGCTCCTCCGCGTGCCCCCGGAGCAGCGCGAGGTTCTCCTCGCTCGCGTCGTCGAGATCGTCGCTCGCCCGGGAGAGCTCCACCTGGAAGCGCCAGTAGCGCTCATCGCCGAGCACGTGGCGCACCTGATAGTCCACGGCGTCCGAGATCCCGTCGAACACGACATCGAGGATCGGGCGCGCCCACTCCACGAGCCCCCAGTCCTTGATCTCGTCGAAGGAGCGCTTGAGGGTTCGCTCCCCGGTGCCGAGCGACACCATCGTGACCTCGCCCCCCGGCTGGCCGCGCAGTGCCTCGGCCAGCGCGCTCATCCCGGGGTTGACCGCGAACACGCCCCCGTCGACGAGCGCTTGCGCGCCCCGCGCGAGCGGCTCGAAATAGGTCGGTGCGGCGGACGTCGCGCGGGCCACCTCCGACAGCGGGGCGTCCTCGGCCGGATCAACGCGGGCGTCCGCCGTCTTGAAGAAATACGGTCCCGGCCCGGCCGTGTCGTAGGTGGGGACGATGAGGTCGGGCCGTGTCTCGCTCAGCCGCTTCTCGCCGAGAAAGCGCTCAAGTGCGCTGTCGAGCGCCGCGTCGTCGTATTTCTCGTCGATCAGTCCCTCGGCGCTTTGGATGCGCTGCCAGATCGAGCGATCGAATATGCGCGGGCCCTCCTCCTCGTAGATCGCCGCCACCTCGGCCGCGGGCAGGGGGTCCGGGGCGCACACGGCGCCCGCGATGATCCCGCCCGTCGACGTCCCGGCGATCAGGTCGAATAGCTCGAAGACCCGCCGGCCGGAGCGCTCCTCGAGCTCGGCCAGCACGAGCGCCGGAATCAGCCCGCGGATGCCGCCGCCGTCGATGGCGAGGACGCGCGAAGCCGCCATCAAGGCCCCGCCCAACCCGCCGCGTAGCACGGCTTCCCGCCGCAGGTGTCGACGAGAGCCCCTCCCACCTTCAGGAACTCGGAGAACTGCGCCGCGGCCGGGGCGGAGAGCCCCGTCAGCGAGTGCGGGTCGACGCCGATCTCGGGCGGCGTGTTCGTGAGCGGCGCCGGCGGGGTGCCGAGGTCGCCGCGCTGCGGGCCGATGTCGAACACGACGAGCGCGTTGCCCTTGTACGGGAGGCGCGTGATGCGCGGGATGCCGTAGAGGGGGCGGCGGTCTCGGCTGCGGCCGGGGTCGAGCGCCGGCGTGCGCAGGCGGGCGCCGACCACGCGCGCCTCGACCTCCGTGGCCACGTTCGCCACCTGGTGGTCGCCGAACGCTTCGTGCAGCAGGACCGTGTGACGCGGGGTCTCCGGATACGGGTCGCGCGTCATGTGCCAGGCGTAGCCGTTCGCCTCGCCTCGGTCCCACAGGAGCTGGACCATCGAGTTGATGAGCGCACGCTCGATCTGGTCCGGATAGCTCGGGTAGAGCACGTCGGCGAAGCGGCCGAACTGGGTGCTGCGGGCGAGCAGGACGCTGAAGTTCATCGCCGGGACGATCAGCGCCGAGCGCTCGAAGTCCGGCGCCACCGCGGTGAGCGCGCCGCCGAGGATTCCGCCCTGGCTGGCGCCCGCGTAGAAGAGTCGCGTGGTGTCGATGCGGCCGCCGAACTCGGGGTGGGCGTCGAAGCCCTGCGCGTGCACCATCAGGCGGCCGAGGAACATGAAGTTAAGGAAGCCCTGCTGGTTGCGGTCCGCGAGCGTCGGGAACTTCGACAGGTCGCGTGACAGGTCGAGCACGTTCGGGATGTCCTCCGCGGCCATGCCCGACCAGTCGGTCGCGCAGGCCACGAAGCTGCCGGCCACCGCGAGCGGCGCGAGCGGGAGCACGGCCTCCGCTCCGCCCAGGAGCCCGTGACCGAAGATCAGCGGGCGCGCGTTCTGCGCGGCGTTCGGCACCAGGCAGATGAAGCGCTCGACCTGGACGTTGCCCGGCATCCGCTCGATGAGCTGCCGGCCCCCCAGCTTGAAGCGCGAGCCCGGCGGGCAGCCCGGCCGGTTGAGGAAGCAGGGCACCGTGAAGGTGCCGTCGACGCGCCTGACGTCGGGGGTCATCTGCGTCGAGCTGTCGACAGTGAACCGCGGCGCCGACCCCTGAACCTTCAGGTCGCCGAGGTCACGGTCCCCGAGCTCGGCGAACGCTCGGTTGCGGATGTGGAGGAGGCGCTCGGAGAGGTTCTGCCTCGTGGCGACTGTGAAGTCCCACGCGAGGTAGAGGCTGCGGCGCCTGATGCCCGCCTCCTCGAGCCGGCGGAAGATGTCCTTGTAGCGACGGCCGGGATCGTCCCCGTCCCGCAGGCGGCGGAAGGCCCGCCTCGCCTCGAGCGTACGCCCGCGGGCGTCCTTCAGGTTGCGCAGCGCGACGATGTATCGGCGACCCTCGCGCCAGTTCGCCCCCGGGTGCACGAGCAGGGCGCGTTTGCCGGGGTTCGTCGCCTGTGCGTCGAGCTCCGCCCAGATCAGCTGCCGCTCGCCACTCTTCGCGTCGATTACGACGATCGGCGCCCGCTTGGCGAACGCCTTGGCCATGTTGTTCACCGGAACGGCGCCGCTTCGCCTCAGGTCGAGCCCCGGGACGCGCGTGACGATGATCTGCCCTGGGCTGAACCCGTTCGAGCGGTTGTAGTCGGCGGCGCTTATCGGCTTCCCCTGCAGGTTGCGCGGCATCATCGAGTCGCGCAGCGCGAGCTTGCCGCCCTTGCGGAAGTGGTCGTTCGGCCACGGCAGGAGGCAGTGGGCCGGATCGATCGGGTCGCAGCGGGGCGGCGCAGCGGCTGCAGGCGCAGCGGCGCCGAGTAGCGCCAGCGCGAGCGCACCGATCAGGCCTCCCCTCCTCACAGGCCGGGCAGCCTACCGCTCTCAGCCCCGTTTCAGGTTGAAGTGGAAGCTTGTCGCTCTCCCGGCAGGGTAGGAGTAGGGAGTGCTGCAGGCGATCTTCAGCTGTGCGAAGGACTTCGGGCTTACCGGCGACGAGGCCTGGGAGGAGATCGACCGCTGCCTCGCCGAAGTGGGCGAGGACGCGACGGTGGGCGAATACCTCGACGAGCTCAATGCGGCGCTCGCCGCGAGCATCCTCGCGAAGCAGCGGCGCACCCTCTCGGAGCAGCCGTCTAGCCCGCGCGCTTCCCAAAGCGCAGGTACAGGGCAGGCAGCACGAAGAGGTTGAGCAAGGTGGCGGTGATCAGGCCGCCGAGGATGACTATCGCCATCGGATGCTCGATCTCGTGGCCGGGAATCGCGCCCGGCACCGCCAGCGGCACGAGTGCCAGGCCGGTAGCCGATGCGGTCATGAGAATCGGCGCCAGGCGCTCCTGAGCGCCGCGCAGCACGAGCCCCGGGCCGAACGGCTCGCCCTCGTGCCGCTCCAGGTGTTGGAAGTGGCTGATCATGAGGATGCCGTTGCGCGCGGCGATGCCGAACACCGTCAGGAAGCCGACCAGCGCGCCGAGCGAGAGAATGCCGTCGCCGAGCCACACCGCGAGCACCCCGCCCACGAGCGCCATCGGCAGCAGCAGGAACGTCAGGATCGCCAGCCGGAGGCTCCCGAACGCGGCGTGCAGCAGCAGGAAGATCGCTATCGCGGCGGCGATCCCGAAGATGAACAGCCGGTCCTGGGCGGCGTTCAGCTCGGTGGACTCGCCGAGCACCTCGGCGTGGTACTCGCGCGGGAACTTGACCCCGTCGACGGCGTCCTCGACCTCGTCGACGACGGCGGCGAGGTCGCGGCCTTCAACGTTGGCGCCCACGTCGATGCGGCGCGACTGCAGCTCACGCTCGATGTGGTTGGGAGTCGGCGCTACCCGGACGTCGGCCACCTGGCTGAGCTGCACGTGGCCGCCATTGGGGGTGTCGATCGGAAGCTCCTGTACGTCGGTGAGGCTGTCGCGCGCCGACGGGATGCTCCAGACGTGCACGTCGTAGGCCTTGCCGCCGACGAAGATGTCGCTGACCTCCTCGCTCGCCAGCAGCGTCGAGGACTGGCGCCGGACGTCGCCCGGCTTCAGGCCGTAACGCCGCGCCGCCGCGAGGTTCAGCTCCACCTCGACGTGCGGCAGGTCCTCCGCGAAGTCGGGTGACACGTCGATGGCGCCCTCGACGCCGGAGACCGCATCGGCCACCTCGTCCGCCTTCGCGCGCAGGACCTCGAGGTCGGGGCCGAAGATGCGGACTACGATCGACTCGCTCGTGCCTGTCAGCACCTCCTTGATCCGCTCTCGTAGATAGGTCTGCCTGTCGCGGTAGAGGCCCGGGTATCCCTCGATCGTCCTGTCGATGGAGGCGAGGTCTCGTCGTAGTCGACGTCCTCGCTCACGCTGATCCAGTTCTCGCCGAAGTAGACGCCGTAGATCTCGTCGGACAGCAGCGCCTGCCCGATGTGGGAGCCGCAGTTGCGCACACCCGGGATCTCGCGGAGGTCGCGGCAGGCCCGGATCGAGATGCGCTTCTCCTCCGTCCGCGCCGGTGGCCGGCTCGGTCAGCCAGTGCATCAGGAAGTCGCGCTCCTTGAAGTTGGGCAGCAGCTGCGACCCGAGTGTCGGGTAGATCAGCAGCCCGGCGAGCAGGAACACGGCCGCAGTCGCGATCGCCGGGCTCGGCCGGCGGATGACCCGTTCGAGGATCGCGCCGTAGCCGCGTTTCAACACGCGCAGCAGCGGCGAGTCGCCGTGCCGGAGGTGTCCCTTCGACAGCAGCAGCAGGCACAGCGCAGGCGTGACCGTCAGGGCGACGATCATCGACACGAGCACCGCCAGCCCGTACGAGAGCACGAGCGGCTGGAAGAACGACCCCGACAGGCCCTGCAGGAAGAAGACCGGCACGATCGCGACGACGTTGATCACGGTCGCGTAGGTGATCGCGCTGCGCACCTCGACCGACGCGTCGAGCACCACCCGGAACGTCGATACGTCGATACCGCCGGCGCGCGCGCTTCCGCAGCCGCCGAACGATGTTCTCCACGTCGATGATCGCGTCGTCGACCACCACCCCGATGGCCACCACCAGGCCGGCAAGGACCATCACGTTGATGCTCCTGTCGGCGAGGTCGAGCACCAGGATCGCCGCGATCAGGGAGAGCGGGATCGCGATCAGGCTGATGAAAGCGGTGCGCCACTCGAACAGGAACGCGACGATGATGAGGATCACGAGCAGCACGCCGATCAGGAGTGCCGTCGTGAGGTTGTCGATCGACTGCTCGATGAACGTGGCGGGCCGGAAGATCGTGGTGTCGATCTCCATGCCGGGCAGGCCGGGGCGCAGCTCGTCGATCGCGTCCTCGACCCCCTGCGTGACCTCCATGGTGTTGGCGCCGCGGAACTTCTGCACGATCAGCAGCAGGCCGTCGCCTCCGTTGACGACGCCCTCGCCCCAGACCGGCTGATGGTCCTCCTTCACCGTGGCGAGATCCGAGAGCGTCAGCTCGCGCCCGTCGCGGCTCATGATGGGCACCTCGCCGAGCTCCTTCGGCCCGACGATCGGCTGCACGTGCCGGACGTTCATCCGCCGGCCGCCCGACTCGACGAATCCGCCGGTACCGACCGCGAAGCTCTCGGCGAAGGGCAGCACCCCGGCGTCGACGGCGTTGGAGCTGACCTCCATCACCCGCTCGAGCGGGACGCCGTTCGCAGCCAGCTTGGCCGGGTCGACCTGAATATGCCGCTGCTGGAGGCGCTCCCCGTAGATGTCCACCGCGGCGACGCCCGGCACGCGCAACAGGCGCTGCCTGATCTTCCAGTAGCTGATCGAGGACATCTCGACGAGGTTCAGCTCGTCCGAGGAGAGCCCGATCTTCATGATCCGGCTCGTGGCCGAAAGCGGCGGCATCATGAACGGCGGGCTCGCCCACGTCGGCAGCGTGGGCGTGACCTGCGCGATGCGCTCCTGCACTAGCTGACGGGCTCTCAGCTCGTCCGTACCGCGTTCGAAGATGAGCTGGATCGCGGACAGCTGCGAGACCGACTTCGAGCGCAGCTCGTCGAGGCCGGGGATGCCGCTGAGCTGCTGCTCGATCGGCACCGTGATCAGCTCCTCGACCTCGGTCGAGGAGTTGCCGAGCGCGATCGTCTGGATCTCGACCCGCGGCGGCGCGAACTCGGGGAAGACGTCGACCCTGGCGCTCGGAATCTGGGCGATCCCGAACACCATCATCGCCGCGGCGGCGAACAGCACGAGCCAGCGGAAGCGCAGGCTTCTGGAGACGACCCAGCGCATCAGCGATGTCCCAGTCGCGCGATCAATGGCTTGGGACCTCGAGCTCGGTGCCGTAGACCTCGGTCACACCGACGGTCACGACCTTGGTGCCGGCGGGCGGGCCGTCCGTGAGCAGCACCCGATCCCCCTCGATGCGGTCCACCTCGACAGGGGCGCGCAGGTACTCCAACGGCTTGGGGTTCGTGTAGACGTAGGTCTTGCCCTCAGGGTCGTAGAGCAGCGCGGCGTAGGGCACCACCAAGCGCTTCCCGCTCCGTGAAACCTCACCCGTCTCCAGGCCGACCCGCCTCGCCCCCTCCTCGGTGAACGTCACCTTCTGGAGGTCCTCGCTTCCCTTGACCGGCTCGAGCGCGGCGGGCTCGTAGCCCGTTGCCGACTCCGTCTCGACCTCGGTGCAGCTTCCGAGCGCGATCGCGGCCGCTATCGACACCAGGCCGGCCAACGCCAGCGGCGACCGCCGCCTACACGGCCGGCTCACGCTCACCCGCCTTCGCAGGGGCCTTCTCGACACCGGCCCAGCGATGCATCAGCTCCTCCTCGGGCGAGACCTCCGGCTGGCCGCCGCCGAAGCGGAGGTAGATGGCCGGGAGCACGAACAGGCTGAAGAGCGTCGAGGTCACGAGTCCACCGAGGACGACGATGGCCATCGGATTGACGATCTCGAGACCGGCCTCGGCGCCGGCGATGACGAACGGGAGCATCACCGCCGCCGTGCCGAACGCGGTCGTCAGGATCGGCGCGAGCCGCTCCCGCGTCCCGCGCTCGACGAGGCCGGGCCCGAAGGGCTCGCCCTCGTGCTCGAGGTCCTGGAAGTGGCTGATCAGCACCACGCCGGTGCGGACCGCGAGCCCGAACAGGGCGAGGAAGCCCACGTAAGACCCGAGCGACAGCTCGGCGCCGCCGATGAGCGCAGCCAGCACGCCGCCGACGAGGGCCACGGGCAGGCACACGAAGACGGCCGCCGCGAGGCCCCAGCTCCTGAAGGCCGCCTGCAGGAGCAGGAAGGCCGCTATCGCGGCGGCGACGGCGAACGCGATCATCTGCGTGCTGTCGATCTCCTCGGCGGTGGTCTCCTGGAGCACCTCGGCGTGGTACTCGAGCGGGAAGTCGACGTTCTCGAGACGAGACTCGATGTCGCTCGCCACGGACCCGAGGTCGCGCCCGTCCACCTCCGCGACGACGTCGAGGCGCCGCGAGACCGCGTCCCGGTCGATCACGATCGGGGTGGGCGTCACCCGCACGTCGGCAACTTGGTCGAGCTGGAGGTGACCGCCGTCGGGCCCGTCGATCAGCAGGTTGCGCACGTCCGCCACGCTCTCGCGCGTGGCGGGCGCGCCCTGCACGATCACGTCGAACACCTTCTGCTGCTCGAAGATGCTGCCGACGTGGATGCCCTGCAGCAGTGTTCCCTCTGCGCGGCGCACGTCGCCGGGCTTGACGCCGAAGCGCCGCGCCCTGTCGAGGTCCGTCTCGATCTCGATGATCGGCTGCGTAGCCGGCAGCTCGACGCGCGGATCGACGACACCGTCGACCTGGGACACGAGTCGCCGCACCCGCCTCGCCTCTCGTCTCAGCGTGGCGAGGTCCTGACCGTAAACGCGCACGACGAGGGGGTCGTCCACCCCGGTAAGCACGCCGAGGTCGTCGCCGGCCGCCCTGTTCTCGCCGTCGTTCAGGGCCCCGATGTCTCTGATCCTCTGGGCCGAGTAGCTGACCACGTCACTCGCCACGCCGCGCGTACCGTCGACCGCGTCCTCGATCGACGCCACGGTGGCGTCGTAGTCGGCGTCCGACTCGACGCTGACCCAGAGCTCGCTCGAGTTGACGTTGACCACCTGGTCGCCCGTCTTGGCACGGCCAACGTGCGCGCCGACGTTCTCGACACCCGGAATCGAACGCAGCTCGCGGCTCAGGCGGGTGGCGATCGCGGTCATGCGGGGGTTGGAGGTCCCGGGCTCGGCGTCGAGCCGGACCAGCAGATCGGTGTCCTTGAACGAGGGGATAAGCGAGCTGCCCATCAGGGGCAGCGCGGCGATTCCGAGAACCAGGGCCACTCCCACGGCGATCAAGGCCGTGCGTGGCCTGTGAAGGAACCGCGAGAGCAAGGACGCGTAGCCGGGGGCCGCCCGCCGCACGAGTGGCGGGTCACCCGCTCCGAGCGATCCCCTCGAGAAGAGCAGCAGGCTGAGCGCCGGGGTGAGGGTCAGCGCAACCACCATGGCCGCGATGACCGCGAGCGCGTATGAGAGAGCCAGCGGTTCGAAGAACGCCCCTGGCCGGCCCTCCATGATCGCGATCGGCACGACCGCCAGAAGCGCGATCAGCGTCGCGTAGGTCAGCGGGCTGCGCATCTCCCGAGACGCCTCGAGGACGACCTGCCCGACAGGCCTGCCGCCGTCCTGCGCGCGCAGGCGTCTTGCGACGTTCTCGACGCTCACCACGGCGTCGTCGATAACCACGACAATGGCGACGGCGAGACCGGCGAAGGAGATCGCGTTGAAGGTCTCGCTCATCAGGTCGAGGACGAGAGCCGCCGCCACGAGCGACACCGGGACCGTCACGAGGGCGATGAGAACGGTGCGCCACTGGAAGAGGAAGGCGGCCACGACCAGTGCGAGAAGCAGGAAGGCGATTGCGAGCGTCAGCGTGAGGTTGTCGATTGCGCCCTCGATCAGGGTCGCCGGGCGGAAGACCGACGCGTCCGCACGCATCCCCGACAGGCCGGGCTGCAGCTCGTCGAGTGCGTCCTCGACTCCCTTCGTCACCTGTGCCGTGCTCGCGCCGGGGAACTTCTCGACGACCAGGAGCAGGCCGTCGCTGTCACCGACCACGGCGTCGCCGATCAGCGGCTGGTGACCCACCTTGATGTCCGCCACGTCAGAGAGGCGCAGCTTCCCGCCCGTCTCGTCGACGGGCACCTTGCCGAGCTCCTCCGGGTTCGCGAGCTTGTCGAGCACGTTGCGCACCTGGAGCCGCTGCTGCGGGGTGTCGATGAATCCGCCGGTGCCCGGCGTCGACCCCTCAAGGAAGCTGAGCGACGACACGGCCTGCGCGTTACCCGCGGTCGCGACGACCTGATTCAGAGTGACGTCCTTGTCACGCAGGGTCTCGGGGTCGACCTGGACCTGCAGCTGCTGGTCACGCTGGCCCCAGATCGCGACGTTCGCCACGCCCGGCACGCCCATCAGGCGGGGCCGCACGGTCCAGCGGGCGATCACCGACCGCTCGATCGGCGAGATGCGCTCGGAGGACAGCCCGATCATCATCACGCGGCTCGACGACGAAAGCGGCGGAAGGAGCGTGGGGGCCTCGGACACGTTGGGGAGGGCGTGAGCCTGGGTGAGGCGCTCCTGGACGAGCTGCCTTGCCCGGTAGACGTCGGTGCCGGGCTGGAACACGAGCACGATCGACGACAGGCCGGGCACGGACTGCGAGCGGATGACGTCGACGCCTTCCACCCCGTTCAACAGGTCCGCCTCGAGCGGAACGGTGATGAGCTGCTCGACTTCCTCGGCGGAGAGTCCGAGCGCCTCGGTCTGGACCTCGGCGTAGGTCGGCGTGAACTCGGGGAGCACGTCCACGGGGGCGTCGCGAAGCTGGACGATGCCGATGGCAATGATGCCCACGGCCGCCCCCACCACCAGCAGGCGGAACCGCAGGCTGGCACGAACGATTGCAGCGATCATCTACTCGCCTTTCGCGAAGCCTTGACCTTGACCGTCTTGGATGTCCGCTTGCCGGCCTTGGGCTTCGTCGAGACGACCCTGCCCTTGCCCTTGACCTTGTACTTGCAGCGGGCTTTCTTGAGCTTCTTGACTGCCTTCTTGATGGTGAGCCCGCGCACCTTCGGGACCTTGCACTTGGGCTTGGGCTTCAGCGAGACGACCGGCGGGCGGAGGCGGAAGCACGACCGGCGGGGCGGTGACGACCCGGCCGATCTTGTTCGCGAGGAACTCGGTGAACCAGAGGTTCTGGTCGGGACCGAGGGTGATGTCCGAGGGCTCGGCGCCGGGCGTTGGGACCGGGAAGTGGTTGGTGATGATCCCGCCGGTGGTGATCCGCCCGATCGCGTTGGAGCCGGGGCCTGACTCGGTGTACCAGAGGGCGCCGTCGGGGGCCGCTGCGATCGCCGAGGGCTGATCGCCGGCCCCGGCGTACTCGGTGATGACGCCTCCGGTCGAGATCTGGGCGATCTGGTCGACCGCGGATTCGGTGAACCAGAGTCCCGCTCCGGTGTTGGTGATTCCGGACGGCTCGCTGGAAGATGTCGGAACATCGAATTCGTTCGTGACGACGCCCGTGGTCGTGATCCGCCCGACCTTGTTCGTGAGGCTCTCCGTGAACCACAGGGCCCCATCGGGGCCTGCGGCTATGTCGGATGGCCCGCTCGATGAGGTGGGAAGGACCCAATCCTCATCGGCCCCGCTCATGGCGATCGCGCCGATCCCGTTGAATTTCGCCTGGGTGAACCAGAGCCTGCCGTCGGGACCGACGGTGAGCCCCTCGGGCTCGGTATCCGGAGTGTCGATTGAATGGACGGCCAGCGCGCCGGCCGTATTCATCTGCCCGATCGCGTTGGAGCGTGTCATCGTGAACCAGAGGTTGCCGTCGGGTCCGAGGACGATCTGGTCGACCGGCGGTATCGAGCTCGAGCACGGCGACCCCGAGCATGGGGGCAGCGGGAACGTGTTCGTGTGCACGCCCGCCGTCGTCATCCTCCCGATCGCGCCGTCGCCTGCCTCCATCGTGAACCAGAGCGCGCCGTCGGGCCCGCCGGTGATGCTTCCCGGGTTGGCGCCGGCGATGGGGTACTCGTCGATCGCCGCCGCCGCAGCCGGCATCGCCAGAGCCGCGAGCGCGCCGATCAGAAGGGCGAGCCACGTGCGTCGCCCGGGAGCCGTTAGAGCGCAGGGGACCCCAATTCCTGCCACCCCTGCCGACCTCTGTCTGCGTGGAGACAGACACGGGCACGGCTCCTTTCGGTGAACCCCGCCGGTGCTCGGGCCAAATCCGCATCCGGCGATGTGCGCCTAGTTGATCACGAACCGTCCCCCAATGCAAGTAAGTGGGCGCGTCGGCCTTGCCTATCGGTGCCCATATGAGGCACACTGGACGCAAGAAAGGAGGCTTCGACGTTCCACGAGCAGCGAAGCCGCTTGGCCCTCCTTGCGATAGCCGTCACCCTCAGCGTGCCCGCGTGTGGCGGGGACGATGACGACGGCGAGCCCGAGCCCGCCGGCGATAGCCAGACGGCACTCGACCCGGCGCAGTTCTCGGCGAAGGTCGACCATCCGCTGTTCCCGCTGTCGAGCCTGCGCTCGATGGCCTACGTCGGCGTCGAGGGCGACCCTGACTCGAAGGAGCGCGTGAGGGTGAGAGTGGTGTCGCGGGTGCTCGATGAGCCCGGTGAGGTCTCCGGCGTCCCGGTCACGGTCGTCGACGTGCGTGAGTTCGAGGACGGGGAGCTCGTGGAGCACACGCTCGACTACTACGCCCAGGACGACGAGGGCAACGTCCGCTACATGGGCGAGCGGGTCGACGACATCGAGGACGGCAAGGTCGTCGCGCACGAGGGACAGTGGTTGGCCGGCAAGGGCGACGCGAAGCCGGGGCTCTTCATGCCCGCCGATCCGCAGGTGGGTGACGTCTTCGAGCAGGAGCGTGCACCCGGGGTCGCCGAAGACCGGTCCGAGGTGGTCCAGACCGGCGTCGAGGTGGCCGTGCCGGCGGGGCGCTTCGATGACTGCATCAAGACCGAGGACTTCGCTCCGCTCGACAACAACAGGGAGTTCAAGTTCTACTGCCCCGGTGTCGGGCTAGTGCGAGAGCAGTTCGAGATAGGGCGGATGGACCTTGTCCGCTACCGCTGACCTGGGCGGACCTCGCTTGCGCGCTCCCGCCGACCGGGCCTACACTGGCCGCACTGTTAACGCCTCGAAGCGCGAAGGAGGCTGGCCCGTGTTCTTGCGCCTGGCGGCAATCCGTCGACGGCGGAATTGCGGGATGGTCTGCGTCCGGGGACGGGCCCGGAGGCCGAGCGGCGAATGATCGTCCGGCGTCGCAGGCGGATGGTCGCCGCCGGCCTCGGGGTGGCGATCCTGCTTGCGGTCGCTGCCTGGCTGGCCGGCAACCAGGTGCGCTCGCCGGCACAGGTGGCCGCCGACACCGCGCCGCCGCCGCCCTCCGAGATCACCGCGCCGGTCGAGCGCCGTGTGCTGTCCAGCGACGTGCATCGTGCGCGGCACCGTGCGCTACGGGAGCCCGCAGCCGGTCGTGCTGGCCACGTCGAGCGTCAAGCAGGGCGGTGGCGCCGATAGCGACATCGTCACCGATCCGCCTCGCCGTGGCACGACGGTCGGCGAGGGCAGCGTGGTCATGTCGGTGTCCGGACGCCCCGTGTTCGTGCTGAGCGGCGCGCAGGCGTCCCACCGTGACCTGGCTCCCGGCACCGAGGGCCCGGACGTGGAGCAGCTCGAGGCGGCCCTCAGCCGGATGGGCTTCTCCCCCGGGGCCGTCGACGGGCGCTACGACGGGCGCACCGCCGCGGCGGTGGCCAGCTGGTACGAGAACAGCGGCTGGGCGCCGTTCGGTCCCACCGACTCCCAGATCGACCAGCTCCGCGCCGCAAACGCGACGGCCGCGGCCGCGCGCGACGCGTTCCTCCAGAGCCGGCTTGCGATCCAGAGCGCGAGGGAGGGCGTGACGCCCGGCGAGGTCGAGCAGGCGAGCATCGACCTGCAGACCGCGCGCGACGCCGCCGCCACGGCCCGGGTCACGCTGAGGACGGCCACCATCCGGGCGAGGGCCACTGCGGATCTCGCGAGCCAGACCACCGCCGTGACGACGGCGCTGACCGCGCAGCGCCGCGACAACGCGCTTGCGAGCGCCGACGTCGCCCTCAAGCGGGCCGCCCAGAACCGCGCGAACGACGCCCTGTACGAGGCCCAGCTGAACCTCGCGCAGGCGCCGCCCGACACGTCGCCGGCGGAGCGGGCCGTGCTGCAGGCCGCAGTGCGCGCGGCGACCGATGACGTGACCGTGGCACGGCTCGACGCGAACGCCGCGCTGAGGTCGCAGAGCGCCACTCGCGCGGCGGGTATCGACGCGGTCGCCAAGGCGCGCTCCGACCATCGGCTCGCGATGCGCGACGCTCGCACGGCGGCGGGCGAGCTCGCTCATGCCCGGCGAGCGCTGCCCGCGGCGCGCAAGCAGGTGGCGCTCTCGGCGCGGCGCCTCCAGGTCCTGCGTACCCCGGGCGACACGCGTATCCAGGAGCTGCTCAGTGACGCCGCGTCGGCCGAGGCCGACGATACCGCCGCGGACGCCGCCCGGCTCGCCCGCAAGATGGGCATCCAGGTGCCGGCCAACGAGCTGCTGTTCTTCCCCATCCTGCCACTGCGAGTGGACACGGTGCGCGCCAAGCGCGGCGACAGCGCCTCCGGCAAGGTCATGACGGTCAGCAACTCGCGCCTCGCCGTCGACTCCTCGCTGTCGCTGAACGACGCCGAGCTGGTCCGCCGCGGCGCCGAGGTGCGCATCGACGAGCCGGACCTGGGGGTCGAGGCCACGGGCACGGTCACTCAGGTGGCCGACCGCCCGGGCACGAACAAGGTCGATCCCTCCCGGGTGTATCTCGAGGTCAGGCCCCACAGCGCCCCGGCTCAGCTGGTCGGGGCCTCGGTGCGGCTGACGATCGCCGTCAAGAGCACCGGGAAGGAGGTGCTCGCCGTGCCGGTCAACGCGGTGTCCGTGGGCGCCGACGGAAGCTCGCGCGTGCAGGTGGACGGCGCCGGCACCGGAGGAGACTACGTGACCGTCGAGCCCGGGCTCGCGGCGCAGGGCCTCGTGGAGGTTCGGCCCGTGAGCGGGCGCCTCGAGCCCGGCACCCAGGTCGTCGTCGGCAAGCGAAGCGGAGCTCCATCCCCCTAGCCGGGAACCACATGGAAGCCGAACCGACCCGCGAGCCGGACACACTCTCCGTTATCACCACCCCGATGGAGGAGCAGTGGCCCGCACCCGACGACGAGGCTCCGCCGGTCGTCGAGCTGCGCGGCGTCAGCCGCACCTACGGCGGCGAGAGCCCCGTCGAGGCCCTACGGGGGGTCGACCTCGCGATCCACGCCGGCGAGTGGCTCTCGGTCGTGGGCCCGTCCGGATCGGGCAAGTCGACGCTGCTCAACATCCTCGGCTGCCTCGATCGCCCCACGGCCGGCTCGTATCTGATCGACGGAGTGGACGTCGCGGCCCTGAGCGACAGCGAGCGCACGGCCGTTCGGGCGCGCAGCATCGGGTTCGTCTTCCAGTCGTTCCACCTGCTCGCCCACCGCACGGCGCTCGAGAACGTGATGCTGGCCGAGCTGTACGCCGGCGGAGAGCGGAGCGGCCGCGAGGAGCGGGCTGCGGCGGTCCTCGACCGGGTTGGCATGTCCCATCGCCGCGACTTCCTGCCCACGCGGCTCTCGGGCGGCGAGCAGCAGCGGGTGGCGATAGCACGAGCCATGCTCGGCACGCCCAGCCTGCTCCTCTGCGACGAGCCCACCGGCAACCTCGACTCCGCCAGCACCGAGTCGCTGCTGCTGCTGTTCGACGCCCTCGCACGCCAGGGCCTCACGCTCGTCGTCGTGACGCACGACGAGGACGTCGCGGCCCACGCGACGCGGCTGGTTCGCATCGTCGACGGCGAGCTCACGGAGGAGGCCCCGTGACGCCCGAGCCTCCACCGCGGGCGCGCCTGTCGCTTCGCGACCTGTTCGCGGAAGCGGGGGCGGGACTGATGGCGCGCCCCGCGCGCGTCGGGCTCACCGTGCTCGGCACGGTCGTCGGCGTGGCCGCGCTCGTGGCCACGCTCGGCCTCTCGAAGACCGCGGGCAGCCAGATCGTGGGGCGCTTCAGCACCGTGGCGGCAACGGACGTCGTGATCACACCCGTGCCCGGCACCCTCGGCGGCAGTCGCGCGGCCACGGCCATCCCATGGGACGCGCAGGAACGCCTCGAGCGACTGAACGGCGTGGCGGCGGCGGGCACCCTGTCCGAGGTCGACGTGCGCGGGGAGCTGGTGCGCACCGTCGCCATCAACGACCCGCTCGCCCAGCCCGACGTCCAGCTGCCGGTGAGAGCGGCGTCGGACGGGCTCTGGCGGGCGGTGCGGGCCGACCTTTCGTCGGGCCGGCTCCCCGACAGCGGCCACTCCCAACGCGGCGACCGCACCGCGGTGCTGGGGAGGAACGCCGCCCGGCGGCTCGGTATCCGCAACCTCGACCAACAGCCCTCGATCTTCATCGGCGAGCGCCTCTACCAGGTCAGTGGGATTGTCGACAGCGTCGAGCGCCAGCCCTCACTGCTCGGCTCGCTCACGATCCCGAACGGCACCGCGCGGCGCGAGTTCGGACTGGTCGCGCCGGCGACCGTGCAGATAGAGACGGAGATCGGCGCGGTCGACCGCGTCGTGCGCGAGGCCCCCATCGCGCTGAGCCCGAACGCGCCCGAGCTGCTCAGGGTGTCGGCGCCGCCCGATCCGGAGTCGCTGAAGGCCGGCGTCGAGAGCGACCTCAACGCGCTGTTCCTGCTGCTCGGAGGCGTGTCGCTGCTCGTGGGAGCGCTCGGGATCGCGAACGTCACGCTGGTGTCGGTGCTCGAACGGGTCGGCGAGATCGGCCTGCGGCGGGCGCTGGGCGCCTCGCGGCGCCACATCGCCGCGCAGTTCCTGGTCGAGAGCACGGTCATGGGCCTGCTCGGCGGCGTCGTGGGAGCCGCGCTCGGCACGCTCGTGGTCGTGGCGGTGTCGGCAGGTCGCGAGTGGACGCCGGTCATGGAAGCCTGGGTGCCGCTCCTGGCCCCGCTCGTGGGAGGGCTGATCGGCCTCCTGTCCGGAACCTACCCGTCGCTCAGGGCGGCGGCGATGGAGCCCGTCGAGGCGCTCCGGGCGGGGACGGCGTGAACGCCCGGCGCCTCATCGCGGCGCTGGCGGTCGTGGCGGCCCTCGCGGCCGGCTGCGGCGAGGAAGAAGCCTCGACCGAGCCTCCGGTCGAGCTCGAGGATCAGCTCGGCTTCAGCGAGTCCGGCGTGATCGAGCGCCAGACACGGGTGGAGAACCTGATCCGCGACTGCATGAAGGCGCAGGGATTCGATTACGTCCCCGTCGACCCGCTCGCCCAGCAGGCCGCGCTGACCGGCAAGGCAAAGCTGACCGATGAGGAGTTCCTCGAGCAGTTTGGCTACGGCATCAGCACGCTCTTCGGCCGCGGCAGCCCGCAGGCGGATCCGAACGAGCGGCTCCGCAAGAGCCTCGGCGCCGCCGACCTGTCGGCGTACGACCGCGCGCTCTGGGGCGAGAACCCCGGGCTCACGTTCGCAGAGGCGATCGATTCCGACGCCGCGACGGAGCTCGGCGGCTGCACCAAGAAGGCGACGGAGCAGGTGTTCGGGGGCGCCGCCGTGCTGGCGAAGGTCCAGGGGAAGTTCGATGAGCTCGAGGAGCGCATCACGCAGGACCAGCGAATGGTCCGAGCAGTGGAGAGGTGGTCGAAGTGCATGGCAGACGACGGATATCGCTACGAGGAGCCCGAGGAGATCGACACGGACATGATCCAGCGCTTCCGGTCGATCGTGGGAGCGGGGGTCCAGCCCGGAGCCAGCGCGCCGCCGGTGGCTGGGGCGACCTACGACCGCAGCGCGCTGGCCGGCCTTCAGCGCGAAGAGGTGCGGATCGCCCGCGCGGACCTGGCCTGCGAGAAGCGCCACATCACGCCGGTCGAGCTGGAGGTCCGCCCGCAGTACGAGGAGAGCTTCCGCAAGCAGAACCGCGCCCTGCTCAGCCAGGTGAAGCCGGTGGCGCAGTGAGCTCGCTCAGGCGTCTCCTCGTCCTGCTCGCGTTGGCTGTCGGGCTGTCTGTGCTCGCGGCGGCCCCGGTGCAGGCCCAGGGCACGGACCCGCCGTGCCCGCGCCTGGTCGACTACGACACCGCGACGTTCACTCAGTCGACCACGATCGACAACCAGTTCCTCCCACTCGTCCCCGGGACGCAGATGGTCCTCGAGGGCCGGGCCAGCCGGACCGGCCCACCGCTCCCGCATCGCGTGACCTTCACGGCCACGGACCTGGTGAAGGTGATCGACGGGGTGCCGCACGCGGGTCATGTGGGACGTCGACGAGCAGGACGGGGAGCTCGCGGAGGCCGAGCTCGCCTTCTTCGCCCAAGACGACGATGGGAACGTCTGGAACCTCGGCGAGTACCCGGAGGAGTACGAGGACGGATTCTTCATCGGCGCCCCCAGCACCTGGATCCACGGTGTGGGCGACGCGGAGGGCGGCATCCACATGCTCGACATTCCGTCGCTCGGGGACTTCTACCTCCAGGGCAACGTGCCGTCGATCCAATTCCTCGACTGCGCTGAGGTGGCCGAAGAGCACGTCCAGCAGGTCTGCGTCCCCACCGGCTGCTACGACGATGTTCTCGTGACCCACGAGACGAGCCCGCTCGACCCCCAGGGCGGCACCCAGACGAAGGCGCACGCCCCCGGCGTGGGCATCGTCGAGGTGGGCGCCATCAACGACCCGGAGGGCGAGGTGCTCGTGCTGATCGAAATCAATCATCTCGACGCGGCCGGCCTCGATGCGGCCCGCGAGGCCGCCCTCACGCTCGACGTTCGCGCCTACCAAACGGCGAGCGCGGTGTACGGCGGGACGCCGCCGCTGGGCCAGCCGCGGCAGCCGCCGCCCGTGCCGCCGGTCGTTCCAGTCCCGCCCGTCCCGGCCCCCTCCCCGGCGGCGGGTGTGCTGCCGGCCGCTACGCCGCCCGCCTCCACCACCAAGCGCAAGAAGGCGCGCTCCAAGCGCCGCAAGTGCAAGCGCAAGCGCGCCCAGGCGCGCGCCCGCGGCGACAACGTGCAGCGCAAGAAGAAGCCGCCGAGGAGGTGCCGGCGCAAGCGCCCCCGAAGCTGACGCCTACTTCAGCCGGAAGGCCTTGATGCGGTCCGCGTAGGCGGACTCGTCCAGCGCGTACACGCCGTACGCGAGTGCCTGGATGACCCCGAGCAGGGCCGCGTGTGAGCGGACGTACGCTGGGCTGTTCGAGGAGTAGTAGAGGCGGTGGTCGGCGAGCTTCGCGACCTCGGAGAGGGTGGCGTCGGCGATCGCGATCGTGGCGGCGCGGCGGTTGCGGGCGAGCTTCATCGCCCGCACCACGAGCGGGTGCGGGCGGCCGGCCGAGAAGCCGACCATCACGGTCTTGTCGTCCACCCTGCCGAGCTTGGCGAGCCCCTCCTGGCTCGGGGACGCCACGACCTCGGCGCGCAGGTCGAGCAGCATCAGCAGATGGCGCAGGTAGCTCGCGAAGAACGCCATCTGGTCGGTGCCGCAGAGCAGGATCCGCTCCGCGCGCGAGATCAGGTCGACGGCGGCCGCGACCTCGTCGCGGTCGATCCGCTTCGCCGTCTCGGCCACGTTCGAATGGTCGGCCGCGAGCGCGGTCTCGAACTCGGTCTGGTCGATCGGGAATAGCGGCGGCGAGCCCAGCTCCGCGGCCGTGGCGCCGTTCTCACGCGCACGCCGGTACTCGTCGCGCGCTGCGGCCTGGAGCTCGGGGAAACCCTCGAAGCCGAGCGCCTGGGCGAAGCGCACCACCGTCGAGCTCGACGTGTTCGCGCGCCGTGCCAGCTCCTCGGCTGTGTGAAAGGCGGCCTCCTCGAGATGGTCGACGATGTACTGCCCTACGTCCTTCTGCGAGCGGCTGAACTGGTCGAAGCGCTGGCGGATCTCCTCCGACAAGGTGAGGGCGGTCGTCCCGGTTCGCGTCACGGACCCCGTTTTCGCCGGGGCCGCCGGAGTTCCTTCAGGACCAGAGCTTCCAAGGGGCCCGGCGGGCGGCCCAAAGATCGTTCAGGAGAACGGCGTCCTTGTAGGTGTCCAGGCAGTCCCAGAAGCCGAGGTGGCGGAAGGCGCTCAGCTCGCCGGCGGCCGCGAGCCGCTCGAGCGGCTGGCGCTCGAGGATCGAGTCGGGACGCAGGTAGTCGAGCACTCCCGGCTCGAAGACGAAGAAGCCGCCGTTGATCCAGCCCTCGAAGCGCGGCTTCTCCGTGAAGCCCTCGACGCTCCCCTCGCCGTTGAGCCGCGCGATGCCGAACTGCAGCTCGGGCTGCACCACCGTCATCGTGGCGAGGCGGCCCTGCTCCTCGTGGAAGCGGAGCAGCGCGGACAGGTCGAGGTCCGCGACGCCGTCCGCGTAGGTGGCGCAGAAGCGCCGCCCGCCGAGCCGGTCGCCGACCATCGCGATGCGGCCGCCGGTGGGCGTGTCCTCGCCCGTGTCCACGCACTCGATCTCGAGGCCTGCCGGGAGTCCGTCGTGCGCCACGAACTCACGGATCAGCTCGCCCTTGTGGCCGGTGCAGAGCACGAAGCGCCCGAACCCCTGCTCCGCGTAGATGCGGATCACGTGCCACAGGATCGGCCGCCCGCCGATCTCGACGAGCGGCTTGGGAATCGTCTCGGTCTGCTCGCGCAGCCTCGTACCGCGCCCGCCGCAGAGGATCACCACGGGATCCATGTGCGCGGGCAGGTTAGCGTTCCGGCGGTGATCCTCTACGACCATCCCGCGTCCGGAAACGCCTTCAAGCCACGCATCCTCCTCCGGCAGCTGGAGCTTCCGTTCGAGCGCGTGACCGTCGACCTGTTCAAGGGCGAGACCCGCACGCCCGAGCACTTCGAGCGCAACCCCGACGGACGCATCCCGGTGCTCGAACTCGACTCGGGCGAGACGATCTCGGAGTCGAACGCGATCCTGCTCTACCTGGCCGAGGGCACGCCGTTCCTGCCGCAGGACCGGCTCGCGCGGGCGCGCGTGAACCAGGCGCTCTTCTTCGAGCAGGACCGGATCGAGGCAGAGCTCGGCTATGCGCGCTTCCTGCGCCTGTCGGGCCGCCACGAGCGTTCGCCCGACGTATACGCCGACCGGCTCGCCCGCGGCAGCGACGCCCTGGCCGCATTCGAGCGGCTGCTCGCCGCCCGCGGTGACGCCTTCGCGGCCGGTCCCGCATACACCGTGGCCGACATCTCCCTCTACGCATACGTCCACTGCGCGAACGATGCGGGCGCCGACCTCTCGAACCACCCGGGCATCCGCGCTTGGATCGAGCGGGTGGAGGCAACGCCCGGGTTCGAGAACGACCTCGCGCCGATCCCGGCGCACGCGGCGGAGCGCCCGGTCTAGCCGTTGGTGCAGTTCTGCCGGCTGCGGTCGAGGAGCCGGCCGGCGGCATCCCGGAACTCGAACCGCGCCCTTCCGGGCCGGAGCACGATGCGTAGCGCGCCGAAACGGGTGTCGTCGCTCCAGGCCAAGCGCGTGTCGCCCTCGTCGACCCCGTAGGGGCTGGCGCCCCCGGCGCCGGCGATGTACTGCGTGATGCCGTTCCGCGGGCGCAGCCGCTGAAGGTTGTGGTCGTGGCCACTCAGGACGGCCTTGGCCTCTCCGCGCAGGGCGTCCCAGACCGGGGCGAGGTCGGGCGCGTCGTCGTACTTGCCTGCCGTGAAGCGAGGCCGGTGCCAGAAGGCGATACGGCAGTCGCCCTCCGGTTCCGCGAGCGCACGTCGCAGCCATCCGAGCTGGCGCGAGCCTGCATCGTGCGTCGCCTGTGAGTTGAGCGCGAGGATCTCCCAGCCGGCGAGAGTCGTGCTCGACCAGGGTGGCTGGCGTCTCCCCTTGCGCTCGCGCCAGTACGGGTAGTAGCCACTGAAGCGGTTGTCCCATTCGTGGTTGCCCGGCGTGGGGTCCGTGATCGGCGCAAGCGAGCCGTAGAGCGGGTGGTAGTGGAGCTGGAACTCGCTGGCGGTGCCGTCCTCGTAGACGTCGCCGAGGTAGAGGAAGCGGTCCGGCGCCGCTGCCCGGATCTGCGCTGCGAGCCGGCGGGCTCCGTCGTTGGGAGTGGCGGCGTCGCCGACCGCCCACACGACCGCGCGCTCGGACTGCTCGCCGGTGGCCTGCGTGGCGGCGCCGCCGACGCCGGCCAAGAGCGTGAGCAGGAGCAGCGTCCTCACGGCAGCACGAAGATCCCGTCGCTCACCGCACGCTCCCCGGACGGGTCGGACGGGCGATTGACCACCTCGCCGCGCACCACCATGCCGGTCGAGCCGCCGCCGTCGAGATTGAGCGCGTCGCTCGCGCCGAGCGAGCGCATCACACGAGCGGCCTCGGACAGCGTGACACCAGCGCTCCACCCGGGCCGGCGGCCATCCACGGTCACGATCAGCACGTCGCCGTCCCTTCGCACACCCGCGAGCGTACGAGGCTGGCGGGACGCCACGAACGAGCCGAAGAAGCCGGGCGCCTCGAGCGGCGCGAAGCCCTCGTGCCGGGCCGCGACGCTTACGCGACCACGTTTGAGCAGGCGCGGGCCGCCGCCCACGACGAGCCCATGCTCGGCGAGAGCGAGCGGCACGCCGGCGGCAAGCACCGACAGGTCGACCAGCGGGCTGCTTCCCGGCGCGGCCGCATCGCGGAGGAAGCGCGCGGCGTCGCCGCTACCGGAGAGAACTTGGCTGCCTCGGACGACCGTGGTCTGTCCGGGCGGCCCCAGGCGCACGACCACGCCGCCACGGACCTCCGCCTCGATTCCGCCGCGGGCGCGCGCCGCCCCGAACCGCTGGGAGATCAGCACGAGCTCGCTGGCGTCGACGCACGTAAGCGCCGAGTTCGGCCGCTCGGTCGGCAGGTCTCCGCCACGGCCGCCGCAGGCGGGGATGACGCCGCGGCGCCGCTCCACCCCGTCGAGGATGCGGGTGGCGCCGGCCGCGCCGCCACTGACCGAGCCGGCGAAACGCAGGCGCTCGACCCGCGCCGGGCGCGCCGGGTCGGACGGCACGAGCAGCGCCGAGCGTCCGCGCACGGGCTCGCTCAGAAGCTGCCCGTCGATGGCGAGCGCCCCCACAGGATCGCCGTCGACGGCGAAGAAGCCGCCGTTCACGCCGGCCGCCGCGCCGGCCCGGCGGGCCATGGCACTCGGGCGCTCGAGGCCCGCGATGCGGTCGTTGGCGAGTACCCCGCCGAGCCGGCCGTCGAGTGCGGCGCGGTCGATCGCGAGCACGTTGACGCGCCAGGGCCCGCCCTCGCGGACGATCGACGTCCAGCGGACCCCGGGCGCCACTGTCGCGCGCTCCCGCCTTTCGTCAAGCGACCGCGAGCCGAGCGGGAGCTCGGCCGCCGCGGCTGCGTCGGGCGCGTTCGCCACGGCCACCGCTCCCGGCACGCTCGCCACGATCAGGGCGGCCGCGCTCGCGACCCGGCTGCGCCGCACGCCTCTCACGGCTCCGTTACGGCCGCTCGGCCGATGCGCGCGCCCACCTCCACGAGCACGGGCTTCGGCACCTCGGGATTGTCGATCCACCAGAGCGCAAGACCGGCGAGGCCGCTCCTCAAAGCTTCGGCGGTCGGCTCGATCTCCTCGGCGGGCATGCGTGACCCGGCCTGCTCGGCGATGAAGGCCACGAGCACCTCGCGGGCGCGCAGGCTCACGCGCCGGCGAAGCCGCTGGATCTCTTCGTCCCCCGACCGGTCGCGGAACAGCATCAGCCAGGCGTGCTGGTTCTCGCGCACGTAGTCGAGCCAGTGCTCGAGGACCATGCGGAAGAGGACGTCCACGTCCGGCGGCGGGGTCGCAGAGGCGCTCCGGACGGTCTCGAAGAAGGTCGGCAGGTCCTCCTCGTGCTTCGCGAGCAGGGCCATGTAGAGCGCCTGCTTCGACTCGAAGTGGCGATAGACGATCGGCTTCGTCACATCGGCCGCGGCGGCGATGTCGTCGATCCTGGTGCCCGCGTACCCGTCGCGCGCGAACAGCCGGCCGGCGGCGCGCATGATCAGCTCACGGCGCTCGCCGGCGGAGATCCGCGTGCGCGTCTTCGATAACGCCGCCACTTGTTACCGGAGAGTAACTTATGTGATAAGTTACCGCCAGGTAACAAACGAGCCGCCGCCGAGAGGAGCCACCGATGCCAAGCCGGGTCCACGATCCCGTACACCGTGTCAGCTACGCCTTCGAGCCGGACGGCGAGAACCTCTTCGTCGAGTCCTGGCTCGAGCCGGGCGGGGCGCTCCCGCCGCACCTGCATCCGCACCAGGAGGAACGCTGGTCGGTCGTCGACGGCCGAGCCCGGATCCGGGTCGGCCGCGAAAAGCGCGAGATCGGCCCGGAGGACGGAGAGGTGGTCGTCAGGCCCCGAACGACGCACGGGCTCGAGAGCCTCGGCGAGGAGGCGCACCTGCGCTGCCACGTGATCCCGGCGCTCGACCTGCAGGACTTCCTGACGGACAGCGCCGCCGCCGCGCGCGAGGGCCTCTTCTTGCGCGGTGGCATCCCCCGCAACCTGCGCGGCGCCCGCTGGGCGGCCGGCTTCCTGAAGCGCCACCGCGAGAACGTCGTGATGACCTTCCCGCCCCGCTTCGTGCAGTCCGCGATGATCGCGCTGCTCGGCCGCTAGAGGGCGTCGCTTCCTACTCGTTCGCGAGCCGGGCGAGGACGTCGGCGTGGCAGGGCTCGTCGAGCTTGCAGTAGCAGGCGAGCCGCCTCCCCTTGAGGCTGGGCAGCTGGGCGAGCAGTTCGTCATTGGCGAGCAGCCATTGCTCGTACATCTCGATCGCTTGCTTGCGGCCGTACTCCTCGATCGAGTACGGGTTGCCCCAACGTGAGGGCCGGGCTACAAGCACCGCACCGTCGAGCGGTGCCCGCATGTTCCACCGGCGGACGCGGAGTGGATGTGCCGTGCTAGGTGTCCGGGCCGGCGAACTCTGTCAGCGCGTCAACGGTCCGGGCGCTTTCCCTGAGCAGGCCGCGGACATCGTCGAGCGCGGCCGGGTTGCCGGTCGTGAAGTACTCGTCGAGCTTGTCGACGGTGGCCTCGCAGACGTCTTCGAGGTTGGTGACGATGCCGCGTAGCAGGACGGCCTCGCGGTCGAGTCCCCTGGGCCGGGCAAGTTCTGTGACGCTCATGAGGCCGCCTCCTGGTGGGCCACGCCCTCGGCCGGCGACAGCCGACGCGAGGGCTTCTACGTCGACAGGTCGTTCTTACCCCGAAGGGTCAGATCTCACGCACGGGCCGAGGACTCGAGCCGGCGCGGGCAGCCGCCGCGGTTCGTTCCCGCGTCGGCCTCCCGTCAGGCGAGGGCCGCCATCTCCGCGCCGTCCGATGCGGCCGGATCGGGTCGGCGCATCATGCGGAACCCGTTGAGCAACCCGAGCAGGCCGGCGAGGATCGGGACGAGCAGCGCGACCTGCAGGGCGAGCGGTCGGGCGTCGGTGTTGATGCGGATGATCTCGTCCTGGATCTCCGGAGGCTGGTCGGCGAGCTGCCTCTGGAGCTGCGTGTTGCTCAACACCTCCGCGTCGTCTTCGAGCGCCTGGGCGACCTGCTCCTGGGCCGCTGCCGGCAGCACGGTGCTGTCCTGAGCCATCTCGGTGAACGCGATCGAGAGCGTTGCGAGCATGATTGCTCCCGCGAACGCGAGCCCGAAGGACAGCCCGAAGGACCCGGCGGCGGAGTTGACGCCGGCGGCCTCGCTGACGCGCTCGTCGGAGATCGGCGAGAGGGTGTAGTTGTTGAGTTGGGACACCAGCAGGCCCAGTCCCGCCCCGGCGATCGCCAACGGGATGACGAGGGCCCAGCCAGAGTCCGCACGCGGGACGATCGGGATGAGCAGCACCATGCCAACGGTCAGCAGTCCCGATCCGAGGCGGATGATGCTTGCGGGTCGTCGCTCGCCCGCACGCTTGCCGGCGACGAGCGCCATCCCGAACATCGTCAATGACAGCGGCGCGAGCGTCAGGCCGGTCTCCAGGGCGTTGTACTCCAGGACCATCTGCAGGTAGATCGGCAGCGCGATCATCGCGCCTCCGAGGGCGATGTTCTGCAGCATCTGCGCCGTGATGCCCAGCCGGAACAGGTCGTGTTTGAAGAGGTCTGGATCGAGCAGCGTCGGCTTGCCCTCGCGCTTGCGCCGGACGAGCCAGCGGGCGAGTGACCAGAGCGCGACCAGGCCGACCGCGATCAGGACGCCGACGAACTCCCCGCCCTCCTGCCAGACGAGGATGCCGATGACGACGCCGCCCATGCCGACTGCCGACAGCAGCGCGCCGACGCCGTCAACCACGCGCGGGCCGGTGTAGGGCACGTCATGGACGAGCTTGAGGCCGCTGAGGACCACCATGATCACGACGACCTCCAGCAGGAATCCGACGCGCCATGACAGGAAGGTGGTCAGGAAGCCGCCGATCAACGGCCCGACGGCGGCGGCGATCGCCGCCGCGGCCCCCACCAGCGCGTAAGCCTTCTTCTGGGCCGCACCTTGGAAGTTGCCGTGGATCAGCGACTGCATCGCAGGCAGCAGCAGCGACGCGCCAAGCCCGCCGACGATCGCCCAGAACACGATGATCGCCGTGATGCCCTGAGACAACGCCATGGCCAGGGCGCCCAGCGCGTAGCCGAGCAGACCGAGGACGAAGGCCCGCTTACGCCCGATGAGGTCGCCGACCTTGCTCCCGATCAGGATGAACGCGGCCGACACGAGCGCCTCCAGCGCGATGGCGCCCTGCACCCCGCTGACGGTCGTGTCGAGGTCCTCGACGACCTTCCCAATCGACACGTTCATCAGTGACGTGTCCACGACGAGCACGAACATCGCCATCGCCAGCAGCACGGCCAGGCGCCGGCTGCCCGCCGCCCACTCTGGCTCGTCGTCGACGGATGAGTCGCCGGGGCTAATCACGCCCTCCTTCGGGTTGGGCCAGCATTGCGCTCGACGGTGGATTATTGCCGCGTTGGACGCACTGGGGACCGGTGCTCCTCTCGTGCCGTGGCCGTTAGGCACGCGCGAGCGTTGCGTGAGAGGATGCGTGCCGCCCATCGACTAGGAGGTTGAGCAGTGAGTGACCTGGTTGCGATCGCCTACGACGACCTGCCCACCGCGCAGCAGGTCGCTTCTAACGTCGGCGAGGCCGCGAAGGCCCACCTGATTGAGATCGACGACGTCGTCGTCGTCGAACGCCGCGGCGATGGCAAGGTGAAGCTGCACCAGCCTTCACTGGCCGGCTTTGGCGCCGCTGGTGGGGCTTTGTGGGGTGGCCTGATCGGACTGCTCTTCTTCGTGCCGCTGTTCGGCATGGCGGTTGGTGCCGCCGCCGGGGCAGCGGGTGGCGCGATGAGCGACAGTGGGGTCGACGACGACTTCATGAAGCGCCTCGGTAGCGAGCTCGAGCCGGGCAAGGCGGCCTTGATCGTGCTCGTGAGCAAGATGTCGGCCGACAAGGTCCTGCCCGAGATCAAGGTGCCCGGCACAGTCATCCAGACCTCGCTCAGCGACGAGGACGAGAGCGCGCTTCAAGAAGCGCTCGACGCCGCCCGCAGCTGACCTCGATTAGGCGGCGGGGCCGTGGCCAGCCGCCGCTAGCGCCGCCGCGAGCTGTGCTTCGACCTTGTCGCTGAGCGAGGTCTGGATGACGCGTCCGTGCTCGCGAATTTGCGGGAGAACCTTCTCGGGGGTCATCTCGCGGACGAGCAGCACCAGGGCGGCGCTGCCTGGCGTAAGGCTCTCGCGCAGTTCGTCCACGAAGCTCTCGGCAACACCCGCGTCGCCGAATGTGCTCTTCCAAACCGCACCGCCCGCGAGCGCGCCCACGGCCATGCCCAAAAGGGGGGCGAGGAAGACCAGCCCGATCAGGCCGCCCCACATGGCACCCCCGACCGCGGCCGGCCCGACGCCAGTGCTGCCCTGCCGGACGTCGACGGTGCCGTCCTCGTCCCGGACGATGACGACCACGTCCTCGACGTCTATCAGCCCCGCGTGGATGGCCTCCGCAAGGTTGGCTTCGGCGCGCGTGACCGCTGCCTCGTCCGGATATGCGATCGCGACCAGCTCGCTCATCTGCTGCCTCCTTGTTCACGGCAACCCCGCCCTAGTGGCGCTTCTCGAGGTGGGCCGGGCAGGGAAGCACCGCCGGGATCAAGAGCTTCGAGGTCTGAGGGTGTCTCGCCTACTCGGACAGTCCCACGGCTTTGAGGGCCTCGACCCTATCGACGTGGAGCGTCCAGCGTACGACCTTCCCATCGCGGACGGTCCACACTTGCCAGTGGCCTGCGTCGACCGTAGCGCCGCTGCCCTTCCCTCGGCCCGACTGGTGGACGTGAGCCACAACCGAATCTCCCACGTCGATCGCTTCGACGAGCTCGACGCTCCATTCGTCGAATGCGCCGACCCAGCGGCGGAAGAAGTCTCTAACGGCCGCCCGTCCGCGCCAATACGACGCTCCCACATCGGGAACGTCGATAGCCCGCGCGTCCCATTCCACGTCCTCATCGAGGCTTTCGAAGAAGCCCTCCGGGTGGTGCTGGGCCTCGTCGAAGATGCGGCGGACCATCTCCACGTTCTCTTGCGACACCGCCTACTCTCGCAGCCCCGCGGCTTCGAGGGCCTCGGCGTGCGTGGGGTACGCGTCGATCCGGACGATCTTCCCCTCCTCCACGGTGAAGACGATGGCGGAGTTCTCCTCCACCTGCAGGTCGCTCCCCCGGCCGACCGCGTACAGGTGACACAGCGCGGCCACCTGACGGCCCGCGGGGACCAGGCTCAGTACTCGCATCTCGTACCGCGACCACACCTCGTCCAGCTCGGCAAAGTAGCGGCGGAGGTCGTCGTGGCCGCGATAGACGCGACCCATCGCGCTGAACCGCGACTGGAACCTCACCGACTCCGAGATCATGTCGAAATAGGCGGGCAGGTCACGCGTGTTGTACGCGTCCATGGTCCGACGAACGACCTCCACGTTCTGGTCAGAAATTCCCGCTCACCTCGCCGGCTCCGCCACGGGTTCCAGCGTAACGCTGTGCCCCAGGCGTTCGAGCTGGCGCACGAGTCGTTTCGCGACGCGCTCGCGGTCTTCGCGTCGTAGGAAGTAGTCGCCGCCGAGCTCTTGGTAGGGACGGTCGTCGCGCAGGATGTAGTAGGCGGCGACGAGGATCGAGTGGGCGACCGCGACGATCGCCTTCTTGTGTCCGCGGCGCCGCTTCACGCGCAGGTATTGGGCGTGCAGATAGGTGTCCTTGGTGCGCCCGGCGGCGCTCTGGGCGGCCTCGATGAGGGCGGTCCGCAGCCAGCGGTTGCCCTTGCGGGTCTTGCCTGTTCTGCGCTTTCCGGCGGACTCGTCGTGGCCGGGACAGATCGCCGCCCAGCTGGCGGCGTGGCGGTGACTGGGGAAGCGCTCCATCTCGTGGCCGAACTCGGCCAGGATCACCTCAGCGGTGCGCTCGGCCACCCCGGGGATCGTGCAGAGCAGCTCACGCTTGCGCTCGAAAGGGCGCAGGCGCTGCTCGATCTCGGCGGACAGCGCGTCGATCGTCTCGTCCAGATAGTCGATGTGTGAGAGCAAGTGCGAGACGAGCAGGGCGTGGTGTTCCCTGAAGCGGCCTTCGAGCGCGGCTCTGAGCGCCGGCAGCTTCGCTCGCAGCTTGCCCTTGGCGAGATCGGCCAGCGCCTCGGGATCCGTTTCCCCTCGCAGAGCGTCAGCACCGCGTCAAAGCCGTGATCGCGGGCCATGTCGAGGTAGCGCGAGACTTGCTCGCCCTTCAAGGGAGCGCCGGAAGTCTTGACCTCGACAAGACAACACCAGCGCGTCTTGCCGCGCTCCACGACGATGGCCCCATCCGGGATGGAGAGCTTGCCGTCAGCGTCCTTGAGCTGGACCTCAGCAAAGGTCGCAATGCGACCGCGCGGGGCACCGAGATTGGAGAGAAGCGCGCGCCCAAAGTCGGGCACTGCTCCCATCACGGCAAGCAGGGAGGACGTGGCGCGCCGTTCCTGCTCCTCCTGCCCACGGATGCCAGCGGTAGGGATGAGCCTTGCTGGGTGCCATTGCTCCTCAGTCATTCCAGCGATCCTAGCTCTGAGGGGCGGGCGGGGGTTCGACCGCGCCAGTGTGATCCGGCCGCAGGCCGACTTCGCATAGGTGAGCAGAACCAGGCCCCGCGAGCAGGCTCGTAGGCAGCCTGCGGTCGGCGGGCCGCTCGCCGCGACGACACGGGAGGTAACGAGATGATCCTTCGATTTAACCCACGCCCGCTCAGGCGCGCCCTCGCGCTCGTCGCGGCCCTCATGGCGGCGGGTGCCCTCGCCGCGACGACCGGAACGGCACCCGCGCATGCATGCGTCGGCACGGTGGGTCCCATCGTCCACGGAAGCGGCGGCATCGGGCTCGACCCGATGGCGGACAACTGTGACATTTATTCGTAGGCACATTTGTCAGTAGTTCCGGCCCTCCTGGGAGGCCGGAGGACAAAGGGCGGCGAGAAATGCGCGGGGGCCGGCTTCCTTTGTGTATCCGGCTTCTGCGAACGCGGCCCTTCCTGGCCGAGCGACCAGTCACGCCGGGGGCGGGCGCTGGGGGCGGCTACCTCCCGTGGGGCCGCCCGCCCCCGCAACAGCCAAGAGAATCGCCCGAGCCAAACCACCAACCTTCCCCGCCGTCCGGGGGTCATACCCGCCGACAAGCAACCCACCCTCAGCAAGGGGAAGCATCATGTTCAGCAGCACCATCAAGCGGTCGGTCGCAACCCTCGGCGTCGTGGCGGGCTTCCTCGCAGCCGCAGGACCGGCCAGCGCCCAGGTCGGCCCCTCCATAAGCGGTTTGACAACCCCGCACACCGGACCCGGACCCCAAATCGCAACCAGCGACGTGTTCGAGCTCAACACGTTCGGCGGCAACGACACGCTCCGCGCCGACAGCAACGAGGTTGCGGTCGAGGGCATCACGCTCGGCGTGGTGACGAACAACAATGACCCGGACACAATGGGCCTCACGCTCCGCGACCCCGCCCACCCCGTCACCATGCTCGATTACGAGGGCAACACCCCCATGGACGAGGTGGTCTTCTCCGCTACGTCGAATCGGACCGACCCCCGCTCGAGCACGACAAGATCTGGAATAACGGCGACGGCCACGATTTGAACGAGAAGGGGAACACCAGCGCGCACAGTGGCGTACAACCCCGCGAGCCCGCCACCATCACCCTTTGCCACGAGGGCTTCGGCTTGGCCGACTACGACGGCAGCCCCACCGCTACGTACTCGAAGGAGAGTTCTCAGGGCGACGGGGCGGGCAACGACACGGTTCGCGCCGTCGGCCTCCCTGCACTCTCCAATCAAGTCGCGGTGGAGGGGTTCATGGACTACACCGACGACGGCTGTATGGCTCGGCGCTACTAGCTCTCCACGCATCCGACCGTAGGCTGTCTCTCGCTGCCGCTGGGGTCTCCGCTCCGGCGACCGCCACGTCGCCGGTAGTCCTGCAGAAGACACCCGCATGAGCGGGTATGCCCGCGCTTGAGGTTGGAGCCACGCACTGTCGTCTCCTGACGCATACGCAGATACAGACGTACGCCCGCGCGCCCCTGGAGGTCGGACGCTCCGCCTCGCGCAACACGACGAGCCGGCCGTAACGCTCGCCGGGGTGGATGGCGGGCGGCGCGACCGGGCGGCATCCGCTTCTGTCTCGACGCAGACAGCCGCACGAGCGCGTCTTTGCCGCACGCAGCTCGACGGCCCGCACCGCGTGGGTGTTGCCGCAGTCGCAGCGGCACAGGAAGGCCGACCGCCGCGGTCGCGCTCGGCCAGCTCGGCGATCACGGTCAGCAGCCCGTAGACCTCGCCGGGCTTGACAGCGGCCGGTCTGCCGAGCCGGCCCTTGATGCCGAAGCGGCGAAGCGCACGGGAGACGGTCGCGTCGTCACAGCCGAGCTCCGCCGCGATCGTGTAAGTCGACCGGCGCTCGAGTTCGTACCGCTGGCGCAGCCAGTCCTCATCGTGCAGTTCCCGATAGCGGAGCGCCACTAGGGCGACGTCTTAGCACGCCACCAGGCCCAGCCGTACGCTGGCGTCGGTGTAGCTCTCGCCGTCGTCACCGGGCGCCAGGGCGCCGGTTTGGCTTGGGCGGGGCGCCGAACGTGCGCAGGACGTGCTCGAGCGTCGAGGCCAGCAGGACGCCCGTCGCCGTACTGGTTTCCAGAAGTAGCTGCGGCCCCCCTCTCGCTTCTCGTTGGGCTAATCGGCGTGGCCGAACACAACCGCGCGCCTACTCCCGCAACCCAACGGCTTCGAGGGCTTCGGACTGCTCCGCGAACTGATCCATGCGGACGATCTTGCCGTCGCGGAGCGTGAAGACGTCGTAGAGGCGGGCGTCGACCTCAACCCCGCTTCCCCGGCCACGCGCTCGGAAGCGGACAGTCACGACAACGCGGTCGCCCACGTCGGCGAACTCCTCGGGAATCAACTCGTAGTCGTCCCATTCGCTCTTCCAACGCGCCGTGCTGGCCCGAACCGCATCATGTCCCTGCTCCGACGACTCCTCCACAGGGTTCCAAACGATGCCGGGGTCGGCGTATGTCAGCGCCTCGTCGAAGTCGTCGAGGACGAGGAACATCCGCACGATCTCCACGTTTTCCTGCGACATCGCCCGCCCAGTATCTGCCGCTCGCAGGGCCGCGTCCAGCACTGCTCGGATCGGCTCCGATTTCGGACGGCGCCAGCGGGCATGCTCGCGCAAGTCACCAACCTGCGCGCTGGGTCCTGGGTCATACCCGCCGACAAGCAACCCCGAGGAAGGAACCACATCATGTTCAGCACCACCATCAAGCGATCAGTCGCAACCCTCGGCGTCGTGGCGGGACTCCTCGCGGCGGCGGTACCGGCCAGCGCCTGGTCGGGGCCGGCCGGCGTCCCCGGGAATTACGCGAACGACGCGGTGAAGGCAGGTGCCAGCGAGGTCCTGTACGAGACAGTCACCGTGAAGGCACCTAAGCCATCCGACGCCGACCGCACCTTGATTACGAACGGCAGCGCCGACGACAACATGTACCACCTCCCCGACGTGAACGACGAGGTGCTGGCTGTGAAGGCACCGGCCAGCGCCCAGGGCGGCCCCCAAGACCCGGCGTTCCGTTTCGAGATGGCCGGTTTGCCGGTGAAGGCACCGACGAACGCGGGCACGCAGGTCGGCAGCGAGGCGTTGGCGCTCGACGACTACGGACCCCACGTACTCACCCTCGACGGTGCCAGCAGCGATGTATTCGAGCTGAACACGTTCGGCGGCGACGACACGCTCAAGGTTGAGACCGAAGTCACGGACTATCGCGCCGATGCCGGAACGGGCCACGACAAGCTGTTGATCGGCAAGGACAGCACGCACTTTCACGACGGTTCCTCCAACACGGTGATGTTCGCCGAGACCGGGAGGAGCGACGCCAAGACCCCGTCGCTGATAGCGAAAGGCACGCAGGTCGGCAGCGAGGGCGTGAAGGACGAGGTGCCGCTGGAGACAGTCTCATTCACCTTCAAGGGCGAGGTGATCGGCTTGGAGCCCAACGCGCTCGGCACGCAGGTCGGCAGCGAGGGCGTGAAGGCACCGACCAGGGCCGACGATCAGATGTACAACCCCAAGGAGATCGGGATCGACTAGACACGGGGCGTGGCTGAGCGGGTCGGAACCGGAGAGAGCTTTCCCGAGCCGGTGATTACCTGAATGCCGGGCCGCCCGTTGGTCTCCACGTCCAGCCCGGCCTGGCGCATCCAGTCAGGCCGGGCGCGGGTTCCCTCCTCAGCCGTTGGAGGGCGGGGACGAGCAGGGCGTCACACGACCACCGGGACCCGGAGCGGCGGCAGCGGCAGCGCGGACCACATCGTGGGCGGCGAAAACCGTTCGCTTGACGAAGCTCTACCTCCACCCCGCAGACAGACACGACCAGCCCCACAACCCTCCCCAACGCCAAGCGTCACACCAAGCCCCCGCGAACCGAAACCCCAGACCCTGCGGCCTGCCCGTTACGACACGTCAACCAAAGCGGAAAATGTCGGGGCAGGCAGTGGACTGTAGGGCCGCCCGCTGGCGGCGTTCCCGCCTCCCCCTCCGGGGTGGCCGCCTCCCTTATGGCGTTGCGGAGGGTTGTGGGGCTGGCCCGCCCATGAGGGTGGGGTCGGGGCGTGAGGGCCTGTCGCTTGTAAGCAATGTGTGGCTCGAGGCTACGATCTGGCGGATGGGCCGTATCGCACTCGCCGTCGCAGTGACGACTTGCGTGGTCGCTCCGGGCGCCGCTGAAGCCGCGGACTACAAACCTTGCGGCTCGATCAGCGGTTGGACTGTGCGAGCCGACTCCGTGGCCACCACCTGCGGCCTGGCTCGCAGCGCTACCCGGGACTACCTACGTAAGCTCGGGCGAGGCAAGGCAACGAACCCGCCTTTGCGGATCAGCGGCACGAACCCGAAGACGGGCCGCCGGTATCGGCTCGAGCTGTACAGCACGACGTCCCGGCCGACTTCGACCACCAACACCTATACCGGCCGAGCGGGTGAAACTACGCTCCGCGTCCGCATCACCGAGCACTTGTCCTAGCCGCCAGAGTCGTACCCCGGGCGGGGTCACGTGCGCCGGCTTAACTCGGCTTGACTCACGCGCGAGCGTGAGCCTGCGGCGTGCGCCGAAGCTGTGTGCTGGTCATGGCAGAAGGGGGGTCGTGGCACTCGGGCCAGGCACTCGGGCCAGGCACCGAGCGCACTCGTGCGCGCCGGGGATAGCGCCCACGTCGCCCTGTCTCTGACTGTCGCCGGGGTAGTCCCGTCCCGGTGGGCTCCGGTGGACGTGGGCACCAGCCGTGGAGCGTCAGGAGCGGCGTGCTCGCCCCCGTCCGGAGGGGAGCTGGCGCCCGGACGCTCACTCCGCCCGCCGCGGGTGGCCCCACGGTGGCCCCACCCTCCGCGATCCCGCACCGCGACCGGGACCGCGCGCCGACTAACGGATAGCGGGTGAGTGCGTCGGAGGGCTCGGGGGCGTCGGGTTGTGAGCGCGGCCACTGCGTCGGCCGGCCGCCTGGCTGGTCCCCGAGGGGGGTACGGGATAACGCACAAGATAGGTAACGGCATAGCGACAGCTGGGGCCGATCGCGTGCCGGGGATCTTCCGAACCGGAGGTAAGCAAAACCATTACCTCTATTACTTGCGCGCCCGAGCTCGGACTGTCGCGCTGGGTTGAGCGGCGCTTCTGGGGGTGGCTTCCGGCTGTCCTGGGACGGGCTTCCGGCTGTGCGGGGGACTGGATGCCGGGGCGTTCTTTTCCGGGGGATCTTTTTCCGGGGCGAGGCGTGGTGTGTCGGTCGGCCGTTCTTCGCGAGGGCCGGGGATCTCGCGAGCGCGCCGGCTGGGGGCTGCCCTCGGCCCGGCAGGGGGTCGCCGAACCTCGGTCCTCGGGAAAGGGTGGCCCCACACGGTTGGGCGCCTGCGCCCTGAAGGCGAGAAACCCGCTCTGGGAGCGGGCTTCTCGGTGTGGGCCGGGCAGGGATCGAACCTGCGACCGATGGATTATGAGTCCACTGCTCTGACCGCTGAGCTACCGGCCCGTAGAGCGGGATTGCGCCTTGTCGGCTTAACGTCGATGGTCGACGGATGGTCGACGAGGATCCCGTTCGTCGTCATCCTAGGGCGTTGGTGAGGGCGATCCCGACTCCTAGCCGGTCGACCTCTCGCCGCGCTCTCGCGACCTCCTCGGCGGCCGGTATGCGGGGCTTCAGCTCTTCCGGCCGGAAGGTGCCGGTCGGCCACCGGCCGCCTCAGCCACTGGGGCGCCGCGCCTAGCTTCTGAAGCCGTACGCCCAGAGACTGAAGATGACCAGCACGTCGATGGTCATCACGATGATCGACAGGAGTGGATGGGCGAGGATCGAGAACAGCGCCAGCGTGCCACTCAGCATCGCGACCAGGATTCCCAGGAGGGCGCCAACGGGGTTCCGGGCGAAGATCATCAGAGCAACGATGGCCTTGATCGCTGCGGCGATCAGGAAGAAGACCCCCCAGGTGGTGAGGTCGCCGAAGAGCAGCTCGTCGTCGGAGAAGGAGTCGTCGTTCGCGAGCGCTGCGATCCCGAAGACGGCATCGGCCGTTGCCGCGGTCAGGACCATCGTGCCGGCGAACACCAGCCAGCCGCGGCCGGCCGGCTCGCGACGCCGGCCCGCCGGTCCGACGGGTACCCGCATCAGTCCCAGCGCGGAGTGTTCTTTCTGCTCTGCCATCGGCGCTCCTCCGGTGGGGTCGGCGTGACTCATTGGGCACTCGGCGCGGCACGCCGGTTGGCCAGCGGCCGGGGTGTCACTCGATCGCCTGTTGCGCTGGCCGGATCTCCGGTCGCGCTCGGTGAGAGGTCGCGCCGGACGATCTCGACGACGCCGAGCGCCCGCGCGGTCACGGCCTACACCTGTCCGCTCGCGGTGGCAGGCCCGGGGGCCAGGATCTCCGCCTTCTCGGACTCGAACTCGGACGCGTCGATCACGCCCGTCTCGCGTAGCCTGCCGAGGCGCTCGAGCTGCTCGAGCCGGTCCTCTGCGAGCGCCACGCTCGTTCGCGCGTGCGAGGTGCGGGCGGGCATTCCGCCGCCGCGCGCCCCCTGGCCGGGGCTCGCGTCGGGGAACTCGCGCGCGGTCTGACGCCTGAGGACCTCGAGCCCGAGCGCGAGCAGGGCGACCAGTACCAGCGCCGGGATCACGGGACGAGTCGCGGGGGTCGGTTCCCAGGCAAGAAGGACCAGGACGATGACCGCCAGCGCTCCGTAGGCATAGCGCGGCTCGCGCAGGTACGGGGCGAGGCCGCGCCGGGCCGCCACGGCCCAACTGGTGGGACCTGCAAGCCAGGCGGCGCCGACGATGACCACGCCGTAGGCGATCGCGGCGGCACCGGCCTCGACCAGCAGCGAGGTGGAGATCGACCAGGCGGCATCGGCGGCGGGCCGGACCGCCTCGGTAGTCGCGAGCGCGTCGACGACCGCGTCGCCGGCCAGCGAGCGCGCTACGAGCGCCGCGGCGCCGGCGACGAGGAAGCCGATCCCGCATGCTCTGAGCGCCTCCCGGCGCCAGCCCCTGGCGACATAGACGGCGAGCGCGAAGAGGCCGAGCGCCATGATCACCAGCACAAGCGCCAGGGCACGTAGGAGGCGCACCGCGTCCTGGGCGAGCTCCAGCCGATCAGCGTGCAGGATCGTGATTTGGGCGGCGTCGTCAGGGATTTGCGCCTCGGCCCGCCCGCCGACACCGAACCGCTCGGCCGTCTGTCCGAGCAGCGCCTTGAGGTCGAGCGTCACGTCGCCACCCTCGGTCGAGACGCTCTCGCCGCCGCCCTCGATCAGGTCCATGAAGCGGCCGTGCGCCCGGCGGTTCGCCTCTTCCCATAGCGCCTGCGCCCGCGGACGTCCAAGCACCTCTTCGGCTCCGCTCACGGCGAGCTGTTTTAGTCCGACGGCGGCGGGCCCGGCGAGCGGCTGAGCGCGCGGCGGCAGGGCCTGCTCCAGCTGGCCCTGCACGTCGCGATTCGCATAGAGCCGGTCCGCCAGGGCGACAGCGATCTGGCCCTGAATCGCCTCATCCTCGAGCAGCTCGCTGCTCGTCTCGGTCCAGTTCTCGGTGTCGAGCAGCTGCCGATTCGCCCATAGCGCGAAGATCGCCAACAACGCCAGCACCGTGGCGAGCGTGATCAGGACGAGTGGCAGGCCCCGCCGCCGCGGTGGCGGGCGCCGCCGCCGCACCGAGCGCTCGACCGCGGCAGCAGAATCGGGCGGTGAAGGGACCGCGTCAGCCACGCCGGGCCTCGCGCGCCTCGGCCCAGCCCCAACCTGGGCCCATCTGAGTCGACGAGAGTAAGGGCGTTTGACGGACGGTCACCGCTCGCCACCGTACCGGCGCGTCTTTCGCCCGTCGTCGTCCAATCGGCATGATCTTCGGCCGTGTGTTAGCGGGGAAGGCCGAGTTGGTCGAGATCGTCCCATCTGGGCGATGACCAAACCCCCGGGGAGCGTCAATCTCGGAGAAGAGGCATCCGCGTGACCCGCTCATCTTCCAACACCGTCTTTCCCGAAGCTGGTCGCCCCCAGTCGGGCAGGGCGGGCATTGCCACGGCCGCGCCTCCATTTCGGCGCGCCTCGGGTCACTCCCCGTTCTACGTGGAGGAGCCCGACATTCCGGAGACCGTGACATGTGCCGAGTGGCGCCGGCGGCGCCAGCGTCTCCCGAAGCGGGGTCTGCTCGCACATTTGCGAGCGTGGCTGCGCTGGCACCAGTTGAGGGAGGCGCTGTCGTGAGGCGATCGGGCGCTGGACCTCTTGCTGTTGACAGGCCCAACAGGGCAATCAAGTCAAGGAGGACATGAACGATGGGACAAGACAGACGCCAGCGCAGGCGACGCGCCGCGGTCATTGGAGGGGCCGCCGTGGCCGCCAAGAAGCACCATGACGCCAAGGAAGCGCAGCAGCAGCAGGAGGCGGCAGCGGCTCAGCAGGCTCCGCCTGCTGAGCCCGCCCAGGCCGCCCCGCCTGCCGCGGCAGGCGGAATGACCCCCGACGTGATGGAGCAGCTCAAACAGCTGGGCGAGCTCCACGAGCAGAACGTGCTGACAGACGAGGAGTTCCAGCGCGAGAAGGCAAAGCTGCTCGGTTCGGGCTGAGCCACACCGTCCTCATCGGCCGACCCCCAAACGGGAATCGGCCGCAACGCCAACTACGTCTATTTGGAGGAGCCACCCATGGCTGAAGTGAATGCACCCGTCCTCGACACCCTCATGAAGATGAATGAGGGGGTACCGGAGCGTTCTGGTCTCGATGCCGAGACCTTCATGCTCGTGCGGATCGCCGCGTTGGCGTCCACCGGCGCTCCGCCGGCCTCCTATCTCCTGAACCTCGAGGCGGCGTCGGAGGTCGGATTGACGGTCGAGCAGGTTCAAGGCGTGCTGATCGCTGTCGCTCCGGTGGTTGGGAGCGCCCGTGTGGCGAGCGCCGGCAGCTCGATTGCCGAGGCCCTTGGACTTGCCACAGCGATCGCCCGCTAGTCGGAGTCGAGCGGGCAAAGAAAGGAGTGACAGATGAGAGGTGCGGGTCGAGTCGATTTCGCAGGATTCGTGCTGTTGATTGTGGGCACGCTCAACATCATCTATGGCATCGGCGCCCTTGACGGCGCGAACATGCGTTCGTCAACGACACGCGGTACGTACTCACGAACCTGAACACGCTGGGCTGGGTCCTGATCATCCTCGGGGTGATCCAGCTGACCGGAGGCTTCTCGCTGCTGGCCGGTAACACCTACGGCCGGGTAATCGGCATCATCGGCGGTAGCCTCGGCGCGATCGGTGCCCTGCTGTCGGTCGGCGGCGACTACCCGTGGTGGTCGCTGGGCATTTTCGCCCTCTGCGTGATCGTCGTCACGGCATCATGGTCTACGGCGAAGAGGACCGGGTCGCGGGAGCCTGAGCTTAGGATCGCGGGAGCCCTGGCCGCGGCACGCCGCCCTTCGGTGGTCGCGGCCGGGGCCGTTCCATGCCCCCGCGGCCCGGGCGCACCCGGCCTCCGGCCTAGTGGTGCCACCACCCGGCAGCAATCGGCGTGCCCGGCCTGGCTGACGCTGTACGCAGAGACGCGCTCGAGGTCGT
>CAVVWD010000020.1:0-245407 GCA_963751835.1 uncultured Thermoleophilaceae bacterium | reverse complement strand
GCGGTGGAGCGCGCGCGGAAACGCGGTCTGATCGAGACGCGTTCGGAGCCCCAACTGCCGATTCCCGGCCCGCTCAAGGCCGTCGATCGTGATTACCAGCTCACCTGATTTGCATGACCGCTGATTGCTATCGGGCGCCGCCCCGCGAGCCGGCAAAGGAGTGAGAAATGGTCGAAAGGGACCCAGACGATTGGCAGGACGACCCGCCGACTGGTGATGGGGAAGACAGCGACGATCTAACAGCGCCCCCGGACGATTCCGGTCGGGACTACGACGACACCGACTTCGACTCGAATGGCACCGAAGGAGAGCCGCCGAACTCGGAGGAGCATGGACGGAGCGAACACGACAAGTGGCGGCGCTGGGCTTGGGCCGCGCTGGTTGTCCTCGTCCTAGGCGTGGCCTGGGCACTGACGCTCTCCACGATCCTGCTTAACCGGAGCGGGGACAACACCGCAGAGCTGATCTCCCTGTTCGAGGAGTCCCAAGAGCGGCGAGAGGCCGCCCTACGCCAGACCTCACAGAGCCAAGAGGCCAGGCGCGCCGCGCTGGACGCCACGCAAGCCGAGTCGCAGACTTTTCGGGCGCAGTCCCAGGCCGCTCTTGCGAGTCAGGCCGAGAGCAACGCCTCAGCCCGCAGAGCCCTGGCGCAGGAGGCTCTCGCAGGCGCCCGCATCAATCAGGCGGACAAGCAGGCGGCGCTTGCCGAGGCCCAGGCCAACAGAGCGAACCGCCAGGCGCCCTCCCCAAGCGGCATGCAGAGAAGTCTCGACCGGACCCGTGACCTGCAGCGGACGCTCGATAGGAACCTTGACCTGCAGCGGACGCTCGAAAGGAACATCGACCTGCTGCGGACGCTCGAGAGAAACATCGACCTGCAGAGGACGCTCGACAGGAACCGTGACCTGCAGAGGAGACTCAGCGAGACCATTGACGCGCTGCGGGAAGCGATCAGGGACCTGAGGCCGCGGGGCTAACGACACGCCACGAAACTTCATCCCCATCGGACGATGCGCCGACCGGTGGGGCGTAGTTCGATCGGTTCAGATCAAGTACGACCCCGAAGGAGAGTCGAATGGAGTCGATCGACCGCACCGTGCTTCCGATGCCCGACCCGGAGTTCAAGGGGAAGATCACTCGTACCCTGAAGGACTCGAAGGCCGACTGGACCATGCTGGCACCGGTGCGCCCGCCCCTGGGGGCTCCGAACGTGCTGCTCGTGCTGATCGACGACGCCGGCTTCGGCAACCCGGAGACCTTCGGCGGCCCGGTGGAGACGCCGAACCTGACGCGGGTCGCCGACGAGGGCCTGCGCTACAACCGCTTCCACGTCACCGCGGTGTGCTCGCCCACCAGGGCGGCGACCCTGACCGGCCGCAATCACCACTCCGTCGGGTTCGGCTCGCTCGGCGAGCTCCCCGGCCCGTTCCCCGGATACATGGCCCAGCTGCCCAAGAGCTGCGCGCCCGTCGCCAAAACGCTGCAGATGAACGGCTACGTCACCTCGGCCTTCGGCAAGTGGCACCTGACCCCCGACCACGTGCAGGGCCCGGCTGGCCCGTTCGACCGCTGGCCGAACGCCTGGGGCTTCGACTACTTCTGGGGCTTCCTCGGCGGCGAGGCGGGCCAGTTCGATCCCGTGATCACCGAGAACAACACCACGATCGGCGTGCCGGAGGACAAGGACTTCTACTTCCCGGACGCGATGTCCGACAAGGCGATCGAGTGGCTGCACGGGGTGCGGGCGCAGGACGAGCAGAAGCCGTTCTTCATGTACTTCTCGACCGGGTGCGCTCACGCGCCTCACCACGTCCCCAAGCACTGGGCCGACAAGTACGCGGGCCGCTTTGACGAGGGCTGGGACCGTTACCGCGAGGCAACGTTCGAGCGCCAGAAGAAGCTCGGCGTCATTCCGGAGGACGCGGAGCTCACGCCCCGGAACGACGTGATGCCGGCCTGGGACTCGCTGACGGACGCACAGAAGAAGCTCTACGCCCGGCAGATGGAGGTCTACGCGGGCTACCAGGAGAACGCGGATTACAACGTCGGCCGGCTGCTCGACGCGTTGGAGGAGCTGGGTGAGCTCGACGACACGCTCGTGATCTACATCTGGGGCGACAACGGCGCCAGCATGGAGGGCACGCTCACCGGCGGGTTCAACGAGCTCATAGTCCACAACGGGATCGTGCTCACCGAGGATCAGCAGCTCGAGCTGATCGAGCAGTTCGGCGGCCTCGACGCGTGGGGGGGTCCGCTGACCGCGCCGCACTATTCCGCCTGCTGGGGCTGGGCCGGCAACGCCCCGTTCCAGTGGGGCAAGCAGCTCGCCTCCTACCTCGGCGGAGCCCGCGACCCGATGGTGGTCTCGTGGCCGCGGCGGATCAAGGACAAGGGCGGGTTGCGCGAGCAGTTCACCCACTGCATCGACATCGCGCCAACCATCCTCGAGGTTGCGGGGATCCCGCAGCCCGTGCGCGTGGACGGGATCGAGCAGAAGCCGATCGAGGGCACGAGCTTCGCCCACACGTTCACCGACGCCGGGGCCGAGGAGCGCCACACGCGGCAGTACTTCGAGAGCTTCGGCTACTACGGGATGTACAAGGACGGCTGGTGGGCGAGCTGCAAGCCGTTCAAGCTCCCCTGGGACATCACGATGGAGACGCTGAGCAAGTTCGCTCCGGACGTCTACGACCCCGACACGCAGGAATGGGAGCTCTACTACCTGCCGGACGATTTCTCCCAGGCCAGGGATATCGCGACGGAGAACCCGAGCAAGCTCGCGGAGCTCAAGGCCGCCTTCTGGGAGGACGCCGAGCGATACAACGTGCTGCCGATGCTCGGGGGATACAGCGTGTTCTTCGGCATCCTGCCGCCGATGGTCGGCCGGACGAAGTTCCACTACCGCTCCGACGTGCAGAACGTCGCCACGGGGATGATCCCGAGGGTCTACGGGCACTCGTACTCGATCAGCGCCGACATCGTGGTGCCCGACGACGGCGTGGAGGGCGTGATCGTCGCGGAGGCCGACCACCTCGGCGGGTTTGCGCTGTTCGTCGACGACGGGGTGCTCAAGCACACCTACTCGACGATGGGCGTCTACGTCTACACACAGGAGGCATCCGAGCCGCTGCCCGCCGGCGAGGTGAACGTCCGCATGGAGTTCGCCGCCGACGAGGCGAAGCCGGGCACCGGTGGCCAGGTCACGCTGTTCGTCAACGACTCGGAGGTGGGCGGCGGGCGAATGGACCGCACCGTTTCGCTCCGCTTCAACGCCTACGCGGGCATGGACATCGGCCGCGACAACGGCCTGCCCGTGGACCGCAGCTACGAGGATCGCTCGCCCTTCCCCTTCACCGGGGAGATCAAGGTGGTGACCTTCGACCTCAAGCCGCACCTCACCCCGACGGGCGAGGAGCACGAGGAGCTCGAGCAGCGCCTGCACGAAGAGCATGAGCAGATGGCTGCGGTGCACGCATCCACGGCCTAGCTGTTGCATCCACGACCGATGCCGGAGCGAAGGGAGTAACGAGATGAGCAAGGAACTGAGCGTGTTGGTCGCCGCCTACGACGACAGCGATAGCGCGCAGCACGGGTACTCCGTCCTGAAGGAGGAGCTCCCGAAGACCGGTCTCGTCATGGACAGGTCGAAGGTGCTCGTCCTCGCCACCAGTGACGCCCCAAACGAGATCAGCGTGGAGCACACTGGCGGGGGGCCGATCGGGATGGTCGTCGAGCACAAGGCCGGCCAGGCGCTGAAGGGGCGGCTGGCTCCGGGAACGGCGATGATCGTCGGCGTGATCGATCCCGACGTCGAGGGTCAGGCTTCCGCAGCGGTCGCGCAGGCGAGAGGTCGGGCGATCGTCCCGGTCGAGCGGGACGGCGGGGATGACGAGACGAGGAAGGAGGCCGTTCAGGCGGCGGTGGGGATGGCCATGGCGCTGGCCATGGAGCAGTGGGTTCACCCCTCCGCATCCGCCTCGGCGATCCGCTCGCTCGCCGCGGCAAACCAGGAATAGCCGAACGAGACCGGATCAGCGGCGCGCCTCGGCGCGCTTTCGGACGAAGAGTTCGCGGCGGCGAAGGCGAAGGTGCTCGGCTCCTGAACGTCGTCGGATTTCTAGAGGACGTTCGCAGGATCGCTTCCGGCGAGGATAGGGGAGCTTCGATGAGTGAATCGCGTAAGGACGTGTTGTCGAAGGCGATCGATGCCGAGGTCGCTGGCGGATCCGTTGATCTCGGCACCCTGTTCACCGATGATGTCGTCGGTTGGTCGCCGTATGCCGCCGTCTCAGGGCTGGAAGCACTCGCGGCCCTCGCCGCGCTCCGCGAGTAGCGTTCTCCAACGTCGTCATCTTGTACAGGGGACTCGACGAAGTGGGCAACAAGGCGTTCGCCGAGTGGGTCATCGAAGCCGATCACACCGGACCACTCGTCCTTGATGAGGATGCCGTGTTGGAAGCGACGGGACGCCACGTCAAGTTGCCTGGCGTCACTGTGGCCGACTTCCGCGACGGGAAGATCCGGTCGTACCGGACGTACTTCGACGACGTGTCCCTGATCGAGCAGATCGTCGGCGTCTGAGGAACTCGGTCGCTGTGGAGTTCCACGTCGAGGACCATCCCGATCCACTCGACATCGAACTCCTCGAAGACGCAGATCCGTCGTGAGGCGTCCGCCGCGATGGCACTCGGTGACGAAGTCGACCTCGCGATCTTCGTCCGCGACGACGCGGGGACAGTCGTCGCGGGCATCAGCGGATGGACCTGGGGCAACTGCTGCGAGCTGCAAAGTCTCTGGGTCGCACCGAGCCTTCGCGGTCGCGGCCTCGCGACAAGGCTGCTCGCCGCCGCCGAAGCCGAGGCAGCCGGCGCGCGGGTGCTCACAGACCGTCCACTTCACCTACGACTTCCAGGCCCGGGACCTCTATGAACGCAACGGCTACGCACTAGTGGGCCGAGTCGAGGACTTCCCATCCGGAACGGACGTCCTCTGGTATCTCCTCCCAGACCGACTGCTCGTCGTGCTCCTCCCAGTCGGCGCCTGGCATCGCGATGGCCCAGCTCGTCCATGTCCCGATCGGTCGAGCCGGGCGGTCCTGACTCTGGCGCGGACGACTATGCCGGGCTTGAGTCGACGGGCGAGCGCAGCGGGCCGTCGTCATCCCCCAGTGCGTCGGTGGATCGCCGGGTCCCACGGAGAGCGCGATGCCGGGTGCGAGCTCGGCGCTGAACCACAGGCGAGCGCGTTGGCCGTTCCGTGGTCGTGGACTGGCAGCAGCGTCTCGGCTTCGTGAGGCGCCTGCGCCTGCTCGAGCGGGATCCGCTCCGCGTTCGTCGTCCACAGTCGACTCGGCTCGGAGCGCCTGTCAGCCGCCGCGAGGTGACGGAAGGTGCCGGAGTAGTAGATCTCGTTGACGGTCTTCTCGACCAGGTCCTCGAGCTCTGAGGCCGTACGGGTTGTCCCGCAGGAATCCACCGTCTCCCCGAGATAGCGGTCGTGCACCAGCGCGGTCCACGCCGTGACCGAGCGGAGGGTCAAGACTCCGCCCGGCTTGAGCCAGCGGTCGCGCGCGGCGATGACCGGAGCGAGCATCCCTTCGTCGATCCCGAACCCTCCGAGCCACTCCGAGACAGGTGTGGCCTCCTTGTGGGAACGCCACCGCGCTATCTGAAGACTCCCGGGCCGCGGCCCTCCCGTCGGTCCTCACGCCCGTCGGTCCTCACGCCGGTCGCCCCGGTCGTCGCGACGGTCCGCGCGCCGATCGTGACCGTGCTTTACGACCGCGGCTGTGCCGACGACCGCAGCTCCTCGCGCGACCGGACGGCCTCCGAGTACTCCCCGCCTGCCAACACGTCCTCTGCCCAGCGGCATGTCAACCTCCTGCCTCGTCGGTTCCGTCTTCGGCTTCGATGGCGGCCAGCAGTGCCTGGGCCGGGATACGGCCGTCGGCGACAAGCTGGCCGCCGGAGCGTCGCACCGCCGACGCAAACGGTGCGGCCCAGCTGTTCTCGTAGACCAGCACCGCCGCGACATTGCCGGGCTCCAGCACCTTGCCGATCTCATCGACATCCTCCGCTGCCAGCAGCAACGCGAGATCAGCCTCGAGCGCACGTAATTGACCCACATGGCTCGCGTCCACCTCGTGCAGCTCGTCGACCTCCACCGACCCGTCGAGGTCCTTGCGCAGGAGCAGCAGATCCAGCACCCGCACGAGGCCGCGGTCGACCAGTGACGTCAGCTCGGCCGCCATCTCACCGGAGAAGTTCGCCTCCGCTGCCGGAAACTCGACCACGATGTAGTCGACGGGCCCAAGGACGTCCAAGTTGTTGCCCTCCATGATCGCTCCTGTCGATCGACCGGCCTGGTACACGAGCACCCAGCGGACGGCTCAGGCGCGGCCGGGGTTCGCGTTGTCGTCGTCAGAGCATGGACGGACCGAGAGGGAACTGCATCGTCCGATAGGGATGATTTTGCCTAGCTAGCTTGAGGACGGCGGGCGAGCGGGCGCCGGCGACGGCAGGGGGGTGACCGCAAACCAGGAGCTGGTCGCGCAGGGAATGGCGAACGGCGCCTCGGGCCTGGTGGGCGGCTCGGGATCATCGAGGGCCAGCGCGCATCCAGGAGCTCGCCCAGGACGAGGCGCCCCGCGACCGCAGCTCGCGCGCCACCTGGAACGCGCATCGACGGGCCGCTGTTCTTCGCCGACGCCGACCGCTTCCGGGATCGACAGCAGCGCCCCGAGCGCGCCGAGGCTGGCGCCGATGATCCCGATCCAGCGGCCGAACTCGCCGCCCGCCCAGATCGAGAACCCCGCGACCACCATCCCGAGTTTCACGGCGAGATCATCGCCGAGCTAGAGCGGCTGCGCGAGAGCGACACGGTGCGAGTGATCGATGCACTCGCCGTGTACAAGGATGCGCAGGGCGAGATCGAAGTCGAGCATCTGAGCAACCTGTCCGAGGAGGAGGCGATCGAGCTCGGCACCACGGTGGGCGCGCTCGTCGGTCTCGGCATCGAGGGCGAGGAGGGCCTCGAGGCCGGCGCTCTGGCCGGCGCGGAGGCGGCCGCCGACGGCGTGCAGGTGTTCTCCGACGAGGACGCCTGGGACGTCCTCGAGGACATTCCCAACGACTCGGCCGCCGCGCTGCTGCTGCTCGAGCACCACTGGGCGGTGCCTCTGCGCGACGCGATCGCGCGCGCGGGCGGCTTCCGCATCAGCGACGGCTTCATCAGCCCGCTCGACCTGGTCGAGATCGGCCTCATGTCGGCCGAGGAGGCCGAGCAGCTGCATGCCCCGGAGACGGCCGCCGCGGGAAGCGCGAGCTGACAGCCCGCCATCACCACGAACTGGAGGTACGAGATGTTCGGATCACGCAGAGTCGCACGACGCACGTCGCGCCGCACCGCACGACGCGTCTCACGACGACGCCGCTAGGCAGTTGCGCATGAGGCGCTCATACCACGGCAACCCCCGGTGGTCGGTGCTGGACGACGTCTACACGGCACTCTGGCTGGCGCGGCGCTTGTCGCGAGTATGGACTGGGCACCCGCCATGGCGATCTCGCTCGCGCGCGGCAATCCAGCGGCTCAAGCGACGGAGGCCGCGCGTGGTCTGGCGCTGACCGATGGGCCGATTTCATCCCATCGGGACGATGCGATGGGACCCATCGGACGAGACCCTGGGATCGGAAGTCCAGGTTCCGCGAGGCGCGCGGCGTCTACTCGGTGGATCGAAAGGCAGGAACAATCATGTCGGCTTGGCTCTGGATTCTGCTCGGCGTCCTGTATCTGACCGCGCTGTTCGTGCTCGGCCTGGCGACGCTCCGCAAGGGGCACACCGCCCTGTTCTGGTTCGGGATCCTCTTCCCGTTCCTGTGGATCGTCGGCGCGCTGATGAAGCCCACCCCGGCGGCAGAAGCTGCTGAAGCCAGAACCCACCTCCGGTAGGGCCACCGGGAGGAGGGCGTTCGAGACGCGGGAGCCTCGACGCCCGTGAACGCTGATCATGCCCGGTCGTTGGCCGAAGCGCTCCACGACGGCCAGCGTGACGCCGCCGGGACGCCGCTGATCGACCACATTCGGAGGGTTGCGGCGGCGGTGCCCCGCGACGCTCGCGTTGTCGCATGGCTTCACGAGACGCTCGAGCACACCTCGATCTCGGAAGAGGAGCTGTTGGCGAAGGGGCTATCGCGCGACGAGCTACGCGCGCTCAGGCTCCTCACCCGCGACACGAACTCGCGGTCGAATACGCGCTATCTGGCGCATGTCGAGATGATCGCGCGGGCAAGCGGCGCGGGCGCCGACATCGCCCGGAGCGTCAAACGCGCCGACCTTGCCGATCGGGCGCTCAACCCTCCGATTCGAAGCGACGGATGGTCGCCCCCCTACGCGCTCGGGCTTGAGATCCTGCAGCGCGCCGCTTCCCGGCCGTCGCGGCCCCAGCCGAGCGAGGACCGCGGCGTGACGGGAACCGACCGCGAGTTTCGCGCCCACCAGCTCGGCTCGGCATTGCGCGGCCTCGCCGCAGAGCTGGTCGAGGAGCGCCGCAAGGTCGCCGACCTGCGCCGGGAGGTCGCGGAGCTGAGGGAGCGGCTCGAAGCCCTCCAGAAAGCGCAAGGCAGCGAGGATGCTGAAGCCGGAGGGGCGGGCAGCCGGCCGGGCCCTCGCGACGCTGGACCGCCGGGCCGAGTCACGAACTCGACGAGCGAGGCTCAGTAGAGACGCAGCCTGCCGGACCGGCCTCTAGCCGCGTTCGGTCGAATCGCCCCGGCGCACCGCCGGAATGAGCACGGCGAAATCATGCGGAACGGATGATGACTGCGCATTCGTGGTCGGCCACCGTGGTCCCGTGGAGCAACAGTCGCCCTCGGCTGGCGGAGGTCGATCATGCTGATCGCGTTGCTCGCAGACGGTGGGGCGATCTCCAACCCGCGGCGGCTCTGAATGGAGTGGTCGCTTGCCATCGTGGCGCTCACGCTGCTCGGAGTCGCGGCGATCTCGAGGCGACTGTCGGGAACGCCGGTTACGCCGGCGATGGTCTTCGTCGCGGTCGGGTTGCTGGTCGGGCCCGAGGTGCTTGACGGGATCGATCTCGAGAGCTCGAGCGCGACTGTGCGGACGTTGGCTGAGGCGACGCTGGCGTTGGTGTTGTTCTGCGACGCCTCGCGCATCGATCTGCGTTTGCTTCGCCGCGAAGTCGGGGTGCCGCTGCGGCTGCTCACTGTCGGGCTGCCCTTGACGATCGCGCTCGGCGCGGCCGCGGCGGCTGTGATCTTCGACCGGTTGAGCGTCGAGGAGGCGGTGATCCTGGCGATCGTGTTGGCGCCGACCGACGCCGCGCTGGGGCATGCGGTCGTCACAGAGCCGCGCATGCCGGACCGGGTCCGCCAGGGGCTCAATGTCGAGGGCGGGCTCAACGACGGGATCTGTGTGCCGCTCTTGTTCGCGGCGGTGGCGGTGGCCGATGTTCAATCGGGCATCTCCGAGGGGCGCAGCCCCGCGACGCTGCTGCTCGAGGAGATCGGCTTCGGGGTCGTCGGCGGTCTGGTAGGCGGGCTGGTAGTCGCGGCGATTGTGATCCACGCCGGCCGCCGAGACCTGATCGCGCCTGCGTGGTGGCAGGTGATCCCCGGCGCCGGCACGGCGCTCGCCTATGGGATGGCAAGCGCGCTCGGCGGCTCGGGCTTCATCGCCGCGTTCGTTGCGGGGATGACCTTCAGGCAGGCGCTCGGGCGCGACCCCGAGCAGATCAACGAGCTCAGCGAGCAGGTGGGGAACGTGCTCAACGGCGTCACCTTCCTCTTCTTCGGGGCGATCCTGTTCGGCCCCGCGCTCGGCGAGCTGACCCGGGAGCTTGCCCTGTACGCAGTCCTCAGCCTGACGGTTGTGCGGATGCTGCCGGTCGCGATGGCGATGTTGGGATCGCACGCCCGGCCGCCGACGCTCGCATTTCTCGGCTGGTTCGGTCCCCGCGGTCTGGCGTCGATCGTGTTCGCGGTAATCGTGATCGAGGAATCAAACCTCCCCCACGAGCACCTGATCGCGCTCGCGATCTACCTCACCGTCGGGCTCTCGGTCTTCGCCCATGGCCTCAGCGCCGCCCCGCTCGCCGACCGCTACGCCCGCTGGTACCAGCAACACCCGCCCGACGAGCCCCCGCCAATGGAGAGCGCCCCAACCGACGTCACGCGCCCCCGCGGACCAACGGCACAACCGACCGACGTCGCGACATGACCCGGCGGAGCACACAGGGAGACTGACGCGTTGAACGCCGGCCGGCTCTACTGCCGGCCATGGCGATCCGGAACCGATCGTCTTGGGTGATCAGATGGCCGGCGTGCTCAGGCTTCTGCCGGGCGCTCGTCCTCGCCGTAGACGATGAGACCGTGGACGACGTACACGCAGAGGGCGAAGACGGCGAGGTTCCACCATGGGTAGGCGCCCCCGATCGACAGCAGCGCCCCGAATGCTCCGAGGCTGGCGCCGATGATGCCGATTACGCGGCCGTAGGTGCTGCCCGCCATCAGCGAGAAACCACCCGTGAGCTGGATCACCCCGAGGATGATCAGGACCCAGCCGAGGGTGCTGAGGTTTGTGAGTATGTATCGCGTGTCGTTGACGAAGATGTTCGCGTTGTCCAGGGCACCGATGCCGTAGACGATGTTGAGCGTGCCCACGAGCAACAGCATGATTGCCGCGAACATGACTCGGCCCGCACCTCGCATTGCCGTACCTCCTTGAGAGTTGAATCGGCCGCTTGTCCGCGACCGTGAACTATCGAAGCGCGATGCAGAACTTGTTTCATCATCCAGATGACATGAAATTCGCACCTGAGTGGCCCTTACTCAGGGAGTCGACCGAGCCGCCGGAACCGGGGGATCAGAGGCCTGTCTCGGCCGCCACCCGACCGGAGGCAACCGCCTCCAGCAGGGCGTTGTAGTCGCGCTCGTTCTGGTCGGCGTAGGCCTCTGCGAACGAGGCCAGCGAACGGTCGAAGCTGTCGCCCGCGCCGACGTAGCTCCCGATTGCGATCGCATCCCCGGAGCGGGCATGTGCCTTCGCGAGCGCATGGCCGCACAGCTCCGCGTACACCGTCATCGCCAGTGGGTTCATCATCTCGACCAGAGCCGAGCCCTTGCCGTCCCAGAGCTGGCGCATGTAGAAATCCCGGGTCACGCCGTCGAAAGCCGTCACCCGGATCCAGCCGAGCATGATGTCGCTGGCGGCCTGTGTCAGCCGCTGGCCCTCGACGACCCGCTGGCCGTGGTTGGCGAACGCGCTCTTGCCCAGGAACGGCTCGAGCACCGACGCCTGCGCCTCCTTGAGCTGCAGGAACAGCGGATCGTTCTCGTCGCGCCCGAGCATGAGCACGATCCATGCGCGCGTGCCGACGCTGCCCACGCCGACAACCTTGTGCGCCGAGTGGACGTAGCGAAAGCGCTCGAGCAGCTGCCGGCGGTCGGCGCTCAGGGTGCGCCGGTACGAGCGGATGACCCCCCGTACGAACTCCTCGAGCTCGGCCTGTTCGACGCCCGACACGACCTCCTCGATCGGGATGATTAGCGGCGCGTCGCTCGCGATCCTGGGCTCGCCGTCGACGATCTGCGTGAGCTTCGCGAACGCCTTCAGACTGTCCTTCGACCGTGCCTTGGCCAAGTTGCGCTCGAACCGCTTCCGCTGCTTTGGGGTCCCCCGTCGAGCCAGCGCGGCGACCTCGTCCACGTCGATGCGGGCGTACCAGACCTCGAGGTTGGACATCTCGGCGAACGCCCTGATCGCCTCCCGGTACGAACGCGTCACGGCCCGATTGATCGCCTGCCGTTGTTTGACGTCGAAGCCTCGATCCCGGCCTGCCACGGCGAAGCTGGCCACCAGCCGCTTCACGTCCCACTCGAACGGGCCCGGTAGCGTCTCGTCGAAGTCATTGATGCTGAACACCAGCCGCCGGTCGGGCGCGGCGAACCCACCGAAGTTGGACAGATGCGCATCGCCACAGAGCTGCACCTGTAGCCCTGTCCGGGGCGCAGCGGCCAGGTCGGCCGCCATGGGGTAGGCGGCACCGCGGAAGAACGTGAACGGCGACACCAGCATCCGCCCGTAGCGGATCGGCACCAGCTCGGGGACCCGAGTGGCCGCCTGCTCTTCGAGCAGCTCGACCGGATCAGGCCGATCGGATGCCGGCTCCCATTCGCCATGCCCGGAGCGCGGCGCCACCGCCCTCGCCTCCTTGCCCCGTGCCGCTCGCTCCCCTGCGGTGGGGTGGGGTATCGCCTTTGGCCTGTGGTGCCGAGCGTCGCGCTCTCGTGTCCCGGCCGCCTCCGAACCGTCAAGGGGGGTCTCAACGTCCGCCATGATGTCGCTCCCTTCGCCGTCGGGCGAAAGCTCGAATACTTCGGGTGTGCCGTCGGTTCCATGGAACCGCTCCTGAGCCGACGCGTCATCGCCCAGATTGCATGAAATCCCGGCAAGCGTGCTCGTCGGCGAGAGCCGAGCATTCGCCCGGATCGTCTCGATTTCATCCCATCGGGACGATGACTAGTCGTTTGTGCGGTTGCAGGATTGTCGCGATGGTCCTGTTACGGCCTCACCGCCCACGGCGGCCACCGGTCGCGGGCAACGTGATGAGGCCCTCGGCCACGGCTCCCGAAGGCGTCTAGGCCGGCCTGGTCGAGCTGGCGCGAATCGCCGCCGGCCGCGACCAGAAACCCGCAACGTCAACGCCAAGGAGGCTCGAATGGACCTGATGGAGATCACCGAGAAGGAACGGCTCAGCCGAGAGGACGCCGCCGCCCGCCTGCACGCCCTCGCCGACGCGCTTGCGAAACACAACGACATCGAGTTCGACCGCGGCGGCATCCACTTCAAGGTGCACGTGGCCGACGAGGTCGACTTCAAGCTCGAGATCGAAATCGAGGACGACGAGCGGGAACTCGAAATCGAGCTCAAATGGTGAGCGACGCACACGCTTCCTGCCCCCGGTGAACAGCTCGACAAGCCGCGCCGGGCCGCACGCCCATGGTTCGGACCCAGCTTCCGAATTCGCCGGGAACGCCGAAGTAGGCCGAGAGATCGTCCCATCTGGATGATGACCAAACCCGCCGGGGAGCGTTCAATCTCGGAGGAGGCACACGCATGACCCGCTCCTCTTCCACCACGGTCTGGCATCAGTCTCGTAGCCCCCGGCCGGGAAGGGCGTCCTCCACCACCGGCAGGGTCCCTCCCGCGCCTCGACTTGGGGACGGTACGGGTCCCTCGCCGCTCTACGTCGTGGAGCCCGAAATTCCGGAGGGCATGACGTGTGCCGAGTGGCGCCGGCGGTGCCAACCTCTCGCAAGGCTGGGTCTGCTCGCGCACGTAGGTGCGTGGCAGCGCCGGCACGGGCTCAGGGGGTGCCGTCGTGAGCCGGGTCCGCTCGCGTCGTTGCATCCCATTGCATCTAACGGTGGATGGGGTGCGGACCTCGGGCGGTTTGAGCGGACCCAACAGCGCAATCTAGTCAAGGAGGATGTGATGGGACAAGACAGACGCCAGCGCAGACGACGCGCCGCCGTAGTCGGAGGAGCCGCCTTTGCGGCCAAGAAGCACAGAGACGCAAAGGAAGCGCAGCAGCAGGAGGAGGCGGCAGCTGCCCAGCAGCCTGCGCCCGCTGACCCCGGCCAGGCCGAGCGGCCGCCCGCGGCCGGCGGACTGACACATGAGGCGATGGAGCAGCTCAAGCAGTTGGGCGAGCTTCACGAGCAGAACGTGCTTACGGACGAGGAGTTCGAGCGCGAGAAGGCAAGGCTGCTGGGTCACGGCTGAGCGACACCCGCCCCGTCGGCCGACCCCAACGGGAGTGGGCCGCAACCCCAACCACGTCTATCTAGGGAGGAGCAACCGATGGCCGAGGTGAATACACCCGTGCTCGACACCCTCGTGAAGATGAATGAAGGGATTCCGGAGCGCTCAGGCCTCGACGAGCAGACCCTCGGACTCGCCATCGCGGTCGCCGACGAGTCGAGATAGCGCGGGCGAGTGACCCATAGTCAGGTGGAATGCACCGCGCCCACAGCTAATAGTGGCTGTCGGCGCTCCCGCGATCGGCGAAGACGACACGGCGGGTTAGACGGGTGCCAGCCTTTCCGCACCGCCTCCTCGAGGATTACCTGACGTGATGCGCGGTCGGCTTCGACGCCGGAAGGGTGCCGCAGAGCCGCGTAGTCCCGAGGACGACTACATCGAGATCGACGCTGCGGAGCTGACGGGCGTTTTTGCCACTCCGCGTTGGCTGCGCGATGTCGGGCTCACGGCGTGGCTGCTGGTCGGCGTCGCCTTGTTCCTAGTCGGTGCTATCTGGCTGCTCTCGCTCACGCACACGATCGTGCTCCCCGTGATTGCCGCCGGGGTGATCGCGGCGGTCGCCGCTCCGCTGGTTGGCTGGCTGCAGCGTCGAGGGGTGCCCCGGTGGGCGGGCGCGATCCTGCTCCTCGTCGCGGCCGTCCTGCTCGGCGCACTGGTCGTGTTCGTCGTGCTTGCCGGCATCACGAGTCAGAGCAGTGATTTGAGTGCCCACTTGGACGAGGCCAAGAACACGATCGAGGGCTGGCTGGAAGACCTGGGCGTTGAACGGGACGACGCAGAGAACGCGACGCAGGACGCCGACTCGTCCGCAACCCAGGGCGTTAGCGCGCTGCTCGAAGGTCTCGGGACGGGCCTCAAGGAGCTCTCTTCGCTGCTCTTCTTTCTCGCCATCACGGCCCTCAGCCTTATCTTCCTGCTCGCCGACGGCCCCAAGATCCGGGCCTGGGGAGAGCGCCACATGGGCGTCCCGGCGCCGGTCGCCCGTACGATCAGCACGCGGACTCTCGAGTCCTTGCGGGGCTACTTCCTCGGCGTCACGTTGGTTGCGGCCTTCAACGCGGCCGTGGTCGGGCTCGGGGCGCTGCTGCTCGGCGTCCCGCTTGCGGGCACGATCGCGGTGGTCACCCTGCTCGCCGCCTACGTTCCCTATGTCGGGGCCTGGACGGCGGGCGCGTTTTCTGTCTTGGTCGCGCTGGGCGGCGCCGGGACGGACGCCGCAGTCGGCATGATCGTGGTCCAGGTGCTCGCGAACAGCGTGCTTCAGCAGCTGGTGCAGCCGCTCGCCATGGGCGCCGCGCTCGGCATTCACCCGCTCGCCGTCCTGATCGTCACGATCAGCGGCGGAGCCCTCTTCGGTGCGGTGGGGCTGATCCTCGCGGCGCCCGCCACATCGGCCGTGACCCGAATCTCGGCCGACCTATCGCGCGCCCGTGCCGAGGACGAGCGGGATGAGACGCTCCCCACGGCAGAGGGGCCAGACCCTGCCCTGGCGAGCGAGTGAGGAAGCTGTGCACGCTGGCTCTTTCGATGCCGTAATCGGCATCGCGCTCCGCGATGCGGGCGGCTCGACGATCGGCGCGGGGCTGCCCGACCCAGACGCAATCGCGGAGATCGCCGACGAGCTCGAGGTGGTGGTGCTCCCAGCGACCCTGCGGGTCTCACCCCCGCGGTCGACGCCGCGGTCGTAGTGGCCCCGCTGCGCTGGCTCCGCTCCCGCGCGCCGGACCGGGGCTCCGCGAAAGAGGATGCGATCGCGGGGATCCCCGGCGCCGTCGGCAGCGTGCCGGACGGGATGGCCGCCAGCGTGCTGGCCGGCGTCAACCCGATCCACGGCCTCTACGCGAGCTTTGTTGGCCCGATCGCGGGCGGTCTGAGCGCGAGCACGCAACGCATGGTCATCACGACGACGAGCGCCGCCGCGCTCGCAGCAGGCTCGGCGATCGACCAGATCAATCCCGCGGAGCGTCCGGAGGCACTCTTCCTGCTTACGATCCTCGCGGGTGCCGTGATGGTCGCCGCCGGCCTGCTGCGCCTCGGGCGCTATACGCGCTTCGTGTCGCACTCGGTGATGACCGGGTTCCTCACCGGCGTGGCGGCCAACATCATCCTCGGCCAACTGCCCGCATTGCTCGGCGTCCCGGCGCAAGGTGACACCGCGGTCGCGAAGGCGTTCGACGTCGTGACGGATCCGGGTGCAATCGAATGGGCGTCGGCCCTGACCGGAATCGGTGCGCTGGCGCTGTTGCTGATCGCGTCGCGCACGACGCTGGGTGGGTTCAGCGCGCTCCTCGCGCTCGTCGTCCCCACAGCCGTGCTGGTCGTGACCGGGGACGACGTCGTGCAGCGCGTGGACGACATCGGGGACATTCCGAGCGGCCTCCCGCTGCCGGCGCTGCCGGCGCTTGACCAGTTCTCGTTCGACCTGGTGGTGGGCGCGCTCGCGATCGCCGTGATCGTGCTGGTGCAAGGGGCCGGCGTACGCGAGGTCGCGCCCAACGCCGGCGGCTCGCCGTCCAGCGTCGACGGCGACTTCGTCGCCCAGGGCATCGGCAACATCGCCAGCGGCCTGTTCAAGGGGCAGCCGGTCGGCGGCTCGGTCGGGCAGACCGCGCTGAACCTCGCGGCGGGCGCGCGCACCCGCTGGGCCTCGATCTGGTCGGGTATCTGGATGCTGCTGATCCTCGTTGCGTTCTCCGGCGTCGTCGGGCAGGTGGCGATGCCGACGCTTGCCGCCGTCCTGATCTTTGCCGCCGCCGGATCGATCGACATCGGCGAACTGCGCACCGTTTTCCTCAGTTCGGTCGCTTCACAGGTGGCGCTCGCCACCACGTTTGCTGCGACGCTCTTCCTGCCGATCGCGGTGGCGGTCGGGATCGGGGTCGCGCTGTCGCTGCTGCTGCAGCTCAACCGCGAGGCGATGGACCTCCGCGTCGTGCGGCTCGTGCCGCTCGCCGGCGGACGTTTCCGGGAGGAACCCGCTCCGGCTCGCCTGGCCGATCACGACGTCACCGTGCTCGAGGCGTACGGGAGCCTGCTGTTCGCCGGCGCCCGCACGCTGCAGGCCCGGTTGCCCGACCCCACCGGCGCGGACCGTCCCGCCGTGGTCCTGCGGCTGCGCGGCCGGGTGGCGCTGGGCGCGACGTTCGTGGTCGTCGTCGAGGACTACGCGGCACGCGTGGCGGAGGCCGGCGGGCGCATGTACGTCAGCGGAGTCGATCCGAAGCTGGTGGCGCAGCTCCGGCGCACCCGGACGGGCGCGCGGCGACCGGGTCGTGAGCGCCCGGTGCGGATCTTCGAGGCCACCGAGCTCGTCGGCGGCTCGACCGAGGCGGCGGTCGAGGCGGCGCGGGAGTTCGTGAGGACGCCCGCACCGCCAGCGGACGAGTCGGGCTGAACGCCTCGGGCTGCGGTCGCTGCGCCGCCCCAGATTGGTGACGATCAGAGATACGACCGTCACGAGGTCGATCTGGCCCAGACCTAAGGCGCGTCGGCAGGCCTTCCCGGGTCAGGCGACGGGTGGCGCCTGACCCGGGACTGGAGGAGGGAATGAACTCGGACCCCGGTCTCGCTGCCCACAGGCAACTCAGCCACGGCCGAGCACATCGAAGTCTCGGGCGCCCCGACGCGGGACTCAACTGCGCAAGCCCCGCCTCCGGACAGTTGGGGGGTGCCAGCCCTTGAAACCGACTCCGTGCAGCGATCACTGCTCTTCTCTCCGACAGGCGTCCCCACGCCTCCGCTTCGGCGTCGCGTAGCTTTTGGGCCAGAGAGGTCGGTCTCTGGCCCAAATCCCAGGGAATCCCCTGGAACTCGTGGTGACTGGAAGCCGAAGGTCGGGCCGTCCTCTGGCCGTTTCCCCTGCAAACCTCCAGGATTTGCAGCCCGAGGTAGATCGCCTCACACGCGAGAGGTCGCTGGTTCGAACCCAGCCGCGCCCATCACGAAAGCTCACGCTTCGCCCGCCCCGCGACGTCGCTATGCAGCGATGTGAGCGACTCGGTCTCGTGGCGGTGGAAGTGGCGATTGAGTCCTGCGAAGCAGATTCGAGCTCTCGTCTGAAAGTGTTCGTGTCGGACGTGGCTGGTCCGGTACGGCAGTCGCTGGTTGCCGCGAATCAGACGACAGGAGGCAAGGCGGATGGTGTACGGCGTGCTTGGTGTTGGCGCGATCGGCGCGGCGATCGTCACGGGGTTGTGCGAGAACGTCGATGACGCGCCACAGGTGCTGCTCTCGCCGCGCAACGCCGGGATCGCGGCCGGCCTCACCCAACGCTTTGCCACCGTCGATGTCGCGGCGGACAACCAGGCGGTCGTCGACGGCGCGACGGTCGTGATCGTGTGTGTACGTCCACAAGTCGCGGCAACTGTGCTCGCCGAACTCCGCTTTCCCGCCGACCGGGTCGTCATCAGCGCGATGGCGGGCGTGCCGGTGACGACGCTCCAGCGGCTGGTGGCGCCGGCCACGGACGTCGCGCGCGTGATCCCGCTCCCGTCCGTGGCACGGCGGGACGGCATCACGCCGGTCCATCCGCCCAACGCCGCGGCCACCGCGCTGTTCAATCGCCTCGGCGAGACCGCCGAGCTTGCCGACGTCAAGGCATTCGAAGCGTTCTCCGCCTCGACGGCGACGATCGCCGCGCACTTCGCCTATCTGAACACCATCGCCGCGTGGCTTGAGTCGCAGGAGATCCCCGCGCCCGCCGCGACACGCTATGTCGCTTCGATGTTCGCCGGGCTCGCCGAGGCGACGCGCAGCGGGGAGCGCTTCGAGCAACTGGCGCGCGAACATGCCACCCCAGGCGGGATCAACGAGCAGTTTCTGAACGAGCTCGAGCAGGGCGGAAGCTTCGAGCGCGTCAGCCTCGGCCTGCGACGCGTCCTCGACCGGCTGACCACGACATAACGTCGACAGCCGCACCCTGATGGCCCGCGCTGGAGGCCCCGGTCACGAGTGCTGCCACACCGGCAACCGGGGCCTCTCTAGCGGCGGTCACGCCGCGATCGCCATGGTCGGAGTACGTGACTCGGTCGCCCTCGTCTCGTAGTTCCGGGCTTCGATCGCCTTGACGCTGTTTAGGAACGCGGTCTGCAGGCGGCTCTTGCCGACGGTCCGGAGCACGAGCCCGAGGAGCCGTCCCTTGAGGTTCTTGCCCTCGCGTACGACGACGTAGTCGATGTCGGTCGTGCCGTCGGGGTTGCGCGTGAAGGTGTAGGTGTGGCCTGAGTCGCCTCCCCAGAGGTTCGAGTCGGTGGTCGTCAGGACGACCCGCTTGGGATCGGACCAGTCGTAGTGCAGGCGCTCCCAGACGCCGCCCGAGCCCTCCGTGACGTCGGCCTCGGTGGCCCCCACCGAGTGAACCTCGAGGTCGTCGTCGGCGCTGTTGCCAAACAGCTCAGCGCGACCTGGCCCGAAGTCGGTGAGACCGGCGACGTACTGCTCGGGCGTCGCGGTGGTCGTGTCGTGGAAGTGGATTGGTGTCGCCATTGCTCTCTCCTTTGGATTTAGATGATGAACGACATCCAGCTTAGATGATCGCTATCATCTTGTCAAGTGAGACAGTCCCGACAAGAAAAAGCCAAGACACACGAGCGGATCGTCGACGTTGCGTCGCAACGGATCCGCGAACAGGGCCTCGATCGGCCGGCGGTCGCCGAGATCATGCAGGCGGCCGGGCTGACGCACGGCGGCTTCTACAAGCACTTCGGCTCCCGCGACGACCTGATCGCGGAAGCCACAGAGAACGCCCTCGTCCGCTTCCGACAGGCACGTACACGAGCTCACCGACCACGCCCAGGACCCGCTGGCCGCGTTCGTCGACTGGTACCTGTCAGCGGAGCACCGAGACGACCCCGGAGCCGGCTGCGCGGTCGCCGCGCTCGGCGACGACGTGCGGCGCGGCGACGAGCGGCTGCGCTCGGCCTATGGCCGGCAAGTCGAGCGCTACATCGAGAACGTCGAGCGCTTCCTCGGAGGCGGAGACGAAGCGCGTCAGCGCGCCATTCTCGCGGTAAGCGCACTCGCCGGGGCGATCGTGCTCTCACGCGCGGTCGACGACGAAGCGATATCGGACGAGATCCTGAGCGCAGTGAGCGAAGGCATCAGCGAGCTGCGCTAACAACGCTCGGTGAGCGAGAAACACCTGCGGTCTCTGCGTGCCGGTGGGCGGGACGCTCCGCCTCACCGGACGAACGGTGACCGCCGGGCTTCGGAAGGAGAGGGACACGTGCAGCTCGCCGGCGGCGCAAACCTGATGCGGGATTCTGCCAAGCGCAACACCGAGCTAGGCTGTCTCGAATGGCCGACGACCAGGGGCGCGACGACGAGCGCACCAAGCGCCGGCGCCAGCAAAAGAGCGCCGCCACTAGGCACGAGCAGGCCGCCCGGACCGATCGCGAGGCGGCCGACGCCGCCGAGCTGTTCGGCGAGGCCGAGGCAGCCGAGGATCACCGCGAGGACGCTCGGCGGCATGAAGCTGCCGCTGACAACGAGCGGCACAGGGCCGACTAGCTCCGACGGCGGCGCGGCAGCCAATGCCGCAGACGTGAAACCCGGCTCGTCGTCCCTTCATGGTCGAGGCTCTCGAGTTCATCGACGTCGGCAATGGCCGGGAAGTGGTCTGGGGTCGAATCAGCGGGCGCGCGACGGGCAGTGGGATCGAACCGCCCCCCGCGGGGGCGTCAGTCGAAGACCACTGAGTGCGCCACCCGGTGGTGCTCCCGGTCAATCTGGTCCGGGCTGATGTCGGCACGCTGGATGACCTCTGACCTGCGCGGATCGCGGGCTGCCGCCTCGGAGTTCTCTTTCGACGGCCAGAGATTGACGACGAGGAAACCGCTGTCCGTCTTCGCGGCGGCGTGCACCATGAGCCCGTGATCGCGTCCGACTTCCGACATCACGTCCGAGTACGTGCGGTAGTCGGCGAGCAGCTGGTCGGGGTCGCCTGAGAAGCGGGCGATGGTGAGGTATGCCGGGCTGGATGCCGAGGTCATCAGGAGTCCTTTCTCGTTCTACAGGTAAAGACAGGCAACCTGTCGATGAAGTGTGTTAGGTTAGACAGGACCCCTGTCCATGTCAACCCGACCTCCAAAGGCCGCTGCCCGCCGCCCCGAGAATCTCGCCATCCTGCTCCGGGAACCGTTCCGGGCCGGGACGGAGCGGCTCCATCGGCGCTTCGGCGAACGCGGCCATCCGGACATCCGTCCGCCCCACGGCAACGTCATGCAGTTCCTCGACGAGGGCGGCACCCGGGTCAGCGTGCTGGCCGAGAGGGCACAGATGACCAAGCAGTCGATGGCGGAGCTGGTTGCTCACCTCGAGCGGCTCGGCTACGTCGAGCGGGTGCCCGACCCGAGCGACCGGCGGGCGAAGCTGGTTCGCGCCACGCCGCGGGGAAAGCAGCTCTACGCGATCGCCCGGGACGTCGTAGCCGAGATCGAGGCCGAATGGACCAGGAGGCTCGGCAAGACCAAGATGCGCCAGCTACGCGAGCTGCTCGAGGAGCTCAACGCGGCCCTTTGAACAGCGGCGCCCATCGCCCTCATCCGGCCAGCCTCCGCGGCACAGTCACCACATCGTCCACGACCGCTCCCTCGAGGTAGCTCGGAAGGCGCAGGTTCGGCGGTGTGCTGCCCGTGACGCGGAGGATCGTGATCTTGGGCGGCGTGATGTCTCCGTAGCGATCGAAGCGGAAGTCGCCGAGGATGCCGTCCTTCACCTGGATCGTCCGCAGCTCGCGGAGAACGGAGGCGCGGCTCCCGTCGGAGCGAGCGATCGCGTCCAGGACAACTCTCCGTCGCCTGTGCCGCGTGCAGCGCGAACTCTCCATGCGCCGCCGTGCCGAAATCCCTTGTGAAGCGTTTCGCCGGCGGGAGTCAGGTCGAGTGCGTCGGGCGGGAGCTCCGACGTGGCCACGTACAACCCGCGAGCGGCCCGGCCGGCGCGCTCGAGCACGTCGGGGATCACCGAGAAACCGTCACCCGTCATGATCGTGCGCCCGGGGGCCGAGGCGGGCACGCAGGGCCTTCAGCAGCCTGTCACCGCCGTACCAGATCTCGGCACCGATGAGCACTCCCTCGGCGCCGGAGCGCGCGACCCTGTCGGCGAGCGCGTCGTAGCTCTTGACATCCGAGAGGGACTCCGAACCCGCGACTTTGATCCCCAGCCGTGGGGCCACCCGTCGGAATGGGCCGGTCACCGAGACGTTCGCCGGCGACTCCCGGGTCGTGGAGCAGGTAGACGCCCTCCAGCCGGAGCCGCTTTGCGAGCACGGCCATGGCCACGCCCTGCCGGTCGTCGCGGGCGATGACGCGGACGAAGTTGCGCGTACCGGTGGGGTAGTAGACGTCTGGCTCGCCCCTGACGCCCAAGCGGCGGGGGCAGCGCGAGGCGGCCGCCACGAGTCACGTTGGGGTGGTATTCGACGGGCTGATCAGCGCCAGCGGGCCCCCCGGGGCCCGGTTGAGGATCGGGAGCTCCACCCGGGCGCAACGGGAGTGATACGGGCCGATCACGGCGACGAGCCGCTCGGCACTCGCGTATGCGTTCGCGTTCGCGGCGCACTTGCGCTCCTCGGTGCTGCCGCTCTGCGCGGTCGAGTCGTCGCAGGACTGGTAGCCCACCGCGTGCCCGCCGGCCCTCGAAGCCGTGGTCCTTGACCACGAAGCGGATGGCGTCGCCCATCCCTCGCGGGCCGGCGGCGTCGGGGCCCTGGAGGGGGAGGTCGGAGGCGATCAGGACGTCCGGTTTCCTGCCGCCTGAGTCCACCGCGCTGCAGGTCGTCGCCGGCAGGACCCCATCGCGGGTCCCCCCCGCCACGCTGACCCACGCCGAGCCGGCGCCCGCCGCGAGCGCCTGCGAGGCGCCCACAGTCACGGTGGACGTGACCTTGTTCGTGCGCGGATCGATGCGGGAGACGACGTTCCGTCGACGTAGTTGGCTGTCCAGACCGCCCCGTCGCCGAAGGCAACGTACGTCGAGCCGACCCCGACGTCGATCGTGCCCGTGACCGCCGGGCGCGGCCTGAGCTCGATCCGCCAGAGCAGGCCCTCCTCCGACGTCACCCAGACCGAGCCCGCTCCGACGGCGATCCCCGACAGGAAGTTGCTGCCCACCCGAAGCGGCGCGGTGACTCGGTTTGTGCGCGGGTCGATCCCCACGATCGAGCGCCCTTCCCAGTCCAGCAACCAGGCCCCTTCCTTGCCGGCCGCGAGCCTTCGCGGCGAGACGCCGACGTGGATCGTCGCAACAATCCTTCCGGTCTCGGAGTCGATGCGCGAGACGGTCTCGTCGGGGTTGCTCGCCCATACCGCGCCGGCTCCGACCGCGAGCCGGGGGTACCCCATGCTCGGGGCCCCCAGTACGCCGCCCGATGTGTCCGGAAGCTGCACGGTGCGAGTGGTCTGCGCCGACTCCGGGTCGATACGCGAGATGCTCTCCGTGACGAACGGGAGACGCCCGCCGCCGTCCCCGACCCAGAGCGCCCCTGCCCCGGCTGCGAGGTCGCTCGGGTGGCCACCAGTCTCGAACGTCTTAACGACCTTCGCGGTCTCGGGGTCGACACGGGAGACGGTGTCGTCCTCGGTGTTGAGGACCCAGACCGCGCCCTCGCCCACGGCGATGTTGCTCGGGGGCGTGGCGGCCTCCGCGAACGAGTCGATGCCACCCTCCGCGTCGATCGCGGCGACCCCGTTCCCGAGCGGCTCCACCCGGCTGTCGCCACCGGTCGTCAGGGCGACGATCACCGCGGCGATCACTCCGGCGAGCACGAGCAATCCGGCAGCGAGAACGGTGCGGCGGCGACGCCGGAGCCAGGACGGGACACGGGTTCGACGAACGGGCGCCGCGGCGCCCAAGCCGAGCGCCCGGCGGGCATCCTCGATCAGCTCGGCGCAGCTCCCGTACCGCTCGTCCCTTTCCTTCGCAAGCCCTCTCTTCAGCACCGGGTCGAAGGCTGCGTAGCCGGGCAGCGGGGCAGGCTGCTCGTGCATATGCGCCCACAGCATCTCCGCCTCGGTATCGCGCCGGAAGGGCGGCGCGCCAGACAGGCACTCGTACAGCACGCAGGCAAGCGCGTAGCAGTCGGTGCGCCCGTCGACGGCCTCGCCGCGGATCTGCTCGGGCGCCAGGTAGTCGAGCGTCCCCACGACCCGCCCCGTGTCGGTCGAGGCGCCGCCGACCTGCTTGGTGACGCCAAAGTCGGTCAGGTAGGCGTGCTCATCCTCGTCCAAGAGCACGTTCGCCGGCTTGACGTCGCGGTGAACCAGGCCGCGCCGGTGCGCCGTGTCCAGGGCGTCGGCGATCTGAGCCAGCACCGCCAGAGCGCGCTGCGGCGCAAGCTTCCCCTCGCGCTCGAGCACGCTCCTCAGGTCGCTGCCCTCGACGAAGCGCATCGCCAGGTAGAGCTGCCCGTCACGCTCACCCGCCTCGTGGATCGGCACCACGTTCGGGTGGTCCAGCGAGGCGGCGAGCCGCGGCTCCTTCAGGAACCGGTCCCGAAAACGCTGATCCTGGGCGAGCTCCGGAGCGATCATCTTCAACGCCACCGGGCGCCCCAGCGACAGGTCCGTCGCCCGATACACGACGCCCATGCCACCGCGGCCGATCAGCGACTCCACCCGGTAGCCGGCGAACATTGCGCCCGGAGCGAACGCCTGAAGCCGGAAATCCATTGTCGAGCCCGGACCGACCGTACCACGGGCCGGAGGGCATGAGCAGGCCGTCCGGGTGACGTCGATTTACCGCCGTATACCGCGCCGCACCGCAATCGTTAACCGCGCCGCCGCAGTCTGTGCCGCGAAGACCGCACCAGGCGGTCACGAGGAGAGAAGGAGCGCGAGATGAGCAACCATCGATTCGCCCGCACCGCCACGCTGGCCCTGGCCCTTACCGCTATGGCGGCGACGCCTGCCGCGGCTGCGCCGCAGGACCACAGCCCCGCCGCCAACCCGCCCGACACCGCCGACGAGCTGGGCGAGACCCAGGACTTCCGATCAGCAGACGCGCGCGACGCCGCCGACGGCCGTGGCACGTTCAACGCACCAGACGTGACCGTCGTAAGAGTCGCGCAGCCCTCGACGTCGCCGTCAGACGGCCTCGACTGGGGAGACGCAGGGATCGGAGCCGGCGGCCTGCTCGGACTGATCCTGCTCGGAACCGGCGGCGCGCTGCTGGTCGTGCACCGCAAGCAAGGCGACCCCCGTCAGCCCGCCACCACGGGCTGAGACCAACCGCCGGCCCTCCGGCACGGGAAGCCCCGCCGGCCGGCGGGGCTTCCGTCGTTCGTTCGCGATCCTCATCGACCTGCTCGGTTGACCGCCGGCTTGGGCTAGGTGACCATGGCAGAGAGCGCTCCCAGCGCGGCGAACCCGACCGTGGCCCAGGCAACGTAGTCGCCGATCTGACCGGAGTGCTGGCGTCGCAGGCGCTCGAAAGAGGTCGCGGTTGCGCGGTGCAGCGCGCGCGGGACCCTGAAGGGCAGGCGGAGCCGTTCGAGCAGGACGGCCGTGAGGCAGATCGCCGCAAGCGTCGACAGAAGGCCGAGCAGGACCTCGATCGTGCCCGGGTGGAGATACTCGATCGGCTCGCGCGGCGGGACCGGGCGTTCGAACACGGCAGCGGCGTAGGCGGCGCGATCCGCGAACGCGTGCGCGCTGCGCTGGGCGTCCTCGACCGCGTCGGGCATGGCACCAACGAGGAGTCCTGCGACGATCAGCACCGCGGCGCTCGCGAACATGACGCCGGGAACGCGGCCGCGCGAGCCGGTCAGCTCGCTCTCCTCGGTGGCGGGCTCGCGCGGGTCGGTGCCGGGGGCGCTCACCGGCCCCCAGCCGAAGAAGACACGCGCGCCCGCGCGTAGCAGAGCGACCGAGGTCAGCACGGTGGCGATCAGGAAGACCACGGTGATCCAGCCGTAGCCGACCTCGATCGCAGCCTCCTCGATGATCGCCTTGCCCGGGAAGGCGCCGAGCGGGGGGACGGCGGCGAGCCCGAGAATCCCGGCCGCGAAGAAGACCGGGAACGCGCGCGGCAGGAGCCTGCCGCGGCCGTGCAGCTGCGACTGGTACACCGATCCGCAGCGGTGCAGGATCGCTCCGACGCACACGAACAGGCCCGCCCGCAGCAGACCGTCGGCCGGGATCAGCAGCGCGGCGCCGGCCACGCCCTCGGGTGTCAGCAGCCCGACCGCGATCAGCGCGAGCCCGATCTGGCTGATCGTGACGAACGCGAGCAGCCGCCGGAGGTGGTCCTGCGCCAGCGCCATCACCGACCCGACTAGCGCGGTGACGACCGCGAAGCCCACCAGCACCGCGCGCAACCCCTCGACGTGCGGTTCGAGCGGCACCTCGAACACAGTCACGTAGATGCGCGCGACAGCGTAGATCCCCAGATCGCTCATCACGCCCGTGAAGACAATCGCCGCCGGGGTGGGCGCGACCGCGTACGCATCGGCGAGCCAGAAATGAAAAGGCACGATCGCGGCCTTCACCAGAAAGCCGCCCGTGATCAGCGCGAACGCCGCGACCACGAGCCCGTCGCTCGGCTCCGCGGCGAGCGCCTCGCCGACCTGTGCGAGGTTGAGCGCCCCGGTGCGGCCGTACAGGAGCGCGATCCCGAACAGGATCATCACCGCCCCGACGCTGTTGGTGACGGCGAAAGTGAGGCCGCCTTGCAGCGAGTCGGCACGCTCGATCCGGTACGCCGTGAGGGCGTACGCCGACACGCTCATCAGCTCGAAGAAGACGAACATGTTGAACAGGTCGCCGGTCAACGCGAACCCGGTCAGCGCGCCGAGGAACACGAGGATCAGTGCGTGGAACGTGGGTCCGACGGCCTCGAAGAAGCGCCACGCGAACACGAGCGCGGTCCCTACGAGCACGGCCGCGAGCAGCGCCAGGGCAGCTCCGAGCGAGTCGAACACGAGATTGATGCCGACCACGACACCGTCCTCACGCGGCTCCCAGCCGCCGAGCCGCGACACGACCGGGCCCTCGCTGTCGAGCGCCTCGCGGAGCAGCAGCAGGCACAGCACGGCGACCAGCAGCGCGCCGGCCGCGGCGACGAGCTCGGTGGCGCTGCGCCGGAACGGGAACGGCACCCTCGCCGCGAGAACGGCAGCGAGTGCGAATGGTCCCGCGACCGCCAGCGGAGCCAGGTCCGCGAGGTCAGTCGCGAAGGGGATCGAGCTCATCCGGGTCGAGCGTGTGCAGGTGTTTGTGGATCTGGACCGCGATCGCCAGCAGCAGAGCGGTCACGGCGCCGCCGACGACCACGTCGGTCAGCGTCAGGGCCTGGACGACCGGATCGACCGCGGGCGTGTCGCGCGGGATGTCGATGAACACGGGCGCGGCACCGTCGTCGCGGTAGCCGACGGCGAGCAGCAGCACGTACGTCGAGGACTGCACCACCGACAGGCAGATGATCGTGTGCAGCAGATTCCGGCTGGTGACGATCCCGTACAGGCCGACGAGGCAGATCCAGACCGCGACGGCGTACGGCAGGAAGCTCAAGCCCCGGGGCTCCGCCTGCGCCGGATCACCAGTAGCTGGTCGAGGAACTCGGACAGCAGGAGCACGAACCCGCCGGCCACCTCGATCCCGACCGCGAGGCTGAGCAGCGGGATCGTCCCGGCCGACACGAGCTCGCCCGGAGTGCCGAGCGGGAGGAAGTTCTCCAGGAATGCTCCCGCCGCGATCAGTCCCGCGAGGCCGATCAGCACGAACCCGAGCGCGCCCGCTGACTTGGCGGTCTCGACGAGCGCCATCGGACGCAGCCGCCGCATCGTTGCGTAGTCGCTGCCCAGGTAAACGAGCAGCAGCGCGGTCGCCGCGATCACGCCGCCCTGGAAACCGCCCCCCGGAGTCAGATGCCCGTGCACCGTGATGTAGATCGCGAGCAGCACCGTGGGCCCGACGAGCGCCACGCAGGCCAGCCGGACTGCTGCGCTGGTCGTGTGCCGGTGGCGCGGCCGGCGCGCGAGCGGCTCGGGCTGCTCCTCCCGCAGCCGGCGGAGCAGGAGCACGAGCACGAGCACGGCCGCGAACAGGATGAACTCCTCGCCCAGCGTGTCGAACCCGCGGTAGTCGAAGTTGACCGCGGTCACCACCGCCGTCGCGTGGCGCTCCTCGACCGCGACCTCGTTGATCACCTGGCCGTACAGCGGCGTGACGGTGCGGAAGTCCGGCAGGCCCGCGAGTCCCCACAGCATCAGCGCGCCCAAGCCGACCGCTCCGGCCAGGAACAGCCGCTTGCGGGCCAGGAACGAGAGCTCGCCCGGCCGCCGCGCCGGCGCCGCGCGCTGCTCCATCAGTCCCTCGTCTTGGCGATCGCGAGCAGGATCATCGTCGGCAGCGCGACAGCGCCGATGACGATGTTCGAGAGCGCCACATCGGGTGCCTGGAACGTGAAGAACAGGATCCCGAGAGTGAGGCCGTAGAGGCTGACGACGACCGCCTGCCGGAGCGGATCGCGCGCCACGACGGTCGCCCACGCTCCGAGCGCGACCACGAGCAGCGCCACGGTCTGGACGGCGGTCACTCGCCCGGCTCCCGCAGCCGCGCGAGGCTGCCGCGCTCGCGCACGTACGCCGCGCGTGCGGTCGCGTGCACCAGGATCGGGCTCAGCGCGAGCAGGAGGAGCGCAACCAGGATCGACTTCAGCCCCGCCTGGCTGAACGGGCCCTCGTCGATCACGACCGCGAGCGCGAGGCAGGTCGGGCCGAAGATCGACGCCGGGCCGATGAAGTGCAGCCGGTCGTACACGTTGGCGGCGACGAGCACGCCGACCACCCCGGCCAGCTGCGCCGCGACGCCGACGGCGACCAACGCCCACACGAGCACCGTGGTCACAACCAGCGCTCCAGGAAGCGGGCATACGCCAGCCCGCCCGCGAACGACAGCACCGCCGACACCACCGCGAGGTCGAAGAACGGCTGGCGCTCGGTCGCCTCGGCGAGCAGCAACAGCACCAGCGTGGCGATCGTGCCACCGAGGTTGAGCGCGACCAACCCATCCGCCGGCGAGGCGCGGACCGAGAACAGGATCAGCGGCGCGAGCCCGGCAAGCAGCACCGCCGCGGCCGCGAAGTAGGCGGTCACTCGTCGTCCTCCGGCACCAGCTCGTGCACGAGCATCAACCCCTCGCGGTTGTCGATCGTGAGCACGTACCCGTTCGGCGCGAACGACTCGCCCGCGGTCAACAGCGCTCGCTTGGCGGCCTGCTCGTGGGGATCCTCGGGCAGCGCCACCGGAACGACGCGGAACCGCCCGCGCGCCCGCGCGCGCCCGGCGACGTGCCGCGCCAGGATGACCAGCACCAGCCGGCTCTCCCGCACGGCCCGCCACGGCAGCACGCGCGCCTTCCACAGCCAACCAGCGCGGAATCGGAAACCGGCGACGCCCTGCTCGCGCACCGCCTCGGCGGCGGTCGCCGCCACGGCCGCGGCAAACAGGCCGAGGATCGCCTCCTCCGGCACCCACGCCGAGATGAAAACGAGCCAGAGCACGTTCAACACCGCGAACCAAGCCAGCCACCCTGCGATCCGGTCACGCGTTTCGAGTGCCGTCCTGCTACGACGCACCATCGCAAATCAGCTTCTACCAAAGCGCAACCTAGAGCAGCCCGTCCGAGAGCGCCCGGAGGCCTCGGAGTCCTGCTGCAGAGCCGGCGCGAAGGACGACGACGACAATAACGGCGATGAGCATCAGCGCAACCGTCGGCCCGTCGGTCCGCAACTGGCAGCGCTGGGAAACCCTCGAGGAAGCGCACGATCAGTCGGGTGCTTGAAACGATCGCCGACGGGCTCGCGAACGCGTTCCAGATGGCTTGGGAGGTTTGGTGGGCCCTGATCCTCGGTTTCGTCCTCTCGGGCGTCGTCCAGGCCTGGGTCACGCGGGGGCAGATGGAGCGCCTGCTCGGCGGCCGCGGCATCGCAGCGACGGTCAAGGCGACCGGGCTGGGCGCGGCCTCCTCCTCATGCAGCTACGCGGCGATCGCGATCGCCAAGTCGACCTTCCAGAAGGGCGCCGGGCTGCCCGCGGCGATCGCCTTCATGTTCGCCTCGACCAACCTCGTCTTCGAGATCGGGATCGTGCTCTGGATCTTCCTCGGCCCCGAGTTCACCGCGGCCGAGTTCGCCGGCGGCCTGCTGCTGATCGCGCTGATGTGGTTCGGCGTTCGCCTGTTTGTCTCCGAGCGCGAGGAGGAGCAGGTTCGCGAGCACGCCCGCGGGGCCCAGACCGGCCACCAGCACGCGATCGCCTCAGGCCGGCGCACGCTGCGCGAGAAGCTGGGTTCGCTCGAGGCCTGGTCGGAGGTTGCGCACAATTTCCGCGGCGACTGGCAGATGCTCTGGAAGGAAGTCACGATCGGCTTCCTGATCGCCGGTTTTGTCGCTCTGCTGCCGGAGAGCTTCTTCCAGGCGGTCTTCCTCGACGACGCGCCGCCCGCTCTGAAGACAGCCCAGAACGTCCTCGTCGGCCCGCTGATCGCAGTGCTCAGCTTCGTCTGCTCGATCGGCAACATCCCCCTCGCCGCGGTCCTCTGGGCCGGCGGGATCTCGTTCGCCGGCGTCATCGCCTTCATCTACGCCGACCTGATCACGCTGCCGATCCTGCTCGTCTACCGCAAGTACTACGGCACCCGCTTCGCGCTCAAGCTGGCCGGACTGATGCTCGCGGCGATCGTCATCGCCGCGCTCGCCATCGACGCCATCTTCGCCGCCGCCGGGCTCATCCCCGAGAGCCGGCCCTCGATCGAATCGATCACCGACCGCGGCATCAGCCTCAACTACACCGCGGTCCTGAACGCTGTCTTCACCCTTGCGGCGGGGCTGCTCCTGTGGCTGACGATCAGCCGGGGCGCCACCGACCCGGTCTGCGGCATGCGCGTCGACCGCCACCTGGCTGAGCACCACGCCAGCCACACTGGAAGCACGCGCTACTTCTGCTCGGCCGGCTGCCGCGAGGCATATGAAGCCGCCCCGGAACGCTACGCGTAGCACACTCCCGCGAGCCTGGCATCTCGCAGGGGCGGTCGGTCAGGGCCGCTTGCGGCGGTACTCGCGCTCGGCCTCGGCGGCGCGCTTCACGGGCGTCAACCGCCGCGCCTTCGAGGAACCGTCCTTGATTCGCCGAGCAACTTGCCTCAGCTTCGTCGCGCGGAGTTGGTCCTTGCGCCTCATTCGAGCTTCGCGCTTGCCTCCTGACCCCTGGTCGTGGATCGCGCGAAAGGACAGGGGACCCAGCGAGCGAAGTGCGGGTCCGACCATAGCGACCCGCTAGTGAGGCGCCTCGCTCCCCTTCGGCAGCAGCTTATGACCGTCGACCACCGCGGACGCGATGTCGACCAGCTTGCGGTTGGCCGCCCGGGAGTGGGCGCGGAGCATCTCGAAGGCGGCGGTGTCGTCCACCGAGTGCCGTTCCATCAGGATGCCCTTGGCCCGCTCGGTGATGGCCCGGCGCCCGAAAGCGCCCTCCAGGTCGTGGTACTCGGTGAAGCGACGCAGGACGATGTCGATCGAGCTCTGCCAGTCCTGGGCGTCGGCGTCGGTGATGTAGGCGAAGATGCCGCGCTTCGACGCCTCCCTGACGAAGGCCGGGTCGGGCGAGTGGATGAGGACGATCACCGGGCAGGCCGACTCCTGGACGATCCTCTCGATCAGGGTGAGGGCGTGCTGGGAGCTCTCACCAAGCCCGACGAGCGCGACGTCAGGTCGCTCCCGGGCGGTCACCGGCCCGACGTCGTCGACCTCGACCTCGCGGGCGATCACCTCGTGCCCGAGTCCGGCCACGATCGGCGCAACGAGAGCCAGCCGATCCTTTCGCTCGTTAGCGATCAGCACGCGCAGATGCTCTGTCTCGCGGTAGCTCATCGTCGCTCGCGGAGACCCGTAGTCTAGTCCAGTACCCCACCTTGGGTGGTAGGCTGTCCACGCGCCTCGCCCCAGGCAAACGGCGGGCGCTCATCCGGCTCCAGCACCCGGTCGGCGCCAGGCGTCGGCCCCCGCGGCCGGCGCGGAACGGTAGAGGCATTGGAGCCGAGCATGTCGATGTTCTTGCTGCGTCGGAGCGACTCACCGGAGGCGCAGGAGTGGGACCGGCGCGTCGCGCGTGAGGCAGAGCACCAGGCGCGCATCGAGGCCGCCTTCGATCGGGCGGATGCATTCGATCGGCTCGGCGACGTCGAACTGGCGCTCGATTGGCTCGACGAGGCGGGCGCGCTGAGCGGCGGCCTCACGCCGACCTATCGCGCGAAGCGCCTCCGCCTGGGCCGGGAGCTCGCCCGGTTCGAGCTTCGGTCGGTCCCATGATCGCAGGGGCTGTTCGGATAGGCCCCGAGCGCCAACGAGCGGAGGCGGCTCGGTAGGCCGGCCGACATGGCCGCCTTCGCACCGCCCGGGAACGTCCGTCTTCGCGGTGTCCCCCGCGCACCCGGGCCTCTTCTGCTCGGGGCTATCGCGCTCGCCGGCCTCGCGGCGGCCGGCGCATCCTTCGCGCTCGCGCTGACGAGCGATCACGTGCCCGAACCAGGCCTCCAGGCCGCGCTGATCGACTGGATCACGCTGCCGTACATCCTCGGTGGACTGATTGCCTGGTCGCGGCGGCCGGACAGCCGCTTCGGACCCCTGATGGTTGCCGCGGGCTTCGCCATGTTCGTTTCTAGCCTCCAGTGGGCGAGCGCGGGTCTCCCGTACACGATTGGGCTGGCGTTCGACCTGCTGCCCTCGGCACTGTTCGTCCACGTCTTCCTCGCGTTCCCGAGCGGGCGGCTTGAGCGCCGCGCGGAGCGAGTTGTCGTCGCCGCGGGGTACTCGGTGGCGGTCGGCGCGCAGCTCCTGAAGATGGTGCTCGGCGGCGTCGGTGGCCGACAACCTGCTCGCGGTCGTGGCGGAGCCCGCCGCGGCCAATGTCGTTCAAGACGTCCAGCTCATCACGCTGAGCGCCCTCGCCCTGAGCGCCGTCGCCCTGCTCGTCGCCCGCCGGCGAACCTCCGGGCGCCCGCTGCGACGCTCCGTTGCGCTGCTGATTGACTCCTTCGCGCTCGGGCTCGTGATGATCGCCGCCGTGCTGCTCGCCGGTGCGCTGGAGCTATCGGCATTCGAGACCATTCGGCGGGTCACCTTCGTGGTGATCGGGATCGCCCCGGTCGCGTTCCTGATCGCGCTGCTCGATGCCCGGCTCGCTCGCTCCGCGGTCGGCAACCTTGTCGTCGAGCTCGACGCAGATCCGGGGCCGGCCGACCTCCGCGACGCCCTCTCCCGGGCCCTCGGCGATCCGTCCCTGACGCTCGCCTATTGGCTGCCGGAGTTCGAGAGCTGGGCGGATCTGGACGGCCGCGCCGTGGAGCTGCCCAGGCATGACAACGGGAGGGCCACGACGCTGATCGACCGCGACGGAGTGCATCTGGCGGTGCTGGTGCACAACCCCTCGCTTAACGATGAGCCCGAGCGGCTCGACGCCGTGAGCGCGGCGGCCGGAATCGCGCTCGAGAACGGTCGGCTTCACGTCGAGTTGAGAGCGCGCCTCGAGGAGCTGAAGGGCTCGCGGGGGCGGGTGATCGAGGCCGGCCAGCACGAGCGGCAGCGGCTGGAACGCAACCTTCACGACGGGGCACAGCAGCGGCTGATCGCCCTCTCGCTCGAGCTCGGCCTGCTCAAGGAGCGGCTCGCCGGGCACCCCGATGCGATGTCTCGCCTCGATCTGGCGAGGGGCGAGATCGCACTGTCGCTCGAGGAGCTGCGCGATGTGGCGCGCGGCATCCACCCGGCCGTGGTGAGCGGGCATGGATTGGCGGTCGGGCTCGAGTCGCTCGCCGCGCAGGCTCCAGTTCCCGTGCGACTGAAAGTCGAGCTCGACGGGCGCCTGGACGAGCGGATCGAGGTGGCCGCCTACTACGTCGCCTGCGAGAGCCTCGCGAACGTCGGCAAGCACGCCCAGGCCAGCTCGGTGAGCGTGGATGTGGCCCGCGCGAACGGCTCGCTCGTCGTCGAGGTCGTCGACGACGGCGTGGGCGGAGCCGACAGCGAGCGCGGCAGCGGCCTACGCGGCCTCGCCGATCGGGTGGAGGCGCACGGGGGTCGGCTGCGGGTCTGGACCCCGCGCGGCGGGGGCACGCGAGTGAGGGCGGAGATCCCGTGCGCGTAGCCATCGCCGAGGACAGCGTGCTGCTGCGCGAGGGGCTCGCCCGCCTCCTGTCCGACTCCGGCTTCGAGGTAGTCGCTCAGTGCGAGGACGCCGACGAGCTCCTGCGCAAGGCGAACTCCCACGAGCTGGACGCCGCGATCGTGGACATCCGCTTGCCCCCGACTCACAACGACGAGGGCCTGCGGGCGGCGCTCGAGATCCGCGAGCAGCATCCCTCGATCGGGGTGCTCGTGCTCTCGCAATACGTGGAGCTGGGCCTCGCGATGCGGCTGCTCGCTGACTCCGCCGAAGGGGTGGGATATCTGCTCAAGGACCGCATCAGCGACGTCAGGGAGTTCGTCGCGGCGGTCGAGCGCGTGGCTGCCGGCGGCTCGGCGATCGACCCGATCATCGTCTCGACGCTGCTCTCGAGGCAGCGCAGCGACGACCCGCTGTCCGAGCTGACGCCGCGTGAGCACGAGGTGCTCGAGCTGATGGCCACCGGCAGCTCCAACCAGGGCATCGCCGACGCGCTCGTGATAACGCTCCGGGCCGTCGAGAAGTACGTCTCCAGCATCTTCGGCAAGCTCGGGCTCCCGTCCACTGGAAGCGAGTCCCGGCGCGTGCTCGCGGTGCTGCTGTTCCTGCGTTCCTGACTCGCGCGTCGGGCGACACACCAGAAAACCGCCCCCCGAAACTGCATGTTTCCCGCCTTTCACCCGGCCGCTGGGGGTGGGAGGTTGGGCGGATGAAGACTCGCATCATCCAGCGCGACCCAGAGCCCGACCGGCCCAACACCTCCGGAAACGGCGCCGCCCCCCTACCGCCGCCCCCGGCGCACAACCTGGCGGCCCGGATGGCCCGCTGGAGCGGCCAGCACCGCAAGAAGGCGATCTTCGGCTGGTTTGCGTTCGTCCTCGTCACCTTCTTCGTCGGCATGAACGTGCTCGGCCAGAAGAACATCTCCGATATCGATCAGTTCTCGGGGGAGGCGCGCGATGCCGAGCAGGCGCTCGACGACGCCGGCCTGAGGCCGGTCGAAGAGGTCGTCTTCGTCCAGAGCGACGAGCTCACCGTCGAGGATCCCGAGTTCCAGGCGGCGATCGAGGACGCGACCGGACGGCTCTCGCAGCTGCGATACGTCGAGAACGTTGAGTCACCGCTCACAGGTGCCGGCGAGGTCTCGGCCGATGGCCACGCGGCTCTGGTGAACTTCGAGATCGCAGGTGATTCAACGGAGGCGAAGGACAGGGTCGATCCCACCCTCGCCGCCGTGGCCGCCGTTCAGAAAGCGCATCCGAACCTCGACATCGAGCAGTTCGGCGGGGCCAGCGCCGACAAGGCCATCAACGAGATCATTACCGGCGACCTGGGGAAGGCGGGGATGCTCTCGCTGCCGATCACGCTGATCATCCTCATCATCACCTTCGGCACGCTCGTGGCGGCAGGTCTGCCGCTGCTGATCGGGCTCACGTCCGTGATGGCCGCCCTGGGCCTGGTCGCGATCACGAGCCACCTGTTCCCGGCCGACAGCAACCTCCCCGCGGTCGTCCTGCTGATCGGGCTGGCCGTGGGAGTGGATTACTCGCTCTTCTACCTCCGGCGTGAGCGCGAGGAACGAGCAGCCGGACGCAGCGAGCGCGCCGCGCTGGAGGCCGCCGCCGCCACCTCGGGGCGTGCCGTGCTGATCTCCGGCGTGACCGTGATAGTCGCGATGTCCGGCATGTTCATCAGCGGCGACAAGGCGTTCATCTCCTTCGCCGAAGGCACGATCCTCGTGGTCGCGATCGCTGTGTTCGCCTCGCTGACGATCCTGCCGGCGATGCTGTCTTGGCTCGGTGACCGGGTCGAGAAGGGTCGGGTTCCCCTGCTCGGCCGGCGCCGCCCGGCCGGCGAGTCGCGCTTCTGGACGGCGCTGACCAGCCGCGTGATGCGGCGTCCCGGCCTGTCGATCCTGCTCGCGGGCGGCCTCCTGGTGGCGCTGGCGATTCCGGCGCTCCAGATGAACATCGTCACCAGCGGGGTGGACGAGTTCCCGCAGGACGAGCCCGTGATCCAGACCTACAACAAGGTCAAGGAAGTGTTCCCGACCGAGGGCGTCACGGCGACCGTGGTCGTGGAGGCCGACGACGTCCGCTCCGGTCCCGCCGCCGCCGGAATCGCCGAGTTGCGCGCCGACGTGAACGGCTCGGACACGTTCAAGCCCGGCACAGAGGTCATCTACAGCGAAGACGGCACGGTCGCCCAGATCAACGTTCCGACGCCCGGCAACGGCAACGACGCCCCGTCTGTGAACGCACTCAACGAGCTGCGCGATGAGATCATCCCGGCGACGGTCGGTGCGGTCGAGGGGACCACCGTCAACGTGACCGGCGACGCGGCCGGCTCGGAGGACTTCGCCAACAAGCTGAACAGCAGGCTGCCGCTGATCTTCGCCTTCGTGTTCGGACTGGCGTTCCTGCTGCTGCTCGTGACCTTCCGCTCGATCGTGATCCCGATCAAGGCGATCGTCCTCAACCTGCTCTCGGTCGGAGCCGCCTACGGCGTGCTCGTGCTCATCTTCCAGAAGGGCAACCTGGAGTCGCTGCTCGGCTTCACCTCGAACGGCGGGGTGACCAACTGGCTGCCGCTATTCCTGTTCGTGGTCCTGTTCGGGCTCTCGATGGACTACCACGTGTTCATCCTGTCCCGGGTCAAGGAGCTCCATGACCGCGGCATGTCGACCGATCAGGCCGTCCAGCAAGGGATCGCGACGACGGCCGGCACGGTCACCAGCGCCGCCATCGTCATGGTCGGGGTCTTCCTGTGCTTCGTCACCCTGGCCTTCCTCGACTTCAAGGAGCTCGGCCTCGGGCTGGCCGTCGCGGTCCTGATCGACGCGACGATCATCCGCGGCGTGCTGCTGCCGGCGTCGATGAAGGTGCTCGGCGACTGGAACTGGTACCTGCCGAGCTGGCTCGAGTGGCTGCCGCACGTCGGGGCCGGGCGCGACGACACCCCGCCCGACGAGCCAGAGGCCGCCGAAGAGGCGCAGCCCACCTCGGTTCCCGCCTAGCGAGACGGCCAGCGACAGTCCATTGCCCCGGGGCTTTCTTCCGCCACATCGACCTCCGGGCAGGTGGGCTGCCGAGTAGTCTTGGTGACAAGGCCGGTGCGGCCTGTACCGCGCGTTGGGTCTTGCTTCCTCCTCCCCTCGCGCGGGTTCCGAGAAAAGAGGCAGCGGGAGGTTGCGACCATGGCGAGTACCGGCAATCCAAGTGGGGGGCCGGTGCGTCGCGTGGCGATTCTCGGCCGTGTGATTCAACTGGGTCGCGGTAGGCGGGCCCCGGATGCGGCTCCCCAGGCCCCTGAGGGACACGAGCGGCGTATCGAAGCCCTTGAGGAGCGAATCGACCAGCTTGAAGCGCTGCTGGAGGGGCTGCAGGACGCGGTCCATCGCGAGTCCCTCCGCGAAGAGGGGCGGATCGGGGCGCTGGAGAAGAGGACCGACCCGTCAGAGATTTCCCGTGCCCTGAGCCGTGACGCCCGCGAGCGTGGGCTCTGAGCTCGGCTTTCACCGGCCAGTTCGTCAGGACAGAAAAAAGGCCCGCAGGCGCGGGCCTTCTCTCCGACAGCGAACGGCCTCGTCGGCTTTTACGCCTGGACGAGCTCGCTGGTCTTGTGCACGACGACCTCGCCGCTCGTGATCTTCGGCGGGTTCGGGAGGGCCGTCTCCAGCTTCTGCTCGCGCACCCAGTTGGATGCGAGGCGGCCCGACTCGTCGGCCTGCGCCTCGGTGTCGAAGAAGCTGATGGAGCTCATGACGCCGTTGCCGGCCTCGATGAGCGAATAGCCACTGAAGCCCGGTAGCTCGGTCAGGCTCGGCAGGAAAGTCTCGTCGGCCTTCTTGACGAGCTCGCTGGTGCGGGCCTGGTCGATCGCCTCGTAGCGTCGAATGGTGGCAAACATGAGGGGTCCAACTCTCTTCTCTGGGGTGGAGAACTCGGTTGAGTCCTCCTGATGCGGTCAGGCCCGAGGTGACAGTCGAAGCGAAGCTCGGTGGCTCGGACGACGTCGGCGTTGGGTCTTCGCGCAAGACGTACTGTAGCAGCTTTCTGGACAACGGTTGCTTACGTAGTTAAGTTTTCCTACGTTGTCGATACAGGAGATTCACGATGTGCCCATTCTCGGTGACCGTGCAGCACGTTCCGGATCGCGAGCTCGGCCCACTGCTGACCCGGCTCGCCGAGGCAGGCTTTGAAAATCCGATCATCAATCATGTTGGCGCCGACGGTGCGCCTGACAGAGCGGCCATCCCCGCTCGCGTGGGACCCCTGGACCTCCCAGAGGATTGGCGCCTCGTGCGGGAGCGCGAGGGCGAGTCATATCGGTGGCCGGATGGGCGCGATCGATACAAGCCCTACCGCGTGTTCATCGGCACGACGCGCGCCGAGGGCGCTGTCCAGATCGGACTTGGCGAGACGATCCGCAAGAAAAAGTGGGGCCGCGACCGAAAGTACGTCGTGGCCTTCCTGAGCGCCGGCTCCCCGCAGCAGCCGCTGGTCGAGTTTGTCGCGGCCGACGACTACGAACAGACCCGCGAGCTCGTCGCAGTCATCCGTGGCAGCGACGGAGCGCGGCGCATGTATGGCGTCGGCGATGCGCTTCCGGCCGTCTACACCGAGCGCTTTCGAACCCAGATCTACAACGAGCGAGTCGTCCACCCGGGCGCCTGGAACAAGCTCGTCGTGGTCGCTCGCGAGGACGACCACGAGGCGATCCTCAACCACGCGCTGATCCAGAGCCGCCGACGCTACCGGACGTAGGTTGCCCGGTCGCCCCGGCCGCGTCGGGGGTGGCGCGCATGGGGGCGGGCATCAGCGCCGCGCCGGCGATGACGAGGCAGAACGCGACGAAGCGGGCGGCGATGCCGGCGGGGCCGGAGCCGATCGGGTCGTGGAAGACGATGATGCCGCCGAAGATCGCGGCGAGGTTGGCGACCACCGAGGTAATCGCGATGACCTCGACGCCGTTGCCGATCTGGAGGCTGCGGGCAGAGGCGTAAAAGGCGATCACTCCGGCGATCATCGCGGTGAGGGTCCACGGGCTCACCAACCCCAGCAGCGGTCCCGGCGACGCCTGCGTGATGTATTTGTTCGCGACAGCGGAGACGCCGAACAGCGCGCCGGCGGCCGCACCGAGGATCAGTCCCTCGGCTCGCGGCTGGACGTGGCGGCGAGCCGAGATCCTAACGAGCGCGGCGCCGCTCGCAAAGATCGCGCCCTCGACGGCGATCAGCGCCCCCAGCGAGGCGCGCTTCGGGTCGTCGGCGCCGCCGCCCGTCAGCCCGATCACCACGAGCCCGGCGGCGGTGATCGTCAGGCCGACCCATTGTCGCCGTCCGAGCTGAAAGCCGAAGAAGCGCTCGGCGAACACGGCCAGGAAGACGAGCCCGCCGGACAGGACCGCCTGCACGATCGAGAGCGGCGCGAGTGACAGCGCACCGACGTGCAGAAACCAGGCCACGATCGCCACGGCCCAGCCGACCGCGAACCATCTGGAGCGAAACAGACCGGCCGCGCTGCGCAGCGGATGGCGGACCTGGATCGGCGGGGCGAGCACCGCGCCGCGGTGCTTGAACAGAAAGGCGAGGTTGGTCGCCACCGCCGAAGCGAGCGCGAGAATCAGTCCGAAGATCACAGGGTATGGACGACCCGATCAGGCGGGACTCGTGGCGGTGCTCCTGGGCTCCGCGGCTGAGTCCTCGAGCGCTTCGCCGGCGCGAACGGGCGCTGGGATCAGCGCTGCCCCTACGAGGATGAGGGCGAACGCCGCGAGGCGCACGCCTACCACGACAGCGTCGTCGCCGAGCCGGTCGCCGAACACGGCCAGCCCGGCAAGGATCGTGGACAGGTTCGCCGCGACCGAGGTGACGGCGATCACCGCGACGCCGTCGCCTATCTGGAGGCTGCGAGCGGAGGCGTAGAACGAGAAGACCGCCGCTGTGACGATGACGACGCTCCATGGGCTGAGCAGGCCAACCGGCCCGCTGTCGAGGTCCCCCGAGAGCGCCTTTATCGCGACGTCTGAGATCCCGAACCCGAGGCCGGCGGCAATGCCGAGCAGCACGCCGCGCTGCACCGGGATGCGCTCGATCAGGTGCGAGACGACCAGCAGAAGGCCGACGCCGACAGCGATGCCCTCGAAGACGATCATCCCGGCGAGGGAGTAGCCGGAGCTCGCTCCGCCTCCTCCGCCCCCGCCGGTCAGCGTCAGCAGGCTGAGCGAGACCGCCACCAAGCCGATGCCGATCCATTGCCGACGGCCCAGCTCGAAGCCGAAGAAGCGCTCGGCGAGCACCGCGAGGAAGACGAGCCCGCCCGCGAGCACCGCCTGCCCGATCGAGATGGGAGCGAGCGTGAGCGCTGCCACGTGCAAGGCGAACGCCACCGCCGCCACACCCCAGCCGATGCTCCACCACCGGGAACGGAAGAGATCGGCCGCGCTCCGCAGCGGATGGCGCATGTCGACGTCGGGAGCCGCGACTGCCCCTCTGTGCTTGAACAAGAATGCGAGATTCGTGCCTAGCGCGGATAGCAGCGCACAGATAAGCCCGACGCCGACGGCGAGCGAGAGGTCGCTCATCATGGGGGCGCCTTCCGAGTCGTCGTCGGGGCGGGCGTGCGAGCGGCGGCTATGGGTGTGCCGCTACCCCCGTGGATCGGGGGCGCTCTTCTCTCGATCCGCATAGCCTTCACGGAGGAGCGCGGCTTTCTCTTCATGCGCGCGTTCTTCTCCGAAACTCGCCTGCGAGCTCGGAAGCACGCGCGCGGTTTCATCCAGCACCGACTGGCGATGCTGGAACTTGCGCTCGTAGTCGCGCACAGCCTTGACCGTTTCCGCGTCAGCGCCGGCGAGGGCTTTGGCGATCTGCCCGGTCGTGAGCGCGTCGTAGCCCGGCAGCGGTTCGCTGCCGCGCATGTAGCGCAGCTTGTCGAGCACAACGGGCCGGGCTGCGTGAGCGCGTTCATAGGCCTCGACCGTGGCCAGCTCCACCTGCGAGAGCTGGGAGAGCTGATGGGCGATCTGCTTTTCCTTGAGCCGGTCGTAGCCGGCGATTGGGAGCTGGTGCTCGTCTGGTGAGCCCGTTGCGGCGTCGGTGTCACGCCCGGAACCTCGAGAGCGGCGATTACGTAGGGCGTCCAGGATCTTCATTTCACTGGTCTCCAGTCTGGGAGTGATGAGCGCCCTGTCCAGCGGCACGCCTGGCCTGCTGCCGCTCGGGGCTCACTCGCACCACCTGCCACGCCAGGCCCACAGACTCGAGCAGCCTGATGAAGAGGCCGCCGAGGTCGAGCTCCCGGCGGCGAAGGCCGTGGAAGGCGGAGGTGGGGAACGCGTGGTGGTTGTTGTGCCATGACTCCCCGAAGGTCGCGACCGACAGCCAGGCCACGTTTCTCGACTGGTCCGTAGTCGCGAACCGGCGACGGCCGAAGAAGTGGCAGATCGAGTTGATGCTGAACGTGGCGTGGTGCAGGAAGAAGATCCGCACAAGGCCACCCCAGACGAGCGTCAGGAGTGCGCCCGTGAGCGTTCCCTTCACCATCAGGCCGACGAGGAAGGGGATCATCAGGCTGACAGCGATCAGCGGCTTCTCGGCCGCCTCTATCCGGCGCATCGTGCGGTCCTTGAGCAGGTCGGGCGCGTAGCGGCGGCGGTCGGCCTGGCCGACGGAGTTGAACAGCCACCCGACGTGGGCGTGCCAGAGGCCTCTGATCCCACCTATGACGCCGGCCTCAGAGTCGTGCGGGGTGTGGGGGTCGCCGTCCTCGTCGGCGAAGTCGTGATGCTTGCGGTGGTCGGCCACCCACTTGATCACCGAGCCTTCCACCGCCAGCGTGCCGAGCACCGCCAGCGAGTAGCGAACGGCGGGATAGGTCTGAAACGAGCGGTGAGTCAGCAGGCGGTGGAAGCCCACCGTGATCCCCAGGCAGGTGGCGACGTAGCCGACCACGAGCACGGTCAGGTCGATCCACTGGATCGGGCCACCCCAGAGCATGACCACCGCAAACCCGAACGCCGCAAAGGGCAGCACGATCGCGACGAGGTTGGTGACCTGCTGGGCCGTCGGACCCTTGGGTGAAGACGAGCGAACGCCGGCTGGCACAGGGCCCGCCACTGCTTCACGCGTCGTGAAGCGCTGGACGCTCACGGCGTCGAGATCAGGGAGCCGAGCTTGGATTCGATACAGCTCAACAGCTGCTCGTAGGAGTCGCAGAAGGCCCGTACGCCTTCGCGCTCCAGCTCGTGGGTGATCGTTTCCAGGTCCACGCCTTCGGCGGCCGCGGCCGCGAGGACGGCTTCTGCGACGTCGACGTCAGAGCCGAGGGCGTGGCTGACGTTGCCGTGTTCGGCGAAGGCGCGCAGGGTCTTGTCGGGCATCGTGTTGATTACGCCGGGGGCGATCAGCTGCTCCACATAGAGGACGTCCGACAAGGCGGGGTCCTTGGTCCCGGTGCTGGCCCACAGCGGACGCTGCGCAGTCGCGCCAGCGTCTCGCAGCCCCTGCCAACGCTCGCCCGCAAACCGTGACAGGTAGCGCCCGTACGCGACGTGGGCGTTGGCGATCGCCACCCGGCCGCGCAGCGATGAGTCAGACGGGAGCGCGGCGTCGGCTTTGGCATCTACGCGGGAGACAAAGAACGAGGCAACCGAGGAGATCCCAGCGACCGGCTCGCCGGCGGCGACCCGTCGCTCGAGACCGCGCAGGTAGGCCTCGATCACATCCTCGTAGCGCTCCACGGCGAAGAGCAGCGTGACGTTGACGTTGACCTTGGCGGCGGTCAGTTCCTCGATGGCGCTGACACCGGCCTCTGTCGCCGGCACCTTGATCAGGACGTTCGGCAGATCGAGGCGCTGCCAGAGGTCGAGCGCCTGCTCGACCGTCGCATCGGCATCGTCGGCGACATCAGGAGTGCACTCGAAGGAGATGAAGCCATCACCGCCGCCGGTGCGCTCGTAGACCGGCCGCAGGATCGCGGCCGCGGCGCGCACATCGTCGAGCGCGATCGCGAAGAACAGCTCCTTCGTATCACTGATACCGGCTGAAGACAGCGCACGCAGCTGCTCGTCATAGAGGTCCGAGCCGGTGATCGCCTTGGCGAAGATCGTTGGGTTGGACGTGGCGCCGCTGACGGCGCACTCGTCGACCAGCCTGGCGAACTCGCCACTTTCGAGCAGCTCGCGCGAGAGCGTGTCAAGCCAGATCGAAACGCCCGCTTCGTGGAGGCGCTGCAGCCGGTTCAACCCGAGCCCCTAGCCATGGCCGTTGCCGTTGCCGTTGCTGTCGCGGTCGAGAGCCGCGCGTAACGAGGGGTAGATCTCGAATAGCATCGTCGAGCTGCGTGATCTGGAAGATTCTCAGCACGCTCTGATTCGCCAGTACGAGCGCCAGCCGTCGATCGGAGCGCTCGAGGCGCACCCTGATGGCGATCAGGGCGCCGAGCCCTCTCGAGTCGAGAAAGCGGCAGCCCGTCAAGTCGACGATCACGTCACCCGTCCGGTCGTCGGCCACGCCGCCGAGCGTCTGCGCGAGCGCCGGCACCGTCGCGAGGTCGACCTCTCCCATGACGGAAACCACAGGTGTTCCGGTGTCGAGTTGCTCGGTCGCGGTGGCAAACCTCCGACCTGCTCCGGGCATGCCGCGACGAGCGAACCGCCTCAGCCCGTGCGAATGGTGCGGCGCCCTGGCCGGACTGGACCCGGTTGGGGTGCCCGGCCTCGCTCCTCGAGCCATAACGCGCTCTGCCATGCCTGACCTCCTGCGTCTCGGGTCTCTCCGGCCGACCGAGGGAGCTGGGGCCGGCATGCTGTCGACCGAACGCTGAGGTCGAGGTCGCCAGGACCGCGCTGCTGGGGTCCAAGCGCTTGTGAGCGTACCACTCAGGAGGCCCTCGATGCGATTGGAATCGAGTGTCTAGCGTCTACCCCGCTAATGAGCTCCGACGCGCCCGACCCGCTCGCGCGCTGATTGCCAACGAGCGACAGGAACGCCGCAAGACGACCCTCTCGCTCGGCCATAGATCGAGGCGGCGCCCGGAGGCTGGTGCGATGCTGCCCGACGCTAGCGGTGGCTTGACGTTTGACGGGCCACTGAACGGCTGACGAACCGCCTCTGCTTCGGCCAGCAGGCCCATGCGGAATGACGCCCTACAAGGACACGGCGCGTGTGATCACACTTCCTGGGCGGGATGTGAGTGTGATGTGCGCAGGTCGACCCGCACCCATGCGATCGGCGACCGGGATCAGGAACACCGTTCCGGGCCCCCGGCAGCAGGCGTCCCAGCCGGAGAAGATTCCTCGTTCGTACTCGCCCAGGAGGCAGGCTGAGTCGCCGCTATGGCGAGGGTCAGCGTGGCGAGGGCGATGAGAACGAGGAGTATCAGGGTCTCTTCATTCGCAGCCCGTGCGAGGGGGCGGGCTCGGGGAAGTTGGCCGGGTGGGCGCGAAGGTCGCGCAGGAGCAGTCGGGTTACGAGCGCGCACGTCGCCAGGAGGCCCACGAGCAGCCCGGCCTCGGCGGGGTCGTGGTTGCGCGCCAGAGCCACGGCGGCGACAAGGCCAGCCAAAGCGACCAGCATTATTGCGATCACGCGGTGGAAGCGTCCGGCTTCGGAGTGGGGCCAGGGGTCGAGCGGGCGGACTATCTCGCGGCCCTGGTCGGAGTCCGTGCAGCTCTCCTTGAGGGGGCAGCGGTTGCACACGTGCGCCCGCGCGCGATAGCGCACCAGCCGCCGCTCATGGTCGAGCTCGTGTGGCCAGAGATCCTCGCCCTCGGGGCAGACCCAGACGTCATGGTCCGGTTGGTAGTCGAACCCGGCGGTGCGGTAGCGCAAGGACCGCCGGTGGGTGTGCGCCGACAGCCACTCGAGCACGCCGGCGGACAGAAGCAGACCGAGCGAGTAGGCGCCCGCGAGCAGGGTCTCCGCGCTCATGTCACCCTCGCCGCGGCGGCCTCGTCGGAGCTGACTCCGCTCACACCGCCGCGATCGTCGATCTCGGTGAACAGGATGTCCTCGGGCTCCTCGAGCGTGACCCGCTTGACCGTGTGGCGAATGCCGATGAACGCGATGTAGAGCACCGGCAGCGCCCCGCCCACGATGAACACGATGTCCCCCGGCAGCCGCAGCCACTCGAGCAGCGCGTTGGTGTCCTCGGTCAGGAAGCTCAGGTCGCGCGCCTCCCAGTAGCCGTCGTTGACCGATTTGTAGAGCTGGGCGATCCCGAGCGGAAGCAGCGTGGCGAAGCACATCCAGGCGAGCCCGATGTTGGTCGACCAGAACGAGATGCGCGCCCACCTCTCGGGCCAGCGCTCGGCCGGGATCAGGTAGCGCAGGCAGAACAGCGCCAGTCCGATCGCGAGCATCCCGTACACGCCCATCATCGCCGCGTGGGCGTGGTTGGCCGTGAGCGCCGTGCCGATCTCGTAGTAGGAGACCACCGGCAGGTTCACCAGGAAGCCGAAGATGCCCGCGCCGAGGAAGTTCCAGAAGCCCACGGACACGAGGAACATCACCGCCCAGCGGTGAGGGAAGGGCGTGTGCGACCTCGACTGCTGAGCCGCCCCGAGTTGCAGGAACGACCACGCCTCGACCGTGAGGAAGGTGAGCGGGATCACCTCGGCGGCGCTGAAGAAGGCGCCGAGCGCCATGTGCTCGGCCGGCTCACCGGAGAAGTAGACGTGGTGCATCGTGCCGATCACGCCACCCGCCGAGTAGAGGCCGATGTCGAGCAGGATCACCGTCAGTGCGACCTTTTCGCGCACCACGCCGAGCAGCACGAACATGTAGGCGACCATCACGGTCGTGAACAGCTCGAGGAAGTCCTCGACCCAGAGGTGGACGACCCAGAAGCGCCAGAACTCGTTGACCGTGAAGTGCTGGCCGGTCTGCGCGATGAGGCCCACCGCGTAGAACGCCGGGATGGCAAGCGCGGCCATGAAGAAGAGCCACGGCATGTTCGCCTGGTGCTCGCTACGCAGGCGCGTGCGCAGGACCCGCCAGAGCATGAACACCCACACGAACAGGCCGATCGACAGGAGCACCTGCCAGACACGCGCGAGGTCGAGGTACTCGAAGCCCTGCAGGCCGAACCAGTTGGTGGCCGCTTCCCCGAGCCAGCCGTGGATGCCGAGGAACGAGCCGATCAGGGTCCCGAACACCACCACCGCGAGCGCTCCCAGCAGTAGGAAGGCGAGCGGGCCCTGCCCCTTCGGCTCGCGCCGGGCGATCATCGGGGCCAGGAAGATGCCGGCAGCGACGAACGAGGTCGCGACCCAGAAGATCGCGAGCTGCACGTGCCAGGTGCGCATCAGGTTGAAGGGCAGGAGCTCCGCGAGGTTGATCCCGAAGAAGCTCGATAGCTCGGCGCGGTAGTGCTGCGAGGCGGCGCCGACCAGCACCTGGATCACGAACAGCGCCGCCATCACGAAGAAGAACCAGGCGCAGGCGCGCTGGGCCGGCGTGAGCGCGACATCCCCGGGCGTGCGGAAGCGGAGCGTGGCCTGCTCGCGGCCGTGCCAGCCGAGGATGTTCCAGCGCCCAAAGGCGGCGAACAGCAGTCCGATCCCGCCGAGCAGCGCGATCAGGGAGAGCACCGACCAGACGATGACGTTGGCCGTGGGCTCGTTCTGGACGCGCGGCTCGGGCGGCCAGTTGTTCGTGTACGAGTAGTTGTGGCCGGGCCGCTCCGCGGCGCCCGCCCAGGCCGTCCAGCCGAAGAAAGCCGTGAGCGCCGCGAGGTCGTCCCGGTCGGTGATCGCGTCGGCCCGCAGGCCGTTCTTCGTGCTGGGCTCGGAGAAGAAGTCCGAGTAGTGGCGAACGAGCGCGCGGTGGGCACTCGCCTGCGCCTCGGTCAGCTCGAGCACACCCGAGCTCTGGTCGTAGCGGTTCGTGCGGAAGTCCTCGACCGTCTGCTGCGCGGCGCGGTCGGAGCCCGCATCCCTGTAGCTCCGCCTCACCTGGTTGGCAGACCGCCGCAGATAGTCCGCCGTGTAGTCGGGCCCGAGGTACGCCCCGTGGCCGAACACCGAGCCGTACTCCATAAGGCCGTTGTTGAGGAACACCTCCTGCCCGCGCTCGACGTCACGCTGGGTGTAGAGCACCTCCCCGGCCGGGTCCACCACCCGCTCCGGGATCGGCGGCTTGGCCTGGTAGGTCCGGTAGGCCAGCAGGCCGAGGACGAAGAACCCGAACAGCAGAACGAGGGCAACGGCCTGGACCCAGCCCTTCGACACGAGCAGATCTCTGCGACTTGCCGCCACGCACCACTCCCCTTCGAGCAGCTGAGCAACACACCGGATACCGACGCGCGCGCATCATCGTACCCGTGGGGTTGCATGTTCTCCTCAGCGCCGGGCCTGCCGGGCGCGCTTTCGGCCGGCCTCGAACAGCTCGGGAGTCAGGTCCACCCCAGCACAGCCCGCCGGCCTGGGCGCGCGCCTCGGCCGATGACGCTCTAGCGATCCTCACCGGTCAAGACCGCGAGCCTGTTGGCTCAGTGAGGCATGCAGTCAGGCTTCCGATGCAACCGCAGGAATCGGGCCCGAGCACGCCGCCGCGCCGCGCCCCAGCCACTGACGGACCAGAGCTTGTCGGCGCCGGCCCACGCGGCGAAGCACAGTCCGCCGACCGTACCGGTCACGGTCATCAGCACGCCGGCGGCCGCTGCCGCCGCCACTCCGTCGCTGCCCAGGATGAGCACCGCGGCCGCGGCGCCGACGCTGGGACCGACCGGCAGCTGAGCGAGCGTCACCACCGCGATCAACACGGCGATTGCGTCGAAGAACGAGGCGTTGACGCCGACCGCGTGCAGCAGCAGCCAATTACGGAAGATCTGCGCGAACACAGCGACCAGCACGAAGCCGATCAGACGGCTTCCGCCGGGCAGGCTGCGGACTATGGCGAGTCCCCTCCAGAGCTCGCGGCCCTTCCGCAGGGCGACCTGACGCAGCCCGGCGCTCGCCGCCCCGATCACCGCAAGGCAGGCGAGCGGCACCCACCACGGCAGGCCCAACGGCCCCACCAGCGTGAACGACGCCAGCGCGGCCAGCATCGCCTCGACGGCGAGAATCGGAAACTCAGCGGCGATCAGCGTCGGCACCCGCGGACTGACGTCCGGCGAGGAGCGGCGCAGCGCGGCGATCCGGGCGGCGACCGCCGCCTGCGCGTTGAGCAGGCCGCCAAGGACGCCCATGCTCGACGCGCGATAGAGAACGCGGCGGTCGACCGTCCCGCCGGCCTCCTCGATGGTCAGATGCCACGCCTCGCTGCGCGCGAGCAGCGCGACGATCTGCAGGAGCACGGTTACCGCGAGCACCCACGCCGCGGCGCCGGAGAGCGCGGCGGCGAAATCGTCGCGGCGCCCGGCGAGCAGGAACGCGAGGATCACCGCGGTGGCCAGCGAGCCCACGACCGTGATCAGCGTACGTCGGCGGCGGCCGAAGTCGCGGAGGCCGACGGTCAGTCCCGCCAGCCGACTCGTGCCGGGCGGTCGCGCCGCCACGCCGATCGGTTCGCTAGCCGCGACCGGCCTTGGTGTCAGCGTCGGGCTAGCCATTCGTCTCGGCCAGCGGCTGTCCGGCGAGGATGGCCAGCAGGTCGCCGATCTTCTGCTCGCGGGCGAGCGGGTCGGGGAGGGGCAGGTGGGACTGGATCGTGTAGTGGTTGCGCCGGCCGTTGCGCTTGCGTGAGATGTAGCCGGCGGCGGCGAGCTCGACGACGATCCGGTGCGCCGCGCGCTCGGTGATCCCGACCGCCTCGCCGATCTCGCGCAAGCGGACTCCCGGGTCTTGTGCGATGCAAAGCAGCACCTGGGCGTGGTTGGTGAGAAACGACCAGCTGGGCGTTCCGTCCGGACGCATATACACTAGACTAGCCGTTCTAGACTCAATTGTCATGTATAGTGATCATGACACCGAGCGAAGGCGGCCCTGATGCCTCACTTCAAATGCGTAGCCTGCAGGACCCGCCTGTACAGCGCGGCAGGCCCGGACGACCTGGTCGGCGATCTCTGCCCCGGCTGCGGCTCCCTGCTCGAGCCGGTCGGCGAGCTCGCTGAAATCGTCGGCTTCCGCTCGATCAAGGACCGTGACGGCGCGGCCGATGACAGCTCGCTGGGCACACACCAGCGGATCGCCGGTCGGGTCGACGACTTCTTCGCCCGCCGCGAGGCGATTCTCGCCCAGGCGCGGCTTGACGCTGGGCGCTGGATCGATGACGGCGGCAGCTTCAGCCCGGAGGCGGTGGCCGAGGCAATGGCTCTGCCCACACCAGGGGAGAACCCGTGAACGCCATCGCCGTTACCGGGTCGGCGCGTTTACGAGCGCGATCGCGGCCTCATTCGTCGCGACCCGGAAGCTGAAGCTCTCTTCGAGGTAGAGCCCCACGGTCTCGGAGTCGTGGCTGTCGTAGCCGATCGAGAGGTCCTGGCCTGAGTCGAACAGGAAGTCGCCGCCGCGCATGCTGAGCACCAGCGCTCCCTCCACACCGGGGGCCCGGACGATCGGGCCACCGAGGATCTTGCGGAGATGGTCGAACACCAGGTAGCCGCCGTGCTCGGTCGTCTCGATCACGCCGGTGTAGCAGGCGGGGCCGAGCGCGAGCCCGTAGGGACCGTCGATTCCGGCCTCCAGGAGCACTTCCACGGCCTTGGCCACGTGCCCCGGATAGGCGTCGAAGTCCTCGCTCAGCTCAATCGGCGTATGCGATGCCGCCTGCGTGATCCCGGCGATCCCGGCAGCGTCGAACCCGTGACACACGGCGCTGTTCTCCGCCCGTGCGATCCGCTGCGCGGCCTCGTCGAGGCTCGCGAGGTCGGTGTCTGCGGCGCCCCGGTCGGCGTCGCGCAGCTCCGCGCGAGACACGCTGAAGGCCGCGCGCAACTCGACGAGCGGCAGCACGCGCCGCTGATGCGCCCCGACGCCGTCGGCAGGACTGTCGGTGAGCTCGCCGACCCGTCCGAGATTCGTGCCGGAGTGCTCCCAGCCGTGGGGGCCTGAGAAGTCGACGAGCTTCCGGGCGGCGAGCGTGGGAGCCAACCGCTGGGTGGCCTCGTCGTCGAGCATCTCCCAGCCCGTGTCGGATATCGGTGCGACTGACCGCAGTAAGTGGTTCACAGGGTCCGTCCCTTCAGGCTGCCGATCCCGAGCGAGCCGGACGGGTCGCCCTGCGTGGGCTGGTCCGGGCTCGAGTCGAGCGCCTCCTCTTCGGCCTCCTCGCCATGCTGCACGATGTCGCCGGGCTGGAAGAGAATGCCCTCCGCGATCTCGCGCCACGGGGGCGTCCGCCGCAGCAGGAACTCGAGGTTCATGCTGAAGTGCTTGAACTCCTCACCCTGCGCGTCGCGCATGATCGCGCGCGCGTCACGGTCGGGCTCGACCGAGATCCGCTGTTCGTACCAGCCGATCGCCTCCGCCTCCTCGGTCAGCGAGGCGCACAGCCGGGCGAACGTCCGCGTCTCGGCGGGCAGCTCATCGGGTGGCTCGTGATACTGGTCGAATCCCATCGCAACTCCCTTTCGAACGATCGATTTCGAAACGGCCGGCAAGGATCATCGCGAATCGCTGGTTCGAACCCGGCCGCGCCATCAGTCCCAGAGCGGGCTCCCTTCGTCGGGCCGCTATCCGTTGAGGATGCAGCGGAAGCCGATGTGGCTCGTGCCGGTGTCGATCATCTGCGGGCGGCGGGCGGCGGGGCGGTAGCGCAGGCAGTAGCTGTCGGCACAGAGGAACGAGCCGCCCTTGATCACCTTCCGGGGCACCCGGAACTGCGGCTGGGCCGGGTCGTAGCTCCCTTCGATGCTGCCGCCTCCCGGGTTGGCGGGGACGTGGCGATCGCGGTACCAGTCGGTCGTCCACTCCCAGACGTTTCCGGCCATGTCGAAGAGGCCGAAGCCGTTGGGCGGGTACGAGCCCACCGGAGCTGTCGTGCCGTAACCCGACTCCGGCCGCCAGGGGAAATCGCCGTGCCAGTAGTTGGCCAGCTTCTGCCCTCCGCCCTCGGGAGCGTCGCCCCAGGTGTACGTGGCGCCGTCCAGGCCGGCGCGGGCTGCCAGCTCCCACTCGGCCTCGGTCGGCAGCTCCTTCCCGGCCCAGGCCGCGTACGCCTGCGCGTCCTCGTACGCGACCTGCACCACCGGATGGTTCTCACGACCGGCGAGCGACGAATCCGGCCCGGCCGGATGCTTCCAGCAGGCGCCCGGCGTCCACGTCCACCACTGGCTCATGTGCCGCAGATCGACGGGACCCGGAGTCAGCGTGAAGACGAGCGAGCCCGGGACCAGGTTCTCCGGAGGCGCGCCCGGAAAGTCGGCCGGGTCCAGCGGCCGCTCCGCGACAGTCAGGTATCCAGTCGCCTCGACGAAGGCAGCGAACTCGGCGTTCGTGACCGCGGTTGCGTCCATCAAGAACCCGCCCATCGCGACGCGGTGGGCGGGCGCCTCCTCCGGGTAGTGCTCGTCCGAGCCCATGGTGAATGCCCCGCCCGGAATCCGGACCATGTCACGAAAGGGCGGTGCCTCCACGGCCCGGCTTCGGCTCAGCGGCCAGAGCTGATCGCGGCCTCGAGCTTCTCCTGTACCTGGTCGATCGTGAAGCTGGCCGCCTCCATCCGCGGTGGGAAGTCGATGAATGTGCCGAGGAACTCGCCAACGACCGCCTGTGCGGGCATGAGGATGAAGGCTCGCTCGAGGTACCAGTCCCAGTACGTGTTGGAGGTGACGTCGGCGCGCTCGAACGGGTCGGTCCGCAGGTTGTAGAGATAGGGGATCCGCGTCGCCACGAACGGCTCGCCCCAGATGGCCAGGGTCCCGCGCATGCGCTGCTGCATGAAGACGATCTTCCAGTTGTCGTATCGCAATGCCACCAGGTCGCCGTCGTCCGAGAAGTAGAAGAACCCCCTCCGGGGGCTCTCGTCGATCTCGCCCGTGAGATAGGGGAGCAGGTTGTGGCCGTCGAGGTGGACCCTGAACTTCCTGTCCCCCGCCTCGTGTCCCTCTACAAGCTTCTGCTTGATGTCGGGCTCGCCTGCGGCGGCCAGGAACGTCGGCAGCCAGTCGAGATGGCTGACGATCTCGTTGGAGACCACGCCGGCGGGGATTCGGCCCGGCCAGCGGATGACCTGCGGAACGCGGAAGGCGCCCTCCCAGTTGGTGTTCTTCTCGGACCGGAACGGCGTCATTCCGGCGTCCGGCCACGAGTTCATGTGCACGCCGTTGTCGGTCGAGTACACGACGATCGTGTTCTCGGAGATGCCGAGTTTGTCGAGGTGGTCGAGCACCTTCCCCACGTGCTTGTCGTGGTCGATCATCGTGTCGTGGTAGGGGGACTGCCAGCGCCCCGCCTGCCCCAGGCTCCTGCGCTTCGTGTGGGTCCGGAAGTGCATGTGGGTGGTGTTGATCCACGTGAAGAACGGCGTCCTCGCCCGGTGCTTTCGCCCGATGAAGTCGATCGCGCCGTCGACGATCTCGTCGTCGATCGTCTGCATGCGCTTCTTCGTCAGCGGCCCGGTGTCCTTGATGGTGTGCCGGCCGGTGCTCGTCATCTTGCTGTGGAGGACACCGCGGGGCCCGTAGCGCTCCCGAAACTCGGGGTAGTGTTCGGGGTCGGGGTAGTCGGGGTGCTCCGGCTCCTCCTCGGCGTTCAGGTGGTAGAGGTTGCCGAAGAACTCGTCGAAGCCGTGCATCGTCGGCAGATGCTCGTCGCGGTCGCCGAGGTGGTTCTTCCCGAACTGGCCGGTGGCATACCCGAGCGGCTTCAGGAGCTCGGCGATGGTCGGGTCCTCAGCACTGATCCCGTCCTCCGCCCCCGGGATCCCGACCTTGCTCAGTCCGGTCCGGTAGACGCTCTGACCCGTGATGAACGCGGACCGTCCAGCCGTGCAGCTCTGCTCGCCGTACGAGTCCGTGAACCGCATCCCCTCGTCAGCGAGGCGGTCGATGTTGGGCGTGCGGTAGCCCATCACCCCGTCGCCGTAGCAGCTCAGGTTCGTGATTCCGATGTCGTCGCCCCAGAAGACGACGATGTTGGGCAGCTCGGTGTTTGGCACGGCTTTGCCTCCTCGCGCGCAGGGAGATAGGGCCCATCAACACTGGACCACGACAGCGTATCCCGCGCATCACCCGCAGCGGGTTGATCCCGAATCGTCCCGCGTGTCGGTCGGGCATCGGCGTCCCAGGGGGTAGCGTTTGCCCCCCGGCACACCGGAGACGCCTGTCACGCTTACGGAGTTCGAAGTTCGCGCGGCGTAGGCCAGCCAGAGCGTGTGTCTAATTGTCGGGATTCGCACGCTCTGCCTAGCATTTTCAAGCGGAATGTTTCTTGCTTTTTAGATTCAGCGCCACAGCTTCACGAATGAGGTTCTTTAGCGCATTTTCGTTAATCTTGTCATTCTCTTTGATGTCGATGGCACGCCTGACCTTCCCGTCAAGGCTGGAGTTGAATAGACCTGACGGATCGTTCAAAGCAGCACCTTTGAAGAATGTCAGCTTGACCACGTTCTTGTAGGTCTCACCAGTACAGATATCCCCGTTGTGGGCCCAGACCGGTGTTCCGGGGTTGGTGGGTTTCACCCACTTCCACTCCTCGACGATATCGGGGTCCGCTTCCTTGATGATTCCTCGTACCTTGCTGAGCGTCTTGCCGCGCCAATCGCCCAGCTCCCTGATCCTCTTGTCTATCAGCTCGGACGCATTCGGCTTGTCATTTGCCATTTTCGGAACCCTGGGATCATTCTCGGGACCAGACCTGGCGTCCCGCGGACCGCCTGGCTATTTTACGTGTGCCAGCAGCAGCGAGGGGAGGTCCCTATGTCGGTTGTCGTTTCGGTCGTCGCTCCCGGGCTCAATGCAGAGATGTACGAGGCGATCACGGGCAGGGTGATGCCTGGCGACCAGCTTCCGGACGGATGCCAGCTCCACATCGCCGGGCCCGTCGAGCAGGGATGGCGGGTGATCACGGTCTGGGAGTCGCGCGAGGCCTTCGACCGGTTCCGCGAACAGAAACTGCTGCCGGCGATCCAAGAGCTCGCCGGCGGCCAGGCTCCCCCGGTGGCGGAGCCAGAGGTCAACCCGGTCCACAAGCTGGTCACTCGCTAGGGGCGCCCTCCAGCAGCCAGGGTGGCAGCACCGAGTGGGCGGCGTCGGTCACCTCTATGCCGGCCAAGCGCCCGTAGTGGTCGAACTGCAGGACGATCGACTCGAGCGCCGGCACCGTTTCGGTCTGCTCGAGCCCGCTCAGCTCGACTGAATGGCGGATCTCGACCATCGATGACCCGGTGAGGTTGAGATGGGCGTGGCCCCCCTTCCCCACGGTGACGCTGATCTCGGCCATTTCAGGCAGCCGTCGTCTCCTCCATCCTCTCCTCTGTCCTCTCCTTGGGCGTGATCGCCGCGGCGAGCTTCGCGGAGGTGATCCCGAGCACGGCACCGATTATGAGCGTGACGAAGATGTTTATGGCGACCCACTCGTAGGGCGTCGAGAGGATGCCGGCGAACGCGCCGAGACCGACCGTCGCCGGGTCGCCCAGGGCCTCGACGCTGTTGCCGACTCCGCCGCCGTTCTCGGCCCAGCCGTCAGCCCCTGTGGCGAGCCACCAGAACACGACTGAAGCGAAGGCCGGGAAGGTCGCCGGGATGTAGTACCAGTCGCCCAGCGCGGCGAACGCCACGAGGAGTGCGGACATGACGCCGACCCACAGCGAGATGCCCCAGAAGTCCGGCAGGTCGGCGGTGGCGCTGGCGAGCACGATCATGAGGAACGCGGTGGCGCAGCCGAAGAAGATGGCGATGCAGACCTTCGTGAACGCGGCGTTGTCGCCACCGGCGGCGAAGAACAAGCCCCACGCCACGAATGCCGCGGGCACGACGAGATGGAAGCTCTTGGGCAGCTCGAGGCCGTTGCCCAGATCACCGTCGGTGAACCAGTGAAAGCTGAAGTTGAGCGCGAACTCGACGTACAGGAAGGCAAGGACGCCGATCACCAGCGCCAACGGAAGAAAACCCTTCAAGCGTGCGGCCATGGACAGCACCAACCCTTTCGGTCGGTTATGGGCGGTCAGGCCGCCGGGTGCGGCCCGTCCTTGGGCGTTGAGAAGGCACCGCCGTCGATGAGCTCGACTCGGTAGCCGTCAGGATCCGGAACGAACGCGATCCGCGGAAGGTCCTCGCGTTCGCCCGGACGGTAAGGCGGCTTCTCCGGCTCGACGCCGATCTCGGCCAGGTCCGCGAGCGCGGCGTCGATGTCCTCCACGGTGACGGCGAAGTGGTTGTAGCCGTCACCCAGGTCGTAGGGCTCCTCCCGGCCGATGTTGACCGTCAGCTCGAGGCGGTCTTCGTCGCCCGGGAGCCCCATGTACACGTTGTAGGCAGAGTCGAAGTTCAGGCGCCCGCGCTCCTCCAGGCCGAGGGCGTAGTAGAAGCGCAGTGAGGCGTCGATGTCCCGGACTCGGACGCAGGTGTGAACGAGAGCGCGTGGCATCACCTGACTCCTTAGATCGGCGAGGACGGGCGCGCCATGCCTTCGGCGAGGTCCCCGAAGCCCGGGGCGATCACGGCGCCCGGCTGGGCGATCAGCTCCTCGGCGACGAGCGCCTCGGTCGTGAGCATCAGCGCAGCCACCGAGGCCGCATGCTCGAGGCTCAGCCGTGTGACGCGCACTGGGTCGATCACGCCCTGTGTGAAGAGGTCGCCGAACTCGCCGGTCAGCGCATTCAGTCCGTGGCCCTCGGGCATCGCGCTCACCTGGTCGACCACGGCCTGCCCGTCGAAGCCCGCGTTCGTCGCGATCCAGTAGAGCGGCTCGTGCAGGACCGCGCCGACGACCTCGGCGCCCCGTGCGTAGTCGCCCTCCAACCGGAGTTCGTCGAGGACACTTCCCGCGCGCAGCAGCGCCGTGCCGCCGCCCGCGACGATCCCCTCTGCGACCGCCGCGCGCGTGGCGTCCAGCGCGCCCTGCGTGCGGCGCAGCCGCTCGCGCAGCACGACCTCGGCCGGTGCGCCGACGCGGATCACCGCCAACCGGATGGCGAGCCGGGCGAGGCGCTCCTGAAGGATCTCGATGTCCCGCTCCTGCGAGGCGCGTCCCAGCTCGACCCTGATCTGGGCGAGGCGCGCCTCGACGGCCTCTGCGGTCCCGCCACCCTCGACGATGGTCGTCGAGTCCGCCGTCACCACGACCCGGCGCGCAGTGCCCAGATCCTCCGGACGTACGCTCGCGAGCGACCGCCCGGCCTCCTGGGCGATCACCTGCCCGCCCGTGAATGTGGCGACGTCGCCGAGGTGCTCGACGCGGCGATGGCCGAACCCGGGGGCGCGCACGGCCACGGCCTGCAGCGTGCCGTGCTTGTTGTTGTGGACGAGCATGCCCAGCGCCGCCCCGTCGATCTTCTCCGCGAGGATGACGAGCGGCCGCGGCGACTTCATGACCTTGTCCAGCGTGGGCATGAGGTCCTGCGGCTGGGAGATCGGGCGGTTCGTCATGAGGATGTAGGGATCCTCGAAGACCGTCTCCATCCGCGTCTCGTCGCGCACGAGATAGGGGGACTCCCAGCCGTTCTCGACGTGCACGCCTTCGACGAAGTCGACAGAGATGCCGGGCAGCTCGGTCTCCTCGATAGTGACGACGCCCTCCTCACCCACCCGGTCGAGCGCCTCGGCGATGGCGCCGCCGATCCGCTCGTCCTCCCCAGCGGCGATCGTGGCGACGTGACGGAGGTGATCTCGACCCTCCACAGGGCCCGCCGAACGGCCGAGCTCGGCCACCACGCGTTCCGTCGCCTCCTCGATGCCGCGGCGCAGCAGCATCGCGTTCGCGCCCTCGTCGATCGCCAGCATTCCCTCGCGGACGATCGCCTGGGCGAGCAGCGTGGCGGTCGTGGTGCCGTCGCCCGTGAGGTCGCTCGTCTTGTTGGCCACCTCGCGGACGAGCTGCGCCCCCATGTTCTTGAACTGGTCGCTCAGCTCGATCTCGCGCGCGATAGAGACACCGTCGTTCGTGATCATGGGGGCGCCGGCGAGGCGCTCGAGAACTACGTTGCGCCCCTTGGGCCCCAGCGTGACCTTGACGGTGTTGGCCAGCTCGTCGACGCCGGCCTGCAGGAGCCGGCGCGCGTCGTTGTTGAAGTACAGTCGCTTGCCCATCGGGCTATGCAGCGCCGGCCGGGACCAGGATGCCGCGCCCCTGGAGCCGTCCGTTGTTGAGGTCGGCCATCGCGTCGTTGATGGCATCGAGCGGATACGTGCTCGTGTGCAGGGTGACCTGGCCCTGCGCGGTGAGCGTCATCAGGTCCTGCAGGTCGACGTACGTCCCGACCAGGTTGCCGATGAAGGAGATCTCGCGCGAGATCACGTCGATCGTCGGGATGTTGATGTTCTCGCCGTAGCCGATGACGTAGTAGAAGCCGCCGTCCCGGATCATCTCGATGCCGTCCTCGATGGCGCCCTTCTCCCCGACGAAGTCGATGATCGCCTCGGCGCCCAGCCCGTCAGTCATCTCCTTGACGGCGTCGACGTGGCTCTCACCTTCGACCTTGATCGTGTGGTGCGCGCCCAGCTCCTCGGCCAGCGTCAGCGCGGGCTCCGACGGATCGACGACGATGATCTCGGCGGGTGTGTACGCCCGCAGGCACTGGACGCCGATATGGCCGAGGCCTCCGGCCCCGATCACGACCACCTTGGTGCCGGCGCCGAGGACCGGGATCGCCTTCTTGACAGCGTGGATCGCGGTGAGCCCGGCGTCCGCCAGCGCGGCGATGGCCTGTGGCTCGAGAGACGGATCGAGCTTGACGACCGAGCGCGCGCTCGTGAAAAGGAAGTCGGCGAACCCGCCGTCGCGGTTGATGCCCGGGAAGGAGCCGTTGAGGCAGTGCATGTCGTCGCCGGCACGGCAGGGCCGGCAGAGCCCGCAGGAGATGAACGGATGCACGATCACCGTGTCCCCCACCTCGACGTTCGTCACCGCCGGACCCACTGCGTGCACCCACCCGGCGTTCTCGTGCCCCGGCGTGTAGGGGAGCTCGACCCCGGACTTCTCGGCCCACTGACCCTCCTGGATGTGCAGGTCGGTGCGGCATAGTCCCGCCGCGCCGATCCGCACGACCACGTCGAGCGGGCCCTCGGCTTTGGGCTCGTCCACCTCGTCGAGCTTGAGCGGCTCGTGATAGGCGTGCAGTCTCGCGGCCCTCATGCGGCCACCTCCTTGGCGTCGGGAAGGTCGTAGCGGATGCGCAGCAGGGAGCGGCAGATGCCCCCGTTGACCTCGAGGCTCGTCCGCATGAGGCTTGCCTTGCGCAGCCACATGCGCAGGTCGGCGGCGGCGACCGGCTCCCCGTCGGGCCGGACGAACGCCGGGGCGTCGTCCGCGGCCGGGATACCCAGCTGCCGGCGCAGCGCGACGCACCGCCGAGCCTCCGGGTCGTCGGGCAGGTCGGCCACCCGCTGGGCGGTGACCTCCTCCGGCGTTGCGCCCGCGGCGAGCAGCTGCTCGCAGACCCGGGATTCCCGGGCGACCAGGGCCTTGCGCTGAAACAGCTCGCGCAGAGCGTCGAGCTCGCCCTCGGTCTCGCCCGGGAAGGCCTCGGCGAACCCCTCGCCCCGCCCGACGGCGGCGTTGATCTCGTCGCCCGTGTAGTGGTCCTCCAGGACGACCGTGACGTCGCGGACCTCCGGCAGCCGGCGCACGGCGTTGCGCGCGTCGGCTGCCATCAGGTACGCGAAGTTCGGCGCGCACTGCGGCGTCGGCAGCCGCAGCCGGACGTCGACGTCCCCGTCGGCCGACACCTCGCAGGAGGTCACGAACCTCAGCGACGTGATCGGCTCGTCAAGCTCGGGGTCGTAAACCGTGCCGAGCGCCTCGAGGACGCGGGAACGGATTGTCACGTGCGGTCTTCCACCAGCCGGGCGTCGTCCTCGGCGGCCGGCTCACTGGTCTCGTCGCGCAGCTGCAGCTCCTGCGGGACCTCGACGCCGTAGAGCGCCGCCGCGTTGAGGCCCAGGATCTTCTTCTTCGATTCCGTGGTGATCGCCGGGAAGTCCGAGTACTCGTCGCCCCCCGGGTAGTCCCAGTCGACCAGGCCCTCGACCTGCCACTTCGGCTCCCAGATGGCGTAGTCGGCGCCGAACAGCATCTTGTCCTCGCCTACCCAGAAGAGCAGCTCGCCCATGACCTTGGCGAAGAAGCGTGGACGGGCGTACATCAACCCGCCGATCACGACCGCGAGGCCAGCGTAGACATTGGGCTCCTGCGTGGCCATGAAGCAGAAGTCCTCGATCCGTGGCAGGCCGACGTGCTCGACGATGAAGTTGAGCTCCGGGTTGTTCGTGGCGGCGTAGTCCACGTCCTTGACATCGAACGCGTCCTTGTCAAGCGGCCAGATCGTCGGCCCCTTGTGCACGTGGATGTTCTTGATCCCGAGCTCCTGGCACTTGTCCAGGAAGCGCTGCGACTCGGGATCCTTGAGCGACCAGCCACGCGAACCGTTTCGCCACTCGGCCGTGTATAGCTTGACCCCCTTGAGGCCGTAGCGTTCGGCGTCCTCCTCGAGCTGCCTCAGGCCCTCGTCACCCTCGCGGGCGTCCCAGCGACCGTTGACGATCAGCTTGTCGGGGTACTTCTCAGCCAGCTTGGAGTTGGTCTCGGCGGTGTTGAAGCCGTCGGTGTACCACTGCTTCAGGTAGGTCGGCTGGAACACCGCGACGTCGACGTAGCCCTCCTCGAACATGTCCTTGACGAAGTCGTCCTCGGTGTACTTCTGGAACTTCTCGATCGGCCAGTGGGTCTCGGGTGGCCCGAGCCCCTGATAGGCGTGGAAGCAGTTGATCCAGCCTTCCGCGAACTGCTCCTGGCCCTTCACCCAGTTCGCAGGACTGGCATCCCAGAAGTGGGTGTGGGTGTCCAGCACGAAGTACTTCTCGCCGTTGTGCTCGTACATGGCTAACCCACCGGTTGCAGGTCGAAGCCGATGTACTCGGCGGCGTCCTCCGGGTTGGCGAAGAACAGGACACGGTCGTCGAGCACGACCATACGCCCGTAGTGGGTCGACATGATCTCCTCGAAGTCGTCGTTACCGAAGTCGGTCCAGCCGAGGGCATCGGCCAGTTCCTGGTAGTCGAAGTCGACCTTGCCGACCCCGTCCACGCGGATCATCGACGGCAGCACCGTAACGGTCACGTTCTCCTTGCCCCGCATCACATCCGCTACTACGTGGCCGACCTGATTGTCCATCAGGGTGACGCCGGTCTTGTTCGACGACGTCGGGTCCGCGTTGAACTCAGTCATGCGTTCAGCTCCTTTGGGGTTTCGAGGTTGAGGTCTCCGACCAGGCTCTCGAAGCGATCCCGAGAGCGCCCGAAGGCATCCTCGAAGCGGACGACCTTCTCGGGCAGCTGGGACCAGATCGGCTGCAACTGCTTGGCCGCCGCGACGCTCGTCGCGGTCCAGTTCGACAGCCAGTTCTGCATCGTGGCGCGGTTCTCCAGGCCGTGCTTGTCGTCGTCGGACAGCATTCCGAACAGGGCGCGGGCGCCGCGCTGCTCGCGGGTCGCGTCCGACTCGCCGTTGCCCATCAGCGACGGCGTGACGTAGTCGCCGTGGAGCGCGGCCGCCTGCATCACGAGGCCGCTGCGGAACAGCTCGCCCACGAGCGGTTCGAAGACGACCGCCGTGGCGAAGAACGCCTCCGCCCAGTCGCGGATGCCGGTCAGCTGCTCGACGTTCTCACGCGTGGCCTGCCAGTACGCGTCGTTCTGCCAGGTCTCCTTGTGCGCGCTGCCGTCGAAGTCCTCGATCTCCTCGCTCAACTCGAGGTTGTAGAGGATGAGGTCCTGCGCGAAGCGCAGCTTGTGCGCCCCGCCCACCGCCAGCGCGTTGTTGATCATGTTGGTGGGCGCGTCGCGGTTGGCCGGGATGTAGACGTGCATGCCGATGCCGTGCTCGGCGTGCGCCCAGGCGAACACGTGGTGCTCGAGGATCTTCGTCCAGCCGCGGTTGAGGTTCGCGAAGGACCCGGCGGCCTTTGCGTTGGCGATGTTCTGCTGGACCTGGCGCACGACCGCCGCGTTGTTGCGGTAGATCGTCTGCTCCCACTCCTCGTTTGGATCGAGGAACTCGTGCCAGTTGGAGGACTTCAGAGCGGTCCACTCCTGCGGGTAGCCGGCGGTGCCGTCGGCGAAGGCGTAGACCCACCCCTGGGTGAGGTAGCGGTCGGGGTCGGGCTGCACGTCGACGGTGACGTCCTCGTACACCGTCGCCCGCCGCTTGCGCGGCGTGAAGTAGTTGAAGCTCCGGCTGTCCGAGGAGGGGAACTCGCGTGCCCCCGCCTCCGCGTCCGTGAACTGTGGTTTGGGGACGCTGCGTTCCTTGACGGGGGTGTCCGTGGCCATATGGCTCCTCTCTCCTCCTACTGCTCGGTGGTCGTGAACTTGTCGAAGTGGATTTGTGATTCGGGGACGCCCCTGCGCTCGAGCAGAGCGATGGCGGCTTCGACCATCGGGGGCGGACCGCAGATGTAAGCCTCGACCTCGCTTACGTCCTCCTCCAGGCGGTCGACGACATCGGTGATGAGCCCTGTCTCGCCGGTCCAGCCGTTCTCGCCGGCCTCCATCTCCGACAGCGCCGGGACGAAGCGGAAGTCGGGCAGCCTCTCCACGAGCGCCTCGAGCTCCTCGACGTGGAAGAGGTCATCGGGGCGGCGTGCCCCGTAGTAGTAGACCGCCGGGCGCTCGTTCCCTGCCTCGTCGAGCGAGCGCAGCAGCGACAGGATGGGCGCCATCCCCGCGCCGCCGCCGATGAACAACATGCGCCGCGTCGACGTCGCCCGCAGCGTGAACACGCCGTACGGCCCGGTCAGCTCCAGCTCGTCCCCGGCCTTGATCTCGCCGTTGTCGAGCAGCCCCGAGAAATGCCCGTCGGGGAAGATCTTGATCATGAACTCGAGCTCGTTGGCGGTGGCCGGCGTGTTGGCCATCGAGAACGAGCGGTGCTCCTCCCCACCGCCCGGGATCTTTATGTCGACGTACTGCCCCGCCTGGAAGGTGAGCCGCTCCGGTTCGACGAGCGCGACGCGCAGCAGGCAGATGTCGTGCGTGAGCCGCTCGACGGCCTCCACACGCACCTTGGCCGTCTGAAGCGCGACCCCGCTGCGCAGGATCTCCTCGTCGAAGTTGAGCAGCTCGACCTCGAGGTCGGACATCGGGTGCGCGCGGCAGAGCAGGGTGTAGCCCTCCGCCTCCTCGAAATCGGGCAGCGCGAAGGTCGAGTATCTCTCGAGGTCGACCTCCCCGTCGAGCAGGAACGACTTGCAGGACGAGCACTGCCCCTCCTTGCAGCCGTGCATGAGCATGATGCCCTGGCGGAAGGCGGCGTGGAGGACCGTCTCGTCCTCGTCGACCTCGATCTCGATGTTGACCGGCTCGAACCGGACGGTGAACTTCTCCCCCATGGACGGTGGCTCCTTGGGCCCCCCGGCGGCGCTGCTCGCATCGAGCGGCGCCGCCACCCCCGGGAGACTCAACTCGCGGCGCCCTCTCGCGCCGGGCGGCCGGCCGGCCCGCCGGCCTTGTACTTGGCCATGTACGTCTCGCGCTCCTCAGGCGACATCTCGTTGAGGAGGACGTTGGGGCTCTGGAGCGTGATGCCCTTGACCTCGTCGAGCGTCCACATCTCCTTCGGATCGAGATTCAGGTGCGGCTGCGGGACGAGCGTCTTGCCGTCGTCGCGCACGAAGCCGCTCTCCTCCATCATCTCGCCCACGTCCTTGCCGTGGTGGAGCGTCTCCCACTCGCGCTTGCCGGCGAGCTGGCCCATGGCGGGCGTCGGGCGCCCCTCGTACTCGGGCCGGAACGCCACCTTGTCGGTCCAGTGGCAGGTCTCCGAGCAGTACGTGCGGACCTGGCCGTCGACCTCGTCGACCACCGTGTCCTCACGGATCAGGCACGGCACCATGCACGTCCAGCAGCGGTGCGGGTACTCGTAGTCGGCGCCCGCCTCGAACGCGATCGGCTTGTGGCCGTTCTTCTTCGAGAAGTCGGCGTAGCGCTCCCACCACTTGCCGTACTTGTCGTACCAGCCCGGGTACTTGTGCTCGAACCACTCGAAGTCCTCGTCGTCCAGCGTGTCGATGCGCCAGTAGTTGGCGAACCAGCCGGTGGCGAAGAACTGCCCGACCTCGTGGATGTAGCCCTTGTTCCAGATGCGGTTCCAGGCCTCCTCGACGAGATCGTGCGGGATGACCAGGCCGTACTTCTCCAGCGGGACGAGATAGGAGCGGTAGTAGTCGTCGTAGATCCAGCGCCGCCACATCTCGGCGTAGCTCTCGCGGTCCTTGCGGCGGTCCTTGGTGCCGTACTCGATGAACGTGCCGATGGCCGCGTCGACAACCGCGTGGTTGTTCCACCATGCGTAGCGGAGGTCGCGCTCCAGCAGCTGGCGGTTCCGCTCGTCGGCGAGCGCCATCAGGATGATCGAGTAGCCGTTGGAGATGTGCCGCGACTCGTCCGACTGCACCGAGTGGAACACCGTGGGCAGGAGGTAGTCGCCATTGGCGGCAGCCTCAGCGGGCATGGCCACGAACAGGACGTTCGTGAACGCGGTCTCGGCGACGATCGTGAGGTAGATGTCGGCGGCAGTGATCGCGTCGCCGGTGATGAACCCCTCGCCGAACTGGCGGCCGATCGTGCCGGCGTAGCAGTTCGCGAACCCCTTCTCGGTGATGTCGAACCCGGCGGGATCGATGTAGTGGTTCATGTAGAGCCGCTTGAGGTTCATCTGGATCGTCGAGTGGCGTACCTCGTCGATCATCTGGATGGCCAGCCCGTTGTGGATCTCGGGGTTGGGCACCGCGTTGATGGCCAGCGGCATTGCACGGGCGGCGGAGATCTCCGGGAACGGGATGATTGACAGGAACAGCTTCTGCCACTCCATCCAGCGCTCCTGGACCTGCCGGAACATGTTGCCCCGGATGGCGCCGTCCATCGCCCCGAAGACGCGGTTGTCCTTCTCCTCCTCCATTGGGAAGTAGGACCGAAGGACCTGCTTCAGCGGGTCCTTCTTGGGGGCCTTCTCAAAGGTGTAGTCGGTCGGGTACTTGTCGACCGGCTCGACGAAAGTGGGTTCCCAGGAGAGCTCCTGGATCTTGTTGTGGGCTTTTGTGATGCTCGCGCGACTCACGGATGCGTCCTCCTTCGCGGCTGGGCCGTCTCAGGGGTTACTTCTACTCCCGCGAGCGTTTCATCCGCGTTACCGTGCGGTGTTTCATCCGCGTTACGGGGGCGTTTCACACGCGTTACGCGCTTTGTGGAGCGCGGGTAGACTCAGTAAGGCCGGTCTGGAGCGACTTGTCCACCCGACGAGGTTGAGGAGGCCGATGCCGGCCAACCCATGGCTTGCTATCGACGCGGCGACCCCGCCACGAAGGCGCGCGCGCGAGTTGAAGCAACTGTGGCAGCGGTTCCTCGGCGACGGGAGAGTCGACAAGGTGCGCACGCCGATCGCCGACTCGTGGCGGCGCTCGCACGCGGCCGGCGTCGATCCTTCCCCCGACCACCGCGCACCGGTTCTCGCCGACGAAGACGAGACGTCGGCGCGCTGGGACGTGCATCCGCTGGCGGCCGCGTTGCCGGTGATCGAGGACAGCCTGACGGCCATCGCCGATGAGTCGGCCCACCTCATCGTCGTCAGCGACGCCGACGGGCTGCTGCTGTGGATCGGCGGGAACGCGCAGGTTCGGATGGCCGCCGCCGACTCGATGAACTTCACCGAGGGGGCTCTGTGGAGCGAGAACGGCGCCGGCACCAACGCGATCGGAACAGCGCTGGCGGCCGACCACGCCGTGCAGGTCTTCGCGGCCGAGCATTTCAACGAGATCGTCCAGGCCTGGACCTGTGCTGCGGCTCCCGTGCACGACCCCGACACCGGACAGCTGCTCGGCATCGTCGACCTCACCGGCAAGATGACGACGGTGCACCCGCACAGCCTCGCCCTGGCCAACACGACGGCAAAGGCGGTGGAGTCCCAGCTGCGCTGGGCAATGCACGAGCAAGACGACCGGCTGCGCGCGCGCTATCACGAGCGGATCGCGGTTGCCGACCGGCGCGCGCTCGTCACGCCCAGCGGACGGGTGTTGACCGACCGCCCCGAGGGCTGGCTGCAAGGCCAACGGCTCGAGCTCCCCGCAGGCGGCGGCGAGCTGGTGCTGGATTCCGGCAAGCGGGCCTTCGCGGAGCCCCTTGGCCACGACGAGGCTTTCATCGTGCGCGCGCTGGCGGCGAAGGGCGCGGCGCGGCGTCGTCAGCTGCTGAAGCTGGGCCTTCTGGGCCGCGACCGCGCCGACGCCGAGCTGGGCGGGCGACCCATCCACCTCAGCCGCCGCCACTCCGAGGTGCTGGCGCTGCTGTCGATGCGACCGGGCGGAATGACCGGCGAGGAGCTGACCGCCGATCTCTACGGTGACCGCGGGACGCCGAGCACCACCCGGGTCGAGGTCCATCGGCTCCGGAAGCTGATGGGCGGGTGGATCGACACCGATCCCTACCGGCTGTCTCAGGACGTCGAGTCGGACGTCGCCCGGGTGCAGGGCCTGCTCGACCGCGGCGCCATCAGAGAGGCGGTGGACCACTACGAGGGTCTGCTGCTGCCTCACTCCGAGGCACCGGGAGTGGTGCGCGAGCGCGACGCGCTGGACGGGTGGCTGCGGCAGGCCGTGATGACGGCCGACGACGACGAGGCGCTCTGGGCTTGGGTCCAGTCGGCGTCCGGCGGGGAGGACCTCCCGGCCTGGAGCCGGCTACTCGTGCATCTGGATTTCCGCGACCCGCGGCGCAGCCTGGCCGCGGCTCGAGTCAGCTCGCTTCGCGCCGCGCGCGCGGTGGGCTGAGCAAACGCTCGGCCCATGTCGACGCTGCAGAGCCACACGCCGACGGCCGAATCCGTCCGCGAGTACAAGATGCTCGTCGGCGGGGAGTGGGTCGACGCGCACTCGGGCGCCACCTTCGAGACCGTCAACCCCTACACCGGCAGGGTTTGGGCTACCGCGCCGGACGCTGACGCGGTGGACGTCGACCATGCCGTGGGCGCTGCGCGCGAGGCATTCGACTCCGGGCCGTGGGGCACGATGACCGGAACTCAGCGCGCGCGCCTGATGCGCCGGCTTGCGGAACTGATCGCGGAGAACGCCGAGGCGATCGCCCTCATCGAGAGCACGGACAACGGCAAGTTGCTGCGAGAAATGAGCGGGCAGCTGAGGGCGCTGCCCGAGTACTACCACTACTTCGCGGGTGCGGCGGACAAGATCCAGGGCGACACGATCCCGTCCGACAAGCCCAACTTCTTCGTGTACACGCGCCGGGAACCGGTGGGCGTCGTCGGGATGGTCGTCCCCTGGAACTCGCCGGTCCTGCTTCTCAGCTGGAAGCTGGCCGCGGCGCTGGCGGCGGGCTGCACCGTCGTCGCCAAGCCGGCCGAGCAAACGCCCGCGTCCACGCTCGAGTTCGCACGGCTCTTCGAGGAGGCCGGGTTCCCGCCGGGCGTGTTCAACGTGGTGACGGGCGACGGGGCGACCGCCGGCCGCGCGTTGGTGCGCCATCCCGGCGTGGACAAGGTCGCTTTCACCGGCTCTACCGAGACCGGCATCAGCGTCATGAAGGACGCGGCCGACCACCTCGCGCGCGTTACGCTCGAGCTGGGTGGCAAGTCGCCCAACATCGTCTTCGAGGACGCCGACCTGGAGGCGGCCGCGAACGGCGTGGTGGCCGGCATCTTCGCGGCGACCGGTCAGACCTGCATGGCAGGCTCGCGGCTCTTCGTCCAGGAGCGCGTGCACGACGAGCTCGTTGAGCGCCTTTCGGACCGCGCGGGCACGATCAAGCTCGGGAACCCCCTCGACCCGGACACCGAGATGGGACCGGTCGCGTTCCCGCAGCAGCTCGAGAAAATCCTCGACCTGATCCGCTCGGGGCGCGAGGAGGGCGCCGAGCTGGTCTCTGGCGGTACGCGCCCGGGGGACGGAGAGCTGGGGAACGGCTACTTCGTCGAGCCCACGATCTTCACCGGGGTGCGCGCCGAGATGGAGATCGCGCGCGAGGAGATCTTCGGGCCGGTGCTCTCGGTCATGCCGTTCGCGGACGAGCAGGATGTGATCCGGCGTGCGAACGACACGCGCTACGGGCTCGCCGCCGGAGTCTGGACCAACGACGTGCGGCGCGCGCATCGCGTCGCGAACGCGCTGCGGGCGGGCACCGTGTGGATCAACGCTTACCGCACGGTCTCCTTCAACACGCCCTTCGGTGGCATGAAGATGAGCGGGTTCGGCCGCGAGAACGGCCTCGACTCCCTCGACGGTTACACGACCGTCAAGGCCGTGTGGGTCGAGCTCTCCGGGCAGACGCGGGACCCGTTCACAGTCGGGTAGCCCGGACCCCGCTCTCGCTTCTGGGCCGGGTTTGGCGTGGCGCCGGGATCCGGTCTCGCGAATCTTCATCGGCGCCGAAGGAACCCCAACCCGGGGTCTGGCACTCCTCGTCCTGCCTGGCAGGGCTCCCGGCCCACCGATCCAGGACGGCTCGCATTTCCCGACCGGCTGCCGCGTCCCTCGATGGTCATCAGGGCGAGCACGCGGTCGCCGTCCTCGATGAACCGCTCGGGCGTGAGCCGGATCTCGTCCCAGGTCCCGAACCAGCGCTCGAAGAAGCGGCCGCACGCCTCGCGGCCCTCGTAGACGCCGCTGTGCGGGATGCGGCTCTGATCGAACCGGGCGTCGGGATGCAGCAGCGCGCTTGACCTCATGCCAATCGGGCGCGGTCGCGATGATTTCCCGGACAGCTCCACGTTCTGCCTAGAGATTCGCGCTCACCTGGCCTCCGGCGTGTGGGCGCGAGCGTAACGTGCTGGCCGAGCGTGCGAGCTGGCGCACCAGGCGTCTACGAGCCGGCGACGAGCTCCAGCGGGTCCGCTTCGCGGAACTCGCCGGCCACGTCCTGCATGATCTGCAGCATCGCGTCGCTGGCCGGAGAGGCGTAGGCGCCTTCGCGGCGCGCAGCCCAGATGCGGCGCTCCGGGGCGTCCGTCAGCGTGCGGACCACCACGCCTGGGTGACGCGTCGTGAGCGCAAGGTGGGGCAGCAGCGATACGCCCACGCCGGCGGCCACCAAGGCCTGCGCTGCGAGGGTCTCGTCGGCCTCGAAAGCCACCTTGGGCTCGAAGCCCGCCTCGCGGCAGACGGCCTCGGTGATCCGGCGGCAGCCGATCGCGGAAGTCGACGCCACCCACGGTTCCTCGCCAAGGTCGCTGACCGAGAGGCGGCGGCGCCGGGCGAGCCGGTGGTCGGCCGGCAGGATCGCCTCATAGCGGTCGTCGAGCAGGTGCACGAGCTCGAGGTCAGATGGCAGCAGGTCGGGCAGCGCCCGGTGGTCGTAGACCAACGCGAGGTCGGCCTCGCCGGCGCGCAGCCGCTGCGTAGCTTCCTCGGTCTCGGCCTCCATCATCGACAGCTCGACGTGCGGGTGGCGCTCGCGGAACGCCGCAACGGCGCAGGGCGCGAGCGTGGCACCACCGCTCTGGAATGAGATCAGCCGCAAGCGGCCGCCGCGCAGGCCGGCGAGCGCGGCCAGGTCGTCCTCTGCGCACTCGATGCGAGCCAGGATCGCGTCGGTGTGGCCCACCAAGAGCTTGCCGGCATCGGTCAGGCGCACACCGCGGGCCCCGCGCTCGACGAGCAGAGCACCGGTCTCCCGCTCGAGCGCGGCCACATGTTGCGAGACCGCGGACTGCGTGAAGTTGAGCGCTTCGGCAGCGGCGGAGAAGGAGCCCCGCGCGGCCACCTCGCGCAGGACTCTCATGCGGCGGACGTCAAGCATCAGCACAGCTTATCGCTGACCCACGAAGTCTCCATTGGACTAATGGACGTGGCCTGCGATCCTCACCCGAGGGTGTCACGTCGCTCCTGGATCCTGCTCCTCACGCTCTCGGCGCTCTGGGGCTCGTCCTACCTGTTCATCAAGCTCGCTCTCGAAGACGATGTGTCCCCGGCCGTGATTGTCAGCGTGCGCACGGCCCTGGCGGCGCTGGTGCTGCTGCCGCTTGCCGCCCACCGCGGCGCGCTTGGCGGCCTGCGCGCCAACGTCGCGCCGATCCTGCTTCTCGCGGTCGTGCAGATGGGCGGCCCGCTCCTGCTGATCGCCGCCGGCGAGCAGCACATCTCCTCGTCGCTGACCGGCATCCTCGTGGCCACCGCGCCGATCTTCACCTTCCTGCTGGCCTTTGCCCAGGAAGGCCAGGAGCGCGCTTCGGGCCTGAGCCTGGGCGGCGTGGCGATCGGCATCGGCGGAGTCGCGCTGCTGCTCGGGCTCGACACCAGCGGCGGCGCCGCGCTGGCCGGCGGCTTGATGGTCGTCGCGGCGAGCTTCGGCTACGGGATCGGTGGCTGGGTCGTCAAGCGCCAGGTGCGCGACGTGCAGCCCGTGGCGATGGTGGGCGCAACGGCCTCCGTCGCCGCCCTGCTCACCGCGCCGGCCGCGCTGCTCAGCCTGCCCTCCCATGCACCCGGCTTCGAGGCCGTCTCGTCGCTGCTCGTGCTCGGCGTGCTCTGTACCGGTGCGGCCTTCGTGATCTTCTATTCGCTCGTGTCGAGCGACGGCCCGGCGCGCGCCTCGCTCGTCGGCTACATCGCGCCCGGCTTCAGCGTGGTCTACGGCGTGACGCTGCTGGACGAGAGCTTCACCCTCCTGACCGCCGCGGGCCTCGTGGCGATCACGGGCGGCTCGTGGCTCGCGGCCGAGGGGCGCTGGCCGTGGAAGCCGCGCTCGGCCCCCGCCGGCGTGGAGATGCCCGCAGCCCGCGGCGAGCTCCCGGCGGACAGGGCCGCTGTTGTGGAGCCCACCGGCTGAGGGATTGGGTTCCGCGAACCTGCGGCGTGCCGGGGGTCGCTCCCGGTAGGCTCACTTCGAACTCCTGTGGGCACGCCTGGCCAAGCATGCCCCGGGCCCCGGTCCGGGGTGCAGGTCCGTCTCCGTGGGGATCCCCTGCTCGAGCGAGAGCGCGAACTCGAGCGCATCCGGCAGTGCCTAAGGCGGGCGCGAGACGGTCGGGGGAGTGCCGTCGCAGTCGAGGGGCCGGCTGGGATCGGGAAGACGGCACTGCTCGCAGGGGCCCGTGACATGGCGGAGGGCGAGGGCTTGCGCGTGCTGAGGGCGCGCGGTGCCGAGCTCGAGCGCGATTTCGCCTTCGGAGTGGTGCGGCAGCTGGTCGACCCGGTCTTGGCGGACGCGACCGACGAGGAGCGCGACGCACTGCTCGAGGGGGCGCCCGTGTTGGCGGCGCGGTTGCTCTGTTTCCCGGGCGTGCACGAGACACATCCGCCGGTGAGTCCCGACCCCTCGTTCGCAGTGCTCCACGGGCTCTATTGGCTATGCGCGAACCTGGCGGCCGAAACCCCTGTGGCACTGGTCGTGGACGATGCTCACTGGGCGGACCCGGCCTCGTTGCGCTTCCTTGCTTTCCTGCTGGCTCGAGTGGAGGAACTGCCCGTAGCCGTCCTGCTCGGGGCTCGGCCCGCCGAGGCGGGAGCCGGCGAGGAGCTGTTGGCGGCGCTGACGCTCGATCCCGCGACCGAGGTCGTCGAGCTGAAACCGCTTACGACCGAGGGAGTCGCCCGGCTGGTCGCCGCGGGCCTGGGCGCCGATCCGGACCCCGCCTTCGCCGCGGCGTGCCGGGAGGCGACCGGCGGGACGCCGTTTCTGGTGCGCACGCTCGTCGCGGCCCTCCGCGACGAGGGGATCACCCCGGATGCCGGATCGGCTGCGAGCGTTCACGATGTCGCCGGCGCCACCCTGGGCCGCTGGGTGCTGCTGCAGCTCGGACGGCTCGGCGCGGAAGCCGACCGCCTGGCACGCGCAGTCGCGATTCTGGAGCGCGCAGAGCAATCCCAGGCCGCGCGGCTGGCCGGGCTCGGGCCGGTCGCGGCGGCGAAGGCGGCCGAGCTACTCGTGCGGACGGGCGTGCTCGAGGAGCCGCCGCTTGTCTTCTCCCACCCAATGCTGCGCGCGGGCGTCTATGGGGAGCTCAGCGCCGCCGAACGCGCCGAGCTGCACGGCCGCGCAGCACGTCAGCTGGCGGAGGGCCACGACGGCGGGGATCGCGTTGCCGAGCATCTGATGGTTGCTGACCCGGCGGGCGACCCCTGGGTAGTGGAGCGCCTGAGCGAGGCTGCTCAGGCGGCGGCCGCAAGCGGTGCACCGGAGTGCGGAGCTGCCTATCTGCGCCGGGCGCTCGCCGAGCCGCCGTCGCAGGACGCCGGCGCGACGCTGTTGCTCCAGCTCGGCCTGGCCGAGTTCAGCGCAGGCGAGCGGGGCTGGGAGGAGCACCTCGAAGGGGCCGTGGCGGCGGCCGCCGATGACACTGGCCGCATCGCCGTCGCCATGCTGCTCGCCACCGCGCTTGGGCTCCATCAGCGCCTTCCCGAGGCGCTCGACGTGGTCGAACGCGTCGCCGCCCGAGTCGATGGAAGCCACGTCCAGGAGCAGATGATGCTTCAGGGCATGCTCGTGGCGTGCGGCTTGCTCGACGCGTCCACGGCACCCGCGGTGGCCGAGCGAGCTCGTGCGCTCCTCGTGCTGGCCAAGGAGCAGTCGATCCCTCGGCACACGCTGGCGGTGGCGGCGTACGTTGCCGCATCGGCCAACGAGCCGGCCGGACAGGCCGCTGAGCTGGCGGAGCGGGCGGTGGCGGCGGGGCCGCGTCCCGTGCCCGAGCCGGGCGAGCCGCCGTGGTTTCCTCACGCGATCGTCGCGCTCTTCTGGACCGAGCGCTACGGCAAGGCACAGGCGCTCCTCGACGCCGCCTCCGCCGAGGCCCGCGCGACGGCCAACGGGCTCGTCCTGGCACCGGTCCTCGCCCAACGGGCGTGGCTCGCGCTGCGGCGCGGCGATCTCACGGCCGCGGAGGCAGATGCGCGCGCCTTGCTCGAGGCAGCCCAGCTACCGACTCCGCTGCTCCATCGTCTGCTCGCGACCGCCGTGCTGGTCGAAGCGCTCGTCGAGCGGGGCGAGCTCGACGAGGCCGAACGGGCGCTCGAGCCCTTGCGTGCCGACCTCCAGAGCACGTCCCAGACCGCCGCCGTGCTCCGCCACGCACGCGGCCGGCTTCGGCTCGCACAGCGCCGCTTCGACGAGGCCCTCGCCGACTTCACAGCGGCCGGCGATGTAGCGACCCGCACCCAGGCACCCAGCCCGAGCTACCTTCCCTGGCGCTCGGAAGCCGCGCTCGCGCAGCTCGCGCTGGGCGAATCGGACAGCGCGCGAAACTTGAGCGAGGAGGAACTCGAGCTGGCCCGCGCATTTGGCGCTCCCCGCGCGCTCGGCGTTGCGCTGCGCGCCGCAGGCCTGGCTACAGGCGGCCGGCGCGGCGAGCTCCTGCTGCGCGAGGCGATCGAGGTGCTCGGCGGCCCCGACACGCAGCTCGAACAGGCGCGCTCGCGGGCCGATCTCGGGGCGCTGCTCCGCCGTGGCAACCGCCGCACCGAAGCCCGCGAGCTGCTGCGCGCGGCACTCGATGCCGCGCACCGGGCAGGTGCCCGCCCGCTCGCGGACCGGGCCGAGACCGAGCTGCGCGCCACCGGGGCGAGGCCGCGACGCGTGCTGCTCACGGGACTCCAATCCCTGACCGCGAGCGAGCGCCGCATCGCCGAGCTCGCCGCCGACGGACACACCAACCGAGAGATCGCCCAAACCCTGTTCGTGACCGCCCGTACGGTCGAGGGCCACCTCACGAACGTATTCCACAAGCTAGACGTCAAGGCCCGCACCGAGCTGCCGACGGCCCTGGCTACGGCCACGCCCAGCGGCCAGGCCTGACGCCGTCGGCGCAGCGCTCGTAATTCAGGGGACAGGTCAGGGGGGTCTACCCGGTGCGAATCGCGGGCGCCGGGCCGATCATGCGGATGCATGAGCCCCTTCGCCTGTGATTCGTCCGCCTCGGCTGTAACGGCCCGGCTGTCGCTGGCTGATGGCACCGACCGCGAATCGATCCTCCGCCTGGCCTCGCTCAATCAGGGGACCGCCCCGGACGGACCGGTGGTGCTCGCGGAAGAAGCCGGGGAGCCGGTGGCCGCGGTCGGCATCGCGGACGGCTCCTTGGTTGCGGACCCGTCACGGGCCGGCCCGGCGATCGTCTGGCTGCTGCGTCTGCGCCGCCTGGAGGCGCTCCTGATCGGCTCGATCTGGGGCTTCTGACAGCCGGCGACGGATTCGTCCCACCCCACCCCTAAGGAGACCGCATGCTCGACCATCCCACGACAATTCGGGCGGCCACGCCCTCGGACGCCGGCGGCTTGGCGCGGCTCGCCGCCCTCGCCGGCCGATCGCGCATACGGGGCAATGCCCTGCTCGCCGAGCGCGCGGGCGTCACCGTGGCGGCGATCGCTCTGACCAGCGGGTCGGCCGTGGCCCATCCGTCCCACGCCTCGGCCGAAGCGCTCGACCTGCTCAAGCGCCGCCGCTATCAGCTCCTGCGCCAGGGCGGCGAGGTGGCCCCGTTGCGTGCGCTCGTCCGGCGCGTGGCGACCCGATGACCCCGGCCACCGCCAGGTCCTACGCCCAGGGGTCGACGGAGGTCCCGCTCTTGACGGAGACGATCGGCGAGGCCCTGCGCCGAACCGTCGAGCGCTTCGGCGAGCGCGAGGCGCTCGTCGTCGCTCATCAGGGCTACCGGGCGACCTACCGCGAGCTATGGGAGCAGGTCGACCTGGCCGCGCGAGCGCTCCTGGCGCACGGCGTGCGCAAGGGCGACCGCGTGGGCATCTGGGCACCCAACCGCTACGAGTGGGTGGTCACGCAGTTCGCAACCGCCCGCGTCGGCGCCGTCCTCGTCACTATCAATCCCGCTTACAAGGCGGCGGAGCTGGAGTACGCGCTGCGCAAGGCCGGGGTGAGCCTGCTGATCATGGCTCGGGGCTTCCGGCAAGCCGACTACATGGCGCTGCTCGACGACGTCCGCGTGAGCTGCCCCGGCTGAGCACGGTGATCGTGCTCGAGGATGACTGGCCCGGGTTCCTCGCCGAGGGCACGCCGGTAGCCGAGGCGGAGCTTGCCGAGCGCGAGGCGACGCTTTCGTGCCACGACCCGATCAATGTTCAGTACACGTCGGGCACGACCGGATTTCCCAAGGGGGCGACGCTCTCTCACCACAACATCCTCAACAACGCGCATTTCACGGGGCGGGCGCTGCGGTACAGCGAGCATGACCGGGCGTGCGTCCCGGTGCCCTTCTACCACACGTTCGGAATGGTGCTCGGCAACCTCGCCTGCGCCACCCACGGGGCCTGCGTCGTGGTGCCTGGGGAGGCCTTCGAGCCGGCCGCGGTACTCGAAACGGTCGAGACCGAGCGCTGTACGGCGCTATACGGCGTCCCGACGATGTTCATCGCGGAGCTCGGCCATCCGGACTTCGCGCGCTTCGATCTCTCGAGCCTGAGGACCGGGATGATGGGCGGCGCCCCCTGCCCGGTCGAGGTCATGAAGCAGGTCCGCTCGCGGATGAACATGGGTGAGGTCACGATCGTGCTGTGGGATGACGGAGACCTCGCCGGTCTCGACCCAGACGGCGGTAGACGACCCGCTCGAGAAGCGCGTCGGAACGGTCGGCCGCGTGCACCCACACCTCGAGATCAAGATCGTCGACCCGGAGACAGGTGCCACGGTTCCACGCGGCACGCGCGGCGAGCAGTGCACCCGCGGCTACAGCGTCATGCTCGGCTACTGGGACGACAAGGAGGCGACCGCCCGGGCAATCGACGCCGACGGCTGGATGCACACGGGCGATCTGGCGATCATGGACGATGACGGCTACCTCGAGATAGTCGGCCGGATCAAGGACATGATCATCCGCGGCGGCGAGAACATCTACCCACGCGAGATCGAAGAGTTCCTGTTCCGCCTGCCCGAGGTCGACGAGGCCCAGGTGATCGGGGTGCCGAGCGAGCGCTATGGCGAGGAGGTGATGGCCTGGATCAAGCTGCGCGATGGCGCGACGATCACCGAGGACGCGCTCGCGGCGGCGTGCCGGGGCCAGATCGCGACCTACAAGATCCCGCGGTACTGGAAGCTCATCGGACGCCTTCCCGATGACCGTCACCGGCAAGCCGCAGAAGTTCCGCATGCGCGAGGTCGCAATCGAGGAACTCGGCCTGCACGACGCGGAGGCCGCGGCCGCTTAGTCGCGCCGCGCCGCACGGACGGCCCGCGCCTGGGCGGCATCCATCCACATCTCCCAGCGGCCGGACGCCGAGCGGCGTTCGTCCAGGAAGTGGTAGGGGCGGCGGCCGCCGAACTCGGTGTGGCGCAGGTGGGAGACGCCGCCGAGGACCGACGCAATCCGGCGGCGCGGCCAGCCGATCGCGTCCTCGATCTGCGGGAATGTGCGGGGCCGGTCGGGGGTGTCGGCCAGCCCGTCGAGCAGCTCGCGCATGAGGTCGCTGCAGCGGTCATGGAAGCGGGCGATCTCGCCCGCATCGCTCATGGCGTTCTGCGGCGCGTGCTCGGTGAGGCCGTACGGGCTCCCGGTCGGGGGCATCACTGCCGGTAGGATCGGCGCTGCTGGGGCGGACTCGCAAGCACGACCCTTAGGAGGTCCGATGAGTATCAGGACTGGCCACACCGCGGACGAGACGTCCCAAGCGGAGGCGCTGCCGCAACTCGACGCAACCTCGCTCGTCGACGGCGAACGACTCGAGGCGGAGGTCAAGGACATGTACCGCCACGTAGCCCGCGAGGAGGAGGCCCAGCTCCACTTCGAGGTTGGCAGGGGCCTGGCCGAGCACCTCGGGTACTCCGGCGAGCTCCTCGACGCGATCCCTGCCGGCGCGGTCGCGTCGTTCGCAGGGGTGGGCCATTACCTCGACCTCGCCGCACTCGAGCCCGGCGAAGAAGTGCTCGACCTCGGCTCGGGATCCGGCACCGACGTCTTCTGTGCCGCCGTGCTGGTGGGCGAGGCAGGCCGTGTCGTCGGGGTCGACATCACGGATGAGCAGCTCAAGAAGGCCGCGCGGCTTCGCGACCAAGGGCGGTTCTCGCAAGTCGAGCTCGTCGAGGCTCACATCGAGGAGCTCCCGTTCGAGGACGCGAGCTTCGACGCGGTCCTCTCGAACGGCGTCATCAACCTCTCTCCGATCAAGGGCCAGGTCTTCGCCGAGGCGGCCCGCGTGCTGCGGCCGGGCGGCCGGCTGGCGATAGCAGACATCGTGAGCGGGCGCGCGCTGAAGGAGCGCACGAGGCGCAACGTCGAGCTGTGGGCCGCCTGCATCGCAGGGGCGATCCCCCGGAACGCCTACCTCGACGCGATCGAGGCGCAAGGCCTAAAGGTCAGCGAGGTCCGGAAGAACGACTACCGCTTCATCTCCGAGCGGGCACTCGAGGCCTGCAGCACCTACGAGGTCGAGAGCATCTCGCTGGTTGCCGTGAAGCGCTGAGCAAGCAGGGGCTCGCCGTCGCCCGTGGCCGTGTCGGGCCACGAGCGTGAGGTCCATCACTCGGCAAGCGGCGCGCAGCGAGCATCGGGAATAGCGGGCCGAGGGCCTTCGTCGTGTGTCCCATGGACCCGACAGCGTGCGCCCATGCCCTTGCCCCCCGCGCATCGATCGGGACTACGCCGGCTGCCCCGCCCAGGCTTGCGCCGGCGACTCGCCGGCTGTTCAAGCACCCGCGCCTCATGTACTACTACCGGCTCATCCTCCTCGTGGGGCTGATCAACCTCGCGGTCTTCTGGTACCACCAGGACCGTGGCGATTGGCTGATCGACAACGGGAGTGCACTGTCAGCGCTCGCGACCCTGGCGCTCCTGAACTTCGCTGCAGCCGTCGTGATTCGCCAACAGCACGTTCTCAATGTTCTGTTCGGACTGGCGGGTCGCGGATCGCCGTCATGGCCGCTGTGGATCCGCTGGACGGTCTCGAAGGTGCACCACATCGGGGGCATCCACGTCGGCGCCGCGCTCGCCGGGACGGCATGGCTCTGCGCGTTCACCTGCGTGGCCACGATCGCTCGCTTGCAGGAGCCCGCGGGCGTCTCCCTCACGACCGTGATCCTGGCCTACTGCCTCGCGGCATTGGCGGTGCTCGTCGTCGTCTGCGCTGCGCCGGCGGTCAGGAGCCGAGCGCACAACCTGTTCGAAATCACGCACCGGTTCGGTGGTTGGACGGCGGTCGCGGTGTTCTGGGCGCTGATCGTGCACCTCGCCCTCGTCCAGCCCAGCGACGCCTCGGTCCTCGGCGCGCTCGCGACGAGCTGGGAGGTCTGGGTGCTGGCTCTGGTGACGGCATGCATCGCCTCGCCGTGGTTGCGACTGAGGCGGGTCCCGGTGACGGTCGAACGCCCGTCCGCGCATGCCGTCGTCGTCGGATTTGACTACGGGGTCACGCCCGCGGTCGCCTCAGCGGTCGGGATCAGCCGCAACCCGCTCCGGGAGTGGCACGCGTTTGCGACGGTGACGACGCCCGGCCGCGAGGGGTATCGACTGCTGATCTCGCGTGCCGGCGACTGGACCGGCAGGTTCATCGACGATCCACCGTCGCACGTCTGGGTGCGAGGCATCCCAACCGCAGCGCCAATGGCGAAGGTCGCGGCCCTCTACAAGCGGGTGGTCTACGTCGTCACGGGCAGCGGCATCGGACCGTGCCTCGGACAGCTCCTGGCCGCTCGAGTCCCGGCCAAGCTCGTGTGGTCGACGAGGAACCCGCGGGCGACCTACGGCGATGCCCTGGTCGACGAAGTAGAGGCGGCGCAGCCCGATGGGGTCATTTGGGACACCACCCGGCTCGGGAAGCCCGACCTCCTCAAGCTGGCGTACGACGCCTGCCGTGACTTCGACGCGGAGGCTGTCTTTGTCGTCAGCAACAAGACGACGACCTGGCGCGTCGTGCACGGCATCGAGCGACTCGGAATTCCGGCCTTCGGGCCGATCTGGGACTCCTGAGCTTGCGACGAGGGCGCCTCGGCCAGTTCAGGGTGCAGGTTCAGGGTGCCTCCCCGATGTGGAGAAGCGGCCTTCGGGCCAGGATTCGAGCTGTGCCCGTCTTCCTCCTCAACCACCGGCACCAGCCGCACGAATGTGCTGCTGCGTTCACCGCTTGGCAGAGCTTCGACAGCCCCCTGAGGCATGGCCGTGTGCCATCGAGCTGCCTCGCAGGCGAACAGGGCTTGTGGTGACGGGTTGATGCCCGGATCTGGCAGGAGCGCCGGCGCTCCTGCCCAGGTTCGTGGCCGACGGCAGCTGTAGGCCGCCTCGACCCGGCTCGCCGCAAGGACCCGATTCCGAGCTCCGGGCGCTCGGGGAGTGGTACGCTCGCACGAGCCGGGACCCCAGCACGTTGGTGCTGGCTCTGTCGACCCCAGCGTCCGGTCGAATGCAAACCGGCCCGAGCCCGCCGGCCGGAGGTGACTCGATCGCAGGAGGTCGGAATGGCAGTGCGCACCAGCTCACCCCCTCGGAGCGCGGGTTCCTCGGCCCATTCAGGCGGTACACCGGCGCTGGACACCTTGAATTGTCCGAAGCCACTCGCTCGCCGAGGCATCGCCGGAGCCGGCCAGAGGTTCGCCGTGGCGACCGAACAACTCGATGACGGAACACCTGTCGTCTGCGTCATGGGAGAAGTCGACCTCGCGACGGTGCCGGCGCTGGAGCAGATGCTGCTCGGCGCGGGCGAGGACCCTTCCCGCCCGTTGATCGTCGACCTGACCGGGTGCACCTTTCTCGATTCCACTGGGCTCCGGGCCCTGACGGGGACCAGGACGCCGACTAGCCCGTGACGTCGGAGAAATCCAATCCAGGGCGCGACCGCGGCCGGCGGCGGGGCGTCCCAGCCGGTGCGACCGAGCTCCTGAACAGGCACTGGCACAACCTTCGCGGCGGCCCTAGCCCGCGTTCCTGCCCCATCTGCGCTGCCACCGTGTCCGCCGGTGATGACGCGATCCACCATGGCGGCGAGCTCTATCACCCTGACTGCGCTTCGGAGCTCCGCCTGACACCGAGCGCCACCGGGCGCATGAACCATCCCCGGGGTTCCGCAAAGTTCTAGGTCAATCGTCGAGCCGCGCCCGAGGGGGTCTCCTCCGCGTGATCGGCGGGCCCCGACCCGTCGGACGTGTCCGTGCGGTGAGGCCGAAGCAGGAGATGGCTCGTCGCCACGGCCTCGGCGATCTCGATGAGCTTGCGACCCGAGTGCCGGGACTGGGAGCGAAGCAGCTCGAACGCCTCCTGCTCGTCGATCCCATGACGCTCCATCAGGATCCCCTTGGCCCGTTCCGTCATGGCGCGGCGTCCGAACGCCCCCTCGAGGTTGTGGTACTCGGCAAAGCGCCTCAGGACGATGTCGATCGCGCTTTGTAGCTGCTCGGGGTCGCCGTCCGTGATGTAGGCGAAGACCCCCCGCTTCGCCGCCTCGTTGACGAAATCGGCGTCGCTCGTCTCGAGTATCGCGATCACGGGGCAGGCGGCTTCCTGGACGATCCGTGAGATGAGGTCGAGCGCGTGTTCCGAGCTCTCCCCCAGCCCGACGAGCGCCACGTCGGGCCTTGTCTGGGCCGTGGCGGCCGCGACCTCGGAGACTTCGAGCGAGCGGGCGATCACCTCATGACCCATCGCGGCCACAATCCCGGTGGTCGTTTGCAGCCGCTCCGCTCGCTCGTTGGCGATTAGGACGCGAAGTGGTTCCGGCGCTTTGGAGTCCATCGGCGCTTGAGAGTCCATCGGCGCGTTGCGCGGTGGGAATTGTACCCCGGGCTCGAAGGCGATCCGACCCTTCGAGGAGGTGAGTCGCGAGCGCACCTGTGTAGACTCCACGTGGCCCGAGTCCCAACAAACGGCCCTGGCTACCTCGACCCCAAGAGCCGGTCGAGCGCAACTGCCGGCCCTGGGTCGGCGCAAGGGCAGTTCGACGTTGGGAGCAGAAAGGGCATGGACTTCAAGGCAGCTTCGGAGTCCCTCGACGGTGCCGTACACGTTGTCTCGCCGAGGGGCGACGTCGATCTCCCGGGACGGTGACGGCTATGCCCAGCTGGCGCCAGCGGGAGTCGGAAAAGCAGCTGCGCACCCGTAACACGAACGAGTCCACCGCGAGGTTGTTCGCCAGAACACATCCGGGCGACGGCGTGGGCTCGTTCGCATGCGAGTGCGGCGACCGCGCCTGCGCGTGCGCCATCAGCCTCACACTCGCGGAGTACGAGTCGGTGCGGGAGTACGCCACGCATTTCGCGATCACGCGGGATCACGAGAACCCTGAGAGCGAGCGGGTGATCACGGAGACCGAGCGCTTCGCGGTGATCGAGACGCTCAGTCCCGAAGCCACGAAGCTCGCTCGCCGGAGCGACCCACGATGGGGCCGTGAACATGCATCGTTTTCCGCCGGGGGAAGGATTCCGCCGGCGGCACCAGAGGGGACGAGGCCCGGCCGTAGACCCGGTCGCGCCGCGGACCGTACGTCAGTTGACAAACGACGGAGGTCCACAAGATGGCGACCGTAAACCTCGCCACAGCGAGTCGAAACCCTGAGTCTCATCGCAAGCCACGCCGCCGCGACCGTGCCGCTGTGCGAGAGGCCGAGCGCCAGCTGCTACTCCGGTATCACCGCTGGGGCGATCTCGCCGCGCGCGACGAGCTCGTCGAGCGCCTCCTTCCATTCGCGCGCGACCTGGCGCTTCGCTACGCCCATACCCAGGAGCCGTTTGACGATCTACTGCAGGTCGCCAGCCTCGGCCTCGTCAAGGCGATCGACCGCTTCGACCCGGATCACGGCAGCAAGTTCACGAGCTACGCTGCGCCCACGATCCTGGGCGAGCTGAGACGCCACTTCCGCGACCAGGGCTGGGCGCTACACGTGCCCCGTGTCCTCCAGGAGCGTGCGCTGGCGCTGAGCCGGGCGACCGACGCGCTGTCGAAGCGGCTTGGCCGCTCTCCGACGATGCGCGAGGTGGCCGCTGCGCTCGGCTGCTCGGTCGAGCAGGCGCTCGAGGCCTCCGAGGCGGCCGCCAGCTACGAGACGATCTCACTCGACACCCCCGTGGTCAGGCACGACCAGGACTCGGTTGCCTTGGTCGACCTGCTGGGCGACGAGGACCCCGCCTACGAGCTCGTCGAGCACCGCGATGCCATCGCCGGCGCCTGGCGAGAGCTGCCGGACCTCCAGCGGGATATGCTCGAACTGCGTTTCATGCATGACATGACCCAGCGCGAGATCGGGCTGAGGCTCGGGTACTCGCAGATGCACGTGTCGCGCGTGCTACGACGCGCCCTCGCACAGGTCGAGCACGCCACGGCGGCAGCATCGTAAGGCGATCGAAGGACCCCGGCGCGAACGACGGCTGAGACCCGACGCGCGCCGGCAGGTTGGCCACTTGCGCGGGCGAGCGTGAGGAACCTCACTCAATAAACGACCCGACGAAGGCGTCCAAGTGACCATGGGCGTCCTCACGGGCCATCGCGCAGGAGCTCGCCGGCTGCGGCAACTCGACGACGCCCGCCTCGCCGCGCTCGTGCGCGACGGCGACCAGGACGCGTTCGAAGCGCTCTACGACCGCCACCATGCATCGCTGCTCGCCTTCTGCCGTCACATGCTCGGTAACCGCGAGGACGGCGAGGACGCGCTCCAGCAGACCTTCGTGCGCGCCCATGGCGCGCTGCGGCAGGGCCGCCTGCCCGACTCCGTGCGGCCGTGGCTGTTTGCGATCGCGCGCAATCGCTGCCGCACGCTGCTCGCTGCGCGTCGTGACGCCGCCCTGCCGGCCGACGACCTCGAGCCCAGCGCCGACGGATTGGCCGACGACGTCCAGCGCCGTTCCGACCTGCGCGAGCTGGTCGGCGCTCTTGCGCGGCTCCCCGAGGATCAGCGGGGAGCGCTGGTCCTGTTCGAGCTCGGCGACATGAACCACGCGGAGATCGCGGCGGCGATCGGCTGTGCACCCGGGAAGGTCAAGGCGCTCGTCTTCCAGGCGCGCACCTCGCTGATCGCCGAGCGTGACGCGCGCGCCACCCCCTGCGAGGAGATCCGCGGCCAGCTCGAGGTCGCGCGAGGTGGCCTGCTGCGGCGCGGGACGCTCCGCCGCCATCTCCGGCAGTGCGCGCCGTGTGATGCGTACCGCCTGGCCGTCGCACGCCAGCGCTCCGGGCTCGCTCTCGTGCTGCCGGTCGCGCCGACCGCCGGCCTCAAGGCGGCGGTACTCGGAGGCGCCGGCGCGTCGGGCTCCGGCGGTGCGGCCGCGGCGGCTGGAGCCACGTCGGTGGGCACCGCGGCGACCGCCGCCTCGACCACCGGCGGAGGCGCCGCAGCCACGGCAGGCGGCCTCGCCGTCAAGGCGCTCGTCGCCAAGGTCGCGGTGACCGCGGCGGTGGCGGGCGCCGGGGTATCAGGCGGCGTCGTCGCGCTCGACGATCACGGCGACCGTGACCGAGCGGCCGCCGCTGGGACGGGCTCGAGCCTCCGGCTGGCGCCGGGCACAGAGCCCCGGGCGGCTCTCCCCGACCGGGCGCAGCCCAGCGCCGCCCCCGAGCTGCTCACGTCGACCGATTCGTCACGCGCTCCGCAGACCGGGCCCGTTCCCGAGCCGGGCACCGTGGGCTCGAGGCGCCAGATCGCCGGAGCGCCGTTGCTTGGCCCTCGCGGGCGAGCCCGGGCTCGGCGGGCAGCACTGAGGCGGCTGGGTCTCAGGGCCGGCGTGCCCCCGCGCAGGCTTCGCCGTCTGGTGCGCCTGAGCCGCACGACCGGCGTACGGCCGCGCAGGATCCGCCGCTTCGTGCGACGTCACCGCTTGGGGAACGCCCCCGCGCAGCGCCCGCTGACGCGCCGCAGGCGGATCGAGCTTGTTCTCCCCGAGGACACGAGTCCGCCCGTCGCGCGCCCCAGGGCGCGCCCTGGGCCTCGGATACTCGCCGTGCCGGAGTCCGGCGCTGAACCCGCCCCTGGCGGCCGCCGCGCCCGTCGACGACTCGAGCGCCTGCTCAGCCCTCCCCCGGAGGCCCCGCCCGATGAGCCGGCAGCGGCGCCGCCGGCTCCCGGCCCGACCCAGGATCCCACCGCGCTCACTTCGCCCCCGCCTCCCGAGACGGAGGTCACTCCGGAATCGCCCGACCAGGCAACCGTCCAACCTGGCCGCCGGCCCGCGGGTCTTATCCGCCGACAGGCAATCAACCCCTGAAAGGCGGAGTCATGTTCAGCAAGGCCCTCACGGCCCTGGCCGCCGCTGCGACCGCAGTTGCGCTCGCGGCGCCGGCCCAGGCCGCACCGTCCGATTCGCCCGAGCAGTGCGTCACCGACGGCACGGCGGGCAGCGCGTATCGCGTCGGGATCAACTGCCGCGTGGTGGAGGTGGACGGCCACCCGCGCGAGTACATCGTCTACGTGCCGAGCCGCGCGCCCGTCACCGGGCCGCGCGCGCCCGTCGTCTTCATGTTCCACGGCAGCAGCGGAGACGGCGAGAAGTTCTTGCGGATCTCCGGCTGGCGCGAGCAGGCTGACGCCACCGGACTGGTCGCCGTCTTCCCGACCGGGCTGCGCTACCGCGTGCTCGAGTCGGGACGGCTGAGCACGAAGTGGAACAGCTACGACCTCGCCTCCGAGGTCGACCTCGGCGAACGCCCGCGCGGTTACCCGGAAGGCTCGCCGTGGCCCGCCGACGACGTCGGCTTCGTCGACGCGATGGTGTCCGACCTGCAGGCGGAGCTGCCGATTGATCGCCACCGTATCTACGCGTCCGGCTTCTCGAACGGGGCCAACTTCACGGCGCGCCTTGCGATGGAGCGCTCGAGCCGACTGGCGGCAGTTGCGTACTCCGGCGGCGGGCTGAATGTCGTGCAGTCACCGGCCCGGCCGATCCCGATGTACGGAGCGGTCGGGACCCTCGACGACAGGGTCCTCGAGAAGACCGGTTTGACCGAGCTGCCGCTCGACCCGGTGGAGCTGCTCTCTGTGCCGCTGCTGAGCTCCGGCATCGACACGCACCTCGTGTCGCTCGGGCTCGACCGCGGCGACTTCGGAGCCAGCTCTGCCCGGCATGCCACGTCCTTCCGCTGGCCCGCCACCGGCAACGGCCCTGATGGTGCGCTGTTCCGGTTCTCGGTGCTCGGCGGCCTCCGGCACAACTACCCGAACGACCGCAACAACCCGGCCGGCTTCGAGGCGGCGCCCGAGTTCTGGGACTTCTTCAGAGCTCACCCCCTGCCCTGATGCCAAGTGGCGCCCCAACGTGGCACTCGAAGGCCCCGGCTCGGCGTAACGCGGGCCGGGGCCTGCCGGCTCTCAGGGGATGTCGAGGGATCTCAAGAACGAGACGACCCGGGCACGGTCGCGAGCGCTCGTGAGCGCGTCCGGCCGCGAATTGGGTCCCCCGGCCGGCGTGGACGTGCGGTGCTTGACGTTGCTGAGCACGCAGTCGAGCGTCTCGCACGCGCCGTTGTGGTAGTAGGGCGGCGCCGAGTCGATGCCGAGCATCGACGGAATCGTGTAGCCGTTCCCCCTGCCGTCGGCGTTGTAGTCACGCCCAAGCGCCTCGAGCGGCGGCGTCGTCTGCTGCGTCACCGGGTTGAAGCCCGGGGTGGTGAGCTCGGTTCCGCCGATGTTGTTGCCCAGGTCGTTGCCCTGGCCGGGCACGCCCAGGTTGAAGGAGCCGATGTTGGTGATGAACTTCGCCACGTACGGCGCGCCCACCGGGTTCGTGCCGGGCGCCAGCGGCATCCGCTCGTTGCCGATATCAGCCGCGGGCGGCGGCGACACGTAGTCCTTGATCGAGTTGCTGAACAGCGTGGTTCCGTGGCACGCAAAACAGCCCGCTTGCTCGAAGAGCGCCTCGCCGGCCTCCACCTGGTTCGGGTTGAGGCGGGCCTCGCCGAGCGACTTGTTCTCAAACGGCCCGTCCGGGGTGCGGACGGCGTTGCGGACCCACTCGCGCATCGCCGTCTGCGACGGTATGGGCCTGTTGCTGCCGGGCAGCGTGACGGTGAGCTGCTGGCGGTCCGCGTTCGCCTTCACCGGGATCGCATTGATCACGCACGGCGGCAGGTTGATGTTGCCGTTGTCGGCGATGATCAGGCCGTGGTTGGGGCTGAAGGTGCTCGTGGCCGGCTGACCCGCCGCCGGGGCGTCGCACGGCACCGCCGCGGCCAGCGGACCCGGGCCGGAGACGTTGCGGGTGTTGAGCGAGAAGTCCTCGACCTCGTCGTTGACGGCCGAGTAGTTGAAGATCTTCTGCACCGTGCGGGCGCTCGGGTTGAAGCTCGCGTTCAGCGGCAGGGACTTGCGCGGGCCGGTGCCGAACGACCACACCACGCTGTCGGTGAGTCCCTTGAAGTGGCAGCTCGAGCACGACTGCCAGGCGTCGCTCGAGAGCCGCTCGGTGGTGGACACGGAGGTACCGGCGGGCCGGTCGAAATTGCCGCGCGAGCTGAAGAACACCTCCGCCCCGACCGCAACGATCTCCTCCGCCGATCCCGGCGCCGGTAGCGCGGCGTAGCGGGTCGTCCCGATCACCTGGTCGGTCTGCAGGTTGACCCTCGTGACGTTGCGGGAGACGAAGTTGTTGACCCAGGCCCGCGTCCCCTGCTTGTTGACGACGATCCCCTGGGGGTTCTTGCCGGCGTTGGCGCCGCTCGTGGCCGGGTTGGCAGGATCGTTGAGGTCGATGTAGCGCGTGGTCTGCGGCCCGCCCGTGAAGCTGAGCGTGCCGTTGCCGGACACGTTTACTTTGACCAGCAGGTCGGAGCCGGCGGAAACGACGTAGGCGGTTCCGGACCCGCTCTGATCCGTGAAGCCGATCGCCCAAGGGTTGGCGAAGAAGAGCTTCTTCTTGCCCTGCTCCGGCGTACGGGCGCCGAGGTGGAGGTTGAGGAACTTGCCGTTGCTGCCGTCGCTCTGGCCTCCGCTGTTGATCCCGTTGATGACGTTCACGAACGCCATCGTCGAGTTGTTGAAGCGCTGCGGGCCCTCGGGCGATGCGGCGATGCTCGGCACGAACGCCTGGCCGCCTCGGATGACGATGCTCTGCATCTGGTTCGGCCACGCGAACACCGGGTCCTGCACGTTGTCCAGGTTCTTGTCGGCGGTGAAGCCCGAGTCTCGCGGTTGAAGCGCGATCCGGGCCTTGGGCGTGGCCCCGAGCTTGCCCTTCTTCGGCTTCGTGTTGATGTTGATGCGGCAGACGATGCCCTGCCGGCCCTGGTCGTTGACCTGCTGGAAGCCCGGCCGCTGGAAGGCGAAGAAGCTCGTCACGAAGAGCTTCTTGCTGTTCTTGCTCACCGCCATGCCGCGCGGCTGGAAGTGGAAGTCCTCGTTGCGGCTGCAGGCGCTGCCACGCAGCGCGACCTGGCCGAGCACCTTCGGGCTGGTCTTCTTGTTCTTGCCCTTCCCGGTCTGCCGGACGGCGTCGATGACCGTGATGCTGTCCTGGCTCGAGTTGGCGACGTAGATGCGCCTTCCGTCCGTCGAAGAGACGATGTTCCACGGCTCGGCGCCGGTCAGGAACTTGCCGTTGTTGCCGAGGTTCTTGGCGACGCTCGCCTGGAAGTTGCCTGGCTTCGGGTTCTTGATGCGAATGACCGTGACGTTTCCGCCCGCAGCGTTGGCGACGTAGGCGTAGCGGTTGTTCGGGTCGACCGCCACTCCCTGCGGCTCGTCGCCCACCTTGATCTTCTTCAGCACCCGGTTGTTCCCGGCACCGATCACGACCACCTGGTCGCCCCCGGGATTCACGACCCAGATCAGCTTGCCGTCCGCCGACATCGTGATCGGGCTGGAGTAGGTGGGCGCCGAGAACTTCGCGGCCTGCGCGGAGAGCGGCGCCGTCGAGGCTACGAGCAGCGCAACCAGAACCAAGCCGAGAATCCGGCGGTTGACCGACGGCGATGGAACTCGTGTACGCGTCATGAGGCAGGACGCGCTCCCGTACTGGAAGCCAACCAGGATGTGGCGCGGCAGTCAACCCCGCGGAGTTGTAAAAACACGATGCCGTCCGGGGATTACCCTTGAGGCGTGCGAAAGGGCGTGGCCACGGCCGTCGCAGCCGCCGCTGTGGCGCTGATCGCGCTGCTCGCCTACGGGGTCGCGTCCCAGAGCAAGGACACCTCCATCGATGACGCCGTGGCCGAGGGCGAGCGGCCCTCCGCTCCCCTCTCCACGCTGCCCGCGCTGGGGCGCGACGACGAGGGCTCGCTCGACGAGTACCGCGGCCAGGTGGTGGTGCTGAACTTCTGGGCGTCTTGGTGCCCGCCGTGCGTGGAGGAGCTGCCACTGCTCGAGCGCACCCAGCGCCGGATCGAGGACCGGGGCGCGACCGTGCTCGGGATCAACTACAAGGACCTGCCAGAGGACGCGCTCGGCTTCGTGCGGCGGTACGGGATCAGCTTCCCGAGCCTGCGCGACCGCGACGGCGAGTACGCCGAGAGCTTCGCAGCGGTCGCCTTCCCCGAGACGTTCGTGATCGACCGCCGCGGTCGCATCGCCGCCACACGCCGCGGTCCCGTGGACCGGAGGTGGCTCGACGAGACCCTGCCCCCGCTGCTCGGGGAGCCGCGTTGATGCGCGCGCCGGCGGCCACCCTGTTGCTCGTGCTGGCGCTGACCGCGAGCGCGACGGCCGCGGAGCCGCGGGCGTCACTGCCGGACATCGAAGACGAGGTGATGTGCGTGCAGTGCGGCACGCCGCTCAGCCTCTCCAGGGCGGCGGTGGCCGAGCGCGAGCGCGCCTTCATTCGGCGCGAGATCGCCCGCGGCAAGTCCAAGGAGGAGATCAAGGATGCACTGGTCGAGCGCTTCGGACCGAGCGTGCTCGCGCTCCCCGAGGACGAGGGGTTCGGGCTGGCGGCCTACCTCGTTCCGGTGCTCGCCGCCCTGCTCGCGCTGGTGGCGGTGCTCGTCGCCGCTCGGCGCTGGCGCCGCCCCGCGCGTGCGAGCGAGGCGCGGCCGGAGCTCGACCCGGCCGACGCGCGGCGCCTGGAGCAGGAGCTCACGGCCTACGATCGCGAGCGCTCGGGCATCGATCGCGCCGGCCGCGGCTAGGCCCTACGGCTCGCGGTCCGGCACGCCGAGCGCGTCGAGCCGGCGGAGCAGGTCGACCGCCTCCGCCCGCAGCCCGGCGTCCAGCGCGCGCCAATCCTCATGCGAGAGCTTGCCGGTGCGGTAGTCGAGCTCGGCCTCGCGGATCTCCCGGTACTTCGCCTCCTTCGCCGCATCGAGCTCGGCGCGCTCGGCCGACTCCGCCGCCTCGTCCGCGGCCGCCCGACCGTGGCGGAGCGGAGCCGCGATCAGCGCCACGGCGATGGCGATCACCACGAGCACGACCACGACCTCCATCCGGCCCCGGCCGCGCGGTCAGGCGCGGCCCAGCTCCCGGGCCACACGGGCCGCGTACCCCGCCATCGCCCGGCGCGGGGCTCCCGCCGGCACCGGCCACAGGGCGATGAGGCCGCCCGCGAAGACGATCAGCGCGCCGAGCCAGATCCAGGTGACGAGCGGCGACACGAGGACGCGGAAGGTGGCGGGCGGCGCGTCGGCGCGGTAGCGCGCCACCATGCCACGCAGCGCCTCGCCGAGCGCCGCCGCGCGTTCGGCCCGCGGCAGCGAGCCGGCCTCACTGAAGACCTCGTCACCGCGGCGGGCGATCGCGAGCAGGCCCTCGATGTCGGGCGACACCACCGTCCAGAGGTCGCGGCGTAGGCCCGAGCGCAGCCCGACCTCGCTGGTCGCCTCGCCCTCGAAGTAGCGCGACAGCGCCCCGAGCTCGGGGTTGCTCGACGGGAAGTAGCTGCGCTCGGGCCGGAGCGTCGTGGGCTCGCCGCCGTCGCGGCGCACCCGCAGCCGGGCGCCGAGGTCGATCTTCTCGAGCGAGCCGTTGGTGGCCACGTCGAGCCTTCCGGTCGGTCTCGCGTACGCGATCTCGTAGCCGGCCACGCGCGTGCGCTCGCCGGGCGCGAGGCGCACGTCGCGCACGTCCTGGAACGCCGTCGAGGCGGCGATGCCCACGAACAGCACCGCGATGCCGGCGTGCACGACGTAGCCGCCATAGCGACGGCGGTTGCGGCGCACCAGCGACATCAGCGCGCGCGGCACCGAGTCGTCGGACATCGCCCGGCGGGCGCGCACGCCGCGCCAGAACTCCTGTCCGACCACCGCGAGCACGAACGCGGCCAGGCAGAACATGATGAGCGCCGCCGGCCGTCCCGCCACGCCGCCCGCCACGAGCAGCACCACGAGCGTCACCCCGGCCGCCGCGACCGGAACGGCCAGGACGCGCTTCAGGTTTGCCGCCGTGGCGCGACGCCAGGCCACCACCGGACCGAGCCCCGACAGCAGGACCAGCACGAGCGCGAGCGGCACCACGTAACGGCCGAACCACGGCGGACCGACCGAGGCCTGCTTCCCGGTGACCGCCTCGGAGATGAGCGGGAAGAACGTGCCCCAGAAGACCACGAAGCAGAGCGCGACCAGCACCAGGTTGTTGAGGAGGAAGACCGCCTCACGCGACAGCAGCGAGTCGAGCCGGTGCTCGGAGCGCAGATCGTCGGCACGCCAGACGACCAGCGCGATCGAGCCGGCGATCATGGTCACGATCAGCACCAGGAACGGCACCCCGAGCGTCGAGGCCCCGAACGCGTGTATGGACTCGAGGATCCCTGAGCGCACGAGGAACGTCCCGAGCACCGCCAGGATGCCGGTGGCCAGGATGAGCGAGACGTTCCAGACCTTCAACATCCCGCGGCGCTCCTGGATCATCACGGAATGCAGGAAGGCCGTGCCCGTGAGCCAGGGCATGAGCGCCGCGTTCTCGACCCCGTCCCAGGCCCAGTAGCCGCCCCAGCCGAGCTCCGAGTACGACCAGCGCGCACCGAGTACGACCCCGATGCCGAGACACAGCCACGCCGCCAGCGCAAAGGGGCGGGTTGTGCGGATCCAGTCGGCGCCGAGCCGCCGGGCCACGAGCGCCCCCACGGCGAACGCGAACGGCACCGTGAAGAGCGTGTAGCCCGAGTACAGCATCGGCGGGTGGATCATCATCGCCGGGTGGCGGAGGATCGGGTTGAGACCGCTTCCCTCGACCGGCACCGGGCTGAGGCCCCCGAAGGGGCTCTCCAGGAACACCAGCAGGCACAGGAAGAACGCCGCCAGCCCGAGCAGAACCGCGGTCGCATAGGGCGCGATCTCGCGCGCGCGCCTGCGTGTGATGAAGAGGATCAGGCTCGACCAGGAGCTGAGCAGCAGGATCCACAGCAGCAGCGAGCCCTCCTGGGACGACCACGCGGCGGTGGCCCGGTAGAACGCCGGCGTCGTGGTCGAGGAGTGGGTGGCCACCAGCTCGAAGGAGAAGTCCGAGCGCAGGAACGCCACCTCGAGCAGGACGAAGCAGACCACCACCGTCCCCGTGAGCGCGTAAACCGCGCGCCGGCCGGAGTCGATCCATGCGCGCCCTAAGCGAACGCTGCCGTCGGCCCGCGCGTTCCTCATGTGCGCGCCGTAGAGCGAGGCGATGACGCCGTAGACGGCGATTGCCAGCGCGAAGATGAGCAGCACACGCCCGGCGATCAGCATCCGGTGCGCAGTATCCCACCGCCGTGCAAACCTCCACGGGGGAGGCGCACGCGGCTCAGGTCAAGGCGCGAGATTTCGAGACTGCCAGGCGCTGCTGCGACCCGCCAGCGCGGCGACGACGCCGACGGCAGCGTACGCCGGCCCGTTGCCCGGGCTGGAGCGGCGACCCGCCCGGTCGCTCGAGGCCGCGAGAACCTTCCGTGCTCGCTCGGCCCACGGCTGGGCGCCTAGCGCCCTGAAGGTGTCGAGGGCCGTGGAGAACCACGCGCGGGCTTCGGGGGACCGCCCCGCGATTTGCAGCCGCTCGCCGAAGCAGAGTTGCGTTCGAGCCTGTTCGAAGGGCTGCTGCGCGCGGGCGTTCCATCCCAGGGCGCGCTGGACGAACGGCTCGAAAGCGTCGTCGTCAGCGAGCATGGCCCGGGACCGCTCCAACGTTGCCGCCAGGACGTAGCTTCCCGTCTGGCTCACCTGCTCCTCGAGCCTCGCAACCGCACGCTCCGCACCGGCCCGATCCCCACACCTGACGTAAGCCTCGGCCAGGTCACTCGCCCAGGCCGTTGCCGCGGCGCACGCGGCCGGATGCCCCGCGACGACCTCGCCTACGCCCTCAAGTCTCTCGATGGCCGGGGCGACGCGGCCCAGACCCAGCTCGAGGAAGCCAACCGCCTCGCCCGCGAGTGCCTCGACGGCCTTGCACTCGTGACGAAGGCTCAGCTCGATTGCCTGCGCGGCGTGGCGGCGGCAGGCCCGCGAGCGACCCAGGCCAGCCTCGATCGTGGCCAGGTGGACGAGGCTCGTCATGCCTTCCCGGCCGAGGTCGGCGGACCGCGCGGCGCGGAGCGACTCCAGGGCGGACGCATGGGCCGCCGACCAGTCACCAAGGCGGTATTCGAGCTCGGCCAGCTCGGCGAACGCGGCCGAGAGGCTCGGACCGGCGTGCCGGGCCGGGAACGGCTCGACACAAAGGTGTGGAAGCTCGCCCGTCATCGGGGGCCAAGATGCGCCCCCCTGGATACAACCCGCTTGCACGGCGGAGACAAACCGCTTTCAGCGCGCCGCAAGGTCGGTTACGGTCTCCTGAGACGCAGAATGGACTTTCGCGTCCTTGGACCGCTTGAAGTACGCAGCGACCACGGCCCGGTCGAGCTGAAAGGCCCGAAGCCCCGTGCCGTGCTCGCTTACCTGCTGCTGCACGCCAACGAGCCTGTGAGCTGGGATCGGGTGGCGGACGCGGTCTGGGGCGAGGATGTCTCGAGCGACTCGCGCAAGAGCGTGGTGCAGGTAAATGTCTCCCGCGTCCGCAAGGCGCTCGGGGACGCGGACATCCTCACCACCCAAGGGGCGTTCTATGAGCTTCGAGTGCGTCCGGGCGAGCTCGACTCCGACCGCTTCGAGCGCTATGTAGAAGAGGGCCGGAACGCACTGGCGGCGGGCGATCCGGAGGGCGCGGCGACCCTCCTGAGGGAGGGGCTGTCGCTGTGGCGCGGCGCGCCCCTCGCCGACCTGACTTTCGAGGCGTTCGCCCAAGCCGATATAGCGCGACTCGAGGAGCAGCGGCTCGGAGCACTCGAGACCCGCGTGACGGCCGAGCTCGAGGCGGGGCGGCATGCCGCGCTGGTCGGCGAGCTGCGGCAACTCGTGGCCGACCACCCCACCCGCGAACGGCTGGCCGGCCAGCTCATGCTCGCGCTCTACCGCTGCGGTCGGCAGGCCGAGGCCCTCGAGGCCTTCCAGGACACGCGGCGCCGGCTCGTGGAGGACATCGGCGTAGAACCGGGCCCAGAGCTGCGGGAGCTGCAGGAGGCGATACTGCGCCAGGACGAGTCGCTCGACCTTCAGCCGAGCGTCGTCGAGCTTCCCCGTGAGCTCGACCCCGCCGCGGCGCCGCCGCTGGCCGGCCGCGCGGCGGAGCTCGCCCAGCTGCGCGAGCGCTGGGAGCGGGTGGAGGCCGGCTCTGGCGCGCTTGTAACGTTGAGCGGCCCTCGAGGGATGGGCAAGAGCCGGCTCGCGGCCGAGCTCGCCGGCGAGGCACATCGTGCGCCGGCAATGGTCCTGTACGCGGCCGGGGCGGGCCCCGCCGACGCCACACTCGACGTGCTCGACCGTGCCCACGAAGCGACCCGCCCGACGCTGGTGGTGGTCGACGACGCCGATAGGGCGAACCCCGATGTGCTCGCCAGGCTCGGCGACCTGGGGCGGAGCCTCCGAGCCCTTCCTGTGCTGGTGCTCGCGTGCGGCGAGGACGCCGAGGCGCTCGCGCATCTCGGCGCCGACGACGCCCTGGCCCTCGGGCCACTCGACGCGGCGGCGGTTCGGGCGATCGCCATCTCATACGCCCCGGAGGCCGACGGGACGGTGCCCGTCGAGTGGCTCCGCGAAGAGAGCGAGGGCCTGCCCCGCCGAGTCCACGAGCTCGCAAGCCAATGGGCCCGGCGGGAGGCGGCGCAGCGCGTGGAGTCGATGGCCGGGCGCGCTGCCGCCGGACGCGCGGAGCTCCGTTCGGTGGAGGCGGAGCTTGCCGGCGGCGTCGTCGACCTCCAGGTCGCGCGCGAGCGGCTCGCGCTGGCCGGTGAACCCGACGCGCCGGTGGTGTGCCCCTACAAGGGGCTCGCCCACTTCGACGAGAGCGACGCCGACTATTACTTCGGCCGCGAGCGGCTCGTGGCCGAGCTGGTGGCCCGGCTCGTCGGCGCCCCGCTCCTGGGGGTCGTCGGCCCGTCGGGCAGCGGCAAGTCCTCGGTCGTCCGCGCGGGACTCATGCCCGCCCTCGCCGGCGGTGTCCTGCCTGGAAGCGAGCGGTGGGCGCGGGTGCTCATGCGGCCGGGCGAGCACCCTCTGGACGAGCTGAAGAAGGCCGTTGCCGGCATCGAAGGCGACCCGAAGGTCCTGCTGTGCGTGGACCAATTCGAGGAGACCTTCACGGCATGCCGTGACGAGGAGGAGCGCGCCGCGTTCGTGTCGGAGCTCGTGCGCGTGGCCCGCGACCAGCACGGACGGGGATTGGTCCTGCTAGCGATCCGGGCGGACCATTACGGCCACTGCGCGGCGTACCCGGCGCTTTCGAGCCTCCTTGCCGAGAACCACGTGCTGGTCGGACCGATGAGTCACGACGAGTTGCGCCGGGCGGTGGAGCTGCCCGCGCAGCGCGCCGGCCTGGAGGCCGAGCCCGAGCTCGTATCCGCGCTGCTCGACGACGTCGAAGAGGCCCCGGGCGCGCTGCCTCTCCTGTCCGCGGCCCTGCTCGACATCTGGCAGCGGCGCGACGGGCGCATCCTTCGCCACTCGGCTTACCTGGAGACCGGCGGCGTGCAGCGCGCGGTGGCGCGGCTGGCCGAGGACGCGTTTGCACAGCTCGATCCGGACCAGCAGGTCCTCGCGCGCAGCCTGCTCGTCCGCCTCGCACGCGAGGGTCCCGACGGGGCGGTCGAGCGCCGGCGCGTCCCGCTCGCCGAGCTCGACATCCAGCACGGCGCAGACAGCGAGCGGGTATTCGAGCTGTTCGCCGACCGCCGCCTTTTGACCGTGAGCGCCGGCTCCGTCGAGCTGGCGCACGAGGCGCTGCTGCGCGAATGGCCGCGGCTGGCCGGCTGGATCGAGGAGGACCGGGCCGGCCTGCGCATCAGCCGCAACCTCACCTCCGCAGCCGAGGAGTGGCGCGATCTGGACTACGACGAGGACGCGCTGTACCGCGGTACGCGGCTGATCGAGGCGGACGAATGGCGTGCTAGCCATGAGCCGTCCCTGAACCAGCTCGAGCGCGAGTTCCTCGACGCCAGCGACAAATGCCGTGAACGCGAGCAGAAGGCACGCCGCAAGCGCCTACAGCTCGCGGTGATCGCGCTTGCGGCAGCGCTCGGGGCGATCTCAGTGGTAGCGATCTTCGCTTTGTCCGCGGCACGCGAGGCCGAGCGACAGCGGGACACTGCGGCCTCCCGCGAGCTGGCGGCACGGGCTAGCGGCTTCCTCGACGTCGACCCCGGCCTGAGTCTTGCCCTGGCCCTGCAGGCGCTCGAGCGACGAGATACCGCGCAGGCGGAGAACGTGCTGCGGCAGGCGACCCTCGCATCCAGGGCGCTCTCGGCATGGCCCGCACATAAAGACTGGGTCACCTCGGTCGAGCCGAGCCTCGACGGCAGCCAGGTCGCGACTTCCGGGCGTGACGGTGCCGTACGCGTGTGGGACCTGGCGCGCCGGCGTGCTGTGTCGACGATACGCGCGCACGACGGTTGGGCGTACGGCGCGAGCCTCTCTCCCGACGGCCGACAGCTTGCGAGCGCCGGCGAGGATGGCGTTGTCGCCGTCTGGGATCTCGACAGTAAGCAGAAGCGGGTGCTGTTGCGACTGCGGCCGCCCCACCTTCCCTACGGGGTGGATTTCAGCCCGCACGGCCGCCGCGTCATCGTTCCTGTGTCCGACGGCACTGTCCGCCTGGTCCCGGTCGACGGTGACGGCCCCGTAACGGTGCTGCGTGGCCACGATGGGCCGGCCTGGTCGGCGCAGTTCAGTCCGGATGGCACACAGGCGGTGAGCGCCGGCGAAAAGCAGTCGGCGCGCATATGGGATCTGGCGACGGGCACCTCAAAGGTGCTGGCACATCCCGAATCGGTGTTCAGCGCCAGCTTCAGTCCAGATGGGAAGCGCGTTGCGACCGCCGGCGCCGACGGGGTGGTGCGGGTCTGGAACGCCTCCGGCCGAGGAACCCCCGTGAGTATCCCGGTTGACGACGAAGCCTTGGAGTGGGTGCAATTTAGCGGCGACGGCAGGCGGCTGGTCACTGCCGGCGACGATGGCGTGGTCCGGGTGTTTGATACTCGAGGGGGGCCCCCGCTGGAGGAGTTGACAGGCCATAAAGGCATCGTCCTGCGCGCCGCGTTCGTGCCGGGAACGAACACGATCGTCAGTGGCGGGCGAGGACCGGAGACTCAGACGGTGGGCCTCAGCGCCCGCGGCGATGCTGCAGGCGCCCGTGACGTCAGCCAGCTTCAGTCCGGGGGGCCAGCAGGTGCTCAGCGGTGGCAAGGACGGTGCGCTGCGGGTGTGGAATCCGGCGACCGGCTCGGTCAGGTCCCTTCAGGGGCACGAGGACGCGAGCTTCGCGCAGTTCTCCCCTGATTCCCAGCGTATCGCGACCGCGAGCTCTGATGGAACCGTGCGGCTCTGGGATCTCACGAGCGGCCGGTCGGAGGTCGTTTTCTCCGACGACACTGACGCCTTTGGCGCGGCCTTCGATCCTGCGGGACGCCGGATAGCGATCGCCCGCGGCCGCAGGACGATCGTCATTCTGGAACCCGAGGGCGATCGCACGGTTTTGAAGGGACACACGGCGGTCGTTCGAGATGTCGCCTTCAGCCCCGACGGGACACAGCTCGCCAGCGCCTCCAACGACGGCACCGTACGCCTATGGGACTCGGCGACCGGCAAGCCCGAGCAGACCCTCCGGGGACACGGACAGTCGGTCAACTCCGTCTCGTACAGCCGCGATGGGCGACGAGTCGTGACCGCCGGCGCCGACGGCACGGTTCGCGTCTGGAGCCTCAACGGTGACCGAACGGTGATCCTCAGGGGACACGACGGATCGGTCGCGTCGGCGGAGCTCGACCCGTCCGGGCGGCGTGTGGTGAGCGCCGGGCAGGACGGCACGGTCAGAGTCTGGAGCGCGACCGGAGGCGAGACACTCGTGGTGCTCTTCAGGCATAACGGGCCGGCGACATCTGCCCAGTTCAGCCCTAGCGGACGCGAGGTCTTGAGTGCCGGCAACGACGGCATCATCCGCGTTTCCCCGTGTGAGGTCTGCGGCCCGCTGAGCGCGGTCCTGCGGCTGGCGCGGACCCGTGCAGAGAGGGAGCTGAGCCCGGTCGAGCGGCGACGTTTTCTGCCGAGCGGAAACTGAGCCGGAATGCGTTGGGTGACCGACGTGCTCAGCAGCAGCGGCGACTACTCGTCCTAACCGTGGGCATCAGTTGATCGTCATCGCCAGCTAGCTGGTCCGCGGCGAACGGCCGATTTTTCGGGACGGAGAGCAGGAGATGCTCCGGGCGACAACCGATCAGGCTCAGTTCGTCGCGCAAGAACGCCGCCTCAACTTCCCGCAGGGCCTCTCCGTCTGCGACCGGGCTAGGCATCGTCTCGCTATACACCTGTGCCTCCTTACTGCTCAGGCGACTCGGGTAGCCGAGGCACCAACCCCAGAACCTGCGCGGCTACATAGCGCGTCTTAGGGATGAAGGGCCAGGTACTCATCCAACTACCCGTGAAATCGTTCTGGAAATCGATGAGCGAGTCTTCCTTGAAGACGGGCTCGAAAATCCAGTCATGCTGGACCCAGACCACGGTACGGCCCGTAAGCCTGATGTCATCGGAGTCGAGTTCATGATGGCCGGCGATGGCGTCGGGCGGAACGTCCATCCACCTCTGAAAATCGACATCCGGGTAGAGACGAACGTCGCCGTTCCTCCCTGGACCGACGAATCCGAGTAAGGCCATCACGTCGTTCGTCTCGTCAGGCGATCCGTCCTTTAGCAGCGACTGGACGATGGGGGAAGGGTCAGGGACAGAGCCGGCCACGGCTTTCTCCTTCCTCGGGTGCTTGCGACTGTAAGGAGTCGCCCACCGCAGTGTCAAGGTGCTCACGATGGACCAACAGGGGGCTGCTTACCCTAGGGTCGGACAACCGGAGATAGAACATGCCGATCCCCGCGAGCCCGAGCAGCAGGCCCGGCGTCTCGCCCGGCATCTCGCCCTCTGGCAGCCCGCACGCAAGACCCCAGCGGCCGACCTCGGCTGCGAGGACCGCGCGTGGGTCGTCCGGGCTATTCGCGGCCACGAGGAGCACGTCACCGGTGCCCGCGGCGCCATGACACAACGAGAAGTCGTCCGGTTCCCGCTCAAGCAGCTCCCACGCGTGGCGCTTGCAGCTCTCGAGCCCGAGATCTGCATCGCGCGTGAGGGCTGCCGATCCGACCACCTCTGCCGCGCGCAATCGCGAAACTGCGATGCCTGCGGCGCCGTTGCACCAGGAGTTTGCGCTGAGCAGCGGAGCGTCTCGGCCGGTGCGGCGCGCGACGCCTCTGAGGTCCGGCCAGGTTCCGCTCCGGCCGTCGATCCATGAGCGCTCGTAGTCGAATGCGCGCTCTCCGGCCTCTCTGAAACGGTCGTCTCCCATCAGGTCGAAGAGCTCGATGAAGGCGTGTCCGATTCCGGCGGCACCGTGCGCGTAGCCGCAGAGGTTGTGCATGGCGCTCGCGGCGGGCGCCGGCCACGACCACCCGTCACGTGTGACTTCCGCCCTCGCTGCGAGCTCCTCTCCGAGTTCAGCGACGCTGTCCACCAGCCACGGCTCGTCGATCAGTTCGCAGAGAGCCACGAGGCCGACGACCGCGCCCGAGCAGCCGTTCATTACGTCCGACGCCGTCGCCCGCGTCGGATCCCGCCGCCATGTCCTCAGGAGGCTGCGTGCGCGCCCGACTACCTCCTCCGCACCCAGCACCTGACCGACTCGCGCAGCTGAGTAGACGATCCCGACCTGGCCGGCGTACAAGCCGTCCCGCAATCCCGGTCCGATGTCGTCGGCATGGTCGAGTGCGTGACGAATCGCGCCGAGTGCGGTTGTGGACAGCCGCTGGTCATCGAGCTTGGCGGCGGCTTCGGCGAGGAACAGCGCCACACCGCTCGTCCCGCCGTACAGGTCCGGACCGAGCGCCTCCATCTCGGGAGAGCGCCGGGGCCGGAGCTCTCCGCGAGGAAGCGACGCGCCCATCCAATTGCAGCGCCCGTCCAACCAGATCGCCGAGTCCGCGATCCTGTGTCCGAGTGCCGCGACGACTTCGACGAACGGACGTCCGTCAGATCTCATAGCGGTCGACGGATCCCGGCGCGAGATACGGGAGCCTCGATGTCGAGCCCGTTGTCCGCGAAACAGCGAGCGACGGCATCGACCCTGTCTAACAGCATGCACGCGCCGGATTCGTGGGCGGCAATGATGCCCTCGGCCACAAGCCGGCAGCGACTCCCTCCGAAGCTGCTGCCGAGGTAAGGGCGATGCTCGCCGACCGCCACTCCGCGGACGAGCGGCTTCGTGAAGGCCGGCGGATCCGCGCGCAGGTGGTAGCTGCACGCCGACGTGATGGTGTCCAACGACGCACGCACGTGCTCGTAGCCGTCGTCGGTCAGGTACAGCACGGCCGGGTCGCAGCGCACGAAGCCGGTCGGACGATCGACCACCTTGAGATCGAAGGGAACCTTCGCTTCGTTCAGCAGGCGGGTGCAGACGGCAACCAGCGGCGCAGCTCCTTTCGAGGCCACGTTGAAATAGACGCGTACCTCCGAGTCCTCCGGTCCGGCTGCAATCTCCGTGTCGCCCAGCGCGGTGTAGAAGCCCGGCGACGCGGCCCGAAGCTCCTTCGGCCGTCGTACCGTGACAGCCGCGCCCGGTGCGTGTCCGGCGCCCGGCGGTCCGCAATCCGCGGCTTCGACACGGACGCGCAAGCCATTCCTCGTCACCACTAGGAACGGGTGCTCCGAGGCCTCTAGCTCGCCAGCCGGGCTCCCACCCTCCGACTCCGGTGTTCGCTCGCGAGAGGGCGTCCACGAATTCCCGGTTCGCACGCCTCGCGTCGATGCCGGTCATGCTCCGCCGGAACGGGACGCCCTTGGGTGTAGAAGGAGCGATACAGCTCGTGTTCGAGGAGGCCGATCAGGTATTCGCGGGCCGTGTCTGCACTCAGGGCGGCGCTCACCGCCTCCGGCAGAGGGCGCGACCGGCGGCCGAACCAGGAGTACGACGTCGCCGATGTCACCGCCACGGCGCGCAGAGCCTGCGCCAGCTGATCGCGGTAGCCGGTCATGCTGCCTCCCGGGACAGCGCCGAGCCCGAGCAACTGAGCGGAGGCCTCATCCGGGCGCACGAGGATGTTCCGGCTAAGCGGCACCAGGTGGAGCACGCTTGCGCGCAGCTCCACGAGCGTCTGCGCCTCCTCCAACGCGGCGCGTAAGGAGCCGCGCCGCTGCGAAACGGGTGGCGCGGCGCAGCGTGTAGCTCAACTCTGCGGCACTGCAGCGCCGATGGCGGGCGTATGTATCCCAAAAGACCCTCAGCGCCGGTCGCATCCGGCGCAAGGGCATAGCCAGCGTGCGCGAGCAGGCGTCCCGGTTCGCCAGCGTCCACGATCGGAATGGACTGAAGCCATGCGCGCAGGTACTCGCCAAAGAACGCTCCGATGTCGAGGGCGGGATCGCCCGCGGCCGCCAGCTCCCAGTCGATCAGCTGTAGCCCCGTCCAGCGGTCTGAGTCTGCCTCGCGAAAGGCGAGGCAGTTGTCCCACCGCACGTCGCCGTGGATCGTCGACCCCGGACTCCAGGACGCAAGCAGCTGCGTCGAGCGCGGCGCAGATCTCGTCGGAGCTCTGGAGGACCTCCGTGAAGTTGACGGCCGCCGCGCTCATGTCGTGGAGCGACTCCAGGTCCGGCTGATGGACGCGTAGGCTCGCGGTCGGGTCGACCCGACCGGGAAGCCCTCCGAGCGCACCTCGGGGCAGATCTCGTGGAGGCAGGCGAGGGCGCGGCCCACCTGACCCGCCAGGGCACGAGAGAACCGCCCGCGGGCGTGGTGATGGGTCAGGTCGCGCGTGCCCGATGCCGTCTCGAGTATGAGGACGCGCTCCGCTTTGTCATAGGCGACGACCGGCGGAAGGAACCGCGCCAGTCGCCGTCCGCCGTGCCAGACGACCACAGACGCTCCAGCACGGCCGCCTCGCGGGCCACGCCCGCGCTGCCCGGCTCGTCCGCGAGCTTCACGACAAGGCAGCGCTCGCCCTCCGCCGTCACGAGGAAGACCCGGTTCAGCCGCGATACGTCCGCCACTCGAAGGCCTCCGTCCACAACGGCCCTCGCGCTGAGCAGCCCTCGCTCGCTCAAATACGGCTCGATGTCCGCGAGATCGAGCACGGCTGCGCTGAACTTCGCGCCGCGAAGGCCCGGTGTCAAGGGCGAGGCGGACCGGCGTTCATGCCGATGCGCTCGATAGCGTCCGCGGCTGGATGAGCTCGCCGCGGGCCGATTCGCGACGCCACGCTCGCCCGCCTCGCTTTCGCCGGCTGGGGTGGGGGGCCAGGTTCCGTGCTCGCGAGTGGCTTGCGCGGAGCTGGCTCGTGATCCCGTCGCTCTACGTGATCGCCGCGCTCGCGCTCGGCAAGATCATCCCGGAGCTCGAGCGCGGAGACGTCGACCCGCTCGGCCTCGACATTGACACGGAGAGCGCTCGGCAGATGCTCGCGGCGGTGGCGAGCGGCATGATCGCCTTCACCGGGCTCGTCGTCTCGGTCGCGGTCGTGGTGGTTCAGTTCGGCGCCGGCCAGTACACGCCCCGGCTCGTGCTGCGCTTCCGCCGCGACCCGGTCGTCAAGCACGCGCTCGGGATCTTCATCGCTCCGGCGCTCTACGCGCTCGTCTCGCTGTCCGACGTCGGCGGCCAGGCCGACCCCACCGCCCCCAACCTCACCACTATGGTCGCGGTCGTGCTGCTCGTGGCAGCCGTCGTCGCCTTCTTCCACCTGGTGGCGCGGCTACTCGACCTGCTGCGGCCCCGCCGCCTGTTTGCACAGCTAGCGGCCGCCGGCGAGCGGGCAATCGACGATGTCTACCCGCATCCATACGGCGCCGATCTTCAGGTGCCCGCCGAGCTTCCTCCGGTAACCGAGGTGATCCCCCATCGGGGGTCGAGCGGCGTCCTCTCAGCCCTCGACCACGATCGCCTGGTGGAGGCTGCGAGCGCGGCGGGCGGGATGATCGAGGTGGCTTGGGGCGTCGGGGCGTTCGTGCGCCACGACGGGCCGCTCTTCTCGATGCGCGGGGCCAGCTCACCCGTTTCCAGCAAGTGGCTCGCGTCCGCCGCGATCATCGCCGAGGAGCGCACGCTCACGCAGGATCCAGCCTTCGCGATGCGCACGATCGTCGACATCGCGTTGCGCGCCCTGTCGCCGGCGGTCAATGATCCGACGACCGCCGTCCAGGCGCTCGATGCGCTCGAGCTGCTGTTGCTGCGCCTCGCCGGACGTGACCTCGGCGGAGGCCATCTTCATGACGCTGCCGGCCGTTTGCGCGTGGTGTACCCGGCGGCCGACTGGGACGACCTGCTCGGCCTCGCGTGCACTGAGATTCGCTATTACGGCGCGGGTGCACACCAGGTGACCCGCCGGCTGCGCGCACTCCTGGACGGACTGATCGAGGACACCCCGAGCGTGCGCCACGCTGCGGTTCGCGAGCAGCTCGCGCTGCTCGATGACGCCATCTCGCGCGCTCATCCAGACCCGGCCGAGCAGGCGGTCGCCCGCGTCGCCGATCACGTCGGACTCGGCGGACACGCGACGGGGCCTGCGGGCTGATGGCTCCGGCCCGAGGCACCGGGTTCGATGTCCTCGTCGTCGGTGGCGGCTCTGCGGGGTGCGTTCTGGCCGCGCGGCTGAGCGAGAACGGCCGGAGCGTCTGCCTGGTCGAGGCAGGGCCCGACTACGGGCCCTACAGCGAGGGGCGCTGGCCGGAGGACATGCTCGATGCACGCCAGATCTGCTTCTCCCATGCCTGGGAGAGGGAACGCGTAGATCGCTCCCAGCTGCGCGCGCGAATTCTCGGCGGTTGCTCTTCGCACAACGCATGCGTCGTGCTCGAGGGCGCGCCGGCGGACTACGACGAGTGGGGGCACGGCTGGAGCTACGAGGTGATCGAGCCGTACCTGCAGCGGGCGAAGCGGGAGCTGCGGGTGCGCGAGTTCACACAGGAGGAGCTCTCGCCGTGGCACCAGGCCTTCGCCGCGGCGGGTGGCGACGACGCCATCCTGCACCCGGTCAACGCGGTCGGAACGGTCCGCTGGAACTCGGCCTTTGCCTACCTCGATCCCGCTCGAGCGCGCGAGAACCTGACCATCCTCGCCGACACGCTTGTCGACCGCGTCCTGCTGGCGGGAGATCGCGCGGTCGGGGTCGCAACGTCCGCCGGCGAGCTGCGGGCGGAGGCCGTGGTCCTGGCGGCGGGTGCCTATGGCTCACCGGGGGTTCTGCTTCGCAGCGGCGTCGGCCCGGAGCGCGAGCTGCCCGTCGGCGAAGGGCTGTGCGACCACGCGGGCGTAGGCTTCGGTTTCGAGGGGACCGAGCAGCTGCAACGCGAGACCGCGGACTTCGAGCGCTCCAACCCCCTGTTCATGGCTCAGGTGACGGTCGCCATGGCAAGCAGCGTCTGCGAGGAAGGCCTCCGCGACATCTTCTTCTTTCCTGGGGTGGATCCGCCCGCCGGCCACGGCTACGAGGCAAGCGTGGCCGTCTTCGCGATGAAGCCGAGGTCCCGCGGCTCGGTCCGTCTGATCTCGAGCGACCCCAGCGAGCCGCTCGCGATCGATCATGGCCTGCTGTCAGACGCCCGCGACGCGGACGTGCTCGCCGAGGGTGTAGAGGCACTGCGAGAGCTCACGGGAAGCAAGCCCATCCGCAGCTACGGCGGCCGCGAGACGCGCCCCGGACCGGAGGTCGATGCGCGGACGCACGTGCGCGAGTCGGTGCGGGGCTTCTTCCATCCCGTCGGCACATGCGCAATCGGTCGGGTCGTCGACGGCGGCGGCCGCGTCCACGGACTCGATGCCCTCTACGTGGCCGATGCGTCGATCATGCCGACGATCCCACGGGTCAACACCAACCTCGCCACTATCGCGATCGCGGAGCGGCTTGCGGAGAGCATCGGCGGATGAGCCCGTCGAGTCCCGTCAGCTCGCGGCCGGCTCCGGAACCGCTCCGATCTGCTGCAGGAGGCCGAGGGTGTCCCACACCTCCCACTCCCCGACGATCCTGCCGTCGCGGCAGCGGCTGATGCAGATGCCGGTGGCCGTCCCTTCGCGCCCCGCCGGCGGGATGCCCATGAACTCAGTGTCGTGCCTGCCGCGAGCCGTGTACGTGTCTTTCGGGCTCGCGTAGCGCGTAGGCGGCCGCCTCGGTACGGCTTCGCAGGCCCAGCTTGGACAGGATGCTCGCCACGTGGTGCTCGGCGGTCCGCCGGCTGATGTACAGGCGCTCGCCGATCTCCGCGTTGGAGCACCCCGCCGCGAGAAGCGACAGCACCTCCGTCTCCCGCTTGGTCAGCTCTCCGTAGTGCTTGGGCGCCGCACGCCCTGGGGCGCCGAGACCTCGGAGCACGTGCGCCGCCCGGTCGGCGTCGTGTGCCGCACCCAGGCGCTCGAACGTCCGTAGCGCGAGCCGCGCCTCAGCGAGCGCGACCGCCTCGGCGTTCGGTGCGAGCGCGACTGCCAGCTCGAGCCTCGCACGGGCCGCCTCCAGTGGGAGACCGAGGGCCGAGAACCTCTCGATCGCGCGCTGCAGGTGGGAGGGTGCTCGCCCGTCTCTCGCGTGTGCGAGCACGCGGCCGGCGGCGAGCTCGGCCCACGCACCCGCGCGTTCGTCTTGACGGCTCGCGGCGAGACCGGCCAGCCTGTCGTTCGTCTCAGCGGCCGCTTCGGGCTCGCCGCGCGCGAGCTGGATGTCCACGAGCAGCGCGAGCAGTGGCGCACACGCGGGGTCGGCCGGACTCTCGCCCTCGAGGCAGAGCCGCGCCTGCTCCTCGGCCAGCTCGAGTTGGTGCCGCCCCAGCGCGATGACCGCCGACACCCGTCTTGCGGCGGGGTGCCATTCACAACCCTCGAGGAGACGCTCGGCCTCCTCGAACCGTCCCTGTCGCGCGCGCAGGTCCGCCAGCCGTACCAGCGGCGAGACGCGCTCCGCGCGGTAGCCGCCCTCGAAGGCCCGGATCGCAGCACGCAGTTCGTCCTCCGCCTCGGCCCAGTGGCCCGTCGCGATCAGGATCCCGCCGTAGTGCTGCCGGCACGTCGGCGGGACGAAGTCGGTCCAGACCACGGAGCGTCTGGCCAGCGCGAGCCACTGCTCCGCGCGCGGCACGTCGGCCGCGCGCTCGCAGGCACGGAGCAACCGGCAGAAGATCTCGCCGATCGCGCCGACGCCTTTCACCTCGCCGCCCGAGACGGCGGCCATCGTCTCGTCGAGCAGCGTCATCCCCTCGGCGACACGGCCCGTGCCCACGTAGGCATCGCCCAGCAGTGCCATCGCACTGAACTCGAGGTCCCGGTCCCCGAACCGCCTGGCGATCGATAGCGCGGCCGTGGCGAGCCGCTCACGCTCCGAGGGGTCGTCGACGAACGGCGCCCGGTCGAGAGTCAGCCACCCGTGCGCCGCGCACGGCTCCACCCCCTCGAGCAGCCTCTCCGCCCGTGACATCCAGCCGCCCGCGGCGGCGAGGTTGCCGTGAACCGCGCCGTGCAGGAAGGCGAGCCAGCGCGCCAGCTCCGCTGCCTCGACCGCCCTGTCGCGGCGCCTGTATGCCGCGAAGGCGCGCTCCTTCAACTCGATGGCGCGGAGGTGGTCGCCCTGAAACTGGACGGCCTGGCTCAGGCCGTCGAGGACCTCGGCACTCTCGCCGAGCTCAGCGGCCTGCTCGAAGCTCGACTGGGCCCGTTCCCAGTCACCCGCCGTGAGCGCCTCGCGCCCCTTGCGCAGCAGCTCGTCCGCGGACTCTTCTGACATCTCCGCGATGATCCCAGGCCACATGCCCGAACCGGACATCCGAGCGTTTGTGGTCGAGGCGGAGATCGCCTTGCCCGAAGAGGCCGAGCCGGCGGCCGTCGGCGCCGCGGTGACGGTCGAGCTCTGCGGGCACTGGGAGCACGAGGGACCCTGCCGCTGGCCGCACAACAGCGCCATCGAGGCGGACCGCACCCCGGCCCGGTTCCGGACGCTGTTCGTTGCGGACGAGAACGAGGAGGTGTCCGTGCGGACCCGCATCGAGCGCGCGCTGCGCGACGATGCCGGATGGAGCGTGGTGTCCGTCCGTGCGCGTCCCGTTGCGGAGTCAGAGCAGGAGCTCGCGGCCGGGCTGCTCGCCGGTCCGCGGCTTTGACAAGCGACTCAGGACCGCCGGTCGAGCACGCGATAGCGCAGATGGGTCGCAGCGGGTGTGTCGATCACGTCGGCGGGCTCGAGCTGGATGTGATCGCGGCTCAGCTGCTCGAACATTCTCGTGCCGCTGCCGAAGAGCACGGGGACGAGATGGATCGAGATCTCGTCGACGAGCCCCGCCTCGACGAATTGGCGCCCGACGTCCGCGCCACCCATCACGGTCACGGTCTTGCCGCCGGCGGCCGCCTTGGCCTCTTCCAGCGCGCGCTCGATCCCGGCGGTCACGAAGACGTACACGCCGTCTTCCGGTGTCTCCTCCGGCTCGGCGTGGGTGACCACGAACACGGGCAGCCGGGCAGGGCCTGTCGGGCCATCCGCTCCCCACCACGGCAGCGAGCTGTCATACGTGCGCCGGCCGGCGATGACCGCGCCGGCGGAGCCCACCCAGCGGGAGAGGAGCTCGCCGCCGCGATCGTCCTCCCCAAACGCCCATTCGACGAGCCGCTGGCCGCCTTCGCCCATCGGCTCGTCCGGCCGGATGCCGGATGCGGTCATGAACCCATCCAGCGACATGCTGATGTCGAAAACCACCTTGCTCATCGGAGCCTCCTCTGGTCGTGATCACCGCTCCATGGAAGAACGCTGCCTTGTCACAGAAGTCATCGGTTCTGGTTCTAACCAACAAACCCGACTTCGTGTCGCCACACGACACAAAGTCGGCAACGTTGAGTAGTACGACCTCCAGAGGTGACGGCGGCTCCGGGCGGGGGCGCGGTCGACGATGAGGCATATGGTCCCGGGCCATGAGCCCATACCCCGTCTCATTCTCAGCCGCCTACCCCGACCGCCCGCTCAACCGCCTCACGACCGCTTTACGCGTGTTCACGGTCATCCCGATCGCGATCGTGCTCGGCTCGATCGCGGGCTATTCGAACCAGTACGAGGCGAGCGGTGAGAGCGCGACCGTCGTGATCGGCGGCACCGGGCTGTTGTTCGTGCCACCGCTCCTGATGATCCTCTTCCGGCAGAAGTACCCGCGCTGGTGGTTCGACTGGAACCTCGAGCTGCTCCGGTTCACGAACCGCGTCGGCGTATACATGGCGCTCATGGAAGACCGCTACCCGTCCACGGACGAGCACCAGTACGTGTCACTCGAGATGCCCTACCCCGACGCGCGCGAGGGACTCAATCGCTGGCTCCCGCTGGTGAAGTGGTTCCTTGCGATCCCGCACGTGATCGTGCTGGCGTTCCTCTACCTTGGCGTCCTAATCGTCGTGATCGTGGCCTGGTTCGCGATCCTGTTCACGGGCCGCTACCCGCGCGGGCTGTTCGACTACGTCGAGGGAGTGATCCGCTGGCACAACCGCGTCGTCGGCTACGCGCTCGTGCTCGTGACCGACGAGTATCCGCCGTTCCGGCTTGGGCCCTGAGCCTATGCCGGGCGTGGCGGCACGAGTTCGTCGAGGGCATCCGCGAGGCCGTGGAGGTCCGGAAGCTCCCGGTTCGGCGCCGGCTCGTGCCGCTCGCCGAGCCGGTTGATCCATATCGACGGAATGCCGAGCTCGTTTGCCGGTGCGATGTCGTGGAAGTGGCTCTGGGCGACGTGGACGTGGCGGTCGCGCTCGGCGCCGGTGGACTCGTAGAAGGCACGCCAATGGCCGTGCGCCGGCTTGTAGGAACCGACCTCCGACGCCACGACCGCTCCGTCGAAGGGCACGCCGATCGCGTCCAGCGACGCCTCGATGAGGTCCCGGTCGCTGTTCGAGAGCGCCACGAGCTTCCAGCCGCGCTCGCGGGCCTCCGCGAGCGCGTCTGGCACCTCCGGGAAGACCGGCCAGCCGGGCAGCGACCGTCCGAGGGCGCCGCGCTCGTCTGAGGGCAGCTGGGCACCCGCCTCCGAAGCCAGCTCGGAAAGCACCAGCTCCATCACCTCGCGGTAGCGCGCCTCCGGCCGCTCGCTCTGGATCCGAGGCTCGATCTCGTGATAGCGCTCGAGGAGGCGCCCGGCGTCCTCGTCGCCCAACAGGCGTCCGAGCTCCGCGCGGATGCCGGCGTTCCAGTCCACCAGCGTGCCGTAGCAGTCGAACGTGGCCCAGCGCGGGGTCATCTGTTGATCCTAGGGCGCCTGCCCCGCCGGGGCAGGCTTCAGAAAACCGTTCTCGGCGGCGATCCGCTCGAGCTCCGCGGGCTCTCCGGCCATGATCACGCGCGCGTACTCGGTCACAAGCTCGACCGGCCAGTCCCACCAAGCGGACCGCAGGAGACGGCCCACGGCCTCGGCGTCGAAGCGCTCGCGCACGACCCGGGCCGGGTTGCCGGCCACGATCGCGTACGGCGGAACGTCCGCGCTGACCACGCTGCCGGCAGCGACGACGGCTCCGTGGCCGATCGTCACACCGGGCATCACGAGTGCCTGGTATCCGAGCCAGACGTCATTGCCCACGACGGTGTCGCCACGGCTGGGCGCGCTCATCACGAGGTCCATCGTGCGCTCGGCCCACGGATCGCCGAAGATGCCGAAGGGGAACGTCGACGGACCGATGTCGGCGTGGTTGCCGCCCGACATCAGAAAGCGAACCCCTGAGGCGATCGCGCAATAACGGCCGATGGTCAGTCGCTCCGGGCCGTGGGCATAGAGGAACGCGCTGCGCTCGAAGCCCAGCGGGTCATCCGGGTCGTCGTAGTAGGAGTAGTCGCCGACCTCGATTCGCGGGTCCTTGACCACGCGCTTGAGGAAGACCACCCGCTTGTGGCCGGGCACGGGGTGGAGCGTCAGGGGGTCGGGCGCCGTGGACATACAAGCGAGCGTATCGGCGGTCGCCTCCGGCCTGTCACCCTTGGCAGCCGCCCATGGCCCTGCGCGAGGACATCCGCAACGTCGCGATCATCGCGCACGTCGACCACGGCAAGACCACGCTCGTCGACGCCATGCTGCGCCAGTCCGGCGTGTTCGCCGCGCACGAGGAGGTGGCCGACCGCGTGCTCGACTCGATGGACCAGGAGCGCGAGCGCGGCATCACGATCCTCGCCAAGAACGCGGCGGTGCGTCACGCCGGCGTGAAGCTGAACCTCGTCGACACGCCGGGACACGCCGACTTTGGCGGCGAGGTCGAGCGCGGGCTCACCATGGTCGACGGCGTGATGCTGCTCGTGGACGCCTCCGAGGGGCCGCTCCCGCAGACGCGCTTCGTGCTGCGCAAGGCGCTCGAGGGCGGACTGCCGGTGATCCTGTGCGTGAACAAGGTCGATCGCCCCGACGCGCGCATCTCCGAGGTCGTGGACGAGGTCTACGAGCTGTTCATCGATCTCGACGCGAACGAGGAGCAGATCGAGTTCCCGATCGTGTACACGAACGCGAAGGCGGGCTGGGCAGCGCTCGAGCAGGGCGTCGAGGGCTCCGACCTGCGGCCGCTGCTCGACCTCTTGATCGAGCGCATCCCGGCGCCCACGTACGACGATTCGCATCCGCTCCAGGCGCGCGTCACGAACCTCGACGCCGACCCGTACGTCGGCCGGCTGGCGCTCTGCCGGGTGCATCAGGGAAGGATCGCCAAGGGCGAGACGGTGGCGTGGTGCCGCCGCGACGGCACCGTCGAGACCGTCAGGGTCGCGGAGCTCTACGTGACCGAGGGGCTGCGCAGGGTCGCGGCGGAGGAGGCGGCTGCCGGCGAGATCATCGGGCTCGCGGGCATTCCCGGGATCACCATCGGCGAGACGATCGCGGACGCGGCCGACCCACGCCCGCTGCCGGTGATCGCCGTCGAGGAGCCGGCGCTGGGTGTGACGATCGGGATCAACAGCTCACCGCTGGCCGGGCAGTCCGGCACGCGGCTGACCGCGCGCCAGGTGCGCGACCGGCTCGAGCAGGAGCTCGTGGGCAACGTGGCAATCCGCGTGCTCGACACCGAGCGTCCTGACACCTGGGAGGTGCAGGGCCGCGGGGAGCTACAGCTGGCGGTACTGGTGGAAGCAATGCGGCGCGAGGGCTTCGAGCTCACCGTGGGCAAGCCGCAGGTGGTGACACGCGAGGTCGACGGCGGGCTGCACGAGCCGATCGAGCGCCTGTCGATCGACGTGCCGGAGGACTTCCTCGGCGTCGTCACACAGCTGCTCGCCCTGCGAAAGGGGCGCATGGAGAACATGGTCAACCACGGCACCGGCTGGGTGCGGCTCGACTTCCTTGTGCCGACGCGCGGGCTGATCGGCTTCCGCACCGAGTTCCTCACCGAGACCCGCGGCTCGGGCATCCTGCATTCGGTCTTCGAGGGCTATGAGCCCTGGCAGGGCGAGATCCGCACCCGGCCCACGGGCTCGCTGGTGGCGGACCGGCGCGGGCCCACGGCGGCGTTCGCGCTGTTCAAGCTGCAGGAGCGTGGCCAGCTCTTCGTGGGCCCGGGCGAGGAGGTCTACGAGGGGATGGTCGTGGGCGAGAACGCGCGCGCGGACGATCTCGACGTGAACGCGGTGCGCGAGAAGAAGCTCACCAACGTGCGCGCCGCAGGGTCGGACGACATGGTCAAGCTCGTCCCCCACCACCGGCTCTCCCTCGACCAGGCACTCGAGTTCATCCGCGAGGACGAGTGCGTCGAGGTCACGCCCGCCGGCGTGCGGCTGCGCAAACTGGTGCTCGATGCGGTCGGGCGCCAAAAGGCGGCGCGGGCGCGCAGAGCACCGGCCTAGCCTTACCCCCCCCTCGCTTTCCGTTGGGTGGTGGTGCCGGGTCGGTCTCGCGTATGGGCTGGGGAGGGGGTGTGCTCGTCGGTCGCTGCGAAGCAGGGTAGGCATCGCCCGAAGATTGTTCGCCGGCGAAGATCGAAGCGGCCGTTGTCCATGACCCCCTTCTCCAGCCCTGACCCGGCGGGCGGAGACCAACCCCGTGCAAGAGCCCAACGGGAAGCGAGAGCGGGGCCTTATCTAGACGAGGCCCACGTACCAGAGCCCGAACATCACGCCGAACATGCCGAGGGCCGGGATCAGCACCGCGCGATAGATCGGCTCGATGACCGGCCTGGTCAGCACCCACGCGAAGGCCCCCGTCAGCAGCGCCATCGACGCGATCGACATCGGCGCGAACACAGCCAGCGCGGCGGCCGCCTCGAGCGTGCCGGGTAGGGCCGCTATCAGCAGGAGCACGACCGCGCCGGTGCCCGCCAGCCCGTGCAGCGCCCCGATCATGAGGGCCTGCTCGGGGCTGCGCACGTGGCGGTGGCGGTGGTCGCCGGCACCACGCCGCAAGTGGCGATGCCGCTCCTCTGCATGCGTGTGCGGGCCCGTGCGGAAGTCCCCACGGACCCATTTCACGATTACGCGAGCTGCCAGCAGCAGGATCACCACGCCGATCGCCTTCTCGGCGCCGGACTCGAGCCACGCCGGGAGATGCGACTTGAAGGCGATCAGCGGCAGGCCGATCGCCAGCAGCGCGGCCGCGTGGCCGAGCCCCCACCACACGCCGAGGCGCACCGCCCTGCGCGTGTCTCCGCCGTCGGCCGCGACGAGTGAGGTGGTGGCCACGAGATGGTCGGGATCCGAAGCATGGCGGAGACCCAACACGAACGCGATCGCGAGTGACACCACCAGCGGCGCGCCCTCGAGCATCCCCGTCAACCAGGCGTCCAGCTCCTCGACCGGCTTGAACAGGAGGTCGAAGCTCATCGCGCCGCCGCCACCGCCGCCTGACCGAAGGAGATCCCGCCGTCCCCGGCCGGCAGCCGCTCGGGGGTGAGCACCCGCAGGCCGGCGTCGTCGAGAGCCGCCGCGGCCCTCTCAAGCAGCAGGCGGTTCTGGAACACGCCACCGCTGAGGACAACCGTGTCGAGCCCGCGCCGGGCGGCTACCGCCCCACACGCCCGAACCGTGGAGTTGGCCACAGCGCCGTGGAAGCGTGCCGATACCGCCCCGACAGACGTGCCGGACGCGAGGTCGGCGGTCATCGCTCGCAGCGTCTCGCCCGGATCGAGCGCCAGGCCGTTCTCGCCGGCCTCGATCGGCAGCTCGTAGGCGCCCGCCTCGGAGCCTGCCGCCGCCGCCTCGAGCTCGATGGCTGCCTGGCCCTCGTAGTTCACGCCGAGGCCCACGCCGCAAAGCGCCGCCGCCGCGTCGAACAACCTGCCCATGCTCGTCGTGACCGGGGAGACCACTTCGCTCGCACCGACCTGCGCCATGGCCCGCCAGCGCCGCTCGTCCACGACGCCGGCGAGCCGCGGCGGCAGCGGCTGCGGTTCGCCGAAGGCCGCGGTGAGCCAGGCACATGCCATGCGCCAGGGCTCGCGGATCGCCGCGGCCCCGCCGGGCATGCGCACCGGCCGCAGCGAGCCGGCCCGCTCGAACCCGGTGAGGCCACCCACCAGCAGCTCGCCGCCCCACACCGTGCCGTCGGTGCCGTAGCCCGTGCCGTCGTAGATCGCCCCGACGGCGGGGCCCTCGAGTCCGTGCTCGGCGAGACAGGCCGCGAGATGGGCGTGGTGGTGCTGCACCCCCACGAGCTCGACGTCATCGCGCTCGAGCGCGTAGGCGGTCGAGAAGTAGCCGGGGTGCAGGTCATGGGCGACCACCCGCGGCCGGACGGCGAACAGGCGCTCGAAGTGGGCTATGCCCTCGCGGAACGCACGGTGCGTGGGGTAGTGCTCCAGGTCGCCGATGTGGTGTCCGACCCATGCGCGTGATCCCCTGGCTAGGCAGAAGGTGTTCTTCAGGTCGGCCCCACAGGCGAGCAGCGGCCGCCCCGCCGCTACCGGCAGCTCGAGATGCCCGGGTACATAGCCTCGCGACCGGCGGATAGGCAACGGCCGCCGGCCATGGCCGACACGCACCACGCGCACGACCGAGTCGTCGGTGCGCGAGTAGATCGGGCGGTCGTGGACCAGGAACAGGTCGGCGATCGGCGCGAGCCGCTCGAGCGCATCGTCGTCCGCGTACGCGATCGGCTCATCCGACACGTTGCCGCTCGTCATCACAAGTGCCGCGTCCTCGCCCGCGGCGCTGCGGAAGTCGGTCAACAGGAGGTCGTGGAGCGGCGTGTAGGGCAACATCACGCCGAGCTCCGGGGCCACCGGCGCGACCCCGCGGGCCACCCGGGTACCGCTGCGTCGTGGGGCCAGCACTATCGGCCGCTCGATCGAGCCGAGGAGGCGGTTCTCGTCGTCGCCAAGCTCGACGAGGCGAGCCGCCGCGGCTGTGTCGGAGACCATCAGCGCGAACGGCTTGTCCTCACGATGCTTGCGGGCCCTGAGCGCTGCCACCGCCTCCTCGTCGGCCGCGTTGCAGGCGAGGTGGAATCCACCGAGGCCCTTGAGCGCCACGATCACGCCGTCCGCGAGGCGCCTCGCCGCACCCTCGATCGCGTCGCGCGTCCCGGGCACCGCCAACGCGCGCCCTCCGGAGTCGACGAGCCGCAGACGAGGACCACAGCGCGGGCACGCGTTCGGCTGGGCGTGGAAGCGGCGATCGGTCGGGTCGTCGTACTCGCGCATGCAATCCGCGCACATGCGGAAGCCGGCCATCGTCGTCAGCGGCCGGTCGTAGGGGACCCCCCGCACGATCGTGAAGCGCGGCCCGCAGTTGGTGCAGTTGATGAACGGGTAGCGGTAGCGACGATCGCCCGGATCGCGGAGCTCAGCGAGACAGTCAGGACAGGTCGCGGTGTCCGGAGCGACAAGCGCATCGGGATCGCCTCCGCCGGTACTGGCGACGATCCGGAACTCGCGCTCGCCGCTCGGCTCGAGTGGATCGCAGAGCACCCGCTCGATCGCCGCCAGCGGCGGCGCCTCCGAGCGCAGCCTCGCCAGGAGGCGCGCGACCGCCGGCGGGCGGCCCTCGACCTCGAGCAGCACTCCGCGTTCGTCGTTCAAGACGTGGCCGGCCAGGTCCTCCTCCCGGGCGAGGCGATAGACGAACGGCCGGAAGCCGACGCCCTGAACCGTGCCCTCCACGCGCGCACGGATGCGCTGGATCGCGGCCGCTTCAACGGTGCGCGCCACGGCTACTCCCGTGGCCGAGCGCGCTCACCCCGCCACCTCCACCAGCTCGCGTAGCACGTGGTAAGCGCTCGCCTGGGCCTCCTGGATCCGCGGGATGTGCTCCGAGCGCGTTACCACGACGTGGTCGGCGAGCCCCTCGGCCGCAACCCGCCCGCCGTCGTAGCCGACCATCGCGATCGTGCCCATCTCCCGCCGGCGCGCCTCGGCCAGAGCCTCGATCACGTTCGCCGAGTTTCCGCTCGTCGAGAGGACGAGGAGGAGGTCCTCGGGGCGGCCGTGGGCGATCACCTGGCGGGCGAAGATCGCCTCGACGCCCACGTCGTTGGCGATCGCGGTCAGTATCGCCGTGTCCTCGGTGAGATCGAGGGCCGGCCGTGAGGGCCACCCGGCCGGCGGGTGGCGGAAATCGGCCACGGCATCCATCGCGTCGGTGGCTGAGCCACCGTTGCCGAGCGCAAGCAGCCTCCCTCCGGCCTCGAACGCGCTCCGGAGCCCCGCGGCGGCGGCGACGAGAGGCGCGCGCCCCTCGCCGAGCGTCTGCTCGCGCAGTGCGCCCACGTCCTCCGCCTTCATCAGCACGGAGCGACGCACATCCTCGACGACCGCCTCCAGGTCCGTCTCCCCCTCGGCGAGGAACGGATAGAGGAAGCTCGACGCGCCGGTGTCATGCACCGCGCGCGCCTCACGGCCCTCGAGCAGGCCACGGTGCTCGAAGAAGACGTGAACCAGCTCCCAGAGCAGGTGGTAGGCGGTCTCGGCGACCTCCTGGGCAACGAAGGGGTCGTCCGCCTGCGGGACGAGCTCCCATTCGGCGCCCGCCGGTTCGAAAGCCACGGTGAGGCAACCGCGCCCGGCGGCCACCGCCAGTGCCTCTGCAGTGCCCGGGCCGAAGGCGATCGCGATGTCGTCCGGCTCGGCCACCAGCCGCACCTGTTCCGCGAGCCCGCCCCCCTCGCGCGACAGGCCGATCGCGGGCAGCGCGCGCTTGCCCACGATCACTGGGTGGACGAACTCCACCGCCACATGGCGCACGTCCGAGCGTGCCTGCGGCGTCTCTCCCAGCGCCACCAGGCGGCCGCCGCGTGCGAAGCGCTCGGCCATCCGATGGCAGAGCCGCGCCAGCCGTTCTGCCTCGGCCGTGAAGAAGCGCTCGTTGGCCTCGGTCCGCCGACCCAGCAGCTCGTCGACGCGCGTCGCCGAGGCGAGCGCTGTGCTCACGCCGGGGCCACCTCGCGGTCGGCGATCCCCAGAAGCCAGTCCCGGAACCGCTCTACCCCCTCACCCGTGCGGGCGCTGACGAGCGCGTGCCGGACACCGGGATGCACCGAGTCGAGGTTGTGCAGGAAGAGGTCGAGGTCGAAGTCGAGGTGGGGCAGCAGATCGATCTTGTTGACGATTACGAGCTCGCAGGTGCGGAACATGAGCGGGTACTTGAGCGGCTTGTCCTCCCCCTCCGCGACCGAGGCGACCATCGCCCGGGCGTCTTCGCCCACGGTGAACTCCGCCGGGCAGACGAGGTTGCCGACGTTCTCGATCACGAGCAGGTCGATGTCCTCGAGCGCGAGCTCAGGCATCGCCGAGCGGACCATGTTCGCGTCCAGGTGGCACTCGCCGCCGAAGCCGGGATCCGTGTTGAGCTGGGTCACAGGGACGTGCAGCGCGGAGAGGCGATCCGCGTCGATCGATCCCTGCACGTCGCCCTCGAGCACACCGGCGCGAACGCCGTCGAGGCCGCTCGACAGGACGGCCTCGAGCAGGCTCGTCTTCCCGGCGCCTGGAGCGCTCATCAGGTTCACCACGCGGACGCCCTCGCGGTCGAAGTCGGCGCGGTTGGCCGCGGCGATCGTCGAGTTGGCGTCGAGGGCGTCCTTCGCGATCTTCACCTTGGTGCGATGCATGCCGCTTCCTCCTCGAGTTCGATCGACTCGACCTCCAGCTCGTCCCCGCTCACGATCTCGGCCGGAGCAGCGGCACAGCCCGGGCAGCGGAACTGCGGGAGCCCATCGAGCTCCCATTCATGGCCGCAGCCCGGACAGCGCGCCCGCGCAGGCACCAGCGTCTGCTCGAGGCGCGCCCCCTCGCAGAGCGTTCCGCGCGCCACGATCTCGAAGTAGAAGTCGAGCGATTCCGGCACAACCTGGCGCAACGCCCCCACCGTCAGGCTCACGAGCGCGATCTGCCGGCCGCCGGCGTGCTTCACCGCCGTGTCGACGATCGCGCTGCTGATCGAGAGCTCGTGCACGCTCAGCCCGCCTCGACGCGAAGATCCGCCACCGTCTTCAGCGCAAGGTTCGGCCGCCCGATCGACTGACGCCCGCACCGAGTCGGACAACCCGAGGCCCATCTCCTCGACCGTCATGGGCTCGCAGGCGATGACCACGACCTTGCCGGGCCACCCGCCCACGGTCTTCACGAACCGCAGCACGGTCTGTGGGTCCATGGAGTGCGGGTCGATGATCTCGCCGTCCTCGATCCCGGCCGCGATCTCGTCCCGGTCGGGCTCCATCAGGTAGAGCGTTCCCGGGCTCGCCGCCCTGGCGGCTGACGTCGACGAGGATGAGCGCGTCGTAGCCGCGCATCACCTCGTAGGCGAGGTCGAGCCCGCCGGTGCCGAAGTCGAGCACGACGACGTCGTCGGGCAGTTCCCGTTCGGTGAGGCTCTTGATGACCTCGCCGCCGAAGCCGTCGTCCTTCAGCCAGGCGTTGCCGATGCCCGCGATCAGGACGCTCATAGGTCCGACCTCCACCTCGTTCGGAAAGAAGTACAGGAAGCGGCCGGTCTCGCGCAGCAGGTCCTGACCGGGGTCGTCGTCGACGGTCACGCCGAGGTGGAGCCGGTCGTCGACGTCCCACATGATGCGCTCGATCGTGGCCACGCGGCCGTCGAGCATGCGGTCGAAGGGGTCGCCGTCGGCGCCGGGGCGCAACCGCACCTTGTCGCCGCGGTGGAAGGTCACCCCCTCGACCGTTGCCTCGGGCTCTCCGCGGAGGTCGGGGAGCCCGTCCGGAGGGCTCAGATCGCTCAACGTCACGCGGCCATGGAGCCGTACCATGTCCTCGGGCGTCGCGGCGGCCGCGCGCTCCACCATCGCCCGCACCGCCGGGTCGCCCTCCTCGATCGCGGCGCGCTCGTCGCTCGCTCAGTGCCTGGACGTGGAGCAGCAGCGCCTCCTCGATCTCGGTGCCGTCGAAGAGGCTGCCGCGGCTCTCTGGGGCAAGCTGCGGGTGATCGGGCAGCACGATCGCCGCCCCGAGCATCGTGCGGTCGTCGTCCGTCGCCAGCACCGGCCAGGTGTTCACGCTCTCGAGCTGCCCGGAGAGGAAACGCCCGCTGTCGGTGATGACAACGGGATGTGTGGACAGCGAGGCTCGCGCTGAGCGCCGTGGCGGCGGTCCCAGTCCGGCTCTGATGGCGTGCTGTTGTGGATGCAGACGCGAATCCTCGTCCGCCCGTCCCCGAGCTCGTCCGCACGCATGCGCGCCCGGCCGCTCAGCCGCACCTCGCCCTCGAACTCGAACTCCGTCCCGACCCCGTCGCCGGCGAGCGTGGCCAGCGGCGTGGGCGGCAGCTCAACCCGGCGCTCGACAGCCGCGTGGCCCGCCCCGCTCGACTGGAGAAAGCGGATCTCGGCGTGCAGCTTCGGCCTCCGTCGGGAGCCTCCAATGTGCACTCCAGCCGCAGGTGGTCGTGCGTCGCCGCGCTCGCGCCGGCGTAGGCGGGCGGATAGACGATCCCGAACGGCGTGGGCATCGCGTTCTTTACCGCTCCGGGCGTGTAGGGATAGAGCGCGTAGCCCTCGTAGAGCAGCGAGTCGAGGAGCTCCTCGAGCCGGCGGCTCACCGTGTCTCCTCGAGCAGCGCGGCCACCGTTGCGTCGAGTGAGGGCAGCCCGCGCTCCGCCCTGCGCCGCGTGAGCGCGGCGAGCGTGTCCGCGTGCAGCCGCGCCCAGCCGCTGTGCGGGTAATAGTGGGCCACCATCTCCTTCCACACCTCGACCGGCATGCGGAACTCGGCCGCGCGGTCCCAGGGGATCTTCGCGATCTGCATCGCCCCGCCGGGGCCGCGGTAGAAAATCGTGCCGGTGAAGTTGAACTGCAGAGGCACCTCGCCGTCAGGCACCGAGTAGAAGTACTTGACGGCAGCGAGCTCGAGGTCGTAGGTGCACGCGATCGGCACGCGGAATGAGGTCGCGCCGGTGAAGGCCGGCACCAGCAGATCGGTCTCGAGCCAGATGAAGTTCGTCGTGGTGGCCGCCCAGCGCTCCGGCGGGCCGAACAGCTCCACGAGCTGCTCGCGTGTCTCGTCGTCGTAGGAGCGCCGCGCCGGCGCGATCATGATCTGCGCGGTGAGGGCGATCGTGTAGACATCGCGCCCGGTCCCCTCCGTCACGTGCGCAACGAATGCGAGCGTCGGAGCCGCGGCGTGGCGCACCGCCTCTACACCGAGGATCGCGAACTCGGGCGCGGGGCCGGAGCCGGCGGCGAGGGGCCCCGCGTCGTCCATGGCCACCCGCTCGTTCATGCCGCGTCCGCCCGAGCGCGCAGGTCGTCGAAGAAACCGGCTATCGCGCGTTCCAGCCCCGCGCCACCCGAGATCCCCTCCCAGCGGGTCTTGACGAGCCCGACGAGCCGGTAGCAGTCGTCGATCGGGGCGATCGCATACTGGGGCGGCTCCGCCAGCCGGTTGACGATCAGCGCCTCGCCGTCGGTCTCGAGGTCCTCCAACACGGGGTTGGCGGCGCAGAGCTCGTTCCAGGACTCGAGGTAGAGCTCGCACTCCGTCGCTCCTGCGGGGCTCGGGTAGAGCGCAGCCACCCGCTCGACCCCACTGCTGCGCATGATGAACGCCAGGCCGATCGGTATCTGGAAGCTCGCCCAGAGCTCGTCGCTCAGCTCGAGGCCGTCGAGCCATACGACGCGCGTGCCCGTGGGCCGGTACTCGGGATCACCGGAGCGCAGCGCGAAGCAAGCCTCGCAGGCGCAGTCGATGCGGCGTTCCTCCAGTTGGAGCAGGTGACGGTGGTCCTCGGGAAGGTCGGTGCCGCAGAGGTCGCAGCGCTCGCCCGTCCGAGCCAGGCCCCCGGGCCGGGAGGGGCCCGCGGACGCCTGGCGAAAGCGCCGGAGGCCCGCAACTGCGCCGCGAGCCGAGCTCACGCCGGCAGCGCCACCCTCACCCTGCCGTCCGGCTCCCGCAACAGCGGGATCGGGCCGAGCTGCGGTACGCCGGGCTCGACGGGACGGCCGGCGCGCGGCAGGTCGAACCCGCGGCCGCACCCCGGGCAGGACAGCACCCCGCCGTCAAGCCGGCCGCCGTCGAGCGAGCCACCGCAGGCCGCGCACGCGTTGCGGTAGGCGAGCAGCGTGCCGGCCACGTTCGCCACGGCCAGGCCGTCCAGCAAGGCGAGCGATCCAGGCTCGAGGTCAGCGGCGCCGTCGAGCTCGCGCCACTCCGAGAGGCCGGGCACGCCCGGCCCGCCGGAGGCCGGAGCGAGCGGCAGCGGCACGCCTCCGAGCTCGGGCTCCTCCTCGGGCTCGGCGCCCTCGACCTCCAGCCCGTCAAGGTCCGGAGCGGCCTCCATCAAGGCCTTCTTGATCGCAAGCTCGAGCGTGGCGGACGACGCTGGGCAGCCCTCGCAGCTGCCCCGCAATCGCAGTCGCGCCACGCCGTCCTCGAGGGCGAGCAGCTCCACGTCACCGCCGTGCGACTCCATGTACGGCCGGACCTCGTCGAGCGCCTCGCGCACGCGCGTCTCCAGGTCAACCGGGTACAGACCGTGGACCAGCAGCAGGCTGGCCACGATGCCGTCGCCGACAAGCGCGTCGCGAAACCCGGCGGCGGACGGTCCCGCCTCCTCCACCAGCTCCATCACGCGCTCGAGCGCGCGCCCATGAAGCTCGAGAGTGGCGGACATGAGCTCGCCCGCGACGGCGCGCGCCCGGGGGTCCTGCACGGTCTCGAGCTCCTCCGAAAGTGCCTCGATCCGGGCGAGCAGGTCATCGGAGCCCTCGGCGTCGGGACGTGCGTGTCCGGCGGGTTGCCGCGCTGCCGCGCCGGAATCCGGAACACTCGCGCTCGCGTCGGCCATGAGGTCGAGCACCGTTACCCGCTTCCCGTCTCCCGGAGCGATTGCCATCTGGGCGCCCGCCTAGCTCATGGCGGTGGGCGTGTGCATCACCTTCCTGACCTTGCCGTTGCCGGTGTACATATGCACGCCGCACGGCAGGCACGGGTCGAAGCTGCGCACCGCCCGCATGATGTCCACGCCCTTGAATTTGTCCGGCCCGTTCTCCTCGAAGATCGGGGTGTTCTGCACCGCGTCCTCGTAGGGCCCCGGGGTGCCGAACTTGTCGCGCGAGCTGGCGTTCCAGGGCGTCGGCGGGTAGGGCTGGTAGTTCGCGATCTTGCCCTCCTCGATCACCATGTGGTGCGAGAGCACGCCGCGCGCCGCCTCGTGGAAGCCGCAGCTGACCGCGGACTCGGGCACCGTGAAGTCGCTCCACGACTTCGTTCGGCCCGCACGCAGCTCGCCCATCGCCTTCTCGAGGCAGTGGAGACCGATCAGCGCCGAGTAGGCCTGGTGATAGGTCCGGGCGCGATCGCGCTCGATCGCGTTGGACTTCTCGGGCACGTGCCACTCGAGCTCCATCTCAGGCATGTTGGCCGTCTTCGGCAGCACCATCTGGATCGAGTTGCCTGTGGCCTTGAGGTAGTCGCCGAGCTGCACCAGCCCCGCCTTGGCGGTGACCCATTGGCGGGCGAAGGGTCCGCCGCCCGTGTCGCAGCACACGTGCGTCTCAGTGCGCTTGTCGTAGATGCGCGGCGAGACGACCCAGCTGTACTTGTCGGTGTAGTCGCGCGGCTGCGGCTTCGGAAGCGTGGTCTTGTTCCAGGGGTGGTCCTTTGACACCTCGTTCCCGAGTGGGTCCCGAGTCACATACGTGCGCTCGTTCTCCCAGCCGTCGAAGTACGACGAGCCGAGCAGGATCCGGATCATCAGGTTGATCTCGACCAGGTCGGTCGTCACGAGCTCGCCGTTGATGGCGATGCCCGGCGTGACCATGCGCCGGCGGCCCCACTCCGTCATGTTCCGGTAGTCGTAGTCGACGTAGTCGGGATCGTCGAAGCAGCCCCAGCAGACCAGGTTCGTGTCCCTGTAGCCGACCATGTCGTACCCCGGCAGCTGCTCGAGGAAGAAGTCGTACAGGTCGTCGTGCATATGCACGCTGCGCTTCGTGTAGTCGATGTAGCGCATCAGGCGCACGTAGTAGTCCGTGCAGGTCTGATGCGTGATGTGAGCGCTGACCCCGCCCGGCATGATCGTCGACGGGTGCGTGTGCCTGCCGCCGAAGAGGCAGTACATCTCACGCGTGTAGCGCGCCACGTTCAGGGTCTCGAGATAGAACTCGCCGGTGAACGGGTTGAGCGACCGCATGATGTCGGCGATCGTCCGGTAGCCGTGAATGTCGGAGTGCGGCGCCGATGTGTCCTCGGCGGTCTTCAGCAGCGACGGGTTCGTGTCCTTCACCATCTGCTCGCAGAAGTCGACGTTCGCCATGCAGTCGTTGAAGATCGCGTGGTCGAACATGAAGTCCGCGGACTCGGCGATGTTGTAGGCGTAGTCGCCGAGCTTCGGCGGCTTGACGCCGTACGCCATGTTCTGGTTCAGGCAGCTGCAGGTGCAGTGGTTGTCGCCGCAGATGCCGCAGATGCGGCTCGTGATGAAGTGCGCATCACGCGGGTCGATCCCCTTCATGAAGATGTCGAAGCCGCGGAAGATCATCGATGTGCTGTAGCACTTGAGGACCTGCTGGTTCGTGAAGTCGATCTCCGTGTGGATGCCGAGCGACCCGACGATGCGGGTGATCGGGTCCCACGACATCTCCTTGACGAGGACCTGGCGCTCCTGGGGGGTCTCAACTGTCGACATGGCTCTCTCTCGCCTCCTCGCTAGCCGCTCCGCCTACCAGCGAGGCTGGTAGCCCGTTGTGATCCGGGGCCCCGGCTTTCGCCACTCGGGCTCGACGTCGTACCTCGTCTTGATGTGCCGGTTACGGAAGTACCTGAGCACCGGGCCGTACGTGAAGCGCGTGACGTTGGCCGCCACCTTGCCCCACTCGTCCTCGTCCATGAACGGCATGTACTTGTCCGGGAATCCCGGCATCGTGCACGCCATGCAGATCCCGCCGACGTTGGGGCAGCCGCCGATGCCGTTGACCCAGCCGCGAACCGGCACGTTGCACCTGGCCACCGGGCCCTTGCACCCGAGCTTGACGAGGCAGCGCGGGTCGTCGCCGTACTCGGTGGCGAACTGGCCCTGCTCCGTGTAGCCCGCTCGGTTGCAGCTCTCCCGCACGCTCCGTCCGAACAGCCAGGTGGGGCGCAGCGCGTCGTCGAGCTCGGGTGCGGGCGCGAGTCCGCCGAGGTGGAGGACCAGGTAGAGCAGCGTCTCGGTCGTATTGTCCGGCTGCGTCGGGCAGCCGGGGATGCACACCACCGGCAGCCCGGCTTTGGACTTCCACTTCCAGCCCAGGTAGTCGGGCAGGCCCATGGCGCCGGTTGGGTTGTTCTTCATCGCCGGGATTCCGCCGTAGGTCGCGCAGGTGCCCAGGGCGACCACGGCTGCCGCCTTCGGCGCCAGACGGTCCACCCACTCGTTCGTCGTGATCGGCTGGCCCGTCTCCGGATCGACTCCCATGGCGGCCCAGTGGCCGTCACCGTTGATCCGCTCGTTGGGGATCGAGCCCTCCACCACCAATACGAACGGGTCGAGCTCTCCGCGCTCGGCCTGCCACCAGGCTTCCATGAACTCCGCGCCGTTCTCGTAGGCGAGCACGGGGTTGTGCACGACCACGCGCGGCATCCCCGGGATCACGCCCTGGATGATGTCCTCGAGGCTGGGGTTGGTCGCCGCCGTCATCGCGACGGAGTCGCCGTCGCACCCGAGCCCGGTTGTCATCCATATGACGTGCGCCGTTACCGCCTCTGTCTGGTGTTGGTTCGGTACGAACTCGACCTCAGTCGCCATCGACACTCCTCCTCAACAGATCCGCGGCAGCGGATCGCCTACCAGCTGATCCATCACGCGCCTGCCACCGAACGCCGTCTCCACCAGGACCATCGCCGGCGGCTCGGTCCTGACCTCGCCTATCTCCGCGGCCCGCTCGCAGTCCGGGACGGAGCGCAGCGCGGCCAGCGCAGCCTCCGCCGTCTCGGGCGCGACGAAGGCGACCAGCCTGCCCTCGTTCGCCACGTACATCGGGTCGATTCCCAGCAGCTCGGCCGCGCCTGCCACCGCCGGGTCCACCGGTATCTCCCCCTCGCGCACGATCATCGCCACCTGTGACGCGCGCGCCAGCTCGTTGAGCACCGAGGCCACGCCCCCGCGCGTGGCGTCGCGCATGCAGCGCAACGACGGGCCGGCCGCCTCGAGCAGCGCGTCCACCGCCGGCCAGAGCGAGCAGGTGTCCGACTCGATCTCGGCTTCGAGGTCGAAGTCGTCGCGGGACAGCATGATCGCCGTGCCGTGCTGCCCGATCGGCCCCGAGACGAGCATCCGGTCGCCGGGTTGCAGAGCGGTGGGCGAGAGCTTCGCCCGTTCGTCGCGGAGCCCGACGCCCGTCGTGCAGATGTACATGCCGTCGCCGTGCCCGCGCTCGACGACCTTGGTGTCGCCCGTGACCACCGCGACGCCGGCTTCCGCGGCGGCGTTCGCGATCGCCTCGACCTCGCCCCGGAGCACGTCGGACGTCGAGCCCCTCCTCGAGGATCAGCGAGAGGCTGAGCGCGACCGGCCGCGCGCCGGACACGGCCAGGTCGTTCACGGTCCCGTTCACCGCGAGCTCCCCGATCGAGCCTCCCGGGAAGCGCAGCGGACTGACCACGAAGCTGTCGGTGGTGAGCGCCACCTCCGCGCCGCCGAGCGCGACTGTGGCCGCGTCCGCCAGGTCGCCCACGTCGAACGCAGGCGCGAACACGCCCTCGATCAGGCTCTGGGTGGCCTTGCCGCCGGCGCCGTGGGACATCGTGATCCGCTCGTCGCGGAACTTCGGCCGCTTGGCGCGAGCGGTCTCGATGATGCCGAGGATTCGCTCCTCGCGGGAGGCCGGTGGCGCCTCCATCACACCACCTCCCGCTCGCGCGCGAAGCGGCCGAAGTTGTAGTAGGCGGCGCACGCTCCCTCCGGGGAGACCATGCAGGTCCCGATCGGGCGCTCGGGCGTGCAGGCGGTTCCGAATACCTTGCACTCCCAGGGCTTGATCACGCCCTTGAGGACCTCGCCGCACTGGCAGGCCTTGGGATCCGCGACGCGCACGCCCGGTACCTCCCAGCGCCGCTCGGCGTCGAGCTCCGCGTATGCGTCGCTGAGCTTCAGCGCCGACTGCGAGATGAAGCCGAGGCCGCGCCACTCGAAGTGCGGCCGCAACTCGAACACCTCGGCCATCACCTCGAGCGCGCGCCGGTTGCCCTCGTAGGGGACGACCCGCTTGTACTGGTTCTCCACCTCGCAGCGCCCGTCGGCGAGCTGGCGCAGGATCATCTGGATCGCCTGCAGGATGTCGAGCGGCTCGAAGCCGGCCACCACGATCGGCTTGCCGTAGTCCGCGGGGATGAACTCGAACGGCCGCGCGCCGACCACCGTCGAGACGTGACCGGGGCCGACGAAGCCGTCGAGGCGCAGGTCGGGCGAGTCGAGCAGCGCGCGCAGAGGCGGCACGATCGTCACGTGGTTGCACATGCAGAAGAAGTTCTCGATCCCCTCCGCCTTGGCTCGCTTCAGGGTCAGTGCCGTCGAGGGCGCCGTCGTCTCGAAGCCGATCGCGAAGAAGATCACGTCGCGCTCGGGGTTCTGCTGGGCGATCCGGAGCGCGTCGAGCGGCGAGTAGACCATGCGCACGTCCGCACCCTCGGCCTTCGCGTCCATCAGGCTGCCGTGCGAGCCGGGGATCCGCATCATGTCGCCGAAGCAGGTGAAGATCACGCCGTCCTGGTGCGCGAGGGCGATGCCGTCGTCGACGCGCCCCATCGGGATCACGCAGACGGGGCAGCCGGGGCCGTGCACGAGCTCGACGTTCGAGGGCAGCAGGTCGTCGACGCCGTACTTGTAGATCGAGTGGGTATGCCCGCCGCAGACCTCCATCACCTTGTAATGGCGGCCCGGCTCGACCACCGACAGGATCTCGCGCGACAGCGCGCCCGCGATCTCGGCGTCGCGGAACTCGTCGACGAACCTCACGCAGCCTCCTCGGCGTCGACACGCGCAATGGCCACCCCGGCGTGCACCAACAGCCGCTCACCCGGCAGCGCCGGTTCCACGAGCAGGGTGTCGATCTCGGTGGCGTGGCCGTCGTCGTCGACGCATACCGCGAGCCCACGCGCGCTGTCGACCGCCACCACCTGCAGCTCGAAAGCCTGATCGCCGCAGGTGATGCAGCCGTGCCCGGACTCGCAGTGCTCGTGGTGCGCGCTCACCCGGTCACGCTCCCTTTCAGCTCCTCCAGTGCCGCGTCGAAGTCGGCGCCCATCCCCCGCAGCAGCCGCAGCGTCGCCTGCGCCTCCTCCTCGTCGACCTTCGAGAGCGCGAATCCGACGTGGATGAGCACCCAGTCGCCGGGGTGGGCGCCACCGTCCTCCCCGTCGAGCAGACCCACGTTGACGCTACGGCGGACCCCGGCGATGTCGACCTTCGCGAGCCGCTGCTCCTCATCGACCAACTCGATCACCCGCCCGGGGATCGCCAGGCACATGCGTCGTCGCCTCCTCTGCGGTAGCGGCCGGCCCTGGTTCTAACACCGCTCTGAGGCGCGATCAGCGGGCACGTAATCCGGGTTACCCGGTGATCCGGTAACCGCGATTACGCCAAAACGCGATGGTCCGGTGGCGTTATGGTGCGAGCGCGACCGTATGCGTCCGCACGAGCGAGAGCCGGCCACGCAGCGTGCCTCGGTCTGGCCCGCGCCGACCGACGGTCATCCGCGCGATCCCCGGCCACCGGCCTCGTTCTGCTACCTGCTGGACGTGGACACCGATCTCGCCGAGGAGTTCGACCCGCGGATGCGCATGGTCGTTCGCCAGATCGCGACCGTGCCGGTCGTCGATGCGCCGGTCGGCGAATGCCGGCTCTGGGCCCGATTCGGCAACGTGGACTCCGGCCTTGGCTTGCTCCTGCTCGACGGCGTGATCGCGGTCGACGTGCACGTCGGGGATCGCACGGCGACCGAGCTCGTGGGCGCCGGCGACCTGCTGCAGCCGTGGGGAGACAGCGAGGACGACCTCATCCCGCGTGAATCCTCCTGGCACATCTTGGTACCGGCCCGGCTCGCCCTGCTCGACGCTCCCTTCGCCGAGCGCGTCCGGCCCTGGCCGCAGCTGACCTACGCGCTGCTGCGCCGTAGCGCCAGGCGGGCACGCGACCTCGGCGTGCAGCGGGCGATCACGTCACATCCGCGACTCGAGGTGCGCCTGGCGCTGCTGCTCTGGCACCTGGCGACGCGCTGGGGAAGAGTGGAGCCCGGCGGGATCCACCTGAAGCTGCCGCTGACACACCGGCTCCTCGGCCAGCTCGTGGGCGCGGAGCGGCCGTCTGTGAGCCACGCGCTCGCGCGTCTCGTCGACGGCGGTCTCGTGACCGGCGGAGGCGCCGACTGGCACCTCCACGGCACCGGGCAGGAGAACTTCGAATGGCTCGTAGACCACCACCTGCAGCGGGATGGGCTGCGCTCGCGCGCATGAGGGTCCAGGCCGAGTTCAGCCCGCGGCAGACCCAGACCGAGCGAACGCCCGTGCACGTCGTGTGGATGACGAGCGGGCTCGGCTGCGACGGCGACTCGGTGGCCCTGACCTCCGCGACCAGCCCGCGACTCGAGGAGCTGTTGAGAGGGGCCATGCCGGGCATGCCCCCGCTGGTCCTCTACAACCCGCTGCTCGCCTACGAGACGGGCGCGGACTTCGTCCAGAGCTGGTATGACGCCGAGGCCGGCAAGCTCGACCCGTTCCTGCTCGTGCTGGAAGGCTCTGTTCCGAACGAGGAGATCAACGGCGATGGGCACTGGGCGGGCTTCGGCGTCGATCCTGAGAGCGGGCAGCCGATCACCACCTGCTCGTGGATCGACCGGCTTGCGCCGCGCGCGGCGGTCGTGATGGCCGTCGGAACCTGTGCGGCCTACGGGGGAATCCCGGCGATGAAGAACAACCCGACGGGCGCGATGGGACTGCGCGACTACCTCGGTCACGATTTCGTCTCGCGCCTCGGTTTCCCGATCGTCAACCTCCCGGGCTGTCCGGTTCAGCCGGACAACATCACCGAGACCCTGATGTACCTGGTGCTCCAGCTGGCCGGCATGACGCCGGAGATCGATCTGGACGACCAGGGTCGTCCGCGCTGGCTGTTCGAGCGGACGGTCCACGAGGGCTGCGATCGCGCCGGGCTCGCGGAGCAGGGGGAGTTCGCCGAGCGGCCCGGTGAGAGTCAGGGCTGCCTTGTCAAGATCGGCTGCCGCGGGCCGGTCGTCAAGTGCAACGTCCCGGTGCGCGGATGGGTCAACGGGCTCGGCGGCTGCCCGAACGTGGGCGGCATCTGCATGGCCTGCACGAGCCCGGGGTTCCCCGACAAGTTCATGCCATTCCTGGAGGCGGACCGGCTCGGGAAGATGTCCGCACGGGCCTCGCGCTTCACCTACGGACCGGCGATCAGGTACTTCCGCGACCGCAACATGCGGACCCGGTACGAGGTGGAGCCCGAGTGGCGACGCCCGACCGACCAGCTCGTTACCGGTTACGAGCGGCGCTGGTAGCAGCCGCATTGGACTCCACTCAATCCCGGACCGGGACGTACGCGAACGCGCCCACGTCCACGAGGCCGCCGTCCGTCAGCCGGAGCTCGGGGATCACCGACAGTGCGAGGAAGGAGAGCTGCATGAACGGCTCCTCGACCGTCGTGCCGAGCACCGTCGCGGCCGCCTCGTTGAGGGCTCGGATCTGCTCCGCCACCTCGGCCGCGGGGCGCTCGCTCATCAGTCCGGCCAGGGGTAGCGGCACCTCGCCCACCACGCGCCCCTCGAGCACAGCGACCTGGCCGCCGCCGATCTCCGCGAGGCGCGCGACGGCGGCGGCCATGTCCGCCGCCCCGCCGGGGCCGAGCGCGCCGACCGTCACGCAGTTGTGGGCATCGTGGGCGACCGTCGACGCCATCGCGCCCTGCTTGATCCCGAAGCCCGTGGCATAGCCGAGGCCCACACGGCCGCTCGCACGGTGGCGCTCGACCACGGCGGCGTGCGCAAGGTCGGCGCCGGGGTCACCGAGCGTCAGCCGGCGGTCGCGGGTCGTGATGCTGCGGCTCTCGACGCCGACGGCGCGCACGTGCGCCCCGTCCGGGTGAGAGAGGACGAGCCGCTCGGGCGCCGGCAGGTCGCCGACCCTGACTGTGCCGAGCATCTGCTCGGGAACGGGCGCCGAGGGCACGGCACCGGCAACCAGCTCGCCGCCCTCGACCACCAGCCGGCCCGCCTGCCAGACGCGCGCCGGCCGCCAGGAGCCGAGCTCGTCGAAGCAGAGCACGTCGGCCTGCTTTCCCGGCCCCAGGTCACCGAGGTGGTGGAAGCCGTGATAGCGGGCCGGGTTGGTGCTCGCCAAGAGGAGGGCATCGACCTCGGCCACCCCCGCGGCCACCGCCAGCCGGGCGCAGTCGTTGATGTGACCGAGCCGCAGGAGGGTGTCCGGTTCCCGGTCGTCGGTGCAGAACGCCGCCAGGTCGGTCCCGTGCTCGATGACATCGCGAATGAGCGCCTCGAGGTTCTGGCTCGCGGAGCCCTGGCGGATGAACACCCACATGCCCTTGCGCCGGCGCTCGACCACCTCCTCGAGGGTGGTCGACTCGTGGTCGGACTCGACCCCCGCGGCCAGGTACGCGTCGAGCGCCCGGCCGAGCACGCCCGGACTGTGACCGTCGACGCGCCGCCCGTCGGCCGCGGCGATGCGGGCCAACATCTCCGGGTCGCCGGCGATCACGCCCGGGAAGTTCATGACCTCGGCGACGCCGCGCGCGCCGTGGCGCTCGATGAGCTCCCGCACGTCGCCCGCATCGAGTTCCGCGCCGGCGCTCTCGAACTGAGAGGCCGGCACGCAGCTGGAGGCATAGACACCGAACGTGAACGGCAGCGGCGCTGCGGCCTGCACGAGCGCCACGATGCCCGGCACACCCAGGACGTTGGCGATCTCGTGCGGGTCCGCGGCCACGGCGGTCGTGCCATGGGGGAGCACCGCGCGCACGAACTCGTCGATCCAGAGCTTGGTCGACTCGAGGTGCATGTGCGCGTCCACGAACGCGGGCGTGAGAGCGGCGCCCGCCACGTCGACCTCCTCGAGCGCATCACGCTTGCCCCACCCGGCGACGACGCCGTCTGCCAGCGCCAGCGCCGTGTCGACCCACTCGCGCCTCGCGGGGCTGAAGACGCGCCCGCCCGTGATCAGCAGGTCGGCCGCCTCGTCGCCGCGGGCGACGGCGATCGCCCGTGGGGTGGCCTGCGGGCGCGTCATGCGACTGTTGCTACCACATAATCCCGTCCAACCACCAACGGAGGGCCCACGTGATCATCAGCACCATGAACGAGCTGCCCGGCTACAGCGTCGACGAGGTGTTCGGCGAGGTGTTCGGCCTGACAGTCCGTTCCCGGAACGTCGGCTCGCAGGTGGGCGCCTCGCTCAAGTCGCTGGTCGGCGGCGAGCTCAAGGGCATGACCAAGATGCTCGCCGAGGGCCGCGAGCACGCCACTCAGCGGCTCGTGGAGGAGGCCGAGGCAAAGGGCGGAAACGCCGTGATCGCCTTCCGCTTCGACACCTCCGAGCTCGGCAGCACCTGGACCGAGATCTGCGCCTACGGGACGGCCGTCAAGGTCACCAAGGACAGCGGCCCCTGATCGGCGCGCCTACTCGCAGTCAGGTTTGGCCCGTGCGGTCGCCGCCCAGAGTGCCGACTTGCTGTCGTGTGGCGACAACAAGCCGGCATGATGCGCCGATTTCTAGGCCGGCCGCCCGCCTCGTCAAATGGGCTCGGCTAACCGGCGAGCGCCAGCTGGCGCGACTCGGCTAGCAGTTCGCCTTCGCGCGAGAAGAGTTCCGCGGTCTCCTCGAGGAATCCGTCGCGGGCGAGGCGGGTGCGGTAGCGGCCGAGCGTCCAATCGGCCGGGCGAGGCAGGCGATTGCGTAGATGCACCGTCAGCTCGAGCGTCGGCACAGGGAGCGGCTCCGACACCACCGCGAAGAGCGCTGGAAACCACGCATCGCAGAGCGCGACCAGCGCAGCGGCGTCGAGTGGGCGCTCGTCGCGGAACCGCAACCAGCCGCCGGTAAGCGCCTCGTCGGCGCCACTGAAGAGGCGACCACCGAGCGCGGACCGGTACTCGAGCTCGCGGGCGAAGGGCGGTCCCTCGGGGGCGTCGGGGAGCGGCTCGATCTCCTCGGGCGAAGGCACCTCTGGTGGGCTGACCCGGTCGAGCTCGACGCCCGGCCGGTCGCTCGCGAACACGGCCGCCGCGCTGGCAAGCGTGCGTCCCTCCTGCCCGAGCCGGGCGCGTACGAAGCTGACCGAGCGGCCGTGGCGGTCGGCCTCGACCTGGAGCTCGGCCGCCCCCGCCTTCGGCCGGCCAAGGTAGTGGATCGTCACGGACCTCAGCGGCCGTGTGTCGAGCGCCGGATCGAAGCTCAGCGCGCGCACCATGATCGCCCCGATGTAGCCGCCGTTGGGCCCCGCCGCGATCCACCAGTCGGGCCGTATCTCGCAGTCGAAATGGCCGTCGCCGCGGGGCCTGACCGCCGTGTCGCGCTCGAAATCGCCCACCGTGGCCGGCAAGGCTATTGACGGCCGTCGCGGGCCATACTGGCCGCACCCGACCTGGGAGGGGCTCGCCCAGGGCCTGCTCGTGCTGGGCGTGCTGTGGTGGGCGTGGGTCGGCTATTCGTGGTTCACGAGCGTGGTCGATCCCGAGGAGGGGATCGTCCGCTTCGCGATCTTCGGCGCCATGGCCGCCCTGCTCGTGGTGGCCCTGTGCGTGCCCGAGGCGTTCGGCGACCTGGGCCTCCTGTTCGCGGGTGCGTACGCGCTCGTGCGCGGGGGCCAGCTGATCCTGTTCGTCGTCGCGAGCCGGGACGACCCCGAACTGCGGCGCTCGGTCGTAGGGCTGGCGATCGGGACGGCGACTGGGGTGAGCCTCTTGATCGCGGCGTCATTCGCCGACGGTGCCCTGCAGGGCGCCCTCTGGGCGCTGGCGCTCCTGCTCGACATGGGCGAACTGTTCGTCTTCGGCTCCGAGGGCTGGAAGCTCGCGCCCAGGCACTTCGTGGAGCGTCACGGGCTGATCGTGATCATCGCCCTGGGCGAGTCGATCGTTGCGATCGGCGCCGGGGCGGAGGTCGGTGTGGACGCCGGGGTGGTGGCCGCGGCCGTGCTCGGGATGGCGCTGGCCGCGGCGCTTTGGTGGCTCTATTTCGACATCGTCGCGCTGGTGGCCGAGCGCCGCCTGTCCCACGCCGCGCGGGGACGCGAGCAGAACGAGATCGCGCGCGACTCGTTCTCGTACCTGCACTTCCCGATGATCGCCGGGATCGTGCTCGTGGCGCTCGGACTGAAGAAGACGCTGGGCGACGTCGAGGAGCCGCTGAAGCTCGTCCCGGCGGTGGCGACCCTCGGCGGCACCGCGCTCTACCTGCTCGCACACGTGGCCTTCCGCTGGCGGAACGTCCATCGCTTCAACGGCGCGCGGTTGCTGTGTGCGCTGGCCATGCTGGCGCTCATCCCCGCCGCCAAGGAGCTGCCGGCGCTCGCGACGCTCGCCATCGTGACCGCGGCCCTGGCGGCACTGATCGCCTACGAGACCGCGCACTTCGCGGAGCTGCGCGAGCGGCTGCGCCACCAGCTCGCAAGCGAGGGGTGACGCGAACACGCCAAGACGTTCCGCGCGCGTTCTGGCGGCAGCGGGGCGGGGTAAGCCCGAGGCATGCTTCGCAAGGCGCTCCCCATCACGATTCTGGTGCTTGCCCTGCTCGTGCCCGCCGCCCCCGCCGGCTCCGGCGCGCAGAGCTCGATCGCCCTTCCCGTTGAGTTCCGTCCGGAGGGCATCGCGAGCGGCAAGGGAGACAGCTTCTACGTCGGCTCGATCCCCATGGGGGCCGTCTACAGAGGCTCCTACCGCACGGGCGAGGGCAGCGTGCTCGTGCCCCCGCACCCGGGGCGCAACCACACCGGGCTGAAGGTGGACACGCGCTTCGATCGCCTGTTCGTGGCGGGCGGTGCCTCCAAGGCCATCTACGTCTACGACTCGAAGACCGGCGACGACGTCGCGAGCTTCACGCTCCCGGACGCCGGCTTCGTCAACGACGTCGTCCTCACCCGCAACGCCGCTTACTTCACGGACTCGCTCGTTGAGCAGCTCTACCGCGTCGGGATCCGCGGTAACGGCAAGCTGACCGAGCCGCAGCGGGTCAACTACTCCGGCGACCTCGAGTTCACGGATGGCTTCAACGTGAACGGAATCGACACACTGGAGGGCGGTCACCGTCTCGTCGTCGTCAAGACCAACACCGGCCAGCTCTTCCGGGTCAACGGCCGCACTGGGTTCACACGTGAGATCAAGCTCGACAAGGCGGTCACGAACGGCGACGGCATCCTCCGTCAGGACGACACGCTCTACGTCGTCCAGAACCAGGACAACCAGATCGCGGTGGTCAAGCTCGAGGACGATGAGCGCAGCGGCGAGGTGCGCAGGGTCCTCACCGATTCGCGCCTGGACGTGCCGACCACGATCGCGCCGTTCAAGGACTTCATCTACGCAGTGAACGCGCGCTTCGGCCGCCCGGATGACGACGAGGACGACATCGTGCGGCTGCAAGACTCGCGCCATCGTTGAGCCGAGACCCCTTCGCCTACTCGCTGCTGTGCGGAGCCGCTGACATGGGGCGCCGCAGCCGGCGACGGGCCAAGCAGGGGGGCGAGCGGCCGGCCGCTCCCCGCTCGAGCACCGGCTACTCGGACGCCGAGGGCAACGTCCTCAGCCTGCGCGACGACCTGAGCGCCGGCACTTGGGCGAAGCTCGAGGCGCTCGACGCAAAGCCGGCCGCCAGCGCCGAGGACCGCTGGCAGCGCCGCACGGAGTTCCTGTTCGAGCGCCTGGCGGTGCGCTGGGAGATCAGCGGGCTGCCGCTCGACGACCAGCGCGAGCTGCTCGGCCGCTACCGGATGGCGAGTCCGGATGAGCGGCGCTGGGTGCGCGAGGTGCTCGACGAGCACCTGCGCACCTTGATGCCGTGATCCCTAGCGGGTTCGCTTGACGCGGAAGCTGGGCTTGTTGCCGCCGCTGCCGCGAGTGAAGGTCGCCGTCTGCGCGTTCAGCCGCCAAGGGGACGGAAGGTTCCCTGCCGGGAGCTGGAGGAAGTCGGCGAACAGCGTGGTGGAGCGCGCGCAGCTCAGGCCGCCGCGAACCCAGACGTTGTAGGTCCCCCTGGGCAGCGCCAGCAGGCCGACCGTGTCGTTGTGCTGGACCCTGAAGGTCGGGCAGCGGGTCTCCCCGCCGCTCGGGTGGCGCCCGCTCGAGCCGCCGCCGTCAGGCACGTAGGGCTTCATGCGGAACCCGACGTGGCGGCTGCCCTTCATGAAGCTGCCGGTCGAGGGATCGAGGATCCAGGGCGCCGGCAGCACGCCGTCGAAGTCCCGCAGGAACTGCACGAGCTGCGAGGACGCCTGCGAGCACGTGACCCCGCGATATCCGAGCAGGGTGATCCGGTAACGACCCTTGGGAATCGTGAAGCTGCCGATGCGGTCGTTGTGGAGCACCGTGAAGTAGCCCGCGCAGACGCGGCTCGACGGGGGATGCGGGGGTGTCGGGGGCGTCGGGCTGCCTGGGGTGAGGCGGAAACCGACGGTGCTCCCGCGGCCCGCGGTGAACGTGCGCGTCGAGGCGGTCGCGACCCACGGCCGCGGCAGCTCTCCGTCCCAGTCCTCGAGGAATTGCGAGAGCAGCTGGGCCGCCTCTGTGCAGCCCATCGTCTGGGTGTCCAGGACGGTGATCACGTACGGGCCGGCCGGCAGCTGCATGCTGCCGATCTGGTCGTTGTGCAGCACGTCGAACGTGCCCGGGCAGTTGGCCTCGGCGGCTGAGGCCGAGGGCGCGAGCGCCAGCGCAAACGCCACAATGACCACGAGCCCCGAGAGAGTCCGTCTCGTCTGGGTCATGGACGCGGACCCTAAGGCGTGAACCAAGGCGTGGCAAGCCAGCGGCGCAGCGTGTGGTAACTGGCCCGCGGCTCCCCGCTCGCGCGCACGAGACCGGCGTCGAAGCGGCTCCGCGAGTCGCTCTGGCGCCAGTGGTAGATGTAGAGCCGGTCGATGCGGGACCGGTAGCGCTTGGCGAGCCTGAACACCCGCGTGATCGCCAGGTTCGCGCGCTTCTCGCTGTGCGGGAAGAGCGTGCGCCCGTCCGGCAGCACGAACTTGACGATGCCGCCGGTCTCGGTCAGCCAGACCTTGCCGCGGACGGCGGAGAGGAGCTCCTTGGTGCCGCCGTAGCGCTGACCACGGCGCGGATTCGCATCGCGGTAGTTGTGGAGGCCCCAGATGCGCGGCCCGCGGGCCACTTCCTTGAAGTCGGCGAGCCAGCGCACCATGTTGCGGTCGTCGATCACGTCGGCGGCGACGACCGTGCAGCCCCGGCAGCGCGTCCTTACGACGTTGAAGAACTGCGCGGCGCGATCGGGGCGCTTGAAGGTCGGCTGTGAGCGGTGGTTGGCCTCGTTCCAGACGCCGATCACCTTGACCCAGGGCCAGCGTTTGCGGAACGCTCGGAACGCTCTGTCGAAGCTCGACACGCTCGGCAGCGCGCACGGCCGCTTGGGACAGCGCGAGTTGCCGGCCGCGCCGAGCGAGACGAACGGCTCCACCCCGTACGCCTTCGCGCCCGCGAGCCAGTCGTCGAGGAGACGACGGTCGGACGAACGCAGCGCGACGTTCCAGGGAACCACGAGCCGCAGGCGCTTCAGCCCCAGCGCCCGGTAGCGGTCCTCGCCGAGATGGTGCGAGCCGTGGTCACCCAGGCCGACCTTGACCGCCTCGGCGGGCGCGGCGTAGGCGCCCGCCACAAGCGGCAGCACGAGGAGCAGGGAGATGAGGAGCTTGCGAGTCGTCACGGCCGGCGGCTGAGAGTAGCGACGGCACCCGCCCGATCATCGCGGCAATCGCCACGAACCCTGCGGACGGTTGGGTCGGCCGCCCCGCCAGCCAGAATCAGCGCGGTGAGCTTCCCGACGATCGAGTTCGCGGCCTTCTTCGTGGTCGTGTTCATCGTTTCCTGGGCGCTCATGCCTCACCCGAGGGCATGGCGGCCGTTCATCCTCCTGGCTTCCTACGTCTTCTACGGCTGGGTGGACTGGCGCTGGGTCCTGCTGCTGATCTCGTCCAGCGTCGTCAACACCGTCGCCGCCCGGGTCATCGCCGGTTCACCTTCGAAGGTCACGCGCAAGCGCGTGCTGATCGCTGCGGTGGCTTTCGACCTCGGACTTCTGGGCACCTTCAAGTACTTCGGCTTCTTCGTCGACGAACTCAACTCTTTTCTTGACACCTTCGGGCTCGGCTCGCCGCTGCCGATCGTGCAGATCGTCCTGCCGATCGGGATCTCCTTCTTCACCTTCCAGGCGATCTCGTACGTGGTCGACGTCTACCGCGGCGAGACGCGCGCCGCCTCGCTCGGCGACGTGGCGATCCTGCAGGCGTTCTTCCCGCACCTCATCGCGGGGCCGATCGTGCGCGCGAACGAGCTGCTGCCGCAGCTGCGCACTCCCCGTGATCCGCGGGAGGTGCTCGCCGGGCCCGCGCTCTTCCTGATCGCCGGCGGTCTCGTCAAGAAGACCGTCGTGGCGGACGAGCTCGCGCGGCGGGTTGTCGATCCGGTCTACAACGATCCCGCCGCGCATTCCGGAGGCGAGATCCTGCTCGCGTTCTACGCGTTCGCGGCGCAGATCTACTGCGACTTCTCGGGCTACGTCGACATCGCGATCGGGCTCGCGCTCCTGCTCGGCTACCAGCTGCCCCAGAACTTCAACCGCCCGTACCTGGCCCTCTCGCTTCAGGACTTCTGGCGACGCTGGCACATGACGCTCTCGCGCTGGCTGCGCGACTACCTCTATATCCCGCTGGGCGGCAACCGCAAGGGGAGCGCCAAGACCTACCGCAACCTGATGCTCACGATGCTCCTCGGCGGGCTCTGGCACGGCGCCTCCTGGACGTTCCTGTTCTGGGGCGGCATCCACGGTGGGGCGCTGTCGGCCGAGCGCTGGGGGCGCGAACACCTCAAGGGCTTCCGCATGCCGGCCCCGGTCGCCTGGTTCGTGACCTTCAACGTCGTCTGCATCGCCTGGGTCTTCTTCCGGGCACCCAACCTCGATATCGCGTTCGAGATCCTCGGCGGGCTCGGCCTGTCCGGCCCCTCGCCGCTCGTGACGCTCCCTATGGTGTTCCTGGTTGTGGCCTCGGTCGCCGTGCAGCTGCTGCCACAGGGCTGGTGGCGGCGCGCCGAGGCCTGGCTTGTGGCGCGGCCGGTGGCCTGGCAGGGAGTCGGCTTCGGCGCTCTGCTCGTGGCGGCCGACGCGGCGGTCGGCCAGCAGGGCGTGGCCCCGTTCATCTACTTCCAGTTCTGACCCGTGGATCCGAAGCGAAACAGAGACCTGACCATGCCGGCCGGCCGGGTGCTCGCCGTCCTCGTGATCGCGCTCGGCATCGCGGCCCTGTTCAACTCCGAAGCAATCGTGCGCGCGGGCGAGGGCATGGAGCAGGGAACCACCCGTGACATAGTGCTCTCCGTCGGGCGCCCGCTGGACGACGTGGCAGGCGCCATCGGCCTGCACCTGCCCCGTGAGGGCCTCGACCTCGCGTTCGGACAGGAGGACAAGACCGCGTCCGGGACCGAGCTCGAGGAGGGCTCGACGGCGATTCTGCGCAAGCGGGCCCGGGAAAGTGAGGAACAGCCGACCTACAGGCAGCCCTCACCGGGGGAGCCGCTCGAGGTGCTCGTAACGGGCGACTCCGAGGCGGAGTTCCTCGGCCAGCGGCTCACGGACCAGGCCCCGCCGGGCCTGCTCGAGGTCGAGACCGTCGCCCAGAACGCCACCGGCCTCACCAACCCCGCCTTCTTCAACTGGGAGCTGAACGCACAGCAGGAGGCCGCGGCGCGCGACCCGGACGCGGTCGTGATGGCGATCGGCGGAAACGACGGCTTCAACGTCGAGGCGGGCGGGCAGCTCTACGGGCCGAGCGACCCGGAGTGGCAGACCGAGTTCGCCCGCCGCGTGGCGGTGGTGGCCGAGGAGTTCGGCGCAGACGGCGAGCGCCCTGTGTACTGGGTGCCGCCGCCCACCGCGCGCAACGAGGAGAAGAACGAGATCTACGCCGCCCAGAACCGCGCCGTCGAGCAAGCCGCCCGGGCCGTGCCCGGCCTGCGCTACGTCGACGTCTACTCGACGCTGAACGGCGGCAAGTACAGCGACAGCTTGAAGATCGACGGCCGCAAGGTGCTCGCGCGCCAGCCCGACGGCGTTCATTTCACGCGCGAGGGGTCGGTCGCACCCGCGCGCCTGCTGCTCGAGCAGATGGCCAAGGACTATCCCGACCTGGGCTGACGTTCGCCTCAGTTGAGCGAGGGGTCCGACGGCATCGTCGCGAGCAGGCGGTACTTGCCGCCCTTGCGTGCGAGGGCCTCGGCCCAGAGGTCGCCGTCGGCGAAGGGGTCGTCCACCGCCGCGTCGGTCACGATCCACGCCTCGGCCTCGAGCTCGCCGTCGAGCTGGCCGGCGGCCCAGCCGGCGTAGCCGGCATATACCCGCAATCTCCGCAGCGACTCGTTGTCCGCGTCCGGGTCGAGCGTGCCGAGCGTGTCGATCACCTGCGTGCCCGCCTCCTCCGGCCGCTCGAAGTCGCCCAGCGCGACCACCGACTGTGGCGAGACGGGGCCGCCGAGCCGAACGAGCTCGTCTCCCCCGGGCAACTCGGCCAGGGCGGGGACGGCCTCCGACACACGCGTCTCGGATGCCCTGTTCAGCACGACCCCCATCGCCCCCTCCTCGGTGTGCTCCAGCACGAGGATCACGGTGCGCCTGAAGTAGTCGAAAAGGGAGGGCGCTGCGATCAGGAGCTGTCCCCGCGTGCTGTCCGCCACAGGAATAGATTCTGCGGCATGAACGGCAAGCTCGACGTCGGCCGGGTCTTCGAGCGCATCTTCCAGATCTACCGGGACCAGTTCGCGCTGCTGATCGGCGGGGCGCTCGCGCTGTTCCTGCCGGTCGCTCTCATCAACGGGCTGCTCTACGAGGCCGGCGGGTTCGTGCTCAGCCTGGTCGCGAATGCAATCGCCCTGGTGGCCGGCTACCTCTACCAGGGCATGGTGGTCGAGGTGGCCCGCGACATCCTCGACGGCAGGCGCGACCAGACGATCGGCGGTCTGTTCTCCGCGGCCGGCAACGTCGTCGGCGCGCTGCTCGTGGCGGGCATCCTGGCCGGCATCGCAATCGCGATTGGCTTCGTCCTCCTGATAGTCCCCGGCCTCTACCTGATCACTATCTGGGCGGTGATAGTCCCGGCGATCGTGATCGAGCGTGTCGGCGCCCTCGAGTCCTTCGGGCGCAGCCGCGCGCTCGTGAAGGGGAACGGCTGGCAGGTCTTCGGGGTGCTCGTGGTGCTCTTTGTCGGCGCCTTCGTCGTCCAGATCCTGATCGCCGCGCTCATCGGCGGGATCTCCGACTCGTGGGCAGGGTTCTCGCTCGCCGTGCTGCTCACGAGCCTCCTTCTGATCCCGCTGACCGCACTCGCCGCGGCAGTGATCTTCTTCGAGCTGAAGGCGCTCCGGGGCGAGCCGGTGCTGGGCACGGATGCCGGCGGCCAGCCGGCCGAGCCGGCACCGGGCGAAGCGCCCGCAGCGCCCGAAGCCCCCACCCCCGGGTCTCAGATGCCGCCACCCCCTCCGCCCGGCTCGGATCCGGCGCCCGCGCAGGAGCCCGGCACCGCGCCGCCCGCCGCGCCGCCCGCTGGCGGCTGGCCGCCACCGGGTGGGGACCCGCAGCCGCCGGCGAGCGGGCCGAAGGCGCCGCCGAACGTTTAAGAGTGCGCCCTACCGCCGGCCGACTCGACCGCCTCTCGAGCCTGCGCCAGGAATCGCTCCGCCAGCCCGCGGCCGAGCTCGTTCTCCGCTCCGATCAGGCGCTCGCTGTCCGATCGAATCGCGTCGGGGTCCTGGCCGGTCGCGAGCGCGTCCGCGCTCTTGTGCCAGCCATCGAGCCACGAACCCAGGTTGGCCGCGGTCACCTCCGCGTGGAACTGGACTCCCCACGCCGGGCGGCCGTCCACGCGAAATGCCTGCAGACAGGCCGTGTTTCGGGCGAGCGCCACAGCGCCCGGCGGCAGCGGCGCCTCGTAGGAATGCCACTCGAAGACCTCGAACGACGGCGCGAGCGGTCCGATCACCGGGTCGGCGCGCCCCTCCTCGGTGACCTCGACCCGGCGCCAGCCGATCTCCGCCGCCGCCAAACGACGCGGGCGGGCGCCGGCCGCCTCGGCCAGCAGCTGCGCGCCGAGGCAGACGCCCAGCAACGGCGTCCCGCGCTCGAGCAGCCCGCGGATGAGCTCCTTCTCGCCCGGCAGCCAGGTGTGCAGATGCTCCTGGTCCACGTGCATCGCTCCGCCGAAGACCATCGCCGCCTCGATCTCGTCCAGCGGCGGCTCTCCTGACAGCGGCGTCCACGCGAGCAGCTCTGCTCCGCGCGCCTCGCCGAACACGCCGGCGCCGGCGTTGTCCTGGTGCGTGACCGAGAGGACTCTCACTCCGGCGTGAGGTAGGCGCCCGACAACCCTCCGTCCACGAGGAAGGCCGTGGCGTTGACGTAGGTCGATTCGTCGCTCGCGAGAAAGAGTGCGCCGTTGGCGATCTCCCGAGGCTCGGCGAAACGGCCCGGCGGGAGGTGCACGTAGCGGCGCTGCGCCTTCTCGGGGTCGGCCGCGAACAGCTCCTGGAGCAGAGGTGTGTTGACCGGCCCGGGACAGAGAGCGTTCACGCGCACGCCCTTGCGGGCAAACTCGACCCCCAGCTCACGCGACAGCGAGAGCACGCCGCCCTTCGCCGCCGTGTAGGAGATCTGCGACACCGCGGCGCCCATCACCGCGACGAAGGAGGCGGTGTTTATCACCGAGCCGCCCCCTCCCTCGATCAAATGCGGGATGCCGTATTTGCAGCACAGGAAGACCGACGTGAGGTTCACGTCCTGGACGCGCCGCCAAGCTTCGTAGCTCGTGTCGAGAATCGACTGATCGTCGTCCGGGGAGATGCCCGCGTTGTTGAAGAGGACGTCGATGCGGCCGAGCTCGTCGCGCACGCGCCTGTATAGGGCCCTCACCTGCTGCTCGTCGGTCACGTCTGCCTGGATGGCGAGGTCGCCGGCGGCGTCGGGGCTCAGGTCGACTCCCACCACCCGCGCGCCCTCGGACATGAACAGCTCGGCTGACTCCCGGCCGATCCCGCTTGCGGTCCCGGTGATGACGCAGACCTTTTCCTCGAGCCTCCCCGGCACCGCTCACTCCTCCGTCGCGTAGTACACGTTCTTCAACTCGGTGTAGTAGTCGAGCGCGTGCGGACCCAGCTCGCGTCCGAAGCCCGACTGCTTGAAGCCGCCGAAGGGCGTGGAGACGCGCACCGAGGTGTTCGAGTTGATGGAGACCACTCCGGTGTCGATCGCGCGTGCGACGCGGAATGCCTTGGCGCCGTCGCGGGTCCAGATCGAGCCGGAGAGGCCGTAGATCGTGTCGTTGGCGAGCAGGATCGCCTCCGCCTCGTCCCTGAACGGGATGACGCACGCAACCGGGCCGAAGATCTCCTCGCGCGCCGCGCGGTCGTCGTTCGACACCGGGGCGAGCACCGTGGGCGGGAACCAGAAGCCCTTGCCCTCGGGGGCGCTGCCGCGGATCGCGACCGGCGCGTCGCCGTCGACGTAGGAAGAGACCGTCTCGCGCTGTTCCGCGGAGATGAGTGGTCCCATCTCGGTGGAGTCGTCGAGCGGGTCGCCCACCCTGATCGCCTCGACCGCCTCCTCGAGCGCGTCCATGAAGCGGTCGAGCGCCGATGCCTCGACGAGGATGCGCGAGCGCGCGCAGCAGTCCTGGCCCGCGTTGCCGAACACCGCGATGGGCGCGGCGCGAGCCGCCCGCTCGAGGTCGGCGTCGCCGAAGATCACGTTGGCCGACTTACCGCCGAGCTCGAGCGTCACGCGCTTGATGGTCTCCGCGGCGAGCGCCTGGATGCGGCGGCCGACGGCGGTCGAGCCGGTGAACGCCACCTTGGCCACGTCGGGGTGCTCGACGATGCGCTCGCCGACCGTCCGCCCGGGACCGACCACCACGTTCAGCACTCCCTCCGGAAGGCCGGCGTCGAGGGCGATCCGCTCGAGCTCGACCGCCGTCAGCGGCGTTAGCTCTGCAGGCTTGAGCACGATCGTGTTGCCGGCGGCGAGCGCGGGCGCCACCTTCCAGGAGGCGATCGCCAGCGGGAAGTTCCAGGGTGTGATCAGCCCCACCACGCCGAGCGGCTCGCGGAAGGTCACGTCGATGCCGCCCGCCACCGGGATGCTCGAGCCGAGCAGGCGCTCCGGGGCGCCGGCGTAATAGCCGAAGACATCCGCCACCATGCCGACCTCGGCGCGCGCATCCGAGATCGGCTTGCCGACGTTGCGGGCCTCGAGGCGGGCAAGGTCGTCCAAGCGCTCGCGGACGGCGGCGGAGATCTGCCGCAGCAGATCCGCGCGGTCGGCGGGGGCGACGGCACGCCAGGCGGGGAACGCCCCTTTGGCTCGCGCGATGGCGGCGTCGGCCTCCTCGGGACCGGCCTTCGGAAGCTCGGCCATGACCTCCTCGGTCGCCGGCTCGAGAACCCGCACTATCGACTCGGTCGTTACCGGCACGAGTACCTCCCCACCAAATGGCTTGCCCGAAAGACCTTTACACTGGCCCTCACCGCTGTCAAGCACGCCGCCGCCAACCTTGGACTCCGCTCGCCACACCACAGCCGCTCCCGTTATCGGCATTTGCGCCGTGCGCGAACGGGCGCGCTGGGCCTTCTGGGACCAGACCGCCCACCTCGTAGCGGACACCTATGTCGCCGCTCTCCAGCAGACGGGGGCGGTGGCCGTGCTGCTGCCCGTGGACCCGCGTGCGCCGGCGGAGCTGCTCGACCGGATCGACGGGCTGCTGCTCATTGGGGGCGCCGATCTCGACCCGCGCTTCTACGGCCAGGAAGCGAGCCCGGCCCTCGAGAACAGCTACCCCGAGCGGGACGAGTTCGAGATCGCGCTGACGCACATGGCGATCGAGCGAGGCCTGCCGCTCCTCGGGATCTGCCGCGGGATGCAGCTACTGAACGTGGCTCGCGGCGGAACGCTCCTCCAGGAGCTGGCCGACGAGAACGGGGTATCGACGCACAGGCGGATCGTCGGGGCCTTCGAGGGCAACGAGCACAAGATCGAGCTCGACCGGGGATCGCTCGCCGAGCAGGCCATCGGCGAGTCGCTACACGTGGGCCGCTGCCATCACCACCAGGCCATCGACCGCCTCGGTGACGGCCTACGGATCAGCGGCCGGGCGCGCGAAGACGGCGTGCCCGAGGCCATCGAGTCCGCGGACGGAAGCTGGGTGCTCGGGGTTCAGTGGCATCCCGAGGCCGCCGACAAGCGCCAGCTCTTTCATGCCTTCGCCGAGGCCGCCGGCAACCACGGTCAGCGAACGCTCACAGCCGCTCGAAGCCGCGGAACTTCTCCCAGTCGGTGACGACCGCCTCGTAGGCCTCGAGCTCGATGCGTGCTCGGTTCAGGTAGTGGTCGACCACCTCCTGGCCGAACGCGTCGCGCGCCATCTCAGAGTCCGCGAATAGGTCGCGAGCCGCGTAGAGCGTGTGGGGAACGCGCGGCTTGTCGGACTCGTAGGCGTTGCCCTCGAAGGCGGGCTCGAGCTCGAGCTCGTTGTCGATGCCTTGCAGGCCCGCGGCGATCATCGCCGAAAGCGCCAGGTAGGGGTTGACGTCCGCGCCTGGCAGGCGGTTCTCCACGCGAAGCGACTGGCCATGCCCGACCACGCGCATCGAACAGGTGCGGTTGTCATTCCCCCAGGCGACGGCGGTCGGGGCAAAGGAGCCGGGCACGAAGCGCTTGTAGGAGTTGACGTGCGGGGCGAAGAACAGCGTGAGCTCCTGCAGGCAGGCGAGCTGCCCGGCCACGAAGCGCTCGAACGTGATCTGGTCCGAGGCGAAGACGTTTCCGCCGCCGTCCTTCTGCAGCGAGCAGTGGATGTGACACGAGTTGCCCTCGCGCTCGTCGAGCTTCGCCATGTAGGTGATCGCCATGCCCTCCTGGGCGGCGATCTCCTTGGCGCCGTTCTTGTAGATCGCGTGCGCGTCCGCGGTGGCCAGCGCCTCGTCGTATCGGAAGTTGATCTCGTGCTGGCCGAAGTTGCACTCGCCCTTCGAGTTCTCCACCTGCAGCCCGGCGGCGGTCATCGAGTTGCGGATGCGCCGGATCAGCGGCTCGACGCGCGCAGTGCCGAGCATCGAGTAGTCGACGTTGTAGAGGTTGGCCGGGTCGAGGTCGCGATAGGCCTTGCGCCAGGCGTCCTCGTAGCTGTCGCGGAAGACGATGAACTCGAGCTCCGTGCCGGCCGTGGCAATCCAGCCGCGCTCTGAGAGCCGCGTGAGCTGACGGCGCAGGATCTGGCGCGGCGACGCGACCACATCCGAGCCGTCCTCCCACACGAGGTCGGCCATCAGCATCACGGTCCCCTCCTGCCAGGGGACGTTCCGCAGTGTGTCGAAATCGGGCTTCATCACGAAGTCCCCGTAGCCGCGGTCCCAGCTCGACATCGCATAGCCGTCGACGGTGTTCATGTCGACATCGACGGCGAGCAGGTAGTTGCAGCCCTCCGCGTTGTGCGCGACCACCTCATCCAGGAAGTGGGCGGTAGTCAGGCGCTTGCCCTGCAGCCGGCCCTCCATGTCGGCGATGCAAAGGAGGACGGTGTCGACCGCCCCCTCGTCGACCGCCTTTCTCAGCTCATCGAGCGTCACAAGCCGGCGGTGACCTCATCCTCTTCCAACGTCCGCACCGGACCCTGGTAGCGGTCCTTGGCCGAGATCAGGTACCAGACGCCGAAGATGAGCGGAACGAGGATGGCGAACGGCGTGTAGTTGACGACGCTCGTATCGAACCCGTCGTTCCACGGCAGGCCGGTGGGCGTGTAGGGCAGGTTGAGCGCGTACACGACCAGGACCACGAAGATGATCGCGAGAACGTTCACCAACTTGTAGCGGCGTCCCAGGTTCCAGGGCCCAGTCTCGAAGGCGTCGCCCCTCCGCAACCGTAGGTACACCGGAATGATGTAGGCGAGGTACAGGCCGACCGTGCAGATCCCGGTGAGCGCGAAGAACGCGAACGGGATGTTGTTCTTGCCGAACAGCGCCGGGATCGCGATTACGCCCGAGGCCACCGAGACGGCGATCACCGCGTTGAAGGGCACCCTGTCGCGGTTGACCCGGCGGAACAGCCCCCAGCCCGGCATCCCGCGGTCGCGGGAGAACGCGTACCAGGTGCGTGAGGCGCTGGTCAGACCCGCCGCTCCGCAGAAGATCTGTCCGACGGTGGCGATGATGAGCACGAGCTTCGCCGCCCAGGAGTCCAGGGCGCTCGTGAAGATCGCGCCGACGAATCCCGCCCCGTCGTTGACCGCCTGGACGTCGTTCGCGGCGAACAGGAACGCGAGCAGCACGAACCAGCCGGCGAGCGCGGAGAAGAAGACCGAGCGCCATACGCCCTGTGCGGCGGTTATCGCCGCCCCTTTCGTCTCTTCGGCGGTGTGCGCGGAAGCGTCATAGCCGGTCTGGGTGTACATCGTCAGCAGGAACCCGATCGGGAGGACCAGCAGCCAGAAGCCGAGGTTGCCGGTGGAGCCGTCGTGCAGGCCCGAGTTGTTGATGCGCTCGCCGAAGACGAAGCTCGCACTCTGGTGGTCATCGGGCACGAAGACCAGCAGCCCGATGATCACGAGGACCCCGAACACGTGCCAGCCGACGGAGACGTTGTTCATCATCGCCAGGAAGCGGTCGGCGAAGATGTTGACGACCGTGTAGAGAACGAGGATGAGGAAGAACAGCAGCCACGTCTCGCCGAGGATGTGCTCGGTGTCGCCGAAGTTGACGCCGAGGACGTTCAACCCGTAGAGCCCGAGGGTGGCGTTCAGGAAGATCGCGGCGCCGTAGCCCACCGACGCGACGATGCCGACCAGGCCGACGATGTTGAACCAGCCGGTCATCCAGCTCCAGCCCTTGCCGCCGAGGTCGTGCGCCCACCAGTAGGGCCCACCGGCGGTCGGGTATCTCGAGGTCAGCTCGGCCATCGAGAACGCCACCATGAGCACGAAGAAGCACAGGACCGGCCACCCAATCGATGCTGCGATCGGGCCCCCGTTCTGCCAGGCGAAACCGAACGCGGTGAACGTCCCAGCGAGTACCGAGATGATCGTGAACGAGATGGCGAAGTTCGTGAAGCCTGACCACGCGCGGGAAAGCTCCTGCTTGTAGCCGAGCTCGTGGAGCCGCTGCTCGTCTGCAGCTCCTGCCGCATTCCGACGCGCCGCGAACGGGCTCGCCCTCGGCGGAGGTCGGGATGCCCTCGCTGCCCCCGGTTCCTCGGTAGTTGCCACGCTTGCAACCTCCCTCGCTCTTGGCATGCACCGAATGGTGCGATGATCCGACCTAATGCCGGACAGCGCGACGTTAACCCGACACCCGGATGGAGTCAACGATTGAGCGGGCCTTGCTCGGCATCGACGAGGGAACCTCCGCCGTCAAGGCGGTCCTCTACGACGAGGACCTGCGCCCATGTGGCGGAGGCCCGCCGCGAGAAGCCGCTGACGCACCCCCGCCCCGGCTGGGTCGAGCAGGACCCACAGGCCGTGCTCGTCGCGGTCGTGGACGCCGTGGCGGAGCTGCTTCGCGACGCCGACGGCGAGATCACCGCCTGCGGCCTCGACCATCAGGGCGAGTCGGTGCTTGCCTGGGACGCCGAGAGCGGCGACCCGCTCACCCCGATCGTCACCTGGCAGGACAAGCGCTCGCAGGAGGTGCTCGACGCGCTCGAGGAGGACGGGCGGGCCGACCTCGTCCGCACTCGCAGCGGCCTGCCGCTGGACCCTTACTTCTCGGCGGGCAAGCTCGCCTGGCTGCTGCGGAACGACGACCGGGTCGCCGCGCGCGGTCGAGGCCGGCACGGCGCGGCTCGGGACCGTTGATGCCTGGCTGACCGACATGCTCGGCGCCGGCTACGTGACCGACCTCTCGACCGCCTCGCGCACGCAGCTGGCGGTGCCGGGCGAACCGGACTGGGATCCCGAGCTCCTCGATGTGTTCGGCGTCCCCCGGGCCGCGCTTCCCGACCTGGTCGACTCCGCGGGCGAGCTCGGCGAGCTGACCCACCCCGACTGGGACCGCCCGCTGCCGCTGCGCGCGCGGGTGGTGGACCAGCAGGCCGCGCTCGCCGGGGCGGGCTGCGTCGAGCCCGGGCGCGTCAAGGCGACGTACGGAACCGGGGTGTTCGTGCTGGCGAACGTGGGCGAGGAGCGGCCCGCCGGTGGAGCCGAAGGCCTCTTTCCGACGGTCGCATGGCGGATCGCGGGACGCGTCGAGTACGCGCTCGACGGGGGCGTGTTCACCGCGGGCGCGCTGCTCGACTGGCTCTCGCGAGATCTGGGGCTCGCGCACGATGCTCCGGCGCTCGCGGCGCTCGCTGCCGAGGTCGATGATGCCGGCGGCGTGCGCCTGCTGCCCGCGCTCGCCGGGCTCGGAGCGCCGTGGTGGCGCCCGGACGCGCACGCCGTGGTGGCCGGCCTCTCGGCGGGGGTCCGACCAGGCCACTTGGCGCGCGCCGCGCTCGAGGCGATCGCCTGGCGCGTGGCCGACATCGTGGCCGTCGTGGCCGAGCACACGCCCGTGGACGTGCTGCGAGTGGACGGCGGCCTGACCCGCGACCCGCTGCTGCTCCAGCTGCAGGCCGACGCGGCGGGTGTCCCGGTGCAGCGCGGGGCGGTGGACGCCACCGCCGCCGGCGCGGCCGCGCTGGCGGCGGTCGGAGCGGGGATCTGGGGCTCGGCCGGCGACATCGCCGAGCGCGTGCCGGCGGGCGAGCGGATCGAGCCGCGCCGCGACGGCAGTTGGCGCGCCGAGGCGCACGCGGACTGGCGCCGGTTCGTGACGACGGCAGCGTCGCTGTAGCCCATCCAGGGCGTCATTCGCCCCCGCGAGGGCGAGCGACCGGGCAAGATGCCGGACCACGATGAGCGACGAGCAGTTCATCCTGGTCGCCGGCCTGCTGCTCACCGCCGGTTTGCTCGCCTCCCTGATGGCGGGCCGCGTCCGGCTGCCGGGCCTCGTCCTCTTCCTCGGCCTCGGCATGCTCGTCGGGTCCGACGCGCTCGGCTGGATCCCGTTCGGCGAAGAGAGCGAGGACTACCACCTCGCCGAGCTGATCGGCGTGATCGCGCTTTCTCTAATCCTGTTCGAGGGCGGCCTGACCGCGGGTTGGGACGGCATCCGGCCCGTGCTCGCGGCCCGCGCTCAGCCTGGCCTGGTCGGGACGCTGCTGACGGCGGCGATCGGGGGCGTCGTGGCGGTGCTGCTGTTCGACCTCTCCCTCCTGGAGGCGCTCCTGCTCGGCTCGATCATCGCCTCCACGGACGGCGCGGCGATCTTCGCCGTGCTGCGCGCCTCTTCGCTCGAGAGGCGGCTGTCGACGACGCTCGAGGGCGAGTCCGGCTTCAACGATCCCGTCGCCGTCCTGCTCGTCCTCGGCTTCATCGACTGGATCCAGCTGCCGGACTACGGCGTGCTCGACATGCTCTGGCTGTTCGTGAAGCAGCTGGGGATCGGCGCGGTCGTCGGCCTGGGAGTCGGCTGGCTTGCCGTGCAGGGGTTCAGGCGCGCCCGGCTCGACACCCCCGGCCTCTACCCGGTGGCCTCGCTGGCGGCCGGGGCGGTCGCGTACGGCGCGGCCGCGACGATCGAGGGGTCGGGCTTCCTCGCCGTCTACCTGGTCGGGCTGGCGCTCGGGAGCGCGAACATTCCCGCCAAGCAGACGATCACGACCTTCCACGTGGGCCTCGCCTGGGTGGCGCAGCTCACGATGTTCCTCGCCTTCGGGCTCCTGATCTTCCCGAGCGACGTGCTGGACGTGGCGCTGGAGGGCACGGTGCTCGCGGTCGTGATCGCGTTCGTTGCCCGCCCGCTGGCCACCTTCGCCGCCACCGCCTTCGAGCAGCTTCACGCTCGCGGAGCGGGCCGTGCTCGGCTGGGCCGGGCTGCGCGGCGCCGTGCCGATCGTGCTCGCGCTGTTCCCGGTGAATGCGGGGATCGGGGAGGGGCTCGAGTTCCTGAACGTCGTCTTCTTCGCCGTGCTGCTCTCGACGCTCCTGCAGGGAACGACCTTCGAGCCGCTCGCGCGCCGGCTCGGGCTGACGACCGAGGTTCCGGCCCTCCCCAGCCCGATCGCCGAGACCGGCACGATCCGCCGGCTCGGCGCCGAGGTCGTCGAGTATCCGGTCCACGACGACGACGCCATCGTCGGGCTGCGGACCCGCGAGCTCGAGCTGCCCCGCGAGGCGCTCGTCAACGTGATCGTGCGCGAGGGCGAGGCCATCCTGCCGCGCGGGTCGACGCGCGTGGCGGGCGGAGACAGGCTGCACGTGCTGGTCCGCCAGGAGGCGGCGCCCGAGCTGCGCGAGCTGATCGCGCGCTGGCGGCGCGGGCCGATCGGTCCGGACGCCGCCCCGCCGCGTCCGCGCCTGGCCGGCGCCGCGCCCGTGTTCCACGTCCGGCGCTGGTCGGAGGCCGACGGGGACGCAGCGCGGCCGGAAGCCGTGGCGGGGCTGGCGGTGCTCGACCGCCTTCGCTCGCGGCGCGACGTGCCGGGCGCGCTCGTGCTGCTCGAGGACGGCCGCTATGCGATCACCGGCCCCGTGGTCGCGGTCGGCTCGCGGCAGGCGCTGAACGATTGGATACGGCGCCGGATCCGCTCCGGCGTCGGCGACAACGAACGCGTGTGGTGGGAGGAGGTGCTCGGAGCGCTCGCGTTCTAGTGTGCGCCCATGCACGAGGAGATCACGATCCCCGAGTTGACCGAGGTCGTGGCTCGCCTCTCGGCCCTGCTCGGCCCGCGCGAGGGCGGCGTGGCCAAGCTCGAGGGCGGGATCACCAACCGCAACTACCGCGTGAACTTCGGCGGCACCGACTACGTGGTGCGCCTGCCCGGGAAGCGGACGGACGTGCTCGGCATCGACCGTGAGTCCGAGCGGCTGGCGACGAAGGCGGCGGCACAGCTCGGGATCGCGCCGACGGTCGCCTCGATGCTCGACCGCCCGCCCTGCCTCGTCACCTCCTTCATCCCGGGCCGCGTGATGACGGCGGAGGAACTGCGCCGGCCGGAGGCCGTCGAGACGGTCGCCGCGAGCCTGAAGGCTTTCCACAGCTCGGGCACGGTGCTCCCGTCGAGGTTCGACCCGTTCGAGCTCGTCGAGCGGTATGCGCGGATCGGGACGGAGCACGGGGTCGAGCTGCCCGAGGGGTTCGAGTCGATGCGCAAGCGCGCCGCCGCGGTGCAACGGGCCGTCCGGAAGGGCGCCGAGCACACCCCCGTCCCCTGCCACAACGACCTGCTGACCGCGAACTTCATGCTGGACGGGGACCGCATCGACATCATCGACTGGGAGTACGCCGGCATGGGCGATCGCTACTTCGACCTCGGCAACTTCGCCGTCAACAACGAGTTCGGCGACGAGGAGGAGGAGCGCCTGCTCTCCGTCTACTTCGGCAGCCCCTCGGATGATCGGCGGCGCGCCACGCTGAAGCTGTACCGCTTCATATCGGACTGCCGCGAGGCGATGTGGGGCGTCGTCCAGACGGCCATATCCGAGCTCGACTACGACTTCCGCGGCTACACGGCCAAGCACTTCGACCGGCTGACGAAGGCGGGCTCGGACTCCCGCTTCAAGACCTGGGTCGAGGCCGCGCGCCGTTGAGCAGCCGGCGCGAGCTGCCGGGTTCCGCCCCCTGCGTGGTCGTAGGCGGCGGGGTCGGCGGCGCATCGATCGCCTACCACCTGACCCGGCTCGGCTGGGACGTGGTGCTTCTCGAACGCGACCAGCTCACGTCCGGTTCGACCTTCCACTCGGCGGGCCTCGTCGGCCAGCTGCGCGGCTCGGTCTCGCTGACGCGGATGATGATGTACTCGGTCGAGCTCTACCGGGAGCTCGGCGCCGACTGTGGGTGGGTGGAGTGCGGGGGCATCAGGCTGGCCTCGAGCGAGGAGCGCCTCGAGGAGCTGCGCCGCCAGGCCGGCTGGGCCAAGACCTTCGGCCTGCCGCTCGATCTGATTTCGGCGGAAGAGGCGCGCAAGCTGTTTCCCCTGATGAGCACGGACGGCGTGCTCGGGGCCGCCTGGCTCCCCACCGACGGCTACCTCGACCCCTCCCAGCTCACGCTGGCACTCGCCGAGCGCGCGCGCGAGGGCGGGGCGGACATATACACGCGCACGCGCGTAACCGGCATCAAGGCCGAGCGCGGGCGGGTCCGGCGCGTGTGCACCGAGCGCGGCGACATCGAGGCGGAGGTGGTGGTGATCGCCGGCGGGATGTTCGCCGCCGAGCTCGGCCGACTGGCGGGGGTGCGCGTACCGGTCGTGCCGATGTCGCACGAGTACATCGTCACGCAGCCGTTCCGGGAGCGCGATCCCCAGCGCCCCCTCCCCACCCTGCGTGACCCGGACCTGCTCGTCTACTTCCGCGAGGAGGGCGGCGGCCTCGTGATGGGGGGCTACGAACGCCATTCGCGGCCGGCGTTTCTCGACGAGCGCGAGGCCGGCTTCGAGCGCATCCCGCCCGACTTCAACGGCCGGCTCCTCGAGGACGACTGGGAGCGTTTCGAGGAGATCGCCGAGAACTCGCGCCGGCGCGTGCCGCAGATGGAGCACGTGAAGGTCACGGGCATGATCAACGGGCCCGAGGCGTTCACCCCGGACAACGAGTTCTGCCTGGGCGAGACCGAGGTTCGCGGCCTGTTCGTGGCCGCAGGGTTCTGTGCGCACGGGCTCGCGGGCGCGGGCGGGATCGGCAAGGTGATGGCCGAGTGGATCGCGGACGGTGAACCCTCGCTCGACCTTTGGAGCATGGACGTCCGCCGCTTCGGGGCGCAGTTCCGGTCGCCCACGTACACGCTGGCTCGGGTCCGCGAGACGTACGAGACCTACTACGACATCCGCTACCCGCACCACGAGCGCCAGGCCGGCCGGCCGCTGCGCCTCCCGCCCGCCTACCACCAGCACCGCGACCACGGCGCCGCCTTCGGCGAGAAGTCGGGCTGGGAGCGCGTCAACTGGTACGAGCGCAACGTCGCTGCCGGCGACGAGTCCCTGCGCCCGCGCGGCTGGGCCGGCCGGCACTGGTCCCCCGCCATCGGCGCCGAGCACCGCGCCTGTCGCGAGGCTGCCGCGCTGTTCGACGAGAGCTCGTTCGCGAAGCTCGAGGTGGCCGGTCCCGGCGCGGCGGCATTCCTCGAGAGCCTGTGCGCGAACCAGGTCGCGCGCGAGGTGGGACGGATCGCCTACAGCCAGATGCTGAACAGCCGCGGGGGCATCGAATGCGACATCACCGTCGCACGGCTCGCCGAGGACCGCTTCGGGATCGTCACCGGCACCGCCTTCGGTGGGCACGACCGAGAGTGGATCCGCCGCCGGCTCCCGGAGGACGGCTCCGTCCAGGTTCACGACGTGACCGCCCAATGGGCCTGCTTCGGAATCTGGGGGCCGCTGGCGCGTGAGCTGCTCCAGCCGCTCACGCCGCAGTCGCTCGCCAGCGGGGACTTCCCCTACATGACCCTGCGCGAGACGACCGTGAGCGACGTGCCGGTCCGCGCGCTGCGCGTGACCTACGTGGGCGAGCTCGGCTGGGAGCTCTACTGCCCGAGCGAGTACGGCCTCGCCCTGTGGCGGGCGCTGTGGGAGGCGGGCGAGCCGCACGGGATGCTGGCGGGCGGCTACCGAGCGATCGATTCGCTCCGGCTCGAGAAGGGCTACCGGGTGTGGGGCGCCGACATCACGCCCGACGTGACCCCCTACGAGGGTGGTGTCGGCTTCGCGGTCAAGCTCGACAAGCCGGGCGGCTTCATCGGCCGTGACGCGCTGTCCGAGGCGGCTGAGCGCGGCCCGCGGACGCGGTTGTGCTGCCTGACGCTCGACGACCCGCGCTCGGTGGCGCTCGGCAACGAGCCCGTGCGGGTGGACGGTGAGATCGCCGGCCGTGTCACGAGTGGCGGCTACGGCTACACGGTGGGACGCTCGATCGCCTACGCACAACTGCCTCCCGACCGCGCCACGCCCGAGACCCGCGTCGAGGTCGAGATCTTCGGGCGCTGGATCGGGGGCCAGGTCGCGAGCGAGCCGCTGTTCGATCCGAACGGGGAGCGCGTCCGGGCGTAGAGCGCCGCCGTCGCTTCATGTTGGCATTCTGCACCGGGTCGGTCTCTGTCGGCCGGGCCAGGGCTGGGGAAGGGGACGTGGACAACGGCCGCTGCGGCTCCTAAGCCAAACAATCTTCGGCCGATCCTGGCCCTTGCCGAATCTGCATCGCCAGCGGGGCAGTCCCAACGCGTGACCCGACGCCACCTTGCTGACCTTGGCCGCCCCTGGCGGTCAAAGTCAGGAAAGCTTGCGCTTCCCGAGCACAACCGCCGAACGATCTTCGATCACGCCTGGGTCGGCCGGAAACCGAACGGGCAACACCCCTTTCCCCAGCCCATACGCGAGACCGACCCGGCGCCAACCCCCCGAGCCACTAAAAACCGCCCCACGAGAAGCGACGGCGAGCTACCCCGGCCCATCGGGGGGCATCAACCCCGCGAGGATGTGCTCCGTTCCCTCGATGTGGTCGCGCATGAGGCTCACCGCGCGGCCGGTGTCGCCCTTCCTGAGCAGAACGATCAGGCGCTGGTGCTGGATGTTGGAGCTCGTGAGCACCTCGCTCGGGTGGGCGATGCGGGCGATCAGGTTGCTCATCTGACCCTGGACCTCGGTCATGGCGGTCACCAGACGCGGGGAGTGTGAGGCCTCCGCCAGGCCGATGTGAAAGCGGACGTCGGCGCGGCGGTACTCGTCGAAGGGGCCGCTCGTCTCGGCCATGCTCTCGGTGAGCTCCTCGAGGTGCGTCAGGTCGTCCTCCGTCGCCCGCTCAGCGGCGAGCACGGTCGCCCCGGTTTCGACGGCCACGCGGTAATCGAGGACGGCACGGGCGTCCTCACCAAGGACCACGCCGTCGCTCTTCTGGCCGAGCGGAGGCTCCTCGGCCACGAAGGTCCCGCCGGCGCGCCCGCGAAGCGACACCAGGTGGCCGCTCTGGACGAGGGTGGTGAGCGCCTGGCGCAGCGTGGACCGCGAGATGCGCAGCTGGTCCGCCAGCTCGCGCTCGGAGGGCAGTCGCGTGCCGGGCGCGAGGAGCCCGAGGCGGATCGCCGTCCCGAGGCGCTCAACCGTCTCTTCGAAGGTGGTTGGCGGCTGGACGGGCTTGAACACCGCGTCCAGCGCCGGCCCGCGCTCCACGGGCGTCGCGGAATGCACGTGACCAAAGGTACACGTGGCGACCCATTGACGTGCCGGCTTGGGCGCCGCCGCCCCGATAGATTGGCGCGCCGTGGAGACGCGCAGGGAACGAGTGGTGGTCGAAACCGATCGCTACCGCGTCGAGGGGATGATGACCCTCCCTCGCGAGGGCTACCGCAGCCGGGTGTCCGACCACGTCAACCGCCGCGATCAGGAGTTCTTCACGATCCTGGATGCCGAGCTGGTGGCTCTCGACGGCTCGGGTCGCGACTGGAAGGCACCGGTCCTCATGCTCGCCCGCCGCCATATCCGGCTGATCGTGCCGGTGTCCGAAGGGGCGTAACGCCGCATTCCGTCCGGGCAGGTTCCCAGCATGGGCCCGGAGCGATGCTCTACGCGACACTCATCTGCACCGACCCGGCCTGCGCCGAGGAGTTCGAGGCCTGGGGCGAGCCGGACGACTTCGATGCGCTCGTCTGCGACCACTGCGGCTGTGTCCTGCAGGCACTCGGCTTCTGCGAGGTGAACGCCACGACCGTGACAGAACTGCCTCGCCGCACGCCGCACGTGCAGCTGCGCAACGCGGCCTGATCGGGGCTCAGGCTTTCTGCAACCGCTTCGAGAAGAACTCGAGCGCCTTGCGCGTCTTCGTCTCCTGGGCTGAGGACAGGTCGATCCCGCGCGAGGCAAGGAAGGCCCTCGCCTCCGCGGCCGTTTCGAACGCCTGCGCCGGCGCGCACTTGGTGGAGAGCTCGACGATCCGCGACCCGTCCGGGTAGAGCCACATCTCGCCAACCATGCGGCGCTTGAAGCCCTCGGGCGAGAACTTGACCTTGAGCACGAAGATCGGACCGAGGATCGAAAGGTCTTCCAGGTCGAGCCCTTCCGGAGCGTGCTCGGCGAAGAAAGCGCGCTGCTCCTTGGAGAACAGCCTGCGCACGCGCTTCTCTCCGAGGACCGCGGGCCTGACCTCCGGCTCCTCGAGCTCCCTCTTCATCGACCCCGAGCAGACGAAGCCCCCGGGCATCGCGTCGACCTCGACTCCGAAGCCCGGCGAGCTGCGGACCTTCTTGGGCAGCTCGTCGGGGAGCACCGGGCGCAGCTTCACGACCGAGTCGTCGCCCTTGCGCTGCACGCGTCGCGCTCGCACCACAACTCCCTGCTTGTTCAGCGCCAGGTCGGGGGTGTCGAAGAAGAAGACCTGCCGGACCTGGGCGTCGAGGGGATCGACGCCGAGCACTTTCGCCGACTCGCTGAGGTTCGTGTCCGGGACGGTGAGTTTCAGCTCGACGCTGTCGGCCCCCTTGAGGAGCTCGAGCAACGCGGGCAGGTCGTCGTCCGAGATCATCGGCGCCGCGAGTCGTGTGCTGGTGGTCGCCATTGTGGGAGCCTACCTAGCATTGACACCCGCGCTCGGTAAGTGTTAGCTTACCGTTCGTGCAGACTTACCGAGTTGATGGGTGGACCGCTCTCGGGGACCCGACCAGGCGAGTGATCTTCGAGCACCTCGCCGATCGGCCGCGGGCGGTGGGCGAGCTCGCCGGGGAGCTGCCGGTCAGCCGGCCCGCCGTCTCGCAGCACCTCAAGGTGCTGAAGAACGCGGGGCTGGTGGTCGACCGGCGCGCCGGTAACCGCCGCATCTATCAGCTCGACCCCGAAGGGATCGGCGCCCTGCGCGCCTATCTCGATCAGTTCTGGAGTAAAGCGCTCGCGGCCTACAAGACGGCCGTCGAGCAAACACAACAGGAGGTCTCATGACCACACAGGCACAAGCAACGTCCGTGCAGTCGGAGATCGTCGTCGAGGCGCCGCTCGAGCGTGCGTTCGCGGTCTTCACCGAGGACATCGGCAGCTGGTGGCCGCCCGAGAACCACATCCTCGACGCCGAGCTCGCCGAGATGGTCTTCGAGCCGCGCGTGGGGGGCCACGTCTACGACCGCGGCGTCGACGGCAGCGAGTGCCGTTGGGCGCGCGTGCTCGCCTACGAGCCGCCGAATCGCGTTCTGATCAGCTGGGACATCACGCCCCAGTGGCAGCTCGAGACCGACAGCTCCAGAGCGAGTGAGATCGAGGTGCGCTTCGTCCCTGAAGCGCCCGACCGCACCCGCGTCGAGCTGGAGCACCGCAACCTCGAGCGCCACGGCGAGGGCTGGGAAGGCCTCCGCGACGCAGTCGGCTCCGAGGGTGGCTGGGGGAGCTGCCTGCAGAGCTTCGCCGAGCGCATGGCGACGCTCCGTCAGTGAACGTTCAACCGTCTCGTGCGGCTCGTGCCTGGCTCGTGGGCGCTGTCGGCAGGTAGGCGGGCCCGGAAGGCGGCGTCGGCGGACACGCGGAGCGTCCCACCGAACTTCGAGCGGCTCGTGCCCGCGTCACGAAGCTTCAGCTTCTTGATCGTGCGGTACGAGCCGGCTCCGGTTCGACGCTGAAGCTGCAGGAGCCGCCCGTCCTGCTCGGGCTGGACCGACCCAAAGAACCGAACCGGCCGCCGCTGCGCGGGGGTCGGGTCGCTTACCTGGAGCGTCACCTTGATGCTCAACTTGCCGCCCGATGGAGAGCCAGGCGAAGGGTCGCCGCCGGCGCCGGCATTGCCGCCGCCGGGCGAGCCGCCGCCGGGCGAGCCCCCGCCGGGCGGCGGAGTCCCGCCGGGAGGCGGAGTCCCGCCGCCGGGAGGCGGCGCAGCCGGCGGTCACGTCACCGTGCCGACCATCCCATCGGCTTGGTGGACGCTGCAGTAGTAGCGGTAGACATCCGGAACGTCGAACTTCCGCGGCCAGCTCCACGGCTCGGCACTTGCTCCGGATGACGGATACCTGGGGCCGTCCTCAAAGATCACGTTGTGCGTGCCGCCGCCGTTGGTCCAGGTCACGGTCTCGCCCTGCACGATCGTGACGTCGAGCCGGTTCGAACGTGCTCGAGCGGCGTGGCCGTCACGGCTCCGGCTGCTCAGCTCGCGAACTCGCGACCGACTGGCGCGCCCGGCAGATCGCCGCGAAAGCCAGGACGCACGCTACGGCCAGCGAGGCGCAGGCGTCGCGTCTTGCGCTCGTCCATCTCGTCCTCGGCGACGCAGGTTAAGCCTGCACGGAACCCGCTTACAGGGAATCCCCAACTTGGCGCCGAACCCCGGCTGGGCACTCCCGGCTCGCCAAACAAACTTCGGCTCAGCCTAGATCTTGCCGAACCTTCATCGGCACCTCGGAAGCTCCGGTCCGGGAACTGGCGCCACCGTCCTGGATTGACCACGGCGGCTTCAGGCGGTCATCGCAAAAACAGAAAGCGAGAAGGGAACGGCCTACTCGGGTCCGCCCGATACGAGCCGCGCCACGACCTCCTCGCCGGCGAGCAGCTCGAGCGTCTCCCCCTCGATTCGAAAGGCGGTCGTCGCCTCGAGGGCCTCGATGAAGGCGCGCTCGCGGATCATCAGCGGCTCGGGGCAGGCCATCATCGTCGTGGCGACGGCGCCGAAGCCGAGCCGGTCGCCGTCCAGCTCATAGCGTCCGAGCAGCCGATTGCAACCGCCCGACCCGCTCAACCGGCGCCCGTCCGGGTCGAGGACGAGATGCGGGTCGCGCCCGCCCTCGCTCGGCTCGACCGGAAGCCCGCCCAGCTCCATCCAGCTTCCAACGCGTTCGCTCGAGCGCGACTTTCCCGGGTTGGAACCTCATCGCAGCAGGCGGAGTATGGGAGGTTGGGGGCGTCCTCGGACGTGGAGGAGGCGTGATGAGAATCGGAAGACTCGCGGCAGCGCTCGCAACGCTCTGCCTACTGTCGCTGCTCGCACTGCCGTTGCTGAGTCGGCCGGCCGGCGCACAGCGCGTCGCGTCGGTGCTACGGGCGCGCACGATCGAACTTGTCGATGCTCGCCGGCAGGTACGCGCGCAGATCAAGGTCGAACGCAGCGGCGAGGTCGTGTTTCGGCTCCGTGACCAAACCGGCGCGATCCGAGTCAAGCTCGGCGCGGGCCGGGAGGGCTCTGGACTGCTGCTGTTGAACGAACGCACGGAACCCGGTGTGCAAGCCCTCGCGGGGGCCAAGCAGACATCGCTGACCCTGCAACGCGCAGAGCAGCGCAACGTGCTCGTCCCCTAGGCTCGCGGCTGGCTCAGGCGTGTTCCACCGTCAGGCGTTCGATCTCGTAGTGGAGGGTGAGGAAGCGCTGTCCGGCCAGGTAGAAGCTGTGCTCGGTCTTCAGCTCGCCTTCGGCGACGTAGACGAAGATGCGTTCCTGGAAATAGAGCAGCTTGAGAACGGTCAGGGCGTCTCTCTCGCTGTCGACTGAGCTCAGGTAGTGGCCCGGAAATGCGAGCTCGGTTCGCGACGTCAGTACAAAGTCGTGCTCCCCGGCGTTCTGGGGAAGGAGGGTGGCGGTGAAGTTGGCGCTGGGGATCGGGAAGCCGACGCTCACATAGCCCCGGCCCTCGTGCCTGAAGCTCGTGTAGATGCCGACGTAGATCGGCTTGCCTGAGTCCGCGAAGGTCCGGATCCAGCCGCGGATGTCGATCTTCTCGTCGCCGTCCAGGGCGATCGTGTCGATCGTGCTGACCATCCCCCGTTGGGCCTCCTCGATGTTGGACGGGATCGCGGCCTGGCCCAGCGGCTGCGCGACCAGCAACTTGAAGAGCTCGTATCCGGGCTTCATCCAGCGCCGCCACTCGGGAACGATCGAGAGCCGGAAACGGCTGGTGTGCTCGTAGAACTCCCGGATCAGCGGGTGCACCCGGCCCGCGTCGAAGCTCGGGCCATCCAAGCTGTCGAGCGAGGCGAGAATTCCGACGTCGGGCGGGTTGCGGCGGAAGGTGCCGCCCCGGACCTTCGCGAGCTGCTCGACGTAGTCGGCGCCGACGTATCGCGAGCGCGCCTCGAAGGGCACGACGTAGCGCAGCTCCGCCGCCGGTACCTCCTCGGCCATGACGCGGACCAGGGGCCGATCACGGTAGGCGATCGCGGCGACCACGCGGTAGACGATCGCCACTGTGGCCGCGACCAGCGCCGGCTCGATACCGGCGTCGAGAGCTTGGAACAGAACGCCGAGACCGGCGCCGACGACGAGCCCGAGGGCGACCTTCAGCGGGCGCAGACCGAGCAGACCGAGGAGTGCGCCGCTGACGATCGCGGTGAGCAGAGGCTCGTCCGGGCCGAAGATCAGACCCAGCAGCCAGCCGAACAGCGCCATCAACAGGGCGCTACTCAGGATGCGGTACCAGAGCGGCTTGATCTCGGCCCCGCCCCTGCTCATCGTGGTGATCACCTCGGCGGGCGCGTACAGCGCCGCACCGATCAGGGCGCCCAAGCCGGCCCCGACCCCGTCGATCGCGGCGCCGAGCACCGCGCCGGACGCCCCGCCCAGCGCCGTCCCCCAGACAAGCGAGTCGAGTAACTGGCCGGAACGGCTTCGTTTGCGTCGGTCCGAACCGCCCACGGTCCGGAGTATCGCGGCGGAGCGCTAGGCCATCGCCCTCGCGTTCTGCTCCAGGATGTCGATGGCGCGAACGGTCGTGTACCCGCGCCAGTCGAGGGATCCTGCCGGCGAGCTGCTGGGGAAGTCGACGATCCAGCCACCATCGTCCTGTTGGAGGGCGGCCAGGCGTTCGAGGTCAGCTGAGATCACGTCCGGGCTGAAGAGTGCGCGTGCCGGCCGGTCGGGGTAGGGGGCGATGTCCAGCGGGTGCAGCATCTCGTCCTCGGCGCCGCCCTGGACCCGGACCCGGCCGTCGGCGGGAACGTGCTTACCGAGTTCGCCGAGGAGGTCGGACGCCTCGGGGTGGCTGTCGTGCACGGCGTCGAGGAAGCCGACCGAGAAGGCGAGCACGTACGCGGAGGGCGCCTCGTCGATCGCATCGATCGTTTTCAGGCAGTAGCCGGTGGCTCGCTCCAGCCAAGGGTGCGCGGCCACGTCCCGGTCGTGGGCGGCCACCCGCAGAGCGGCGGCCGTGGCCACGGCCGTGATCTGCAATGACGACACCGAAGGGTCAGCGGCGCCCCACCAGGGACCCGAGCCGGCGGACGTGCCCAGGGGCAGAGCGAACGGCATGCCGCCGTCTGGCAGAGACACGGACTCGAGCCAATCGCACAGCGCCGCGGCATGTGCGGACGTGGCAGGTGCGACGTCCTCGAAGACCTCGAACGCGTGATGCGCAGCGCCGGGCTGGCTCTCCGGGGAGCGGAGATCGGGCTCGAGGCCCCAGCCATAGCCGCCGTCGGGGTTGCGATAGCCCCCCAGGGCAGCGAGTGCGGCCGAGGGGTCGCCGTCGCCGCTCCGCAGTTCGAAGCGACGGCGGTCGAGCACACGCGCGTGGGTGGCCATGAAGTCGGCAGCGGCTGAACGGTCAACGCTCATTCGTTTGTCCCTTCGGTTGCAGGGCCTGGGGCGAGCAGGGAGACCTGCTCGAGGTCGCCGGGGCACGGAAAGAGCAGCACGTCGGCGCCGCCGGCCTCTCGGGCCTCCGCCGCCCAGCCGCCGATCAGCGTCATGTCCGTCTCCGAGACAGCCGCCGGCAACCCGATTCGGACTCTCATGGAACCAATATTCGACGCCGCGCAACGACGTGTCTTGAACGAATCGGACTCTCGAGTTGAGGGCGCATCTACTACCTGCGAAGCAAGGACTCCGCGCGCAGCTCGAAATGAGCGGTCCCGCAGCCCATGAGACGGTGTGCGAGCGGGACGAGTACGCCCTGCAGCAAGGGGTGCTTGCGCCTGAGTGCTCGCGCGGCGCGCTTCGCGTCCTCACCCTGCAGCGGCGTGGCCAGCGCGGGAACCGCGGGCCCGGTCGGCCGGCCGCGCGGAGTACAGGGAGCGATCTCCACGTGGGGGTTGCGGCGTATCCGCTTGACCTTCCATCCGTTGCCCGGGCTGCGTACGAAAGCCCGCTCGCCATCGACGGCGAGGCTGACCGGCGTGCCAACCGGCGTCCCGTCGCGGCGGAAGGTCGTGAGCAGAACCGCCCACTGATGGGTGAAGGGATCCAGCCATGTCATCTCGCTCCTTCAGACGAGGCTCGGGTCGCGGGCGTGACACCCGCCCACGCGCTGCGCGTCAGCGCTTGCGCCCGATGTAGGCGGTCAGGCCGCGCGGAAGGGGCTGCCCGCATCCATGGTTTCGCACCCGGGGTAGGTTGGCCGCATGACGGCCGCGGTTGCGTTCAACGAGGCGATCAACCAGCGTGATCTCGACGCTCTCGATGGGCTGATGACCGATGACCACACGTTCATCGACTCGGACGGCAAGGTCCTCGCCGGCCGGCAAAGGGTGCTCGAGGCTTGGCGCGGCTTCTTCGAGACGTTTCCCGACTATCGGAACGAGTGGTCGAGGGTCATACCGATGGGGGGCACCGTGATCGCCGTCGGCCGCTCGGTGTGCTCGACCGAACCGGCGCTGGACGGTCCGGCAATCTGGGCGGCGAGGACCGCCGACGGCAAGCTTTCCGAGTGGCGCGTCTACGAGGACACGCCGTCCAACCGGAGCCACCTGGGCATCACCGGGGACGGCGACTAAAGCCTAAGCCGCCAACGCTGCCTCGGCGCGCTCCGGCGCCGGCGTGACGCCCAGCAGCGCCAGGTGATCGGGCAGCCCAGGCGCCACGCGGTCGGCCTCCGTCAGCGCAGAGCCGTCGTGGGTAGTCGTGACCGCCCACACCGTCATGCCCGCCGCGCGGGCTGCGGCGATCCCCGCGGGCGCGTCCTCGAAAACGAGGCAGCGGGCGGGATCCACCCCGAGGCGCCGAGCGGCCAGCAGGTAGGGGTCGGGGGCCGGCTTGCCATGGTCGACGTTGTCGGAGGTCACGAGCACGTCCGGAACCGGCAGACCGGCCGCGGCGAAACGGGCGCGCGCCAGCCCTTCCGGGGCCGACGTCGCTACCGCCACCGGCATGGTCGAGGCGAGCGCGACAACGTCCGAGGCGCCCGGCAGCGCGACCACTCCGTCGATGTCGCTCGTCTCGGCGTCGAGCAGAAAGCGCGCGTCGGCGTCGAGCTCGTCCGCGTCGACGTACTCGGCCAGCACCGCGCGCGCCGGCCGCCCGTGGTTCCGGGCCTGGATCGACACGCCGTCCAGTCCACGGCGCAGCCCCCACGCTTGCCACGAGCGGGTCGTCGCACCCGACGAGTCGACGAGCACGCCGTCCATGTCCGCGATCACCGCGTCGAACTGCCCCGCCGGCCCCGCCGCCGGAGGCTCGCCCGCCGCGCGCTGCGCCAAGGCGAAGACCGCGGCCGCGCCGAGCGTGAGAGAGGCCAGCGCCCAGGGCAAGGAAATCGCGTCGGCCGCGAAGCCGATCAGCGGCGGTCCCGCGAGGAAGCCGAGCGAGCCCATCGAGGATACGGCGGCAATCGCGGGCCCCGGAGGCGTGCCGCGCTGCCGCCCGGCGGCGCTGAACATCAGCGGCACGCCGTTGGAGACTCCCAGGCCGATCGCGAACAACCCCGCCAGCGCCGCCGCAGGCTGACCGATCAAGAGCATCGCCGCGAGCGGGATCCCCGTCAGAAGGGCGCCCCAGCGCAGCAGCCTCACGGGGCCGGCGCGATGGTTGATCCCGTCGCCTACGAGGCGCCCGACCGTCATGCCACCCGTGAAGAACGCGAAGGCCAGCGCCGCCACGGCGGCATCCGCGCCGAGCTCCTGGCGCAGGTAGAGGCCACCCCAGTCGGCCATCGCACCCTCGGTCAGCATCACGAGCAGGCACAGCACCGCGAGCAGAGCCACCCCGCGCGAAGGCAGCGTGAAGCCAGGCGTGCTGGCACCCTCCGCAGTGGAGCCGGCGCCGATGCGGCGGGCGCTCGCGGCGAGCGCGGTCAGCAGCAACAGCGAGGCGAGCGCCACCGTTACGCGCGGGTCGGCGCCGAGGGCGGCCATCAGCGCCCCGAACGTTGCGCCGGCCATCCCGCCCAGGGCCCAGCCCGCGTGCAGCGAGGACATGATCGGCCGGTCGACCTCGCGCTCGACTCCGACGCCGTGGCTGTTCATCGAGACGTCCATCGTGGCGCTGGCAGCGCCGAGGACGAACAGGCCCGCGGCAACGAGCGCCGGGTGCGGAGCGAGCACCGCCAGGTTGACGGCCAGCGCCGTGGCGATGCCACCGACCCACGTCATCCGCGCCGAGCCGTGTCTGACCACCGCCTGCCCGGCTATCGGGAGCGCGACCACCACGGCCAAGGACATGCCCAGGATGACGAAGCCGATCGCGCTGTTGGACAGGTCGAAGCGCTCCTGGATCCACGGGATCTGCGCGACCCAGGTCCCGATCGCGGCGCCGTTCACGAAGAAGACGCCGGCGGTGGCCCAGCGCCGGGTCATGCGCGCGTGACCGTCACACCGATCGCACGGTACGGGTCCAGCAGCTCGTCCGGCGCACCCGCCTCGGCGACCACGTGGGTGAGCTCGGTGACCGGCGCAACCAGGTAGGCGCTGGCAGCGCGAAGCTTGTCCGAGGTCGCCAGCGCGATCACGTCAGCCGATCCCTCGACCATCGCGCGCTTGACCTGCGCCTCCTCGAGATCGTCGGTCGAGAGCCCGGCCTCGGGGTGCAATGCGCAGACGCCCAGCACGCATGCGTCCGCCCGGACCGACCGGAGGAAGTCGATCGCGGTGGCGCCGACCGTGACCTGCGCGCGCTTGTCGAGCCGCCCGCCGATCATCACGACCTCCACGGCCGGGTGCTCCGCCAGCGCCGCGGCGATCGGAGGCGAATTGGTGAGCACCGTGCAGGTCCTGTCGGCCGGCAGCCGGCGCGCGAGTTCGAGGTTTGTCGTCGAGCCGTCGAGGACGATCACGCGCGCGTCGCGCAGGACATCCACGGCGGCCCGGGCGAGAGCGGCCTTCTCCTCGGTGTAGGTCTCACGCCGGTGCGTGAAGGAGCCGGGCTGCGGCGCCGGCGGCAAGGCGCCGCCGTGCACTCTCTGCACGAGCCCCTGCGCCGCCAGCTCGCGCAGGTCGCGGCGGACGGTGTCCTCGGACACTCCGAATTCCTCGACCAGCTGGGCCGCTACGACTTTTCCGTCGCGGGCGAGCCGATCGAGGATCGACCGGCGGCGCTCCACACTGAGCAGGGTTGCACGTTCGTGCATGAATATGCATGGTACTGCATGTTCATGCCTGAGCCGCGACCCGCGAGCTCGGGCCCAGCTCGGCTCGGCTCAGCCCTGCCAGCCCTCGACCACGCGCTTGAGCGTGCTCAGGAACTGCGCAGCCAGCGCGCCGTCGAGGGCGCGATGGTCCCACGACATGCAGAGGTAGCTCATCGGCCGGATCGCGATGCTGTCGTGGCCGTCGGCATCTGTCACCACCACCGGACGCTTCACCACCGCCTCCAGATCCAGGATCGCCACCTGAGGCTGGTTGATTATCGGCGTCGCGAGCACCGCGCCGTACGCCCCCGGGTTCGTGATCGTGAAGGTGCCCCCGCGCAGCTCGTCGGGCGAGAGCTGCTTGCTGCGCGCGCGTTCCGCCAGATCCTTTATGTGCGCGGCGAGGCCCTCGTGCGAGAGCTCGTGGGCGTCGCGGATCACGGGGACCACCAGCCCGTCTTCGCCGAGCGAAACGGCGATTCCCAGGTGCACCTCGTCGTGCACGGTCAGCATGTCGCCGTCGAGCGTCGCGTTCAGATTGGGGTGCTCGCGCAGCGCGACGATCGTCGCGCGCGCGACGAAGGGCAGGTAGGAGCGCCGGCCGCGCGCGGCCTCGATCCGGCTCATATCCGCCTCGACGATCGTGGTGCAGTGCGCCGCCGTGCGCAGCGAGCGCACCATGTGCTCCGCGATGCGCTTGCGCATCACCGAGAGCTCGCGGCCACCCGGCGCCGCCGCTTCCGGCGCCGCGGCCGGCGGTGGCTCCTCGCGATAGGGGGATTCCATGTGGAGCACCGGCTCAGCACGCTCACGTGGCGCCGCCGCGGACTCCTCGTGCTCACGCAGGTAAGCGACCACGTCCTTCTTCGTCACCCTCCCGCGCCGCCCGCTCCCCTCGATTCGCGTCAGATCGAGTTTGTGCTTCTCCGCCATACGCCGCACGACCGGCGTGACGGTCGGCTCGCCCCCGTTCCCGCCGTCGACCGACGCCTGGCCGTCGCCGCCTGCCGGAGTCGGCGGAGCCGCTGCATCCGTCTCGATCCGCGCGATCACGGTACCGACGTCGACGGTCTCGCCGACCTCGACGAGCACCTCCTTCAGCCGCCCGGCGGCGGGAGACGGCACCTCGCTCTCGGCCTTGTCGGTCGAGATCTCCACGATCGGCTCGTCCGCCTCGACCGCGTCGCCGGGTTGCTTCTTCCACTCGATCACGGTGCCCTCGGCGATCGACACCCCCATCTGGGGCATCGTGACGTCCATCAGCCCGCTGCTAGTAGGCGAGGAGCTCACGGCACGCCTCCTTCACGTCCTCGACCTGGGGCAGCACTGCGCGTTCGAGTGGCGGGCTGAACGGGATCGGCACGTCCGGCGCGGTCACGCGCACGACGGGACCGTCGAGGTCCTCGAAGGCCTCTTCCGCGATCAGCGCGGCAATCTCCGCGGCCACGCCACAGGAGCGCGTCGCCTCCTGGACGAGGACCACCTTGCTCGTCTTGCGCGTGCTGCGCAGCACCGCCTCGCGGTCGAACGGGTAGAGCGAGCGCAGGTCGAGCACCTCGATCGAGGCGCCGTCGAGATCCTCGGTGGCCTCGAGCGCGGTCAGCACCATCGCGCCGTAGGTGATCACGCTGAGGTCATCGCCGGTGCGTGCCAGGCGCGCCTCACCGAGCGGGGTCTCGTAGCGTCCCTCCGGCACCTCGCCCTTGGAGCGCCGGTAGAGATGCTTGTGCTCCATGTACACCACCGGGTTCGGGTCCCGGATGGCGGCTGCGAGCAAGCCCTTCGCGTCCTTCGGCGTGGCGGGCGCAACCACCTTGAGCCCGGGCGCCTGGAGGAACCAGGCCTCGGGGTTCTGGGAATGGAACGGACCCCCGGAGAACCCGCCGCCGGAGGGCAGGCGCACGGTGATCGGCACCGCGAGGCCCTGGCGGTAGTGCAGCTTCGCAGCGACGTTCACGAGCTGGTCGAAGCCGCACGAGATGAAGTCGGCGAACTGCATCTCGCACACTGGCCTGAGCCCCTCGACGGCGGCGCCGACCGCCGTGCCGATGATGGCGTTCTCGGCGAGCGGCGCGTCCCAGACGCGATCGGCTCCGAACTCCTCGATGAACCCGGCGGTCACCTTGAAAGCGCCCCCGAAGGCTCCGATGTCCTCGCCAAGGCAGAACACCGAATCGTCGGCGCGCATCTCCTCGCGGAGCCCGTCGGAGATCGCCTGCAGGTAGGTGAGCTCAGGCATGCTCGCCCTGCCACCGGGACCACGGCGCCTGTCCGTCCCCAAGCTCCGGGTCCGACTCTGCGAACACGCCGGCGGTTGCGATGTCCGGGTCCGGCATCGGCTGCTCGAGCGCCCAGGCCGTCTCGCGCTCGAGCTCCTCCTCGACGGAGGAACGAATCGGCTCGACGTCGATCCCGTCGGCGACCAGCCGCTCCTCGTAGCGGCGGATCGGGTCCCGCGCCTCCCACTCGTCGAACATCTCCGCCGGCACGTAGCTCATGTCGTCGTGGGCTCCGTGCCCGTGCATGCGCATCGTCTCCGCCTCGATCAGGGTCGGACCGCCGCCGTTGCGGGCGCGCTCGCAGGCCTCGGCGGCGGCGCCGAAGACGCCCTCGACATCGTTGCCGTCGACCTTCACCCCGGGGAAGCCGTAGCCACCCGCACGCTCGACCGGGTCCACCGCGAACTCGCGTGGGTTGGGCGTCGAGTAGGCCCACTGGTTGTTCTCGAGGACGAAGACCACCGGCAGCTTCCGGATGCCCGCGACGTTCATCGCCTCGTGCCACTGCCCGTTCGCCGTGGCTCCGTCCCCGAACCAGGTCATCGCAACGCGCGGCTCGTCTCGCATCTGGAACGCCATCGCGAGCCCACACGCGACGAGCGCCATGTCGGGAAGCATCGACACCATCTGCACGCACCCGAGCCGCTGGTCGGCGAAGTGCATGTTGGCGTCCTTGCCGCCCGTCAGCCCTCCCGCGCGGCCCATCATCTGCGCGAGCACCAGGCCCGGCGTGACTCCGCGGACGAGGTGCGCGCCGAGGTCGCGGTGCAGGATGCATGTCCGGTCTCGCGGCCCGAGCGCAAACGCCGAGCCCACGGCGGTTGCTTCCTGGCCGCGCCCGTCGTAGAAGGACCCGGGCACCTTCCCCTGGCGATAGAGCGTGAGCGCGCGAGCCTCGGTCGCGCGCATGAGGAGCATGAAGCGAATCAGCGCCCGCCGGTCGTCGGCAGTCAGGGACTCCGGCCCGCCTGCTCCCTGGCCGGGCCGGGCCCGTCGCGCTGCCGGTATTGCCATGTGCTCACCTCTCGGGGGGTCTCTGCGTCCGATTTACCCCAAAGTGCGCCGACTCATGACCTGCGTACGCTCGTGCGTACCGCCGTGGTTCCACAGCACCCTACAAACGCCCGCCTGTACGCCGCGACCGGCGATGGCATCGCCCGGCTGGCCGAGGCAGGCGGGGAGTGGACCGTCGCACTCTCGCTGTCCGGAAGCGGCGCCCAGTGCCTGGCCGTCGACCCGCGGAACCCCGAGCGCGTCTACGCGGGGCTGCGCGAGGGCGGGGTACGCCGGACGGACGATGGGGGTGGCACCTGGATGGACTGCTTGCTCCCGCAGCCGGGCGTCTTCTCGCTCGCGGTCAGTGCGGTCGACGGCGCCGTCTACGCCGGCACCGAACCGAGCGCCCTGTACGTCAGCCACGACGGCGGCCGCAGCTGGCGCGAGCTCGAGGCGTTGCTGCAGCTCCCGTCGCGTCCGACCTGGAGCTTTCCGCCGCGACCGTGGACCTCACATGTCCGTTGGATTGCACCGAGCCCACACGACGCCGACTTGATCTTGGTTGGGATCGAGCTCGGCGGCCTGATGCGCTCGACCGACCGCGGCGCGTCCTGGCACGACCACGCCCCGGGCGCCGCCCGCGACGTCCATTCGCTCGCCTGGCACCCCCAGATCGAGGGCCGCGGCTACGAAGCAGGGGGTGACGGCGCGGCATGCAGCGAGGACGCCGGCGAGACATGGCGGCCGGCCAACGAAGGCCGCGACCGCAACTACACCTGGTCGGTGGCGGTTGATCCCGCCGACCCGGATCTTTGGTACCTCTCGGCGAGCACCGGCCCCTACGCCGCCCACGGCCGCGGCGACCCGCAGGCCCGCATCTACCGGCGCGAGGACGGCGGCTGGCGACCGCTCGGCGGCGGGCTTCCAGAGCCCCTGCCGGCGATGCCGTACGCGCTCGTAGCCGCGGACGAGCGCCTCTTTGCCGGGCTTGCGGACGGGCAGATTTGGCAGAGTGGTGATCGAGGCGAGACCTGGAGCGCGTGTGCCCTCCGAGGCGACAAACTCACGAAGCTCCAGGCACTGGCGCACGTGCGCGTCTGACCCTGGCGGCGTTCACAGCGGCGATGCGGGCGGGGGCGCGGTCGAGCCCCGGACGACGAGCTCGGTGGGGAACCGGAGGTCGACGGGCTCGTCCTCCGCGCTGGGAAAGACTCTGGGTCGCCGCTCGCCGCGGCGCGTCCCTGCCGCCGATCTCCGTCTACCGGGTGGGAGAGCAGCATTTCGTGAGCGACGGAATGGGATGAAATCCCACCCTCTCCGCTTCGGGACGCCCGCCTGGCAAGGAAGAGGTCCGCGACGCGTGCTCCGCACGCGAGCGGGCCGATGACACAGCCAGGCGATGCGGACCCGGAGCGGAGAGGGTGGGATTCGAACCCACGAGGCAGTGTGACCCGCCCACACGATTTCCAGTCGTGCACCTTAAGCCGCTCGGTCACCTCTCCGGAGCGGATCTAGCGTAGACCGTATGGCCGCCCGCCGCGGGTGGTCGGAGGCGAAAAACGTCACCTCTCCGCTTTGCCCACCATATGGGTGGGCAGAACGGCAAGGTGGACATGAGGGCGGGGAGTCGTTAGAGGCCCAGGTCGCGTACTCCGCGCTCGCCCCAGCCGAGGTGGTGGGCCAGCTCGTGGCGCAGCGTCCGCTCCACCTGGGAGCGCAGCACGTCGGGGTCCCAGCCGAAATCGCGCTCGAGCGTGTCCTGGTAGAGCACGATGCGGTCGGGGTAGTTGTCGCGCGCGACCGTGTCCCCGAAGTAGTGGCCGTAGGCGCGGTTCTCGGCGCCGCGGCGCGAGACGACCACGGGCGTGTCGTCGAGGAGGCGCTGGAAGTCGCGCGGCAGGGCGTCGATCGCCTCGGCCACGAGCAGGTCGAACTCGGTTGTCTCGACGCGCAGCTCGGGCTTGGCAGCCAGCTCCTCGCTGCGGCGCACGAGCCGCTCGAACTCGTGCTCCGTCATCGAGTCGCGCCCGGTGAGCGCCACCGTCGCCCAGGCCGTTAAGAGGAGCAGCAGGACGCCTCCGCCGATGAACACGGCCAACCCCTCCGCGCCGGAGAGCGAGGGCGGGTTGAGCAAGAGCAACAGGACGCCGACGGCGAAAAGCGCGGCGATCGCTGCCTTGATCGGTCCTCGGATGGCGTCGGTCACCCCTACGAGAGTAGGGGGTCAGCGCTACTCCTCGGAGCCCGCGGCGTCGGGGTTACCCGTCGCCGTGCCCTCCTCGCCCGGCACTCCTGGGCTCTCCATCTCCTCGCGGGGTGGGTCTTCGCCCGTGTCATCGGGAACCTGCCCCGGCGGCGCCTCCTCCGGCAGCTGGTCGGACTGGTCCGGACCGGGCTGCGCGCCCGGCACCGAGGGATCCTGCTCCTTCGCCTTCCACTCCCGGCGCGCCTCGTCGATGTGCTCGCCGACCTTCTCTGAGTGCTCCTCCATCTCCGCCGCGTCTCGCTCCATCTCGCGTGCCTGCTCGTCGTGTTCCATCGCGGTGCTGTTACCCGCGGGCGGAGCGAACGAAAACGGACACGGGGCCACCCTCCAGGTCCACCCCGGCGGTCCAGTCGTGCGGCAAGCGGCCGGAGCGGCCCGGCACGAGCCGCAACAGATGCCCGGCCCAGAGCGTCCGTCCGTCCTGGACGATCTCGATGCGCGGGCGGGTCAGAAACTCGCGCGCGCGGACGGCGAAGCGGCCGCGCGGGGGCTCGCCGGCCCCGGCGGCGATCGCGTTCGGGCTGATCCAGACGAGCGGCGCCCTGCACCCGACCGGCACCCGCGCCGCGGGCCATTCCCCTCGCCCGAGGAAGCGGGCGACGGACTCCGCCGCGTGCCGGCCGCTCAGCGCCGCCACGTCGGCGGTCTCCGCCCCGTGCAGCACATTGCCGGCGCCGAAAACACCGGGGCGCGAGGTGCGAAGCGCCGCGTCGACGGCGGGCCCGCGCGTCCCGGGGTCCATCGTGAGCCCGGCCATCAGGGCCAGCTCGTTGTCGGGGATCCAGTCGGCCGTGAACACGACCGTCTCGCAGGCGACCGTGCGCGTGCTCCCACCGCCGAGGTCGGTCAGCTCGACCTCCTCGACGCGCGGCCGCCCCCGGATGGCCGTGACCGCCGTGCGTGTCCACAGCGGCGTCCGGTAGCGAAGCGCCGCGCCGGCCCGGAACGCGGTCAGCGACTGATGGCGCGGCAGCTCTGTCGTCATGCCGACGGCGCGCGCCCCGCCGTGGGCGAGCGTCATGATCGCGGAGAAGCTGACGTGCTCGGCGCCGACGATGAGCGCACGGCCGCCGATGCGGGCGCCCTTCAGGTAGACGAGCTGCTGCAGCGTCGCGGTGGTCATCACCCCGGACGGCCGCGAGCCCGGCACCAGGCGGGCCGAGCGCGGACGCTCGCGGCAGCCGCTGGCGAGGATCACCGCCTCCGGATCGAGTGTCGAGCGGCCGGCCGGCGAGGTGAGCTCGAGCGGACCGTCCGGGGACCAGCCCGTGACCATCGTCTCGGTGAGGAGCTCGGCGCGGGCGTCGCGGGCAAGCGTGCTGAGCGTCCGGGCGTAGGCCGGCCCCGACAGCGGCCGGCGCAGGTCGCGCAGGCCGAAGCCCTGGTGGCCCGCGTGGCGCGGGATCCCGCCCGCCTCTGGCTCGCGCTCGAGCACGACGACGTCGCGGACGCCGCGCCGACCGAGCTCGCGGGCCGCGGTCAGCCCGGCGGGGCCACCGCCGACGATCACGACGGGGCCGCTCACCCGCCGGCCCCTGACGCAGCGCCGTCCGGCTCGCGGGGCGCGCGCCGCTCACCCGCAGCGGCCAGGAGCGTCGCAAGCTCCGCGCCGCAGAAGAAGCCCTGGCAGCGCCCCATGTGCGCGCGGGTGCGGCGGCGAACGCCGTCGAGGTCGACGGCCGGGACCGGCGCGGCGAGCGCGTCACGGATCTCGCCGCGCGTGACGCGCTCGCAGAAGCACACGATCCGCCCGTACTCGCGGTCACGCTCGATCAGATCGCGGCGCTGGTAGGGCCGCTCGGAGCGCTCGCCGATGTTCGGCATGCGAAGCTCGGGCGGCGCTTCCACCCGCGGCGAGAGCTGCAGCCCCGCCTCCTCGAGCTCCGACCGCACGTGCTCTGCGATCGCCATCGACCCGGACAGACCAGTCGAGCGGATGCCGCCCACGCAGGCATAGCCCTCGTCGGCGTGGATGCTCACCTGGTAGTCCACGTGCTCGGTCGCCGCGCGCAGGCCCACGTACACGGCCGTCACCTCCTGCTCGAGCAGCGCGGGCATGATCCGCCGGCCCTCGGAGCGCAGGTAGGCGAGCCCCGCGGCCGTCGAGCTCGTGTCGTCCTTGCGCTCGACGTCCTCGGCCGTCGGCCCGAGCATCACGTTGCCGAACACCGTGGGCGCGATCAGCACCCCCTTCGTGACCTTGGTCGGCACGGCCAGCACGATGTGCGAGACGAGCGAGCGCGAGAGCTTGTCGAACACGATCAGCTCGCCGCGGCGCGGAGTGACCGTGAAGCCGGCGTGGCCGAGCATCCGGTCGATCTCGTCCGAGCGCAGCCCGGCGGCGTTGACGAGGAAGCGCGTCCGCCACTCCTCGCGGCCGATCAGCACACGGAATCCGCCGCCCGGAATCCGCTCGATGCCCTCGACAGCCGTGCCGCACCGCAGTTCGCAACCCGCCAGGACCGCCTCGGTGGCGAACGCGAGCGGCGTTGTGAATGGGCAGATCAGCCCCTCGTCCGGAACCTCGAGCGCGCCGACCGCGCCCAGCCCGAGCTGCGGCTCGCGACGGTAGAGCTCCTCGACGGGCAGCTCGGCTATGGCGTCGTAGCCGTTCGCCCGCGAGCGCTCCACGATCCCGGGGAACTCGGCGAGCTGCTGCTCGTCCCACGCCACGAGCAGCGCCCCGGTCCGCTCGACGGGGATGCCGACCCGATCGGCATAGTCGCCGAGCAGCCGGTATCCGCGGACGACGAGCTCCGCCTCGAGCGTGCCGGGCTTGGCGTCGAAGCCGGTGTGCAGCAACGCCGTGTTCGCCTTGCTCGTGCCGGCGCCGACGTCCGGGCCCGCTTCGAGCAGGGTCACGCGCAGGTCGAACTGGCAGAGCTCACGCGCGATCGCGCAGCCGACCACGCCGCCGCCGACGATCAGGACGTCGCTGTCAGGCCCGCGCGGCACGCGCGGGAGTATCCGTCAGACGGTGGCCGCGCCCACCTGCGCGCGCATCTCGTCGATCGACTCGTCCGTGCAGGTCGCGAAGAAACCGCCGACGACCTCACGCACCTCGTCGAGCGACTCCGCCCGGTAGAGCACGGGCTGGTAGTGCGTGATGTCGTAGTCCGCCGTGCCCATCTCGATCAGGTCGAGCGGACGGTGCTCCATCGCGCGGAACTCGTCGATCTCCCCGTACGAGGAGAGGATGCCCGCGCCGTACGCCCGCAGCTCGCCGTCCTCCACCACCACGCCGAACTCGACCGTGAACCAGAACACCCTCGAGAGGAAGCGCAGGTTCTCCTCGTCGCGCAGCCGGTGGGTGGCCTCGCCGGTCAGGTAGTGGAGCTCCGAGAAGGTCGGCGTGGCGAGCAGGTGGCCGTGGCCGATGACCTCGTGGATGATGTCGGGCTCAGGCGTGTAGAGCGGCTGGGCCGGGTGACGCACGTACTGGGTCGAGTGGAAGACGTGTTCGGACAGCGAGCCGTAGAACTCGCGCAGCGGCACGAGCCCGGCGGCCGGCACGTAGCCGAAGCCGGTGAGCGGGCGCACCCGCTCGCTGACGAGATCGAGGCTGGGAACACCGCCGGTAGGAAGGTCGAGCGCCTCCTTGGCCTCGAGGAACTCGCGGATCGCGAGCCGCTCGTGCTTGGGCGCGAGCTCGCGGCAGACGGTGCGCCACACCTCCTGCTCCTCCTCGGTGTATTCGACGGCGGGGGCGGGCTCGCCGGGCTTCCAGGCGAGCGCCAGCGCAGCGATCTCGTTGCGGCGCTGGCGGTAATCCGGATCTTCGGCGCCGGGATGGTCGTGACTCAGGTGGACGGTGACCTCGCCGTCCGCGTCGTGCGTGACCGGCGAGTAGAGCTGGCCTTCTTCGAACATGCCTGTAGTGCAGCAGTTACGGCGGTCCAATGCAAGTGTGCATAGCAGGACTGCGCAGATTGACCAGTTATGACCGCTGCAGCGGCTAGAGTCTGATCACTTTGACCAGTGAAGTGGACGACCTAGACGCACGCCTCCTCGCGGAGCTGCGCGCCCACCCGCGGCTCGGGCTGCTCGAGATCTCGCGCCGGCTCGGTGTCGCGCGCGGCACCGTTCAGGCCCGGCTCGCGAAGCTCGAGCGGCGCGGCGTCGTCACCGGCTTCGGCCCCGAGGTCGATCCCGCCGAGCTCGGCCACCGGCTCCAGGCCTTCGTCCTGCTCGAGCTGACCCAGGGCAGGCTCGTCGAGGCGGTGGAGGCGCTCGAGCGAACGCCGGAGGTGCTCGAGGTGGACGCCATCAGCGGGCCGCAGGACCTCATCTGCCGGGTGGCGGCGCGCGACACCGAGCACCTCCAGGAGATCGTCAACAGCCTTCTTGCGACAGATGCAATCCGCCGCTCGACGAGTTACGTCGTGCTCTCACGCCCGATCCGGCCGCGGGTGCAGCCGCTCGTCGACGCGATCGGCCGCGAGGCGTGAGCTTCAAAGGCCGCCTCAGCCCGGGATGCCGAACAGCTTGAGCGGATAGTGCTCAAGGTGCCCGAAGAGCGAGCCGGGCGGCGCCTTCACCCAGTCGGTCGCGTAGCGCGCGTAGGTGAGCGCCCGTGGCAGGTACCAGTCGATCGGGCGGCCCTGGCAGATCTGGGCGTAGCCGGGCCGGTTGATCCACAGGTAGGCATCCACCTTCGGATGCGCAGTGTCGGTGGTGGGCGCCGGCCCGAGCCCGCGCATCCCCGGGTTGCACCAGACCGTGATGCGGCGCCAGATGTTCTTCGACCGGTTCACCCACTGCTTGTAGTGGACCGGCCCGCGGCCGTTCTCGGCGGTGTTGATGACGAAGTGCTTGCCTCCGGTCAGCTTCGAGATCTCGAGGCCATGCCGGATGTTGTTGGCGGTCCAGTCGTAATGGGTCGCGTTCAGCATGAAGCCGCGGACCTTGGCGATGCCGATCTGGCGCAGCTGCTGGGCTGTGCGCTTGGCGGGCTCCCAGTCGGAGGCGCCGGCCTCCAGGTAGATCGTGGCGTTCGGAAGCTTCGCGAGCGCGTCCACGCCGTAGCGGAGCAGCTGGATCCGGTCATCCTGGTAGCGGGCGCCGAGGCAGTCGATCGTGCCGAGCGAGTCGGGCTCGAAGGCGACTACGACGCGCTCGTCGCCGATGGCCTTGGCGAGATCGTCGTACCAGGCGCGGGTGCGCCGGTCCTCCGCCGGTCCGCCGCCGTCGTAGTCGGGGCCGCACTTGGTGGCCTGCGCGCGTAGGACGCTGAAGGCCGGTAGCTGGCCCACCTCGCGGGCGGCGTCGATGATCCGGCGGACCTTGAACTGGAAGTTCGGCCGTGTGAAACGCCCGAGCCAGAGGTTCTTCGGCTCGCGGGCGATCCTCCAGATCAGGTCGGCCTTGGCCGTCTGTCCGGAGTTGTTGAGCCGCTGCCACTCGAGCATCGACGGAGACTCCTGGTCGATGTACAGGCTGGCCCCCGCCAGCGGGTTGGGGCTGTCCGGGTCGGCGCCCTGGGAGGCGGACGCGGAGGCGGGAAGCAGCGCCAGGGCGATTACGAACAGGATGAGAGTCTTGGCCATGGGAACCGGACGAGACTAGACGCGAAACCGCGATTCGGCCATCGAACCCTCGTCTAATTTCGTCCGAGCGCCGCCCGGGCGGCGGCCCGGCCCGTGCGAACCGCTCCCTCCATATAGCCGCAGACCCACTGGTCCGAGCCGCAGACGTAGAAGGGAGGCTCGTGGGTGCCGTGAAGCGGCCCCACGCCCATCACGTCGCCCGGCCGCCACGAGGTGATGTAGCCCTCGGTCCATGGATCGACCCCCCAACGCCGGAAGAACACGCCCAGCGGGCTGCGCGCTCGCTCGCCGAACGCCTGGGCCATCTCGTCGATCATCTCCCCCTCCACAAGCGCGGACGAGGTGGCGAGGAAGGCGGCAAGGCGCTCGGGTGGCACGAGCGCCGAGATGATCCCCTCGCGCTGCACCCAGGTGCCTCCGAGCACGCCGGTCTCCCAGTAGGCATCGCCGTTCTGACCCTGTTCCTCCCAGAACGAGGTCTCGTAGGCGAACACCACCTTGACGGCCAGGGCGTGGCGCTGGCGGTCGAGCGACGCGCGCCGCTCGTCCGAGACGCCCTCGATCGCGATCCGCCGCAGCGGGCCGACGGGGACGCCGGACACGACGGCCTCGCATTCGAAGCGCTCGCCCGTGGCCGTGACGACCGCGCAGCCGCCCGTGGCCACCTTCACGCGCGTCACCGGCGTGGCGTAGCGGATGCGGTGGCCGAGCTCGTCCGCCATGCGCAGGGCGACCGTTGCGGACCCCTCGGCCACGCGCTCGCACTCCCACACGTCGTACGAGTAGAAGCCGGGCGCCCCCGCGGCCGCCTCCTTGCGCAGGTCGGAGAGCAGCGACGTGCGCTCGACCGACTCGGCCGACAGCGCGAGCATCGCCAGGTCGCGGGCGCGCACGACGTCCGGCGAGGCGCCTCGCTCGCGCAGCCAGTCCCCGACCGAGAGGCGGTCGAGCCGCGCCGCCTCGGGATGCGACCAGGGGTCGTCCGGGTCGACGCTCGCGGCGAGCGCGGCGAACTCACGGTCCAGGCGCGCGTATGTCTCGCGCTCCGGTTCGCTCATCCACGGGTGCCCGTCGCCGACCTCGGTGCCGCCGGCGAGCACCCAGGTCGCCTCGCCCGGGAGGTCCGGGAAGGCGGGCACGAGCGTCAGCCCGAGCTCCTCGACCAGTCCGTAGTAGGCGCGCTGATGCGGGCCTACTACCTCACCCCCCAGCTGCACCAGCCGGCCGTCCGCGAGCGTCGTCTGCTCGACCCGGCCGCCGGCGCGCCCCCGCGCCTCCAGCACCACCACGTCGGCGCCGCCCGCCGCGAGGTCGCGCGCCGCGCTGAGACCCGCGAGCCCGGCGCCGAGGACCACGACGTCGTGTCTCATCGCCGCGCAGCGTATCCGCGGACTAGGAGTGGAACTCGGCGAGCCGCTCGGCTTCGCCGTTCAGCTCGCGGCGCGTCGCGCGGTCGAGCTTCTCGAACTGGGTCAGCTCGATGCGGCCGTCCTCGTACCTCCACGTGCCCGCCACGGCTCCGTCCACGATGAAGGTCCCGATCGACTGCGGCATCTTCGTGTTGAAGATGCGCGGGCGGTACGCGTCGGGCAGGACGCCGGCCCGTCGGGCGTGTACGAGGAGCATGGCGTCCCAGGTCGGGAGGAAGCGCACGGGGGCGGGGGTATCGCCGTCCGGAAGCGGCGCGCGCGGAAGGTCGAGCAGCTCGGCTCCGTCCTCCGAACGAAAGCTCCGGGTGGCCACGCGATCGAGGTGCGGCTGCACGGCCGCCGGTCGCAGCCCCGCCCAGTCGGCGAGGTCGGCACGGGTGGCGGGGCCGAAGGCGCCGAGATAGCGCCGCACGAGCCGCTCGATCCCCCGCTCCTCGGTGAGCTCGCCGGGAGGCGGGCCGAGCCAGTCCACCGCCGCCGCATACAGGTCTGCGCGCCGGCGCTCCCACGTGCCGGATGGCGGCACGCGGACCATGTCGAGCTCCATGCCCACGCCCCGCGCGACGTCCTTGCCGAGCAGCTCCTCGATCTCGGCGCGGCGCATCGCGCCGCCGTCCAGCCGCGCTTGGAGCTCGCGCGCCGCGGCGCTCAGGTTCGCGGCTGACATGCCGAACGAGCCCACCCGCCGCGACCACTCCGCCCGAGCCCGCTTCACCCCGATCTCGAAGGGCCAGTAGTCGACGCGTGAGACGAGGTGGATCGTCGAGCGCATGAGCGTGGCCTGGACGACGCTGCGGCGCTCGAGCGCGCGCTTGAGGCTGTCGCGCTCGAAGCCCTCGATGCGCGACCAAAGCCCGATGTACATCGAGGGCGCGTACTGGGCCTGGAGCCCGCCTATGCGCTCGAGTGTGCGCGGGATCGGGCTGCGGGCCCGCTCAAGCAGGAGCTGGCGCGCGAGCACTGCCCGGTTCAGCTCCCTGCGGCTGAGAACGCGCTCCGCAGCGGCCACGCCGCCAAGCTACACAGGGAGCAACGCGCCCTCGAGCTCGAGCAGCCGTTGTTTGCGGTCGAGGCCGCCGCCGTAGCCGGTCAGCTTGCCGCCGGCCCCGATCACGCGGTGGCAGGGCACGACGATCGCGATCGGGTTTCGGCCGTTGGCCGCGCCCACCGCGCGTGCCCTCCCGGGCTTGCCGATGCGCTCGGCGATCTCGCCGTAGGTGGTGGTGGTGCCGTAGGGGATCTCCTCGAGCGCCCGCCAGACGCTCCGGTCGAACTGCCCTCCCTCGAGCCGCATGGGGAAATCGAACGCCGTGCGCTCGCCGGTGAAGTACTCGTCGAGCTGTGAGCGCTCGGTGGCGAAACGGGCATCGTCGCGCAGCCATCCTGCCGGGATCGCGGTACCGCGCCGAAAGGCCAACCCGGTCAGCGCGTCGCCGTCGCCGCTCAGCAGCAGCGTCCCGACCGGCGACTCGTACTCGCTGAACCGTCTCCCCCGATGCTGGAGCTTCCAGGTGGCGTAGGCCTCGGGCATGCAGGTCGCACAGGGCCGGTAGCCCGCGGCGACCGCTGTGGCCTCATCCGCGAAGAAGACGCGCTGGGGCACGTAATGGCCTTTCGCTATCCAGCGCAGCGCGCCCTCGCAGTCAAGCCGCCCGTAGACACGGTTACCGCGGTGTCCCCCGAGCGTGCCGGGCGTGTCGCTCTCGTAAGGCTGCCCGTCGGCATCGATGAGCTTGTAGGTCATGTGGGAGAAACGTCGCGCCCGCCTGCGCTGTGAGGTGTCGGCACCACCAGGGTCTCGAAGAGGTGCTCGAGCGTGGCCTCGGGATCGTCGGTCATCCCGGTGTGCACCTCCGAGGGCTGGATGATCGTCGACGATGGCGATACGAGCCATCCGAACCGCTCGGAGGGAGGCAGGTTCGCGAGCGCGCCCGCCTCGGGATCGCCGGAGGCCACGCGGCATAGCGCCGCGAGGTGGGAGTGCACGGGCACCGGGTCGAGATCGGGGGCGAGGGCGGCCAGGCGGGCGTCGTCGACTTCCGCCCGCATCGCGAGGTAGTCGTACTCGCGGCAGAAGAGCACCACGGCGGCGTTCAGCCGCTCCCCGCGCTCCACGCGCGGCACCACCCGCAGCAGCGCGTAGGCGAACGGCCTGGGACCGCGCTCAGCGGCGGGCACGCTCCACCTCCTCGACGAACGCGCGCGGCGGCGCGAGCCGCCTTTCCAGGAACTCGGTCAGATCGGCGCGCCGGGCATCCGGGTCCGCGCCGAGCCATGCATCCGGCACGAGCTCCGCGGCATCGGCGGCCGCGGCGAGCGCACGCCCGGCGAGCCGCTCGTCGGCGTCGGACAGCGGGCCGGCGACCGGGAGCAGCACGTGGTCGGCGAGCATGGGGACCGGCTCGGCGGCCGTCTCTGCGAGCGGCCGGTCGCCGTGCTGCCTGAAGAAGGCCGCCCCATGGTCGATCAGCCACGTGCGCCCGTGCCAGACGAGCAGGTTCGGGTTGCGGTGGGTCCGGTCGAGGTTCGTCACGAGCGCGTCGAACCACACCACATCGGCGGCGAGGGCGGGATCGAAGGAGGGCTCCGCGGGAAGCGCGAACGGGAGCGCGCCCGGCAGGAAGTCCATCCCCAGATTCGCCCCCGGGCTGGCCTCGAGCAACTCCTGGATCTCCGGATCGGGCTCGGCGTGCCCCACCTCGGGAGCCACGTCCACCACCGCCAGGTCCGGCACCGGCAGGCCGAGCGCGCGCGCCAGCTCGCCCGCGAGCACCTCGGCCACCAGCGCGGCCTCGCCCTGGCCGGCGCCGCGGAACTTCGTCACGTAGAGGCCGTCGTCGTCGGCCTCCATGAGCCCGGGCAGCGAGCCGCCCTCCCTCAGTGCCTCCACGTAGCGGGTGGCGACGACGGTGCGGAGCTCAGCGGGCGTCGATCGCCTCCTCGACCTCCGCGCGGCGGGGCTGGGCGTCGAACGCGGTGAGGCACCAGGTCGCACCCGCGTCGATCCACGGCGCCGGATCGGTCCCGGGTGGATTTTCCACCACCACTTCGAAGCGCCCGGCGGCCGGCTCGCGCAGCTCTTCGACCGCCGCAACGAGCTCGGCGAGCGCGTCCGGTCCGGGCAGGTCGATCGGGAAGAAGCCATCCCAGCGAGCAGCCCGGCGGAGCGGACGCCGGTTGGGCCATATCGACGCCACCCACACCGGGATGCGGGGCCGCTGGAGTGGCCGGGGCTCGAACTCGCCGTCCCAGTAGCGGGCGAGTCGCTCGAGTCCCTCGTCGAGTAGCCGCGCACGAGCACGGCCATCGCTCTCCTCGCCGAAGCGGCCGGGGTCGAACTCCCCCGTGCGGTCACTCCCGAGGCCCACGCCCAGCACGAGCCGGCCACCGCTCAGCCGGTCGAGGGTGACCGTCTCGCGCGCGAGCTGGTGGGGGCGCCGGCGGGCCAGCGGTGTCACGAGCGGCCCGATCGTCATCCGCCTGGTCGCCGTCGCCACCGCCGCCAGGGTCACCCACGGGTCGGCGAGCGCGCGGACCGGCTCGCGATAGGCCACGTGGTCCCACACGAAGAAGCCGTCCCAGCCGCGTGCCTCCGCCCGCTCGGCGAGACCGGCCAGCACGCGCGGCTCAGACAGCTCCTCGAAGGGGGCGACGAAGATGGCCGTGCGTGCCCTCACGGCGGGGGCGGCCGGCTCGTCGGGCGCCGCCCCAACCGCCCTGAGCGCCTCCTCGGGGTCGCGGTAGAGCTCGTTGTGGAACAGCAGGCCGTCCTTCAGCGTCCAGACGTGACCGGTGCGCTCCGAGAGCACGGCGCCGCTTCCCAGGCCGCGCACGTGCATGGTCATCACGATGGCCACCCGTCCGTCGGGTCCCTCGACGACCCGATGCACCTCGGTCCGCCACTCCTCCCAGGCGGACGCGACGTCCTCGAAGTACTGCCGGATGCCGTCGTGGCCATAGTGCCTGCGGCCGCTCACGTCGAGCATCGACAGGAAATCCATCTCTGGATGACAGAGGGCGAGCGCGGCTTCCATGTCCCCACGGGTGATCGCCTCCGCGAACGCCCGCACGGGCTCCTCATTCCGGCTCGCGGCCACTCGTGCCCTAGACGCCGGCTTCCTCGATGATCCCGCGCCCGAACTGCGTCTGTGGCCGCTCGCGGGGTTCGCCGTCGACGACCACGTCCACGAGCTCGTCGAAGAACGCGACGAGCCCGGTCAGAGGGGCCGCGTCGTCGAGCGGGTCCTCGTAGATCCAGGCCAGGTCGGCGCGGGCGCCGGTGCCCAGCTCGAAGGACAGGTAGCTCGCCTCGCCCTTGTACGCACACCGCGTTCGCCTGGTGCTCGGGCGGGCGTCGGCGCGCAGGTCGTTCTGCGGCAGGTAGAAGCGCACGGGCAGGTTGGTCTCGAAGACGAGGGTCGGCTCGGAGCTCTCGGCGAGCAGGCGGCCGTCGCGCTCGATGCGCACGTGCCGCGAGCTGCGCCGGATATCCACCCTGTGGAACGGGTCGCGCGGGTGCCCGAGGATCGGCTCGTCCTCCTCGAACCAGCCGTCGAAGGCGTCGTAGGCCAGGATTACGTGGCCGGCGAGATCCGGGTCGGCGGGCCGGAAGGCGGCCCCGCGCAGAGTCTCCGCCGCCAGCTCGACGTCGAGGCTCTCGCCCTCGGTTGAGTGGGCGCCGAAGGGAATGCCCGGATGGAGGAGCTCGGCATCCGAGGACTCCTCTTCCGAGGACGGCTCGAGCCTGGCGCGCACGTCCTCGACCGGAACGGCGTAGGAGGGCACGATTCGGCGGGGCTCCCACACCAGCAGCGCCCGGGTGCTGTCCACGACCTCGGCGTCGCCGCGCCTGGCTCGCACCCGCTTCTCCGTCGGCTCGTGGCGAAGGCCTCCCAGCGCCCCCATGAGGTGATCGCGCGCGCGTGTACTCATGCGCCGAGTGTTTCAAACGCCGCGCGGGCGATCACATGGCGGGGGCCGAGATCGCCTTCTCGAAGCCCGAAAAACTGACCGATTACTTCTGGGCCCGATTGCGGTCCTATGTTTGAGAAACGATGACCAGAGACCCTCAAAACGTGACTATGGATACAAGCACCGAGCGAAGTCGCTGGCTTGCGCTGTACGTCCTCTGCGGAGGGCTGCTCATGATCGTGCTCGACGCGACGATCGTGAACGTCGCGCTGCCGTCGATCCAGGAGGACCTCGGCTTCTCCCAGAGCAATCTCGCCTGGGTCGTCAACGCGTACCTGATCGCGTTCGGCGGCCTGCTCCTGCTTGCCGGCCGGATCGGCGACCTGGTCGGCCAGCGGCGCGTGTTCCTTACCGGCCTCGCCGTGTTCACCGGCGCGTCGCTCCTGTGCGCCGTGGCGCAGACGCAGGGCATGCTGATCGGCGCGCGCTTCATCCAGGGCGCGGGCGGCGCGATCGCTTCCGCGGTGATCCTCGGAATGATCGTGACGATGTTCCCCGACCCGCGCGAGCAGGCGAAGGCGATCGGGGTCTACAGCTTCGTCGCCTCGGCGGGCGCCTCGATCGGGCTGCTGGCCGGCGGGATCCTGACCGAGGCCATCAACTGGCACTGGATCTTCTTCGTCAACGTGCCGATCGGCATCGCACTCGCGCTTTTCGCGCTCCGGCTCGTGGATGACCGCGAGGGCATCGGGCTCGACAAGGGCGCCGACGTGCCGGGCGCGGTCCTTCTCACGGCCGGACTGATGATCGGCGTGTACACGCTGCTCGAGGCCGGTGAGCAGGGCTGGGGATCGCTCCAGACGCTCGGGCTCGGCGGTGTTTCGCTCGCGCTGCTGGCGCTGTTCGTGGCGCGCCAGGCACGCATCTCGAACCCACTCATGCCGCTGCGCCTGTTCCGCTCGCGGAACGTGACAGGCGCGAACCTGGTGATGGCGCTGCTCGTGGTCGGCTTCTTCGGGATGTTCTTCCTCGGGGCTCTCTACATGCAGGGGATCCTGGGCTACAGCCCGCTCGAGGTTGGCCTGGCGTTCCTGCCCTCCTGCCTCGTGATGGGGACGTTGTCGCTCGGGTTCGCCGAGCGCCTGATCATGGGCATCGGGCCGCGCTCGGCGCTGATCGGGGGCCTCGCCTCCGCCGCCGCCGGCCTGCTCCTGTTCGCGCGGGCGCCGGTGGACGGCGACTACGTGACCGACCTGTTCCTGGTGATGCTGCTGCTGGGCGGCGGCGCCGGCCTCGCCTTCCCCGCGCTGATGACGCTCGCCATGTCGGGCGCCACGCCGAGGGACTCGGGACTCGCCTCCGGCTTCGTCAACACGACTGTTCAGGTCGGCGGCGCCGTCGGCCTGGCCGTGCTCGCCACGCTGGCGACCGAGCGCACGGACGGGCTGATCGCCGACGGCGAGTCGACCGCCTCGGCGCTCAACTCCGGTTATCACCTCGCCTTCCTGATCGGCGCGGCATTGACGCTGCTGGCGATCGTGGTCGCGGTAGTGGTGCTGCGCTCGCAGCCGCCGGCGGAGGCCGCGGAGGAGGCCGAGCCGCAGCGCGCGGAACCGGCGTACTCGGAGGCTTAGGGGGGTCTGCGGCCGCTTCTCACCTCCGCCTGAGGTCGGGCGGCAGAGTTCAGTCTTCCGACCGATGTGGGGGTGAGGGCAGCCGCGTAGCTTTGGCTTCGTGACGACAGAAGCCGGGCCCGCCGAACGCTGGAGCGTGAATCACGCAGGGAGCCGGGTCGAGGTCGAGCGCGAGCCATCCGGCCTCGGTCAGCTGCTGCGACTCGTGGTCGACGGCGAACAGCGCGCGGAGACCAAGACGAACGGAGGCCGCACGAAGCTCGAGGATGGTCAGCTGACGGTCGACGTGAGGCTCGCCGCGCTCGGCTCGATCAGGCGAGCCGCGATCCTCGACGCCGGCGGCGAGGAGCTCGTCCTGCTCGACCCCCCGCCCGGCACCCGCGCCGCCAGGCTCGCCGAGCTCGAGCGCAGGCGGCCGGTGCTCTACGCCGCCCGGCACGTGGTGAAGGCGGTCGGCAGCGTGCTGCTGCCGCTGCTCGGCATCGGCGCGCTGCTCGGGCTGGTGCTCCCGGCGCTGCCCGACATCGACCTGCCCCAGGTCAACCTGCCCGACATGAGCCTGCCCGACCTTCCAGATTTGCCCTCGACCTCGATCGAGCCTCCTGAGTGGGTCAAGTCGGTGCTATCGGCGGCGCCCTACGTCGTGCCGATCGTGATCGCGATCGGGGTCGCCGCCCGCGAGGTCGAGCGGCAGCGAAAGCGGCGACGCCGCGCGGAGGACGGCTCAGCCTGAACGGCCGGCGCTGAGCGCATCGAGCCCGCCGCGCAGGAAGAGCATCGCGTCGTCGAGCACCGCGAGGGCCTCGGCCTTGGCCACCGGCGCGTGCTGCTCGGCCTTCTCGCCGACGCTGCCCTCGAGCGAGGTCAGCGCCGCCGTCGCCGCGGCGGCCACGAGCCGCGGACGGAGCGCGTCCGGCGGCTCGTCGAGATCGTCCGCGATCGCCTCGAGCAGCAGCTCGTGCATGCGAGCCATGACGCCGCCCTCGAAGTTGGCGAGGCCCTCGTCCTCGCGGCAGAGCCGCTTTCGCAAGAGCGCCTCGTCCTCCTCGGCCATCCACTCGTCGAACATCGTGTCGATCCAGCGCCGTAGCGCCTCGAAGGCGGTCTCGCCGGGCAGGCGGTCGCGTAGCGCGCTTGCCAGGCCGTCGAGATCACGGTCGACGTCGTGGAAGACCACCGCCTCCTTCGACGGGAAGTACGAGAAGAACGTTCGCGGCGCCACGTCGGCGGCCTCCGCGATGTCCGCGATCGTCGTCGCGTGGTAGCCGCGCTCGGCAAAGAGCCCCATCGCCGCCTCGATGATCTGTTCCCGCGTGCGCTGCTTCTTGCGTTCCCGCAGTCCCTCAGCCATGTATCAATGGTAGCGAACATGCAGGATGTGTAAAGAAGCAGGTGAAGTAAAAATACAGCTATTGCAAAATCGCATCGGATGTGCTTTCCTCCTCTGTCATGGCACATCTCCTCGGGAACCTGGCCGCCTGGGCGGCGGAACACTGGAAGCGCTCACTGGCGATCGTGGCGGTGGTGCTCGTCGCCCTCGGCGTCGCGGCAGGCGCGGGCGGCGGCTCCTTCGTCGATGACTTCAGGACTCCCGGGACGGAGTCTCAGAGCGCGATGGACGTGCTCGACGATCGTTTTCCGGCGGCGGCGGGCGACACCGCGAACGTCGTTTTCGCGGTCGACTCGGGCACGTTGCGCGAACCCGAGCGGCGCGCCGCGATCGAGCGGACGGTCGAGGAGATCCGCGCCGAGCCGCACGTGACAGGGGCCCCGGGCCCGTTCGAGCCGCGCAGCGGCCAGCTCTCCGAGAACGGTCGCATCGCCTACGTGCCGGTCCAGTACGACGACACCGCGCCCGCGCTCGGCGAGAAGCCGGGGCAGCGACTCGAGCAGGTCGCGGAGATCGGCGAGCAGGCGGGCATCGAGGTCTCACGCAACGGAGCGATCGTCGACCAGGCCGAGCAGGCGATGGCGCCGATCGGCGAGCTGATCGGGATTGCGGTCGCGATGATCCTCCTCACGCTCGTCTTCCGCTCGGTGGCGGCCATGGCCCTCACGCTGATCTCGGCTCTGATCGCGCTCGCGGGCGGGCTGCTGCTGCTGCAATTCGGCAGCGCCTTCGCGGACTTCCCGAGCTTCGCCCCCACGCTCGGCGTCATGCTCGGCCTCGGCGCAGGCATCGACTATGCGCTGCTGATCGTCGGGCGCTACCGGGAGCAATTGGCGAGCGGCGACAGCGTGAGCCATGCCGCGCGGGTGGCCAACGCCACCTCGGGCACCTCCGTGGTCGCGGCCGGCGCGATCGTGGTCGTGGCGATCACCGGACTGCTCGCCACCGGCATCCCCTTCGTCGGCCGCATGGGCATCGGCTCCGCGATCGTCATCGCCATGGTCGCCGTCGGCGCCGTTACGGTGCTGCCCACGCTGATGGGCGCCTTCGCACGGCGGCTGCGCCCCAAGCGGCCGGAGCACGTGGAGCCCTCGCAGCGCTTCGCGCGCTGGGCCGGGCTCGTCACGCGGCGGCCGGTGGCCGCCACGATCGCGGGCGGGCTCGTGCTCGTGCTGCTCGCCACGCCGTTCGCCTCGCTGCGCCTCGGCCAGCCCGACGACGGCAACGACAGCCAAGGCTCCACCACCCGCGTCGCCTACGACCGCCTCGCCGAGGGCTTCGGCCCCGGCTTCAACGGCCCGCTCGTCCTCGCCGCCACCACCCCCAGTGACGGCTCGGGACAGCCCACTCTGACCAGAGTCGAGCGGGCCGTCGCGGCCGATCGCGACGTGGCCGTCGTGTCCCCGGCCGAGTTGTCGCCGGCCGGGGACGCGGCGGTGCTCACCGTGATCCCGAAGAGCTCGCCCCAGGACGAGCGCACCACCGAGCTGGTCGACCGGCTGCGCGACAAGGTGCTGCCCGCCGCCACCGGCGGCTCGCGGGTGGACGTGCACGTCGGCGGCGCCACGGCCACTCTCCAAGACCTTGCCGACAAGATCGCCAGCCGGCTGCCGATCTTCATCGGGATGGTCGTCGGGCTCAGCGTTCTACTGCTGATGGCGGTGTTCCGCTCGCTGTGGGTGCCGCTCGTCTCTGCCGCCTTCAACCTGCTCTCGATTGCCGCCGCCTACGGCGTCGTGGTGCTCGTCTTCCAGGAGGGAGTCGGCTCGGGCCTGCTGGGCGTGGACGGCGAGGTGCCGATCGTGTCGTTCGTGCCGCTGTTCATGTTCGCCATCCTGTTCGGACTCTCGATGGACTACAACGTCTTCCTGCAGTCGCGCATCCGCGAGGAGTACCTGGGCGGAGCGGGGCCGCAGCAGAGCGTGGTCCGCGCGATGTCGCGCGTGGGCAGGCTCATCCTGGCGGCCGGCGCGATCATGACGAGCGTCTTCCTCGGCTTCGTCACCGATCCCGACGTGGTCGTCAAGACGATCGGCTTCGGGCTCGCCGTGGCGATCCTGATCGACGTGCTGATCGTGCGGATGGTCGTTGCGCCCGCGGTGATGACACTGCTCGGCGATCGCGCCTGGACGCTGCCCGCCTGGCTCGACCGAGTGCTGCCGCGGATCTCGCTCGAGGGCGAGCTGCGCGACGAGAAGCGCCCGCCGCAGCCGGCGGGGCGCGAGCGCAGGGGCACGGCTACCGGCCGCCCCGCCGAGGGCGCCGGCTATCCCTGACCGAGCGCCACACGGCGCCCCCGCCGGCCCGCGTCAGCCGCGGGTCCGGTACAGGTGGGTCGTCAGCGGCATGAACACGGCGGTCAGAGCCACCGCCACGCCCAGCACGATCGCGATGTCGCTGCCGTCCACGCCCCCGTGCATGAAGCCTCGGGACACGTCCGCCAGTATCGAGATCGGGTTGACGTTCACGAAGGTCTCGAGCGCCGCCGGCAGCGTGTCCGGCTCCACGAACACGTTGCTGAGGAAGGTAAGCGGGAAGATGCTCATGAAGCCCGCGTTCATGACGGCGTTCGGCGAGCGCATGACGAGGCCCATGGTCGTGAAGATCCACGAGAGCGCGAACGCGAAGACGATGGTGATCGCCAGCGCGGCCAGCACCCCTTCGAAGCCCGCGTCGGCCCGGAAGCCGAGCACGTACCCGAGCGCGATGATCACCGTGCCGCCCACGAGGTAGCGCACGCTGTCGCCCAGCAGTGCGCCGACCAGCGGCGCCGAGGGCCAGATCGGCAGCGTGCGAAAGCGATCGACGACGCCCTTCGTCAGGTCCGTGTTGACCGAGACGCCGGAGTACACGGTGTTGAACAGCACCGACATCACGAGCAGGCCGGGCAGGATGTAGTCGAGGTACTCGCCCGTCGAGCCGGCGATCGCGCCGCCGAACAGGTAGGTGAACAGCAGGACGAACATCACCGGCGTGATCGTCACGTCGAGGAGCTGCTCGGGGACGTGCTTGACCTTCAGCATGCCGCGCCAGCCGAAGCTGAGCGCCGCCGAGGGGGCACTCGCCGGCGGAGGCCGCTCGGTCTTTGCGAGCGCCTTGCGAATCGCCGCCTCGTTGGCGATCGTGTCCGGCCCGACCTGAGTGGTCGAGGGGGTGCTCATGCTGCCTGCTCCTCCTTGATCTCGTCGGCTTCGTCGCCGGTCTGGTCCTCGGCCGTGTGGCCCGTCAGCGCGAGGAAGACCTCGTCGAGGCTCGGCTGACCGAGCGAGAAGTCCGCGATGCGGACGCCCGAGCGGGCCAGCTCGGCGACCGCCTCAGCCGCCCGGTCCCCGTCGGCGCAGGGCGCCGAAAGAGCCGCCGGATCGGCCTCGAGGTGCACCGATTCGAGCTCCCGCGCCAGCACGCGCTCGGCCTCGGGACGCTGCTCGGGGTCGAGCAGCCGCACGTGCAGCGCGCCGGACCCGACCGAGGCCTTGAGCTGGCCGGGCGTGCCCTCCGCGATCACCTTGCCGTGGTCGATCACGGCGATCCCCTCGGCGAGCTGGTCGGCCTCGTCGAGGTACTGGGTGCAGAGCAGGATCGTCGTCCCGCCCGCCGCCATCGCGCGGATGATGTCCCAGACCTGGTTGCGCGAGCGCGGGTCGAGCCCGGTGGTGGGCTCGTCGAGAAACATCACCTGCGGCGTCACGACGATGCTCGCCGCGATGTCGAGCCGCCGTCGCATCCCGCCGGAGTAGTTCTTGACGAGCTTGGCGGCGGCGTCCGCGAGGCCGAACGCCTCGAGCAGCTCGGTGGCCCTCGTCTTGGCGTGGTCGCGGCTCAGGCCGAGCAGGCGCCCGAGCAGTATGAGGTTCTCGCGGCCGGTGAGGTCCTCGTCGACCGAGGCGAGCTGGCCCGTGAGGCTGATCAGCCGGCGCACGGCGTCCGAGTCCTTGACGATGTCGTGCCCGAGCACCTGCGCGGAGCCCGCATCCGGGCGCAGCAGCGTCGCGAGCATCCTGATCGTCGTGGTCTTGCCCGCGCCGTTTGGCCCGAGAACTCCATAGACGGAGCCGGTCCGGACGGCGAGGTCGACGCCGTCCACGGCGTGGGTCTCGCCGAAGTACTTGACGAGGCCGTTGGCCTCGATCGCGAGCGGTGGGTGCGTTGTCATCAGCCTCTCTGGGGTTCGCGGGTACGTCTCCACGTTAGTGACGGGCGGGCGGACCGAAACTCATCGGTCGCTCAACACAGCACTTCGATGGTGAAACCGCCCGGCGCCTCGAAGTAGAAGGTCCAGGCGCCGTGCTGGCGGCTCGGTGCTTCGATGTCGAATCCGTCCTCGCGAAGGCGCTGGTTGACCTCGTCGACGGCCGTCTCGCTGGGTTGGATGAAACCGATGTGGAAGGTCTTCGGGTAGCTGACCTCGTTGCGTCGCCCGACGCCGATCAACGTCAGCACCAGGTCGTCGTCGTCGAAGAGCACGTCGAAGTTCTTCTGGCCCTCGCCGTACGGCCGCATCCCGAAGTGCTTCTCGAGGAGCGCGCGCGTTTCCGGGACGTCGTCGACCGTGAGGTTGACGTGGTTGAGCTTCATGCGCGGCCCTTCTCCTCCGCCGGGGGGTTTAGTCTTGACAGCCGCCTGTCAATTGTGGCAGATTGACAGGCGGCTGTCAATCATGCTCGAGGACGAACAGCTGGAGAACACGCCGGAGGCCGTCTTCACGCGCCTCGTCCTGCTCGTGTTCCGGCTCAACGGCCTCCTGCTCGCGGCAGGCGACCGCATGGCCGCCCCCGTCGGTCAGACGAGCGCGCGCTGGCAGGTCATGGGCGTGATCGACCACGGACCGCTGACCGTCTCGGCCGTGGCACGGACCATGGGCCTCCGGCGCCAGAGCGTGCAGCGGACGGCGGACCTGCTCGTGGCCGACGGCGTCGCCGAGTACGTCGACAACCTGGCGGACCGGCGCGCCAAGCTCCTCGCCCTCACGCCCAACGGCCGCCGGGCCCTCCGGAGGATCGAAGCGGCACAGCACGCTATGGGCGAGCGAGAACGGCGAGGCGCTCGGGCTGGAGCAACTGCTCGAGACCGAGGCGGCGCTCAAGCGGGTCATCGCCCAGCTCGAGCTGGCGGGCGATCGCCGCGGTCACGGTCGCGGTCCGGGAGTCCCCGCCGAGCTGGGTGAGCAGCACGTAGCGGGTCTGGCGCTCGACCAGCGTGCCGATGAACGAGCGGCCCTGCTTGCCGACGATCAGATCTCCCTCCCAGTGGCCGGGCACGGCCCGATCGGCGACCTCGGCCGGGCGCTCGGAGATCAGGACCATGTCCTTGATCTTGCCCGGGCTCGGCGCGTGACTGCCGCGCGGCTTGCGGCTGGCGCGGCCGCTGCGCAGGTACTTGCTCAGATCCTTGCGCAAGCGGCCCCGGGACTGGACGTAGAGCGATTGGTAGATCGTCTCTGGGGCGATCCGCATCTCCGGCTCGTCGGGATAGTCGAGCTCCAGTCTGGCGGAGATCTGCTGCGGCGAGCAGCGCCGTTTGAGCATCCCGATGACCGCTCCGCGCAGCCTCGGGTTGGAGGCCAGCTTGGAGCGCTTGGGCCTGAGCGCACGAAGGCAGGCGCGATCGTCCGCGATCGTCGCCCGATAGCGGCCACGGCCCGCCAGCCCGCCGACCTCGCGGCTGACGGTCGACGGCGCCCTGCCGATCCGCCGCGCGATCGCCCGAAACGAATCACCGGCGGCGATCCCGGCGCGGATCTCCTCGCGCTCTGTCAACGACAGCCGAAGCGCAGGGCGCGGCCGGCGGCGAGAGCGCCTCGACGGCCTCCCGCCAGCCGCGGCCAAGACCCTGCCGACCGTTCTCTCGGTCGTCCCCAGCGCGCCGGCGACCCGCGGCCGGGTCTCCCCACGCGAGACCCGCTCGAGGATCTCAAGCCGGTCCTGATAGTTCAGCCGCCTCCCATACCGACCGATGCCCTCTCTCACCACACATCCCCCTTCCGGTCACCTCAACAGACCCACTGTTGCGATCACCGGTAGAGACCACCCACCTCATGGGTGGTCAATCCAGGACAGATCGCGCGTTCCCGAGCGCAGCGGCCGAACGATCTTCGATCACGTCCGGCTCGCCCAGCGCCACCACCTAGTAAATCCTCTCCCCCGCCTCGAGCCTCGCCACGAACTTCGCCAGCCGTCGCGCCCGCGTCTCGGGCCGCTTGGCGTCCTGCAGCTGGTACAGGATCGTGTAGCGGTTCTGGCTGTTGAGGCCCTCGAAGAACGCCTTGGCCTCCGGCCGGGCGTCGAGCTCCGTCTGGAGGTCCTCGGGCACGGTGTTGAAGCGCTGGCGGTCGTAGGCCGCTGCCCAGCGGCCGTCGGCCTTGGCTCGCTCTACCTCGGCGAAACCGGCGGGGCGCATCCTGCCCTCCGCCGTCAGCCGCTCGATCTTCTCCACGTTGATGCGCGACCAGTTGCTGCGCGGCCGCCGCGGCACGAAGCGCTGGAGGAAATACTGCTCGTCGAGCGCCAGGCGCTTGGCGTCGATCCACCCGAAGCAGAGCGCGGTGTCGAGAACCTCGGGGTAGCGGACGCTGTCGATGCCGGTCCCCTTCTTGGCCATCTTGATCCAGACGCCGTCGACCGAGGCGTGGTTCTCGTCGAGCCAGCGCTCCCACTCGGCATCGGACGCGAACGGGATGCTCTGAAGGTCGTCGGCTCCGGGCATGGCACGGCAGGCTAACCGGCAGCCGGGCGAGGGCCTCCTATGCTGTGGCCGATGCAGCGCTCCTACGTCCACGGGCGTGCTGACAAACCGCTGCTCGGGGAGACGATCGGCGAGAACCTCGAGCGGACGGTGGCCGAATACGGTGGCCGGGAGGCGCTCGTGGTCCGCCACCAGGATGTCCACTGGACCTATGACGAGCTGAACGAGCGCGTCGACCGGCTGGCCCGGGGGCTGCTCGCGGCCGGGCTCGAGGCCGGCGACCGGCTCGGGATCTGGGCGCCCAACTGCGCCGAATGGGTGCTCGTGCAGTTCGCCACGGCCAAGGCCGGCGTGATCCTCGTCAACGTGAACCCCGCCTACCGCACCACGGAGCTGGAGCACGCGCTGAGGCAGTCCGGCTGTCGCATGCTGATCGCCGCCGCCGCGTTCAAGACCTCGGACTACGCCGCGATGATCGACGAGGTCCGCCCGGACCTGCCCGACCTCGAGCGGGTGGTTCTCCTCGACTCACCCGGCTGGGACGAGCTCTTGCAGGCGGGCGAGGCCGCGGGCGCGGACCTGCTGCGCGAGCGGATCTCCGAGCTCGACTTCGACGACCCGATCAATATCCAGTACACGAGCGGCACGACCGGGCTGCCGAAGGGCGCCACGCTCAGCCACCACAACATTCTCAACAACGCGTTCTCGGTGGCCGAGACCTGCCGCTACACCGAACGCGACCGCGTCTGCATCCCCGTGCCGTTCTACCACACCTTCGGCATGGTCATGGGCAACCTCGGCTGCACGACGCACGGCGCCACGATGGTCGTGCCGGGCCCTGCGTTCGAGGCGGCGAGCGTCCTCGAGACCGTGGCGGCCGAGCGCTGCACGAGCCTCTACGGCGTTCCGACCATGTTCATCGCCGAGCTCAACGACCCCGGCTTCGGCGACCACGACCTCAGCTCGCTGCGGACCGGGATCATGGCCGGCGCGCCCTGCCCGGTCGAGGTCATGCGACAGGTGATCGAGGACATGCACATGAGCGAGGTCACGATCTGCTACGGGATGACCGAGACCTCGCCCGTGTCCACCCAGACCAGCGTCGACGACCCGCTCGAGAAGCGCGTCGGCACCGTCGGCCGAGTCGGCCCGCATGTCGAGGTCAAGGTCGTCGACCCGGACAGCGGCCGCACGGTACCGCGCCGAGAGCGCGGCGAGCTGCTCACGCGCGGCTACTCGGTGATGCTCGGCTACTGGAACGACCCCGAACGCACGGCCGAGGCGGTCGACGCAGCCGGCTGGATGCACACCGGCGACCTCGCGACCATGGACGAGGACGGCTACCTCAACATCGTGGGACGCAGCAAGGACATGGTCGTCCGCGGGGGAGAGAATGTCTACCCGCGCGAGGTCGAGGAGTTCCTGCAGGGCCATCCGGACTTGATCGAGGTGGCGGTGATCGGCGTTCCCGACGCCCGCTACGGCGAGGAGCTGATGGCCTGGGTCAAGCTGCGCGCCGGGTCCTCGTTCGACGAGGACGACCTGAGCGCGTTCTGCCGCGGGCGCATCGCGCACTTCAAGGTGCCGAGGTACCTCAAGGTCTGTGACGAGTTCCCGATGACTGTGACCGGGAAGGTCCAGAAGTTCCGCATGCGCGAGGCCGCGATCGCCGAGCTGGGGCTCGAGGACCAGGTCCAGGCGACTGCCTGAGGGCCCGCAGGAGCTCGCGCAGGGTGGCCTCGCCGGTGTCGGGCGCGGTGACCACCAGCCGCAGGTGGCGCTCGCCGTTGACGGTCGTCGAACCGATGTGCAGCCGCCCGCCGGCGAGCACGCGGTCACGGAGGGCCAGCTGATCGCCGTCGCCGATGCGGAAGCAGAGAATGTTGCTCTCGGGCACGTATGGACAGGTCACGTCGGGCTCGCGCGAGAGCAGCTCGTGGAAGCGGCGCGCCGCGTCATACCGTGACGCCACGTACTCGCCGAGCCCGCGCTCTCCCTCCCAGGCGAGCGACAGGAAGAGCTTGAGGCCGAGCGTCGTCTTGGTCGTCTCGAGGGCACGGTCGAGGAGGTCGAAGCCGACCGACTCCTGGCCGTTGAACAGGTAAGCGCCGCTCTGGCGGAATGCGTTCGGCAGGTCCGGGCCGTGCCGAACGAGGACGGCGGCGCACAGGCCCGAGGTGCGCAGCAGCTTGTGCGCGTCCCACACGACGGAATCGCCGAGCTCGATGCCGTCGAGCAGCCGCCGATGACGCTCCGAGAGGAGCGCGGAGGCGCCGTGCGCGGCGTCCACATGCAGCCAGATGCCGTGCTCGGCGCAGAAGCCGCCGATCGCGCGCAGGTCGTCGTACAGGCCCGTGCTGGTCGCGCAGGCCGGGGCAACGAGCGCGAGCGGTCGCCTGCCGGCCGCCGCGCAGCGCTCGAGCGCCGCCGGGAGCCGATCGGGCCGGATCCGCTCGAGCTCGTCGACCTCCAGCTCGATCACGGCGTCCTCCCCCAGGCCGAGAATCGCCGCGGCGCGCGGGACCGAGTAGTGGGCCGACGCAGGTGCGAGCAGGGCGAGATCCGCGGGCACCCCCGTGCGCCAGGCGTCGGGGGCCGCGCGTGCACGGGCCGCGAGCAGCGCTGTGAGGTTCGCGAGCGATCCGCCGTGGGTCAGGACCCCGGCGCCGGACTCGCGGTCGAACCCCACTTTGTCCAGCATCCAGCGCACGACCTCGCGCTCGATCGTTGCCCCCGCGGCGCCCATCTCGTAGATCGCCATCGGGTTGTTCGTGGCGCCGTGGACCAGGTCGGCGACGGCGGCGCCTGTCGACGGGACGGCCACCTGGTGAGCCATCGAGCCCGGGTGGTGGAGGCGCACCGTTGCGTCGAGGTAGCGCGGCAGCCAGTCCGCGAGCGCGGCTGCATCCATCCCGCCCTCGTGGATCCAGCGGTCGAGCTCGAGGTCCGCCGCGAGGGCGTCGGGATCCGGCCGCACGGTGGCCGGCCCGAGCCCGTCCCGCGCCTCCGCCACGTGATCGGCGAGCAGTTCGACGGCGGTGGTGGCGGCTTCGGCATAGTCGTTCATCGCTCAGCAGTATGCGCCTGTGAGCGAGGCATTTGGTGCTCAATTGGGCTGCTCAAGCTGCTCATTGCGCAACAATCTGCCAATGGACGCCACTGATCGTGAGATCCTCCGCCAACTCCAGGACGACGGCCGCCTGCCCAACGCCGCGCTCGCCGAACGCGTGCACCTCTCCCCTTCGCCCTCCCTGCGACGGCTCAGGCGCCTCGAGGAGGACGGCACGATCCGCGGCTACCGCGCAATTCTCGACCGCCGCCGGGTCGGGCTCGGGCTAACCGTCTTCGTAGAGGTCAAGCTCACCGGCCACTCGCAGCAGCGCGCCGAGGAGTTCGGCGCGGCGGTGGCCGGCATCGACGCCGTGGTGGCCTGTCACATCGTCGCCGGTATGGCGGACTTCCTGCTCGAGGTGGTCGTCCCGGACCTGGCCGCCTACGAGCAGCTGCTGCTCGAGACCCTGCTCGAGCTGCCGGGCGTGACCGACGTGCGCAGCAACGTGGCCATCCGCACGGTCAAGGAGGCCGGGCCTCTGCCGCTCGACGCGGCGTGAGAGCTCGTCCTGGCACGCTGTACGCATGGCACCGACGGCTCTACTCGTGATCGACCTGCAGCGCGGCGTGAACGATGGACCAGATCGCTGCCGCCGCCGGCGTCGGTAAGGGCACGCTCTACCGCCGCTACCCGGACGTGCCTTCGATCGCAGTGGCCCTGAGCCGATCCGTGGGACGTCGGTCCCGTAGATGTGGACTCATCGCGCCCGTGACCGGATGACGCGTCGGCCGGGTGCTGCTAGCGTCCGAGCCGTTCAAGTCGAGCTCTCGCTCGGCAACCCAGTGCCAGCGCTCGTTGTCGTTGCTTTCCCGCATCCTCCACGTACGCAGCACGCAAGCAGTGGAGGTATCAGTAATGGCCACCGGAACCGTGAAGTGGTTCAGCGACGAGAAGGGCTTCGGCTTCGTCACGCCCGATGATCCGGGCAAGGATCTGTTCGTGCATCACAGCGCGATCGAGGGCGATGGCTTCAAGTCACTCGCCGAAGGCGCCAAGGTCTCCTTCGAGGCCCAGAGCGACGCCAAGGGCCCGCGCGCGGTCAACGTGCGGGCGTTGAGCTAGGAAAACGCTCCCGCACGACAGACCGGCGGGGTGGCGGGGCGGGTCACCAGCTCTTGCGCCTCGGCCGGTCTGGGCGGGGCGGGTGCTTGGCCCGCTCGGCCGGGGTCATCTGCCTGATCGTCAGCTCCCCGCTCTCGACCTGCTCGCGGATCAGCGCCAGCTTGTCGCGTCGCTTCTGCTGGGCCCGTTCCCCTGGGGTGGTCACCTGTGTCACCTCCCCCGATCCGCCGTCTAGGGCGTGCGTCCGGGGCGGAGCAGCCGCGCGTGAGTTCGGGCCTCGGCGTCACGACGCGCGCCGTCGCGCTGGCGCTCGTAGGCCTGTCGCTCTTCGCGCCCGGCCTTCTGGGCCTGCTGGTTGCGCGCCGCTACCGCCTCCCTCGCCTGCTTCCACGCGGCCTCACCACGCGCCGAGCTCTCGGAAGGCCGGTCTAACTGATCGGTCATGCGATCCGCCTCGCCGCCCCCAGGCTGGATAGAAACCACGGAGGGTGCAGGAGGCGTGACACACCCGGCGATGGGTACTCGTATGACAAGCTTACGCCTCGGCTGGGTCGTTACGCCTCGACTGGGGTCGTGCCGCCGCAGAGGGAGAGGAGAGCAGGTGCTGGACCGATGTCGCAGGCATCGAAGCACCGTTACGGTCGCGGCGTCGCTCGGCGCCACGTTTGCGCTCGTGTTCGTCCTGATCAGCAAGTGGGGCGAACTCGAGACCGGCGTGACCGGCGCCCCGCTCGCAATAGCGGCTGCGGCGGTGTCGCTGCAGACGCTCGCGCTCGTTGCGCGCAGCGAGGCCTGGCTTGGGTGCGTCCGCGCCGGCGGCGGCAAGATGAGCCGGCGGACGCTCTACCGGGCCTCGAGCATGGGGTTCGTGGGGGGCCTGCTGCATACCCAGCTCGGAACGGCGGCGCGGATCGCGGCGCTGCGGCGCCTCGCGCCGGAGGAGAGCCCGCGGGTGCCGGCACTCATTGGTGCGGAGCTCCCGATCCTCATCGTGGAGGGCAGCCTCGCCGCGTTGACCTCGTTCACGCTCGTCGGCCCGCTGGGCCTGCCGTGGTGGGTCCCGCTCCTCTGCCTCGGGGCGATCGCGGCCGCCAGCGCGGCACTCGGCGCCGTGGCCACAGCGGGGGTTCGGTGGCTACGTAGCGGCCTGGCCGTGATGCGCACGGTCGACGGCCGTGCCCGCCTTGTCGGCTTCGTCCTGATCGCCGTGTTTGCGCAGATCGCCCGCAACTGGCTGCTACTCCATGCTGTCGGAGTCGACGCGTCGGTATTCGATGCGATCGCGGTGTTGATCGCCGTGGTCACTCTCGGTCAGCTGCCCTTCGGACTGAGCGTGGGCGCCGCCGCGAGCGTGCTGATCCTCGGCCCGCAGGGGGTGGCCGCAGCCGCGGCGGCCGGCGTGCTGCTTACCGCCACCGGCACCGTCGGCGCGCTGGCGTTCGCCGCCTGGGGCGGTCTCGACATCGCACTATCCGACTCACGCGTCAAGGCTCTCGCACGACGCGCCGGCACAGCCGTTGCCGATCTGGGCGCGCCCCGATCGCCGGGAATCGGCCTCGGCGCGCTCGCGGCACAGCTCAATTCCGGTGTCGAGCGCTTCTTCTTCGATGCCTTCGGCCACCTGCAAGCCAGACCGCTGCTCGCCACCGCGGCCGGCCTCGGGCTCCAGCCGCCCGCCCTTGTCGCGCTGGACGCGAAGAGCCGTCCCGGCACGCAGGGGCCGCGTCAGCCCCGATTCACCACCAGCGCTGGCCCAAGCCCGCTCCATCTCGGGCCGACCGCCAGCTGTGCCATGAGTCGGCTGCCGGACAGCGGGCGGCGACGGACCGGCCAGCACGCCCTGGCGGGCATGCGGTCCTAGAGACGCGGTCGCGATGCCAACGACGAAACTGCTGCTCGTCACCGGCGATGAGCTCGACGTAGACGGCGCGCTCGAAGAGGTCGCCAAGGTGCTCGAGAATGCCGCCCGCAGCAGCGCCGGCACCCTGGCGCGGCTGACGCAAGCAGAGACCGGCGAACCCGTGGCAGTCAACGCCACGCAGATCGTTGCCGTGCGCCCGGGCAGTCCGTAGCGCGCGCGGACACGGCGCTACACAGAGGCCGACGCGATCTGTTAGACCTGACGAACGCGACCTCAGGGGGGGAGATGAGAAGACGCTCGATCCTTGCCGGTGCTGCCCTCGCCGTGGCGATCTCAGCCTCGGGAACTGCCGCCGCTCTCGCGGGCGACAACCGCAGTGGCTTCAAGACCGCGCAGCCGTCGATGCTCACGCCGGTCAAGCCAGGTGTGGCGATCTCACCACTCCTGACCGTCGGGGACGTGCTCCGAAGCGGATATCGCTTCGAGTCCATCCCGGACGGGATCTCCGTGCGCACCAGGGGCCGGGGACGAGTCGACCTCTTCGTCAACCACGAGACCAGCAAGGTGCCGTTCCCGTACAACGCGGCCGCCCCGACCGCCGCCAACGGGGAGAACGACTTCGACAACGCGCAGGTCAGCCGGCTGATCCTCAACCAGCACTCGGCCGGTGTGCTGGGCGGCTCGTTCGTCATCTCGAGCAGCTTCGGCTACCAGCGCTTCTGCTCGAACTACCTCGCGACCGCGAGGGAGGGATTCAACCGCGAGATCCTCTTCACGAACGAGGAGTCGCCCGACTACGTGTTCCGGCAGGAGGACTCCTGGCCGCCGCCCGATCGGTAGCCCGGCGGAGGAGGAGGCCGGCCTCGTCGTCGCGCTCGACGTCAAGAATGGCAAGCACCAGCCGATCTACGGCATGGGCAGGCACAACCACGAGAACAACGTCGCGATCCCCGGGTACGGGAAGCCGGTCGTCTTCTCGGGCGACGACACGTTCACGAGCGGTCCCCTCACCGGCGTGTTCCCCGCGGGCGCGGTGCCAGCGCAGTCGCAGCTCTACTCCTACATCGCGCCGAGCACGAAGGCGCTGCTGGCCGACGAGGGCGACCTCTGGGCCTTCGTCTCCGACACGCCGGGCGTGAAGAACTACTACGACGTGCTTCCGGGCTCGGGGACAGACGGTCAGCGGCCACTTCATCAAGGTGCCGAAGGACATCGCCACCGGCCGCAACCCCGACGGCTCGGAGCTGAAGGCCGCCGACAAGGGCTACCCGCTGCCGCCGACGAACGGGAGCTGGCAGACCGACCTCCGCTCCGCCACCCCGGTCGGGCATCGACGGCCCGCAGTGGGTGCTCGAGTACTGGAGCGACATCAACAACGTGTTCCAGTTCGTCCGCGTCGAGGACATCGCCTACGACAAGCGACCCGGCATGGGGAACGTCGTCTACATCGTCGACTCGGGCCGGGGCCGGACCGCGGCCCAGAGCCTGGACACGCCGAACTTCAGGTCCACGAACGGCCGGGTCTGGAAGATGGTGCTCGACCCGCAGCGACCCGACGAAGGTGACGTCGCTCACCGTGTTCGTCGAGGGTGACGACAACCCCGTCAAGACGCCTGACCGAGATCCATCAGCCGGACAACCTCGAGACGACGCGCAACGGCCTCCTGGTGACGGAGGATCCCGGCATCGAGCCAGCAGTATCCCGATCGGCTCCACGGATCCCGAACGCGACGACGGCGAGGCTCTGGCACGTCCCGTTCTCGGGCACGCCCGAGGTGGTCGTCGAAGGTCGACCAGTCGGCCGACGGAGGCCCGACCGATGTCGATGGCCGGGCGGCCGGCAACCTGGGCGCGTGGGAGTCGAGCGGCATCGTCGACGCCTCCGCGGCCTTCGGCCGCGGCGCGTACCTGATCGACGTGCAGGCGCACACGCTCTGGGTGGAGAAGGCGCCGGGTGACGACAACAATGGCGACGGTCAGCCCGACTTCACGTACAAGCGCGAAGGCGGGCAGCTGGCGCTGCTCCGAATCCCGGAGCGCTAAGCCTCCTGCACGGCGCTCACGTGGGGTAGGTCGGGTAGTTCGAAGCGGCGCCGGTACTCACCCGGCGGCAGACCGGTGAGACGCTTGAACAGGCGGCGGAACGAGGCCGCGTCCTCGTAACCGACCGCCCAGCTGATCACCTCAACCGGGGCGCTGCCGGTCTCGAGGGCGCGCTTTGCCTGTTCGATCCTGATCCGCTGGACGTATGAGATCGTCGTTTCGCCGGTCGCCGCCTTGAAGCGGCGCTTGAAGGTGCGCGAGCTGAGCCCGGAGCGCCGGACCATCTCGGCCACCGGGGCTGCGACCGCGTAGTTGTCCGCGATCCAGCGCTGGGCCGCGAGCACGACAGCGTCCCCGTGATCGGTCCCCGGAACGAAGACCTGGAAGGCGGCCTGGCCACCTCGGTGCCACCGGAGCAGGTGGAAGCGCGCGAGCGCCTGGGCGGTCGCGGGTCCGACGTGGCGCGCGACCAGATAGAGGGCGAGGTCGTGCCAGGCGGTCGAGGCGCCCGACGTCACGAGTCGACCACCGTCGCCCGAGACCACGAGCGCCTCGTCGAGGCGCAGCACGACTTCGGGGTGGCGCTCGCGGAAGTAGGCCTCGGCCACCCAGTGGGTAGTCGCTTCGTGTCCATCGAGGAGACCGGTCTCCGCGGTCAGCATCCCGCCGGAGCAGGCTGAGCACACTGTCGCGCCGCGCTCGTGCATCGCTCGGATCCAGGCGACCATCGCCGGATGGCGCCCGGACACCCAGTATTCGTCAAGTGCCGTCGATGGCACGATCACGACGTCAGTCTGGTCGACCTCACCGATCGCCCGCTGGGCGTTGATCGTCAGGCCGCTCGGGCCCTCGATCGTCCCGGCATGCTCGCCGACGATCTCGATCTCGAACGGGTCATCTGGCGCGTGATCGCGGTCCTCGCGGACGGCCATCGAGCCGGCGGCCTTGAGCGTCTCGAACAGGCCGCTGATCGGCGAGACCATCGCCTCGGGGATCGCCACGATGCTGATGCGGGTGGGAGGGCGGGTCTCGACGGGAGGTCTCCTTGGCACGAATGGACCGGTACTGATCACTATCCCACTGTTCAGACGATCTCGTCACGCGCATGCTCGGGGCACGATGACGACGACTATCGACCTGAACGAAGAGAAGCTGCAGGCGTTCCTCGAGCGCGCCTTCACCGATCTGGCCGCCTGCTACGGCGGCGTGATGGTGAGCCTGGGCGACAGGCTCGGGCTCTACCGGGCACTCGCAGGGGCGGGCCCGCTCACGTCAGCCGAGCTGGCTGAGCGCGCGGGCTGCGCCGAGCGCTACGTCCGCGAGTGGCTCGGTAGCCAGGTTGCGGCTGCCTATGTCGACTACGACCCCGCGGCCGAGGCCTACGAGCTGCCGGCCGAGCACGCGGCCGTGCTCGCGGACCCTGACAGCCCGACGCTGCTCACTCCCGCCTACAACGTGCCGGCGTCGATGTGGATCGACGAGGAGCAGGCCGTCAGGGCGTTTCGCACCGGGGAGGGCGTCCCCTGGGGAGCCCACGATGAGCGTCTCTTCTGCGGGGTCGCGGCCTTCTACCAGAATGCCTACGCGCGGCTCGCTCGTACCGCAGTGGCTGCCCGCCCTCGACGGCGTCGTGGAGCGCCTCGAGCGGGGGGCGAAGGTCGCCGACATCGGCTGCGGGCACGGCCACTCGACGGTCCTCATGGCCGAGGCGTTCCCGAACTCGACCTTCTTCGGCATCGATCCGCACGAGGCCTCGATCGAGGCTGCGATCGAGAACGCGGAGGCGGCCGGGGTCTCGGACCGGGTGAGCTTCTCGGTCGGGACCGCCGTTGACCTCCCCCGAGCAGGGTTTCGACCTGATCTGCTTCTTCGACGCCCTGCACGACATGGGCGACCCCGTCGGCGCCGCGCGGCAGGCGCGCTCCGCGCTCGCCGGGGGCGGCACCGTCATGCTGGTCGAGCCGTACGCCGCGGATCGCGTCGAGGACAACAAGGGACCGATCAGCCGTCTCTACTACTCGGCGTCGACCACGCTCTGCTGTGCGCATGCCCTGTCAGATGGCGGCCACCACGTGCTCGGGGCGCAGGCCGGCGAGGCGCGGCTCGCCGAGGTGTTCGCGAAGGCGGGCTTCACCCACTGGCGCATCGCCGATCAGACCCCGTTCAACCTGGTGCTCGAAGCCCGGGCCTGAGATGGATCGTGCCCGTGACTTCCGCCTGGTCGTCGGTGCGATCGGCCTCTCCGCACTCGGCGACTGGGTCGCGATCGTGGCGCTCGGGCTCCACGTGAAGGAGGTGGCGGACTCGGGCCTCGTGGTGGCGGCTCTCTGGGTCTGCCTCTTCGGTCCCTCGGTCGCGGCCGCGGGCCTGGCGGGGTTGCTCGTCGACCGGTTCGAGGCGACGCGCGTGTTGGCCGGAGTCTCGGCGCTTGGCACGCTGGGCGCGGTGGCGCTCGCCATGAGCGGCGGAATCGCGCCGGTGCTCGTGCTCACAACGTTGCTCGGGCTTGTCTTCGCCGTGTCCCAGCCAGCGGAGTTCGCGCTCGTGCCGCTGCTCGCAGGCGAGCGCCCTATCCGGGCGGCGAACGGCCGCGTCGAAACGGTCCGCTACATCGGCTACGCCGTCGGCCCCCTGCTCGGCGGCGTCCTGTTCGCGGTCGGCGGACTGCACCTCGCGATGCTGGTCGACGCCGCAACCTTCGCCGCCGTGGCGGCTGCCGCGCTCGCCCTGCGCGTGCGTCGCACGGGGCGACGAGCGGAGGTAGACGAGGCGCCACGGGCGCGCGACGGGATCGTTTTCCTGTCTCGCGACAGGGTCCTGTCGCTCGCGATGCTGGTCGCGTTCGGCTCGCTGCTGTTCATGTCCGCTGTCTGGGTCGGTGAGCTGTTCTTCGTCCAGGACGTGCTCGGAAGGGACGAGGTCGCCTACGGGCTGATGCTCTCGGTCTGGACCGTGGGCATGGCGCTCGGGGCGATGCTGGTCTCGCGGCGCGTTGCAGCGGGCGCGACCGCGACCGGCGCGCTCGCGGCGGTCGCTATCCAGGGAGCGGCCCTGGCGCTGCCGGCGGCCTTCCTCGGCTTTGGGTTCTTCCTGGCCTGCATGTTCATGGGCGGTCTGGCGCACGGGGTCAAGAACGTCCTGTTCCGAAGCCTGATCCACGTGCGTGTGCCCGATTCACTCCACGGGCGGGCGTTCGCCGCCTACAACGGAATCCGCAACTCGGCGGAGCTCGCGGCGTTCGCGGCGGGAGGGCTGCTGATCGCCGGAATCGGCGCCCGCGGCACGGTGGCCTATGCCGGCGGGCTCGCGGCGATCGTTGGCCTGGCCGGGCTTGCCGCGATGCTGCGGACGTTCAGGGGCTGGCAGCCGACGGTCCGATCGGCCTTGCCCGCATGGCGTAAACCCCCGGATTCGCGTGTACCCGTGCGGTTATGCTGAGCGTGCCAGTCTGATTAGCCAGCTGAACTAGGGGGTGGGTCGGCTAGGAACATGAGGTGCGGTCACTGCGGTCTGGAGAGCCCCCCTGGCCTGAGGTTCTGCGGCGGTTGCGGTGCCCGCCTGGAGGACGGGGCCAGCGCGGTCGCGCCGGCGGGCGCGCCCAGCGCCGACGCCCAGCGGCGGCATATGACGGTGCTGTTCTGCGACGTGGTCGGGTCCACGCCACTCGCCGGGTTGCTGGACCCCGAGGACTGGCGTGAGGTCGTCAGCGGTTACCAGCACGCGTGTGTGCGGGCGATCGAGCGTTTCGACGGCTACACGGCCCAGTACGTCGGGGACGGCGTGGTCGCCTACTTCGGCTACCCCCGAGCACACGAGGACGACGCCCAGCGGGCCGTTCATGCCGGCCTCGGGATCCACGATGAGCTCGTAGCGCTGAACGCGCACCTCCGGGAACGGTTCGAAATCGCGCTCAAGGTCCGGATCGGGTTGCACACGGGAGTCGTCATCGTCGGTGAGATGGGCGCGGGCGATGCGCGCTCGCGACACGAGATGGTCGGGGAGATGCCGCACATCGCCGCACGACTCGAGTCGATGGCCGCGCCGGGATCGGTCGTGATCAGCGAGGACACGTTCCACCTCATCGAGGGGTACTTCGAGACAGAGTCGCTGGGGCAGAAGGAGCTCAAGGGGGTGTCGCGCCCCATAGGCGTGCACCGGGTCCTGCGCCCCACCGGCGCGGTCGCCCGCCTCGAGGTCGCGGGGGCCCGGCGTCTGACGCCCGTGGTCGGCCGCGAGCGTGAACTCGCGCGGCTCGCCGAGGCTTGGGGGCAAGCCGAGAGCGGTCAGGGCGGCATCGCCCATGTCACGGGCCAGGCCGGCATCGGCAAGAGCCGCCTCGTCCACGCGCTGATCGAGAGCCTGGGAGACCAGGTCGGCGCCGTGCAGACGTGGCAGTGCTCGGCCCACCACCGGAGCACGTCGCTCTACCCCGTGGTCCGGTTCCTCGAGCGCCTGCTGGGCTTCGAAACGATCGAGACGGACGAACAACAACTGAAGGCGCTGGACCACGCCGTCGTCGAAGCCGGCCTCGACCCAGTCGAGGCCGTGCCGCTGCTGGGGGACCTCCTGTCGGTCCACGGTGGCCACGGCGGTGCCGGACGGAGCCTCACGCCCCTTGACGCCCGCACTGCGAGACTGCGCATCCTCGAGTCCCTGCTCGTCACCAACCCGGCTCGTCATCCCCTGCTCCTCGTGGTCGAGGATCTCCACTGGGCGGACCCGACAACCGTCGAGCTGCTCGCCCGGATCGTCAGGCGGCTGCAGGGCATCCCCGTCATGTGCGTCCTGACCTTCCGGCCGGAGTTCGAACCGCCCTGGAGAATGTGGCACCCAGCCCTCGAGATCGAGCTCGGACCACTGACGTCCGAGGACGTGCGAGCGATGGCGACGGCGGCAAGCGAAACGGAAATCGACGCCGCCGTGCTCGAATGGGTGGACTCGGCCGCCGACGGCGTCCCGCTGTTCGTGGAAGAAATGTTGAAGATGCTCGATCAAGAAGGCGTGCCGGACAGCGTCGGACATGCTCCGACCGCGACGATGGTGCCGCCGACCCTCGACGGCCTTCTCACTGAGCGTCTCGATCGGCTACCCGACCTCGGCGACGTGATCGACGTGGCCGCGATCCTCGGACGGGAGTTCGACCAGTCGCTCCTCGGCGCGCTCGAGCCGTTGGGCGGCGGCACAGATCTCGAGCCGGCGCTTGCCCAGCTCACCGCGGAGGACGTGCTCCGGCCCGTCGGCGGCGCACGATCGCGCTGCGAGTTCACGCACACCCTGTTGCAGGAGGCGGCCTACAACCGGATTCTCCGCCGCCGCCGCCACGCCCTCCACGGTCGCGTCGCCGACACTCTCGTCCAAAGCTTCCCCGAGGTCGCCGAACGAGAGCCCGAGGTCGTGGCCCACCACTGGTCCCGTGCGGAGGAACCTGCGAGGGCGATGCCGTTCTCGCACGCGGCCGGAGTCCGTGCCCTCGAGCGAGCGGCGTACCTCGAGGCCGCCGAGCACTTTCGCCGCGGGTTGGAGGCCCTCGACAAGAGGGACGCGCATCCTGGCGAACATCTCCAGTACGCCGATTTTCTCACCCACCTCGCTGCTTCGCTCCAGGCGGGGCACGGCTACGCGGCCGCGGGCGTCGACCACGCGTACGCAAGAGCCCGGACGGCGTGCGAGCGGGCGAGGAACGACAAACGGCTGGTCGCGGTCATTCGCGGGCAGTGGATGTTTCACCTGCTGCGGGGTCAGTACGGGACGGCACTCGAGCTGGCCGAGGAGATGCGGGCGCTCGGCGAGCGAAGCGACGACCCCGTTCGACTCGCCGAGGGACACCTCTACCGGGGCCTCGTCCACATGTACCTGGCCAACTTCGACCTCGCCCGCGAGCACCTCGACGAGGCGTTCACGCGATACCAGCCACCCCCTTGGTCCGACCACATCTACGAGGCGCAGGGCGACACCGGCGTCGGCGCTCTCGCCTACCTCGCCCTGGTGTTGTGGAACCTCGGCCATGCCGAGGAGTCGCGCGAGCGCAGCGACCTCAGCCTCGAACGCGCCGAGCGGGTGGGTGGCGCCGTGACGCGCGCTCAGGCGTGGGGCATGCGCGGCATTCTGCACCTCAGCCGCGCCGAGCCTGTCGAGGTGGGCCGCTGGCTCGACAAGACCCTTGCGCACAGTGTCGACCACGACCTCGGCTACTGGCGGACCGTCTCCGCGCTGCTCTCGGGATGGTTTCGGGGCCGCGCCGGGGACCTCGACGTCGGTACGGCCCGGGTGGAGAAGAGTCTCGACGCCTACCTCGCCTCGGGGTCCAGGCTCGCTCTTCCGCATTTCCACATCCTCCTGGCGGACCTGCGGCTCGCCGCAGGTAACCGGCGCGGGGCGCTCGACGTACTGCGTAGCGGTGAGGAGTACATCGAGGAGACCGGCGAGCGGTTCTCCGAGTCCGAGTTGTTCCGCCTCAAGGCGCGAGCGCTGATGGATGGAGACTCCCTGGATCCACATGGCGCGACTGCCGCGTACGAGAGGGCGGTCGGCTCCGCGCGCGACCAGAACGCCAAGTTGCTCGAGCTGCGCGCCGCCACCCGTTTCGCTGCCCACCAGCGCAAGATCGGCGACACGTGCACGGCGCTCGACCGGGTCGCGGCGCTGTGCGACTGGTTTGGCCCGGCATCGGAGCTGCCCGACGTCGTACGGGGCCGCGCGCTCGTCGACTCGGAGCCGAGGACTCAATGAGCGAGGCGCCGCGTGTGACGATCGCCGGCGGCGGTCTCGCCGGGCTCACGGCCGCTTTGCGTCTGGCCGAGCGCGGATATCGGGTCAAGCTCTACGAGCAGAAGCCGATGCTGGGCGGCGACCTCGCGTCTCGCCCCGCAGCCGACGGCGTCGAGCTCGACGTGTACCCGCACATGTACCTGAGCTGGTACCACAACTTCTGGCGCCTGCTGGGTGACGCCACCGATGTCGATCGCGACAAGCTGTTCCGCCCGGTAAAGAGCGTCAAGCAGCTCGGCCGGGGGGACTTTCCAAGGTTCAGCGCCGTCACTGACGTCACTTCGGCGTGGAGCATGTTCCGAGACGTGTTCTCGGGGGTGGCGCCTCCCGCCGACATGTTTCTGTACGCCTACGCGAGCATCGACCTGCTCGCGGAGCGGCTGAACCCCACGATGTCCCTGGACGACGTGAGCGTGAACGGGTTCCTGAACGCACGGCCGTACATGACCAAGCGGGCCGCAGAGATCTCCAACAGCTTCATCACGAGGGTGTGGGCGATCCCCAGTTACCTGACCGCGGCTGATGACTACCGCAGCTACATCGAGTACTCACTCGCCGAGCCCACTTCGACCTTCAGGCTGGCGCGCGGCCCGGCCAGCCGGCAGGTGATCCAACCTCTCACAGCGGCACTGGAGGCGGCGGGCGTCGAGATCCTGCGGTCGGTGGAGGTCACGACCGTCTCGTGCAGAGATGGACGCGTGAGCGAGATCCGGCTCAAGGACGCCGCGGGTGAGAAGTGGACCGAGGAGATCGACGAGCTCATTCTGGCGGTGCCGGAAGCCGCGCTGTCGTCCCTGGTGCGCACCGGTGGGCCTGGAAAGCGCATCGTCGAGACTGCGCCGAGGCTCGCCGAGGTGTCCCGGCTGCGCTCCCAGCCGATCCCGATCGTGCACGTCTACTTCACTCGGAAGCTGCCGCGCATCCCGGTCGAGCCGGTCGGCCTGCTCGACTCGAGACTCGCGCTGGCCTTCACCGACCTCTCCCAGACATGGGAAGGTGTGACCGAGTTCGCCGGCCGCACCGTCCTGTCCCTCTCGGCGTCGGACCCGTACGCGCTCCCGGGCACCGGTCGGCACGACGACGCCTTCGCGATGCTGCACGAGCTCGCGGAGTACCTGCCGTTCGACCCTGGCAAGAACTGGGGCAAGTCGAGCGACATCGATTGGCACCGGACCCGCTACGAGCCGAACACGGATGCGCAGCTGTTCGTCAACGAGACGGGCACCGACGTCTGGCGCCCGGGAGCTGCCTGCGACAGCATCTCGAACCTCTACTTCGCCGGGGACTTCTGCGCCAACCGCATCGGCATGACGACGATCGAGTCCGCCGTTACCACCGGCCTCGAGGCGGCCCGCGTCATCGTCGAGCGGCGCGGCATCGGCAAACCGGTCGAGATAGCCGAGCCCGATGCGGGTGATGGCGCGCTCTACGTATGGCTCCGTTACGCCTGGGCGCCGTACGCGGCCACCGCGAAGGCATGGTCGGCAGGCAGCGACTGCATCGGGTCGCTGCGCGACATCCTGACGCCGGCCCGGCCGCCCGCTCGTCAGCGTCGAGACAGCTGACGCACCTGGTCGACGAGCGCGAGGAGTGGCTCGGGGTCATCGGCGAAGGCCGTCGCCTCGGCGCGGGCCGAGTCGGCGATCCCGTCGAGCACCTCCTCGGCGTCGTCGAGCTGGGCCCGGCAGGCGTCGGCCAGGGTCGCGAGCCGGTCCTCGTCGTCGTCGTCGACGCGGAACAGCTCGCGGATGTGGGTGTCGCGGATGGCGAGGGCGGCGGGCAGGGTCAGGATCCCGTCGCGGATGTCCTCCTCGCCACCGCCTCCGAGCGCTTCCAGGCCACGCTGGTCTCCGACGTCGTCGCAGCCGTGGTAGAGCACACCGAGCAGGTGACCGTAGCGGCGCAACCGTTGCGAGCGCGCCCCCAGCACCGCGCAGATCTCGAACATCGAACCGGTGTCCTCGCCGGCGATGCGCCGCCAGTCCTCGACCCCAAGTGGTTGGCGGCGGAGCCGCCACTGGAGGCACTCCGCCGCGCCGAGCCGGCGGAGCAGCTCGGACAGGTGGCGTGTGGCGAAGGGGTCGTCGGCCACGGCATCGAAAGCATCGGCAACCAGGTAGCCGGATGTCATCAGCGCCGTCAAGCGACCGAACCTGCGCTCGACCGTCGCGATTCCCCGCCGCTCGTCCGACTCGTCGAGGACGTCGTCGACGATCAGCGACATGTTGTGCACCAGCTCCACGGCGAAGGCGAGGTCGACGACCTCGGACGCCGGCGTGTCATCGACTGCCCTGTGACAGGCGAACAGCGTGACCGGACGGAAGTGCTTCGGCGTCCCGCCAAAGGCCCATCTCAGCGACTCGCGCAGCTCGTCGTCGACGCTCTCGAGCCACGTTGCGAGCCGCTCGCGCAGCAGCTCGATCTCGGCGGCGGCGCCGAGCTCCGCGATGACGTCGTCGCTCGCGACAACGCCGCTGGCGGTCACGGCTTGACTCGGTACGGGCGGTGTGGTCGCGCCGCCGGCTCCTCGTCAGGCCGCGTGAACGCGTCGAAGTCATCGACTCCTCGTCGCAGCTCGCGCCACGACACCTCCGCCGAGTCGCGAGCGAGGGCGATGAGATCGTCGCGAAACGCCGCCTGGGCCTTGCCCCCATCGGCGCCGCCGACTGACGCCCTGACGGCAAGCCTCACGAGCGGCAGCGTGCGGTCGAACAGCAGCTCGACATTGCCCGCACCCACCCGGAACGCCGTGGCTGAGGACACGAACGAACCTGTTGCGAGCATCCGAGGAACCAGAAGCCGGCTCAAGCCACGGAGGCTAGCTCCTCGGCCGCCGTCCCGACACCTGGTGGATGCGCGTCTGGTAGAAGACGGTCGCGGGGTCGCGGGCCGCTTGCTCGACCCCTGCCTCGAGTTCATCGATCTCGTCGTCAGTCGCGGCGCCCGCCTTGAGGATCGAGGCGCGCATGTTGCGCACGAGCAGGGCGAGGAACAGCTTGTCGTCGACCGTTTCCATCCGGTTGGCGACCGTCTCCTCGCGCACGTCCTCCAGGCCGCTCGCGGTAAGGAGCGCGCGCAAACGCGGCCCGATCGTCGGGTCGCCGCCGTGGAAGCGGACGGTCGCGCAGTACACCTCCTGGAGGCGATCGAGCGCGGGCGCGGGCGGGTCGCTCCGCAACGTCCCGGTGAAGAGGTCCTCCACGGCAACCGCGCCTCCAGGGCGCACCTCCGCCCGCATCGCGCGTGCCGCGGCCACGGGGTCGACAATATGGCTGAGCAGGAGCCGTGCGTAGGCGAGATCGAACGTCTCCGTCACGAGCGGCCCGGCGGCGTCACCGTGAACGAACTCGGCGCTCACCCCCGCGCGCTTTGCCGCCTGCCGCGCCAGCTCGAGCGCCTCGTCATCGATGTCGATCCCCACCACACGCCCAGTCGGGCCTGCGACCCGCGCCATCGCGACCGTCACCTGCCCATCCCCGCATCCAACGTCCAGGCACGCCCAGCCGGACGCCAGCCCGAGCCCGGAGAGGAACGCCTCGGTGGCCTCTCCCATCAAGTGTGCCCCCCGCGCGAGGCGCTGGGCGTCGGCGAGACCGCCGGCAATCGTGTACTCGCCCGCCACCGTGCGAGCTTAGGCGCTCTTGACGTTCATCGCTCACACCCTCCCCGGGAGCCGCTCGGTGATCTCCTGGAGCTGCCAGGTGTTGCCGTCGGGGTCCGCGAAGGACGCCCTGCTGAGGTACGAGCGGCGCTCCGGGTCGACGCCCGCCAGCCGGCCCTCGCCCGGCACGTCATGCCAGATCTCGCTGACGTCCACGCCGCGGCCGATCAGGTCGTCGCGGGCGGCCTCGATGTCGTCGACGATCAGCAATAGGCCCTGCAGCGGCCCCGTCATCGTCGCCATGCCCTGCCCGAACTGGATCGAGGCGGGCGAGCCCGGCGGGGTGAACTGCACCCCGCGTGTGTCCGGGCTGGGCTTGAAGTCGATGTCGAGACGCCACCCGAGGCGCTGGTAGAACGCCTTGGCGCGATCGACGTCGGCGACCGGCAACGTCGTGACCTCGAACCGCATCGGGACGGTCGAGACCTCGGACTCCTCCGTCGCAGTGTTGGTCGTGTTCGCCGGCGTAGTGTTCATTGTGACCTCCGTTAGGTCGGGTTTGGTTGGCTGTCGACAGCGTGGCCGTTGCCGGCGTCGGTCGCGCCCGTGAAACTCACTGGTTTCTGGCCTCGGGGCGCCGAGCCAGGTCGCCCAGCATCGAGGCCAGATCCATTTCCGCGTCCCGGGTCTGGAGGCCGCTCCGAAGCGCGGCTCCGAGCAGGCCTTGCGCCTCGGGCTCGCGCACCGCCTGGGCAAAGAGGTCGGAATCGCGACGGAAGTCCTCGGCCGGCGCGAGCGCGATCGCGTTGACCCGGTCCTTGACAACGACACGGCCGGCGGCCGGAAACGCGGCGATCCTATGTGCGAGCGAGCTGACGAAATCGCCAAGCTCGGCTGCGGGCAGGGCCCGGTTGATCCAGCCGTACCGTTCGGCCAGCTCCGCGTCGTAATCCTCCGCGCTCAACATCACCTCGAGCGTCCGTGAGCGGCCCATCAGGCGCACCAGGTGTTGGGTGGCGCCCCCACCCGGGAGCACACCGAAGGCGGGCTCGAACTGACTGAAGATCGCCGACTCTCGCGCCGCGAAGCGCATGTCGCTCGCCAGCACGAACTCGCTGCCGACGCCGCGCGCGCGCCCCTCGACCTGCGCGATTGTGACCAGCCGGCTCTCGCTGAGGTAGTGGAACAGCAGCGCGAGCGACGGCTCGCCCGTCAGCTTCGACGCCTCGGCCCGGTACTCGTTGATCCGCGTCACGTCGACATGGGAGATGAAGTAGTCCGGGTCGGCGCTCCCCCACACGAGCACCTGGACGGCGTCGTCGGCCTCGGCCTCCTGGATCAGGGAGACCAGATCGCGAACCAGCTCAGGCGTCAGAAGATTCATCGGCGGCGCCGCAATCTCCACGAACAGGACCGCCCCTTCGTCGCGCACTGTGAGCGTCTCGCTCATGGTGTGACTCCTAACCGTCGTTGCTTGCGTTCCGGTGACTCCGCTTCACGTCACCACCACGGGTATGGAGCGAACGCCAGGACGATCAGGACCAGCAACAGCACCACCATCCAGAAGGCGCTGAGTCGCCGTCCGCCGTCACCGGTGCCTTGCTCGGCTCCCTGCGTGTCAGACATCTCGATCTCCTTTCAGACCTGACGGGCTCTGTGATGACGCCATACAGCATGCGCCTCTCGTCCGCACGTCGCGCCCGTGACGACCCCGGTCTTCTCCCTGGCGCGGACCAGCCGCGCGGGTGTCGGCCGCACCTGGCGCCCATCCCGTTCTGCAAGCCGCCGGCCACCGAAGTGGCCGATAATCAGCCGAAGGTGAAGACGTACGCGCGCACGCCCGGGTCGAGGAACGTGATCTCGAAGGTGCGCTGAGCAGTGGCGCCGTGCTGGCGGACGAGCTGGTACATCCGCGGCTCGGAGACGGTGCCCTCGCCGGACTCGTCTGCGTCGAGACCGTGGGCATCACCAGGCGGCTGACCGTCGAGGAGCACGGCGAAGCGAACCGGGGTGCCCGAGGCGGGCGGCGCGAGGACCAGGTTGAGGTCGCGCGCCTGAAAGCGGTACGCGATCGAGCCGGCGCTCGTTTCGAGCACGGCGGACTCCTCGCTCACCGACCACGTGCCGGCGAGCGCCCAGTCATTGAGCGCGAGCCCGTCAACGCGCTCGTCGGTGCGACGCTCGCCGCGGGCAGAGCCCAGGTAGGTCTCCGGGGACCTCAACGTGTCCCAGGCGGCGGCCTCGGCGAGGCCGTCGGCATCGACGCGGACGGTGTCCTCGTCGACGCCCAGCAGTCGCTGGATCGCTCGTTCGGTCTCCTCGTAGGCCTCCTCGCCGAAGTGCTGGAAGCGGACTCGCCCTTCGCGATCGACGAGGTAGACGGCCGGCCAGTAGCGGTTCCCGAACGACCGCCAGATGGCGAACTCGTTGTCGATCACGACCGGGTATTCGACACCCAGCTCGCTCACCGCCCGGCGCACGTTCTCGAGCTCGTGCTCGAACCCGAACTCGGGCGCGTGCACGCCGACGACCACTAGCCCGCGGTCGCGATACCGCTCATCCCACGCCCTGACGTACGGCAGGGTCCGCAGCCAGTTGACGCACGAGTACGTCCAGAAGTCGACGAGGACGACGCGCCCGCGCAGTCCCTCGGCGGTGAGCGACCCGGAGTTGAGCCACACCGGCGCACGGTCGAGCGCCGATAGCGGGCTGTGGATGGGCGAGGTTGAGGACATCGCTCGTACGTTACGCCGGCACCGAGAAGACGGTTTCTTAGCGATGAGCGCCCGCCGCGCGGGTGCTCATGGGGGCGCCATCCGGGGCGGTGTTCTCCCATTCGACACATTACGTTATGTTTCGTAACGTATCGTAGGTGGCAAAGGACTCATGTTCACAGAGTCCAGGAATGACGCGTACCGAAGCTACATCCGCCCACGAAGGGCCAAGCCGTAACCGTCCCACGGCCACGCTGGCGCTGCTGGCGTTTGCGATGTTGATCGTCTCCCTGGATCAGTACATCGTGGTGGTGGCGCTGCCCGAGATCGGGCGTGCATTGGATTACTCCCCGCAGACCTTGCAGGCGGTGATCAGCGCCTACGCGGTGGCGTCCGCTGGCTTCCTGCTCCTCGGCGGCCGCGCCTCCGACCTGCTCGGGCGGCGGCGGGTCTTCGTCTCGGGCCTCGCGCTCTACGCCGGCGGGTCGTTGCTTGGAGGCCTGGCGCCGACGGCCGAGGTCCTGCTCGTCGCCCGCGCCGTGCAGGGGCTTGGCGGAGCGCTCGTCTTCCCGGCCACCTTGGCGCTCGTCAACACCAACTTCGCCGAAGGCGCCGAACGCAACCGCGCGCTCGCGGTGTGGGGCGGCGCCGGCGCCGCGGGGTTGGTGGTGGGCGTGCTCCTCGGCGGTGTGCTCACGCAGGCGTTGGGCTGGGAGGCGGTGTTCTTCGTCAACGTCCCGCTGGCAAGCATCGCGCTGGTGCTGGCTTTCGCGCTGATTCCCGTGGACCGCCCACGCGAGATCGGACGCAGGTTTGATCTGCCGGGGGCGCTCAGCGCGACCCTGGGGATCACGCTGCTTGTCTTCGCCCTCGTGCAGGGCCCGAACCTGGGCTGGGGATCTCCCCGCATCATCGCCAGCGCAGCGGGTGGTCTGCTCTTCCTGGTGGCGTTCGCGGTCATCGAGCGGCGCGGGCGCGACCCACTCCTGCCACCCCGGCTGCTCGCCAATCGCAACCTCGCCACCGCTGTGGCGATCGCCTTCCTCTTCTGGGCGACGTTCGGCTCAGTCCTCTACTTCCTGACTCTGTATTTCCAGCAGGTGCGTGGCTACGACGCGCTCGAGACCGGGATTGCCTTTCTGCTCCCGACCGCGGTCGTCGTCGCCGGCTCGGTGCTGGCTGGTCAGGTGGCAACGCGATGCGGGTTGCGAGCCACCCTGGTCGCAGCGCTTGGCGTCGGCGCACTTGGGGCGGTGGCGCTCGGCCTGGCGATGTCCCCGGGCGCTTCGTACGCGGCGCTGATCCCCGGCCTGATCCTGATCAGTATCGGTGACGGCGTCGTCTTCACGACGACGTTCATCGCCGCCGGCACCGGGGTGGACGACCGCGAACAGGGCGTCGCCTCCGGCATCGCCTCGACCAGCACTTCGGTCGGGGCAGCGGTTGGTCTCGCGCTGCTCGTGCTGGTGGCGGCCTCCGGGACCGATGAGCTAGTGGGCGAACCCCTGCGCATCGCGACGGCGGACGGCCTCAGCACCGCGGTGCTCGTGATCGCGGCGGCGATCGGGGTCACCGCCCTCGTCGCCCTGAACCTCCGTCCCGCCTCGGGGCCGCGGGCGGAGTCCCCGTGCCCCCGCGGCCTGGCCTCACCGGTGTGGCCACGCCGAGAGCGAGGTTCATGAGGAGGCGTGGAGATGATGCAGCTTGGGATCCCCGCTCATGCTGCGGCTGTGCTCGAGCAGCCTCGGATAATCACTAGCGATGCCCTGGAGAAGCGCTTCGACCGCGCCTTCGATCTCTCGGTCGCTGGTGGGCGCGTGCCCAAATAGGGCGCGGTAGTGGACCAGCGAGCCGATCAGATCGAGGATCAGCTCGAGGTCGACGTCGTCGCGCAGGTCACCTCGCGCGTGGGCCCGCTCGAGCGTCTCCCTGACGGCAGCGCGCGGCGGGTCGAACAGCGTGGTCATGAACATGGCACGCAGTTCGCGGTCGCTTGCGCAGTCGGCGAACAGCGGACCGATGACACCGGGCGGCATGCGCCGAAAAGCGGCCACGAAGACCTTGAGGCACTCGTCGAGATCGCACAGAGTGCAGCCGGTGTCAGGCGCTCTCGCGTCGCCGAGCCGCCGGCCGAGGGCCGAGAGCACTAGCTGCTGCCGGGTGGGCCAGCGGCGGTAGATCGCGGGCTTCGTCGTCCCCGCGTCGCGCGCCACCTGTTCGAGCGTCAGCCCGCCATAGCCGGACTCGTCGAGCACCGTGAGCGTCGCCTTCAGTACCGCGACATCGATCTGCCGGTCACGCGGTCGACCAGCCCGCGGTCCCTCGACCGCGCCGTCAGGAGCTCGCCTCACGTTTCGAAGTCTAGCCCGAAGCGTTATGTTACGACGCGTAACGTATAGCCGGTGAAAGGTGCGCGTGCTCTGAACGACGCCCAGCCGACACCGCTTGCTCCGATCGGCACGCCGGACGCTCACCCGGCCGAGTTACCAGCGCGCGCCGGCGATCCCCGAGTACCTGCGGTTCCTGGAGCAGCTCAAGGGCTGGGTGGACGGAGAGCCGGTGATAGAGCACCTCGACGCCGTCGGCTCCTACAACCTGTTCGAACCCCAGCGCGAGGAATCCGCCGTTCGATAGGCGGTTCCGCCGCGGTGACGATCGCCGAAGCGCTTGTCAGGTCTCCATCAGAACTCCTTGCAGATCGATGTTGCAGAGGATGAGCTACGCCGCAGTAGGCGGCCCGAACCAGGTGGCGAGTGCGTCGGTGAGTCCCACGTCGGTTCCGTCTCCTACCCAGGCGACGTAGCCGTCCGGGCGAACGAGCACGGCGGTGGGCGCGCTGACCACGCCGAACACGGGGAGCTCCCACTCCCCTTCGTAGCTCGCGTCGATCAGCTGGACCCGGTCAGCCCATGGGGCGATGTCGAGGTCGCCGGGCTGGCCGAGGTTGAGCAGCGCCGGCCGGGCGTCGTGGAGCAGCTCGAAGACTCGGAGCGGCCCGTCGGCGGTGCTCAGGTCGAGGTCGGGCATGCGGCGTCCGAGCAGCGGATGTCCCTCGCCGAGGTCGTACTGGATGTCCAGCCCGGAGATGAGCCCGGCGAGCCGCTTGCGGGGCTCGTCCATGGTCGCCAGCTCCGACACCACCTCGACCAGGGCCTTCGTGCGGTCGTCGTGGCGCTGCAGCGTGGTCTGGGCCATCGTGTACCGCAGCGCGCGGGCCGTGACCGGGTGGCGCTCGGCGTGGTAGGTGTCCAGGAGGCTCTCCGGGGAGCTCCCGTCGACCACCTGCGCGAGCTTCCATCCCAGGTTCACCGCATCCTGCACGCCGAGGCTGAGGCCCTGCCCGCCGGCCGGGTAGTGCACGTGCGCCGCGTCGCCCGCCAGCAGCACACGTCCGGCGCGGTAGGCCGCGGCCTGACGGGTCATGTCGGTGAACCTGGAGATCCAGGTGGGGTTGTGGACCCCGAAGTCGGTGCCAAACACGGCGATCAGCGCCTCACTCAGATCGCGCAGGGTGGGCTCGCTGCTGGGCCCGAGCTGCTGCTCGGTCGTGACGACCCGGACCGTCTTCCCGTCCTCCAGCCGGTGGAGGCCGTGGACGCCCGTGGCGTCGTGACGGACCCCGGGCGGCGGCTCCTCGGTCAGCTCGACCTGGGCGATCAGGTTGCTCCTCGTCGCATCCCAGCCCGGGAACTCGATGCCGGCTTGCTTGCGGATCAGGCTGCGTCCGCCATCGCACCCGACGAGATACCGCGCCCGTAGCGGCTCGCCTTCGGATAGCCGGACATCGACCCCGGTGTCGTCCTGCGCGAAGCCCGTCACCTCACGTCCGTAGTGGATGCGCACCGGCAGCTCGGCGACCCAAGTGGCCATGATCCTCTCGATCTCGTTCTGGAAGAGCGCGAGCGTGTACGGATGCCGCGACGGGAAGTCGCTCATGTCCATCACGGTCGTGCCGAACGTTGCGGCCTGTACCGCCTGCCCCTCAGCGAGGAACCGATCGGAGACCCCACGCTGATCGAGCACCTCGATCGTGCGCGAGTGGATTCCCCCGGCCCGTGCGTCGGCGAGCACGTGATCGGGACGCCGCTCGACAACCGCGACGTCGATCCTCGCCAAGGCCAACTCGGCCGCCAGCATCATCCCCGCGGGACCGCCTCCGGCGATCACCACCGCATGCTCGGTCATAGCCGCCCTCCCGTCGGATACGTCGAGAAAGACACGCGCATTTCGCTCCTCCATTTCCGTGGGTTCTGACTTGCGGCGGGCGATTATGCGGCAAGACTCAAGGCCTCATGAGAGCCTTCTCTGCGCTATAAATTGAAGGTGGCGAGGAGCTGGTAGCCGTCTAAGCACGAGGTTCGGGATGCTTCTCGGCTCCGCCTCGCCGGGATCTGAGACTGCCGGCATAGAGGAGATCGAGCAGCGCAGCCGAATCGCCCTGCCTTGTTCGCCGACAGGAATTTCCCCCGCCAAGAGACGCCCCTGCTACTCGCGGAGAGGGAGTACGAAGAAGCGCCCGTCCTGGAACGCTGCGTCGGGTAATCCGTCGAGCCTTGGCCGCCCTTTCTCGAATCAGTCGCTCAGCCAGCGTGCCACGCGCGCGTGCCAGCCGCCGGCGTCAACGCCAAGGCCCTGACGAGTGTCGCGAGATTGACAGTTCTTCTGTCGCGCCCGCGAACGACTGGCCGGCCCGCCGCGGGCAGCATCGGGCGTGTCAGGGAAAACGAACTCTTGGAGATCACACGTCATGCCAAGCCTTCGCATCACCGCCGTCGCCGCGCTCGCCACCGCCGCTCTGGTGGTCCCGGCGACTGCTTCCGCCAAGGACGAGGCCGCCACCGCGGCGGCGATCGGTAATCCGACCCCGTTGCAAGTCAACCTCCCCGCCGAAAGCGAGTGGACGTTCTGCGCGACCGAAGGTGCCCGCTGTGAATTTACCGGCACCAAGCAGGTCCGCTACGGGGCGAACGGCAAGTTCATACTCCCCCGGACGTTCACCGACGGGGTCGCTTGTGACAACGCTACGTTCGGTGATCCCGCGCCCGGGGTTGTGAAACAGTGTCAGGTGACCGGTCTCTCGCAGATGAAGGACGAGGCCGCCACCGCGGCGGCGATCGGTAATCCGACCCCGTTGCAGGTCAACCTCCCGGCCGAAAGCGAGTGGACGTTCTGCGCGACCGAAGGTGCCCGCTGTGAATTTACCGGCACCAAGCAGGTCCGCTACGGGGCGAACGGCAAGTTCATACTCCCCCGGACGTTCACCGACGGGGTCGCTTGTGACAACGCTACGTTCGCTGATCCCGCGCCCGGGGTTGTGAAACAGTGTCAGATTGTCAGGTGAGGCTCGCACTGCCCCCGATGGCACTCCGGTTACCGGTCCCTCGCGACATCATCGTTTGACCGGCGAAGCCCCGTGACCTGCGGGGCTTCGCCGTTGTCCCGGATCACCGGCCGCACGCTTGGAAACGCTGAACGCCCCGCGACCGTGGGGCGTTCGCCGTTCCCGAGGAAACGAGCGAGTGCGGTCGTCTCGGGCGAGCGGCCTATCCCGCTCCGCATGCGGGATTCGGCGCTCTAGAACGGAGGGGGAGGGATTCGAACCTCGGTGGACCGAAAGGCCCACAACGGTTTTCGAGACCGCGTTGAATCGGCCGCAATGCCGCATCACAACTGGAGTCCCCGTCCCGGGGGAATACAGGGGGAATGAATCTTGGCGCGGCGTTTGTGTTGCCCATCGGCAGCGTAGAGATCCACTTCCCGCTCATACCGTTCGCAGTGCTCTCCCGTCGAGCTCGAGCTGGCGTAGATGACCGTTGCCATAGCTCCGGCGAGCACGCCGACGATGCCGCCGATGGCGGCGAGCAGGATCGATTCACCGAGGAACTGGGTGCGGATCTGGCTCTTGGTCGCGCCGAGGGCGCGGCGGAGGCCGATCTCGGAGCGGCGTTCCAGCACCGAGATGATCATGATGTTGGCGACGCCGACGGCGCCCACGATCAGGGCCACGACGCCGAGGCCGAGGAAGATCCGAGGCGGGACTTCTCCTCGGATTTCTCGTCGGCGCGTGTCGAGAACGGGCGGTCGGCTCCGACTCATGGGCACCGGCGGCCAAGGGGGCCGCCAACACGAGAGGAGCACGAACGATGACCAAGGTGACCGCCCAGATGTCGGTGTCCCTCGACGGCTTCTACACCGGACCGCGGGACACGCGGGGCCCCAAGGACATGAGTGGCTGGATGCGGGGCCCCGAAGCGCCCGGTTTCTTCCGGGTCACCCGCTGGGTCGTCGACGCCATGGCCTGGCGCGAGCGGCAGGGCTTCGCCGGCGGCGAGCAGTCGATCAACTCGGAGATCATCGAGGAGACGTTCGCGGCGGCCGGTGCCTATGTCATGGGCCGGCGCATGTTCGACGCCGGCGAGGTCCCCTGGGGCGAGGAGCCGCCGTTCCACGCCCCGGTGTTCGTCGTCACCCACCGTCCCCGGGACGTGCTCGAACGCCAGGGTGGCACCTCCTTCACCTTTGTCACCGAAGGACTCGAGCGGGCCATCGAGCTGGCCCGGGACGCCGCCGGTAGCAAGGACGTGGCGGTGGCCGGCGGCGGGGAGCTCCTGCGCCAGGTGCTGACCGCCGGGCTGCTCGACCAGCTTGAGTTGCACATCGCCCCGGTGCTGCTGGGCGACGGCCAGCGCCTGTTCGACCCCAGCCTCGGCCTCGGCGCCGACGACGGCATCGAGCTGGTCCCGACCCGGGTCGTCGAGGCGCCCGAGGTCACCCACATTCGCTACACCGTCACCGGGCGGTCGAAGCTGGTGCTGGACGATCGCGGCGCCAGCGGCGACCTGGTCGGACCGGCCCAGCCGGAGCAGTCAGAGAGGAGCGAGCTGTGAAGTACATGCTGCTGATCTACGGCAACGAGGAAGCCTTCAGCTCGGTGGGTGCGGAGACCTTCGCCGAGATCATCCGCGAGACCGATGCCCTCAACCAGGAGCTGTTCGAGTCGGGTGAGCTGGTCGGCGCCTATGGCGTGGCCGACCAGGTGAACGCCAAGGTGGTCCGGGTCACCGGCGGGACGCCGGTGGTGACCGACGGCCCCTACGCCGAGGCCAAGGAGTACCTGGGCAGCTTCACGATCGTCGACTGCGACAGCCTGGAACGGGCCCTGGAGATCGCGGCTCGCAACCCGGCGGCGCGCTACTGGGGTGTCGAGGTCCGGCCACTCATGCACGAGGCCAACGTCGAGCCGTGACCGACTGGCGGGCCGTCCGGCGGCTGGTCCCGGAGGTGCTCGGTGCGCTGGTGCGCCGCTACGGCCACTTCGACGCCTGCGAGGACGCCGTCCAGGAGGCGCTGGTGGCGGCCACGGCCCAGTGGCCGGTGCAGGGGTGGCCGGAGAATCCCCGAGGGTGGTTGGTGACGGTGGCGTCGCGTCGCCTCGCCGACCAGCTGCGCAGCGACGCCGCCCGCCGCCGGCGGGAGGAGGCCGATGCCATCCGCACTCCGCCCCCGCCCGCCGGTGGCGAGGTGTACCCCGACCTCGAAGCCCGTGGCCCCACCGGCGACGACACCCTCACGCTGCTGTTCCTGTGCTGCCACCCGGCGCTGACGCCCCCGTCGCAGGTCGCGCTGACCCTGCGGGCCGTCGGCGGCCTGTCGACCGCCGAGATCGCCCGGGCCTTCCTCGTGCCCGAGGCGACCATGGCGCAGCGCATCAGCCGGGCGAAGCAACGCATCAAGGCGGCCGGAGCCAGCTTCGACCTGCCGCCGCCAGCTGAGCAGACGGAGCGGCTCGGCGTCGTGCTCCATGTGGTCTACCTCGTCTTCAACGAGGGCTACACGGCCACGTCGGGGGCGCAGCTGGTGCGGGCCGAGCTGACGGCCGAGGCCATCCGGCTGGCCCGCGAGCTCCATCGGCTGGTCCCCGGCGACGGCGAGGTGGCCGGGCTCCTGGGCCTTCTGCTGCTGACCGACGCCCGCCGCCAGGCCCGCACGGCCCCGGACGGGTCGCTGGTGCCGCTGAGCGAGCAGGACCGGACGCTCTGGAACACCAAAGCCATCGCCGAGGGCGTGGCCCTCGTGACCGACACCCTGTCGAGGGGCCCGATCGGCCCGTACCAGCTCCAGGCCGCCATCGCCGCCGTCCACGACGAGGCACCCACCGCCGAAGTCACCGACTGGCCGCAGATTCTGGCCCTCTACACGGTTCTGGAGCGCGTGGCACCCAACCCGACGGTGACGCTCAACCGGGCGGTGGCGGTGGCCAAGGTACAAGGACCCGCGGCCGGGCTGGCCCTGCTCGACGCCCTCTCGGCCGACGAGCGCATCTCCGCCTCCCACCACCTCGTGTCCGTGCGGGCCCACCTGCTGGAGATGGCCGGCGACCACGACGCGGCGCGCGCCAGCTACCAAGAGGCGGCCCGACGCACCACCAGCGAACCCGAGAGGCGCCACCTCGTGACCCGCGCCGCGCGGCTGGGGTGACTGACCGTGGGGTGGCACGTCCGGGCCCCAGCGTCCGGAACCGGGCCGGTCAGGGGAGGCCGTAGGCGATGACCTGACCGTCTGCGGTGCCGACGTAGAGCTGGCCGCCGAAGCACGCGTGCCGGTCGACGCGGTGCGTGTCTACGCCGTCTGCTGAGCCAGCCGTTGTCGCCTCGCCATGTAGGGCCGGTTCGCTGGCGGTCAGTGAGGACCCTTCTCTAACGAAGTCAAGGGCGCGGCCTTCGGCCGCGCCGGCGCCGGCTGCGGGCGGCCGCAAGCGGCCGTCCTCGCCGTCGCCGCCCACGATCAGGCCCAGCCCAGGAACCGAGCAGCGCGTCACCGCGACGTCGAGCAGCTCGTGCCCGGGTAGCTCCGCGTCCGCCGTCCGTCAAGGCGATCGCTTCGCGACGGGCTTCGCCCGGCCCTGTCGGGCTCGTCCTTGACGGCCGCCGGCCCGGTCCGCTGATGCGCTGGGTATGGGGGCAGGCCAGGGCCTGCCGACGCAAGGTCGACCGGTCACCTAGGTCGACTCGGGGGAACGTCGGGGGAACGCGACCCTCGAAATCGCCGCGTCCGGCTGGCCTCCGTTGACCGGCCACCCGCGGCTACCGACAGCTTCGAGCCGGCCGCGATCCCGCTCTGCAGGCGGGATCTTGGCTCTGTAACGGGTCGTGGGAGTTCGAATCTCCCTTGGCGCATGGGAAAGCCCGCTCAACGCGGGCTTTCCTCGTTGCTCGTGGACTCACCGTCCAAAGATCGCGGCGACGCGCCCTGGAGCGAGCGCGCCGCCTGCGGTGGGAGGAGCTATGCGCTCGCGCCTGCCTTGGGTCGATGGAGCTTCGCCTTCATCTCCTCGACCTTGGCGTGTGCGTCTGCCTTGGTCTTCTCGACGCGAGCCTGATGCAGCTCCTTGCGAGCCTCGTGCTTGGCCTTCCGCTGCGCCTCCTCGGCCGCGGCGATCTCCTCTTCGACGTCGACCGTCGGCCGGCGCAGGATCTCGCCGCCCAGCTTCGCCATCGCGGCGTCGATGACCTCGGGGCTCTGCTCGGTGACCTGGGCGAGGACCGCGGTCCTGGTCGGCTGGACCTGCTTCGAGATCTCGCCGAGGACCGATTCCGTCGTATCGACCTCATTGATGTCGAACAGCGATCCGACGAGCATTCCGTACGCTCCGCCGAGCAGCATGCCGAGCGGGCCGCCGATGATCCCGACGAGCAGGCCGATGAGGCCGCCGCTCGCGGTGCCGACGTAGGGGTCCTCGCCGACGTCGCTCTTGACGTCGACGCGGCCCTCGCCGTCACGCGTGACGACGGCAGCGCCCGTGATCTTGATCTGGTCCTGGGACTCGAGCTGCTTGAGGTCGGTGAGCGCCTGGTAGGCGTTCTTGTCGTTCTCCGGGTCTTCGCCGAAGGTGACGACCAGCACGTTGTCCGGTGAGAAGTAATCGGCGGTCATTGGGACCAACCTTTCATTGAGTGTGTTTGAGGGACGGCGCAAGGCTCCCGCCGACGTGTGTGAGCGGTCATCACAAACTTCGTGTGATTGTGGGAGAGTCTCGATTGGGGATTTGGCCGAGACCCACCAGCAGACGCGATCGCCGGCGGATCGGTTCGTTTCGCGACCCGTTCTCTTCGAGCGGCTGTCAGCGGCCGCGCCGGGCACCGTCACGCTCGTATGTGCACCGGCGGGAAGCGGGAAGACCGTTCTCCTGCGCTCGTGGGCCGCGGAGACGGACGAGGCCGTCGCCTGGGTCACGGTCGAGCGCGGCGAGCGTGACGCGCAGCGGTTCTGGCTTCACCTGATCGACGCACTAGCCGATGCGGCCGGCGACGAGGTCGTCGAGCGGGTCAGCCCGGCGCCGCGCTTCGCTGGCGCGGTGGTGGTCGAGCGACTCCTGGACCCAGCTCGAGCGGCTCGAGGAGCCGCTCACGCTGGTGATCGACGACCTGCACGAGCTCGACTGCGAAGACGCGCTCGCCTGGCTGGAGGTGCTGCTGACGCGGCTGCCGGCACAGCTGCGGGTTGTGCTCGCGACGCGCGAGGAGCCGGCGCTCGGCCTGCACCGCCTGAGGCTGGCGGGTGCGCTGACCGAACTGCGCGGACCCGACCTGCGTTTCTCGCTCGACGATACGCGCGCCCTGCTCTGTGCCAGCGGGATCGCTCTGTCGGATACCGGTCTGGCCTCGCTGCACGAACGGACCGAGGGATGGCCGGCCGGTGTGCGCCTGGCGGCGATCTCGCTGACCGCGAATCCGGACCCGGAGCGCTTTGTGTCCGAGTTCTCGGGCAGCGAGCGGACCGTGGCGGGCTATCTCCTCGCCGAGGTGCTGGAGCGCCAGCCGCCGGAGGTGCGCGAGCTGCTCTTGCGCACGTCGATGCTCGAGCGCGTCAGCGGCCCGCTGGCCGATGTAGTCACCGGCGGCACGGGGGCCGAGGCGATCCTCCAACGGCTGGAAGACCAGAACGCCTTCGTCACCGCGCTCGATGCCGCCCGTAGCTGGTTTCGCTACCACCACCTGTTCGCCGATCTGCTGCGCCTCGAATTGCGACGCGTCGCGCCCGAGACGATCCCGTCGCTGCACCGCGCCGCGGCCGCCTGGCACGAACAGGAGGGCGACGTCGTCGAAGCCGTCCGCCACCACCAAGCAGGCGGTGACTGGGCACCGGCTGCGCGCCTGCTCGTGGACAACTACCTCACACTGACGATGGACGGCCGGGGCGAGACGCTCCATGCGCTCCTCGGGGCGTTCCCGGCCGGTGCCCCTCTGGGCGACGGAAATCTCGCGGCTGCGCTGGCGATCGACAACATTCTCCACGGCCTGCTCGACGAGGCCGCCGCCCAATTGGACGTCGCTCGGCGACTCGCGGCGGCAGCTCCGTCAGAGCGACGGCGCGTCTTCGACGTGTACCTGGCCGTGATCGAGGTCGAGCTCGCCCGCCGGCGCAGCGATCTGCCCAAGGCTCAGGAAGCAACGCGCGGACTGGAGGCAGCGCTCGGCGCTGCGGCAGAGGCGAACGAGCTGCCCGTGCGGCCCGATTACTGGGCACTCGCGCTCCTGAACCTGGGGATCGCGGAACTGTGGGCCGGGCGGCCCTACGACGCACGGCAGCACCTCGAGGACGCCCTCAACCGCACGCGCCGGATCTCACGGCCTTTCATCGAGGTCGGCTGCCTCGCGCACCTCGCGATCGCGGCGCCGCTGACCGGGCAGCCGCTGCCGCTCGCGCTCGAGCTGAGCGAGCGCGCAATCGCGATTGCCGAGGAACATGGCTGGACGGACCAGTCGATGACGACCGGTGCGTTCGCGATGGCCGGCATGGCGCTCGTGCGGATGGGTCGCTTGGCCGATGTTGAGCGCCATCTCGGTCGCGCGGAGGAGTCGCTGCGCGTGGCGGCCGACCTTGGGACGGAGGGCTTGCTCCAGCACGCCCGCGGCATGCTCCGCTTCGCGCAGGGCCGCTTCGACGAGGCGCTGGCGGAGTTCGCCCGCGCGGAGGGCCTGGAACGGCTGCTGGCCAGCGAGCACGTGTTCACCGTCGATGTGCGCGCCCGGGCTCTCCAGGTACGGGTGCGGATGGGCGACACGGAGTCAGCGCGAGCTGCGCTGGCCGGTTTGAGCCCGGAACAGCGAAACCGCGCCGGGATGCGGATCGCGCTCGGCGCTCTGGCACTCGAACAGAACAGCCCGGAACAGGCGGTCGAGGCGCTGGCGCCGGTGATCGACGGCTCTGCGCCGGCGCTGTACGAGCGCTGGGCGCGCGTCGAGGCACTGCTGCTCGACGCCACGGCTCGCGATCGCCTCGGCGACCGGCGCGCGGCGGAGGAGTCGCTCGAGGCGGCTCTCGAGCTCGCCGAGCCCGAAGGCCTGATGCTGCCATTCATGCTCTGGCCGAGTCGCGAGCTGCTCGAGCGCCACCCGAAGCACCGAACCGCCCACGCGACGCTGATCTCGACGATCCTCGACACGCTGGCCGGCCGCGCTCACGGCGGACCGGCGGCGCCGCTACGCGATGAGTTGAGCGACGCGGAGCTGCGCGTCGTGAGGTACCTCCCGAGCAACCTGACCGCGTCGGAGATCGCGTCCGAGCTGGTGGTTTCCGCCAACACCGTGCGCACGCACATGCGCCACATCTACGCGAAGCTCGACGCGCACTCGCGCAGCGAGGCCGTCGCTCGCGCACGCGAGCTCGGGCTAGTCGCACCTGGAGCGCTTCGCCGCTGAGGACGCCTCCGGGATCGCCCACGTCAGGTCCAGCTCGAGCTCGACCCGGTCGCCTTCCGACCTCAGCTTGCGCCCCAGGCGAAGCTCATCGCCCATCGGAACCGTGATCCTGCGGCCGGCGGCGTTCAGCTCGAGCGGCCGGCCCGCGGTGAGCGCGTAGGCGATGTCGACCAGCCGCTCGGCGGCTTGTCGGCGTGACAGCCGTTCCTCGTCCTCGTGCTTGAAGTCGCTCATGTGCGCTCCGCGAGCTTGCGGCACGACGCGGGGACGGCGGCAGACTCGCTGCCGGCCGCCCCCTCTACGAGCCTGCTTCTCTTACAGCTCGTCGCGCACGGCGCGAATCTCGAACGCGCGGACGATGGTGAGCATGCCCTGCATCAACGCCCAGATCCCGGCGAAGACCAGGAGCACGTACGCCTTCTCGATGAAGAACTGGCCCGAGGTCCAGAAGGCAAGCGCCGTCATGAGGATCCCGGAGATCAGCCCCAGCCACCACAGCGGGCTGATCGCACGCTCGAGGAACGCCCGCACCATCCACCACACGCCGACGACCAGGAATAGAAAGCCCAGCACGTCCGCCAGGCCGGCGAAGGTGTCGGTGGGGTCGGCGAAGCAGACGATGGCTGAAACAAGGAAGAGGACGCCGAAGAGCGCCCAGGCCCAGCGCATGGGCACGTCCAACCTCGCCAGCGCGAGGTTCTCGATGCCGAGGGCCAGGAACATGAGCCCGACGAGGACGCCGACAGTCGCCACAGACGCCTGGTCGAACTGAAGGATGACCAGCGCGACGCCAAGCCATGCGATCCCGGCGATTAGGAGGACCCACCAGTAGCCGGTGACCCCGCGCGCGCTTTCGCGCAAGGATGGGATGGCGGATGCTCCAAATTGTGGTGTGGCGGTGTGCTCGCTCATGATGACCTCCAAGATGTCGTTGTTGTCGCGACCGATACTCGGGGTCACGCGTGTGAGCCGTCGTCACCCGTATTGCGTGATTCCCCATCAGGCGGACTGCTGCTGGCCCGCCGAATCACGCGAAGTGCGTGACGACGGATCACCCCGGGCGCTGCGACCATGGACCCAGATCGGATAGGACTGTTGGTGACCGACTTCAAGCACGAGGAGTGCATCTCGCGCCAATACGCTGCCGAGCGCCTGGCGGACATCGCCTACGCCCTCACGGCCGGCGAGACGCTAGAGCTGAGGGCCGGAGGCGAGCAGATCAGGGTTCCGGTGGCCGATGAGGTGCTCCTCAAGCGCGAGAGCAGGTCGGACGGCGATCGCGTCGAGGTCGAGCTCGCGCTGAGATGGTCCGCGTGAGGCGCCCGAGGCGCCCTGCCCGCGGGTGCTGAGGCGGGAGCGGGATCGCCTCGGCGGGCGACCCAGGCCCGGGCCGCCGCCGGCCTTCTCGATGAAGAACTAGCCGAGAATGTCGGCTAGCGCGGCAAACGTGCCCTCAGGGCTGATGAAGCAGATGACCGCCGCAACCAGGAGCAGCATCCCGAAGAAAGCCGAGATCCAGGCCACGCCCCCGCCCGCACTGGTGAGGGCGAAGCTCTGGATCCTCGCGAGCGCCAACAGCAGCCCGACGAGGACGCCAATAGCCGGTCATCTCACGCGTTGCCTCGCGCAGCTCCGGCGTCACCCCCGGCGTGCCGAATCGAGGGCTGGCGGCGTGGCCGCTCATTACCTCGTTCCGGTCACGCGGTGGGGGCTGCTTCCTCCGACATCTGGTCGGCATCCATCCTCGCGAGCACCGCGTCGAGAGCCGAATACTCCGCTTCCACGATCGCTGAGTACGCGTGGTCGGCTGCGAACGACGCGTATGCCTCCGCGTCATCGGCCCTCCTCTGGGCCACGTGCACGTCGTGCTTCGCTCGCTTGTCCTCGAGGTCCTCGCGGACACGGGAGATGTGCTCGTTCCACGACCTCTGCACGTCACTCAACCGGCCGGAGATCCCGGCCTTGCCCTTCTCCGCCGAGTCACGCAGCTTGTCGGCTTGCTCCTGAGCCGATTTGCGCGCTGAGGCGACGTCTTGCTCGAGATCCGCCCTCGTCTCCTCGCGCACTTTCGCCACGCGGGTCTCCGCTTCCTTCGCTCGCGTCGTGAGCCTGGTCAGATCGTCCGACACGGCCATATCAGCCTCCTTCGTAGAGGGTCGTCGGTTTGGAGACTGAGCCAGAGCCGGGTGACTGGTCGTCACTCAGAGTTGATGATCCTTGCGACGCCCGCTCACCGACAGGCGAGCCGGGTGATTGCGCGCCGGATGAGGTCGTTCGGCGCCAGGGCCAGATCGCGGGCGAAGCGGTTGCGGGTGTTCGTTGATGCCGGCATCACGCATCCTTGGTGATCCCGGCGCCCGATCAGGGACGTGGGTCCAACTCGTGCGCGAACGCCCCGCCGAGCAGCACCGACACGTTCGTGAGCCAGAGCCAGATCAGTCCGGCGATCAGCGTGGCGAACACGCCGTAGTTCGCGTCGTAGCCGGGCCAGCGCTCGGCGAATACGCGGAACCCGACGGTCAGGGCGATCCAGAGGAGCATGGTCGCCGCCGAGGCCGCCACAACCGCGGCGCGCGGCGGGCGCGGCGGTGCGGCGACGAACACGTAGATGTAGGCGTAGGCGCACGCCCCGGCGATCGCCGCGAGCAGGTACGGGGCGCCCTGCCGGAGGAGGAAACCCTCGCCGAACACGCCCGTCGCGATACGGTCGCCCACGAACTGGAGCAGCAGCGCCCCGGAGAACAGCAGCACGAGCGCGAGCGTGTCCCGCAGGTGCCGGCCGAGGCCCGCGGAGGGGTGCGGGCGCTCGAGCACGGCATCGAGGCCGCGACCAACGCCGCGCACCCACCGGCTCGCTACGTAGATCGCCGCGACGACGCTGATCGCGACCACGATCAGTGCCTCGTCGGAGCGCTGCGTCACGGCGGCCCTGATCGTCTCGCGCACCGCGTTCACGTACTCGGGGTCGAAGCCGCGCTCGTCGAGCTCCTCCGCCGCGTCATCAATCGCCGACTCGGCGCCGAAGATCCCGAGCAGCGCGTAGATCAGCGCGCCGCCCGGGAACAGCGCCAAGATCAAGTAGTAGGTGAGCGCGGCTGCGTGGTAGCCCCCGTCGGTGCGCAGGAAGCGCTGTGCGGCCCTGCCCGCCACCGAACCGCGCCGGCCGACCTCCGGTAAGTCCGGCGGCATCGCGTCAGTCCGGTGCGTGCGGTGTGAAGGGCACCTCTTGGTCGTCTCCCGGCTGCACGATCACCGCTGAGGAGGGCGGGACTTCGCGCCACAGCCCTGGAAGGTCGGCGAGCGAGTCGGCCAGCGGGCAGCTGACCCGTTTCAGCATGGAGGTCCGCAACAGGAGGTCGCGCACCTCCGCCCGCTGGCGCTCCAGGACCTCGGCCAGCAGATAACCAGCCACTGTGCGCTCGCTGCCGGAGAACCCGGCCATGAAGCGCTCCGGATCCGGGCGCCCCGCGAGCGACAGGGCCGCCAGCCGTAGCCCAGCGGCCCACCCCTCGGTCCGCTCAAGCAGGGACGCGATGTCCGCATCCGGCAACGCGATCCCGCTCGCCTCCAGCAGCTGCCGCGTCTCCTCGAGCGAGAGCGCAGGTCGGCCCCACGCAGCTCGGTCAGCTCACCCGCGAGCCGGAGCCGATGCGACCCGAGCCGCGGATCCTCCCGCGTCGCCAGCACCACGCGCAGCATCGGCCGGACGCGCGTGATGAACCGCTCGAGCCACACCAGCGCGTCGGCCGAATTCAGCTCGTGCAGATCGTCGATGACCAGCACGACGGGCTCCGGCACCGATTCAAGGTCGGACAGCAGCCGCTCGACCACCGCGTCGCCGTCGAACGCGGGCGTCGCGGCGACCCGCTCGACAGGCCCGTCCTCGCCGACCGCGGCCACCAACTCGTCGATCAGCGACAACCAGAACCGCTGGCCATCCCGCTCACCGCGCCCCACGGACACCCAGGCCACCCGATTGCGCAGGCCTTCGGCCTCGACCCAGGACCGCAACAGTATGGTCTTGCCGCTTCCGGCCGGCGCGCAGACGAGGACGACCTGACCCGGCGGAACAGCCGACAGCACGCCGAAGAGCCCCCCACGCGCAACCAGACCGGTCCTGGAGCGATCGCGCGTCGGCGTTATGAGCTCCGCGTGGGCCAGATCTAACACCTCCGAGCAGTCGGACCAGCGGGCCGAAGCCGAGTCTAACTGGCGTTGCTCCCGCCGCAAAGGGGCCGACTACTGATCAGAACCGCGGCTCGCCACGGTCAGCCAGCGCAATCACACAGATTGCGAGACGACATCGCACGCAGTCGGCTCGCAGGATCGCGCCCATGAGCCACGCCGAGGTGGAGCAGGACGCCGCATGTACAACCTGCGCAGCCGGCGTTCCCTGAAGGAGATCGACTTCACCTCGCGGAGCTGGACCACCTCTTGACGCTTGCCGCCGCGCTCAAGGCGGCGAAGTACGCCGGCACCGAGGTCCGACTCGTACACACCGACGCGTGCGTCTCGATGGGTGAGCCCAAGGCCGTGTGGCGTGAACGCGTCAGGCTGCTCGCCCCCTACCAGGTCAACGCAGCGGCGATGGAGGACACCGGCAACCCGCGCGCGAAGTTCATGCACTGCCTGCCGGCGTTCTACGATACGAAGCGCGACAGCGTTGTTGCCGAAGACCCACAGGAACACCATGTTCCCGACGAGGTGCAGGATGCCGCCGTGCATGAACATCGACGTGAAGACGCTCGCGACGCCGCCGACGTGGCTCGCGCGGGCCTCGCCCGCTCCGCTGATGTCGCACGGCACGAGCGCGTAGTCACGGACCGGCCAGTCGCCGGTGGCGCTCGAGGTCAGCTCCCACCCGCCGTCCTGCACGAGGAGTAGACGATCGCGTTGGCGACGATCAGCGCTAGCGTCACGATCGGGAAGCGGTCCGTCGGGATGTTGTCCTTGAGCGGGAACCCCGGTCGGCCAAGCGTGCGCGCCGGCAGGACGAGCCGTCATCACACGGTCTGCGCGAATCACCCATGCTGTGTGACGACAGCTCACCTCGCGAGCGCCCACCGTGACGAGCGACATGTTCGACAACGTGATCGTCGGCGTCGCCGACCCGGAGGCTGGGCGCGACGCGATCGCCCTCGCGACTCAGCTGAGCGCCCGCCGTGCGCGGCTCACGCTCGCCGAGGTCAAGGTCCTGCTCACGCCCGATCCCGCTCCCGGCGCCGTATCGCTGGCCGCCGAACGCGGGCGGGCGATGCGACGTCTCACATCGCTGCGAGACGAGTCATCCGTCGACGCCCAGGTGCTGTGTGTCGAAGCCCGCTCCGTAGCCAAGGGACTGCACGAGCTCGCCCTCGGGCGACACGCCGACCTCCTGGTGATCGGCGCGTCCCGCCGGGACGAGTATGAGCGGACCCTCGTCGGGGATGACACGACGGCGGTGCTCGACAGCGCGCCTTGCCCGGTAGCTGTCGCGCCGATGGGGTACGCGACCCGCCCGCCGCTGCGGAAGATCGCCGCCGCCTACGACGGTTCGCCGCAGAGCGAACGAGCCCTCGCCGTGGCGCGGGAGCTTGCGCTCGAGCGCGGCGCCGAGCTTTCGGCGTTCCAGGCCGTGTCAGAGCCCGTCCGTGTGCGCGACCCTTGGAACCCGCAGCCGGAGATCGACGAAGGCGTCGCGAAGGCCCGACAGCGGATCGCCGGATCGGGCGGCCTCGAAGCCCACGCGGCATCCGGCGATGCGCACGAAGTGCTCGCACGGTACGGCACGTCGGTCGACCTCCTGCTCCTCGGATCGCACGATTACCGGTCGATCCACCACGTCTTGTGGGGCAGCACCGCTCAACGGCTCGCGAACAGGGCGCGGTGCGCGCTCCTGGTGCTCTCGAGGAGCCGAACGCCGGCTGGAGTGGACAACCACTGAGCTCCATCACCGGGCGGTCGACGTCGCCCGGCGAGCCGCTGGAGGCAAGAGCGTCAGCGGCGTCGCGGCTTGCGGTCGTCGCCGATGCGAACCGGCCGTGCGAGAAGGCGCCACGACAGGACGACGTATCCCTTGCTGCGCTCCTTCGGCGGATCGAGAGCGAGGACCGAGGGCAGGGAGACCCGCTCCTCGTGAGGGTCAGCAGGTACTCGCCGGCGACCACGACGTCGACCTTGACCGGCCGGAGGCGGTCCCCGGTCGCGGCGGCCGCGTCCGCCGCCGCGACGTAGCAGTGGGCCTCGAGACGATGCACTCGCCGGCGGCGACGACCGTTCGCGTGGCGTGGGCATCGCCGGAGCGACGGAGGGCCGAAGGCGCGCGCTCGGGGACCTCCAGCGCGTCGCGCAGATCGTCACGACTCGTCTCGCTGAGCGAGACGTCGAGCCAGAAGAACCGCCCCTGCGCTCGGAGCGCGGCGACGCGCTCCCGCTCGGCGCCGGCGAGCCCGTAGAGGATCTCCGTCACGCGCGGCGCGCCTGCGGCTCGAGGTGGGGCTGCGCAGCCATGCCCGGAGGGGTAGACGCGCGACGGCACGAGCCTGGTCTCGCTGCCGGCCCGGTGGGCGACATCACGCAGACTGTGTGATGACCGCTCACGTCGTTTGCCCTCAGGCTCATGACCGTCAACCAAAGGAGGATGTCATGAGCCAGAATGAGCGGATCGACGAGCTGTCCGGTCGCATCGACCGGCTGGAGGCGAGGGCGCAGGGCGCCGGCGCCAAGGCAGGCGAGTCGATCAAGGGTCAGGTCGATGCGCTGCGGCGGCAGGAGGCATCCACCCGGGCCGCTGTGCGCGACGACGGCGACGCCGCAGCACCGAAGCTCCGGCAACTCGAGGCGCGGGTCAAGACCACCGAGCACGCCCTGGCCGCCGAGCTCGCCGAAGACAAGAAGGGCTTCAGCGACGCGATGCAGGCTTACGTCGACGCCGCCAACGAGCTCCCGGACCACCTGGCCGAGTACGGCAACGCGCTGGCCGGTGATTACCGTGACGCCGCCGAGGCGGATGCCAGCGACCTCCGGCGCAGCAGGGACACGGTTGCCGAGCGTCTCGCGGAGCTCCGCGAAGCGGGCGGCGATCGCTGGCGCGAAAGCAGGAAGTCAGTCTCGGCGGCACGGGCAGAGCACGATCGCAAGGCCGACGAAGCGATCAAGAAGGTCCAGTAGGCTCGTCGCGCTGCGGCGCACGGTGATCGTGGAGGTCGCCGAGCTGGAACAAACGAAACGCGCTGTTGTCAACGCTGAGAACGGACCCGCTAGCGACGGCTGAGAATTGACCCACTCTGTCGGCTGCGCGGTCGGTGCGGAGGCGGAGCCCGGAGGTCGAGGCGGACGATCGCGGCGCCGGCGTGGCGGAGGTCAGGCGAGTTCGGGCGTCTTGGTAGGTGCGCCGAGGTCGCGGTCGCTAGGCAGTAGCTGTGGCCTTTGAGGGCGACGATTCGGCGTGGTGGACGAGGCGGTCGATCATGGCGGCGGGGACGACGTCGTCACCGAAGACTTCGCCCCAGGCAGAGAGGGCTTGTTGCTGGTGACGATCATCGAGGCGCGCTCGTAGCGCGAGCTGACGAGCGTGAACATGGGTTGGCGGCCTCGGCGTCAAACGGGATGTAGCCGACCTCGTCGACGATGATCAGCGGGATGCGCGCGAGGCGGCCGCCGCGCCATGGGACTCCCATGGGACCTATCGCCACCCCGATCAGGCGGCGCTCAACGGTCTTGAGCGGCACAGCGAGCGACGGTCCAGCGGCGAGCCCAACGGCTCGGAAGTGGCTTGCTTGCTGGGAAATAGCTGGGCCTAGGCGGAGGGGGAGGGATTCGAACCCTCGGTGGACCGTAAGGCCCACAACGGTTTTCGAGACCGGCGCGGAGTCGTGCGGATTCCGCGTGGTTGAGCCACTCTATCCCGTCCGTCAGGAGCCATGGCGTGACCTACTGGCATCGAGGGCGGCCCCGGTCATGTCCCGTAGCGCTATGTAGGTCGGGGGTCAGACGGACATAGTTCCGGCCACCGCGGCGCTCGTGATCGACGGAGTCTTCACGCTTCGACGAAAAGGAGCCCGACGATGGCTGGTGCCGAGAGGATGACGATCGAGGACGTCCTCAAGAAGGTGCTGCTCGATGAGCACGCTGACGTGATCCGCGAGGCGGTCAAGGCGTCGCGGCGGAGGGGATGGAGCTCGAGGTGTCCGAGCTGATCGGGGCTGAGCGCGGTGAGCGCCGGCCCGAGGACCGCGCGACTCGTCGCAACGGCTATCGGCCGCGGCGCTGGGACAGCAGGGCGGCGAGATCGAGTTGCAGATCCCGAAGATCGGGCAGGGCAGCTACTTCCCGAGCTTCTTGGAGCCGCGCCGGCGCTCGGAGCAGGCGCTGCTGGCGGTCGTCCAGCAGGCCTATGTCTGCGGGGTCTCGACGCGGCGCGTTGATCAGCTCGTGGAGAGCCTCGGGCTGCGGATTTTGCCCTGGTCGGCACGAGGGACGTCACGACTGAAACTCGCGGTGTCCCCAGTCGAGTCCGGGTCTCGCCATTTTCGGGCCGCAATCGCCGATGGATACCGTGGCTCCCGAGCAGCCGGCACGCACACCGATCTCGCCGCCTTCGCGCGACGGATTCACGGCATGGCGTGAGGCAACATCGCGCCGGGCTCCGGGCTGGCCGCCTCCTCGCCGCCGGCGACCCTCCTGAACGTCCGGTTGACTACGCCGGCTTGCGGGCGCGGATGATCGCCGAGCCGGCGTGCTCGTGCACGCGGTGGGTCTCGCGGATCTCGACGTCGACGAGGCCGGCGTCGGCGAGCGCGTGCTCGAACTCGGCCGCGCGTGAGCGCGCCGGCGATGCAGCCGGTCCACTGCTGCATGTCGGCGCGCGTGGCGGCGTCCATGTCCTCGTCGGCGATCACGTCGCTGACCGCGAAGCGGCCGCCGGGGCGCAGCACGCGGGCGGCCTCGCGGAGCACCCGGCGCTTGTCGGCCGAGAGGTTGATCACGCAGTTGGAGATCACGACGTCGACGCTGTCGTCGGGCAGCGGGATGCTCCTCGATGTAGCCCTTGAGGAACTCGACGTTGTCGACGCCGGCCTCGGCGCGCGTTGGCGCGGGCGAGCGCGAGCATCTCGTCGGTCATGTCGAGCCCGATCGCGCGGCCGGTCGGGCCGACGCGGCGGGCGGAGATCAGCACGTCGGCGCCGGCGCCGGAGCCGAGGTCGAGCACCGTCTCGCCCTCGTGCAGGTCGGCGACCGCGGTCGGGTACGCCGCAGCCGAGCGACGCGTCGACCGCCGCCTCGCGGGACGGCGTCGCGGCGGCCTCGTCGTCGTAGAGCGCGGCGCCGAACGACCTCGTCGCCGGCTCGCGTCGCCGCAGCCGGCCCGCAGCCCGCAGCAACTCGCGGCCGGCTCCGCAGCGAGCCTGCTCGAGCTCGCCTCGGCGGCCTGCGCGCGGCGGCGGCGTAGCGCTCGCGCACGGCCTCGCGGATGTCGGTCGTCGGTCAGCTCAGCCATGCGGTCAGCTCCTTCAGCGCCTCGGGGACGACGTAGTAGTAGGCCCACAGCCCGCGGCGCTCGGAGTCGACGATGCCCGGCGTCGCGCAGCACCTTGAGGTGGTGCGAGACGGTCGGCTGGGAGAGGTCGAACAGCGGCACCAGCTCGCAGACGCAGACCTTGCCGGCGTGCTTGCGCAGCACGTCGACGAGCTGGAGGCGGATCGGGTCGCCGAGCGCCTTGGCCACCTCGGCCATCCGCTCGGCCTGCTCGCGCTCGATGTCGGGGTAGACGACCGGCTCGCAGCACGGCTCGCCGGCGGGGCGCTTCTGTCTTCGGCGCCAGCTCCAGATCGACCGCCATCGATCTACATCTATCGATTGAAGTGATGATTGTCAATGGATACGCTTTCGCCTGACCCCAGTCCGCTCGAGCGCGAAGGAGCAGATCGATGGCCACCCAGCTGCGGGAGCTCGACGTCGACCTCATCACCCGCGGGCCACCTGGAGCGGGGACTCGACGCGCTGCGCGAGGAGTTCGCCGGGCACCTTCTCCCCCGAGACGATCGAGCGCTTCATGGCCGAGTCGCTGGAGGCGCTCGGCGAGCGCGCGGCTCGACCAACTTCGTGCCGCTGTTCGTGCACCGCTTCGCGCGCGAGCGGCTGCGCGCGCTCGGCCAGGTCGAGGGCACGATCGCCAAGGACGTTCCCGAGGTCCTCTTCGTCTGCGTCCAGAACGCCGGGCGCAGCCAGATGGCCGCGGCGCTGCTCGACCACTACGCCGAGGGCCGCGTGCACGTCCGCTCCGCCGGCAGCGACCCCGGCCGACCAGATCAACCCCGACGTCGTCGCCGCGATGGCCGAGCTCGGGATCGACATCGCGCAAGGAGTTCCCCAAGCCGATGACCGACGAGGTCGTCCAGCGCCGCCGACGCCGTGATCACGATGGGCTGCGGCGACGCCTGCCCGATCTACCCCGGCAAGCGCTACGAGGACTGGGAGGTCGACGACCCCGCCGACGCCGACCTCGACGGCGTGCGCCGGATCCGCGACGACATCGGCGACCGCGTCCGGCGCCTGCTCACCGACGTCGCACCCGAGAACTGAGCAAGCGAGCACGGACGCGCCGAGCGCTCGCACACGCCGCGCGGCGCAACCCGTCCGCTGCCGTGCTCGATTCGGGGGACGGCTTGCGCGCCGGACGGGCGGACGCCCGACGAGATGCGAACGTCAGCACCTGGCCGCCGAGATTCGTCGGAGAGGGCGACGTGTTGGTCTTCGGCCACACGCACAAGCCGTGGGTGGCCGAGTTCGGCGGAGTGCTGTTCGTCACTTGCGGCTCGGTCGGCAAGCCCAAGGACGGCGACCCGCGCACCGCGTTCGCGGTCCTCGAGGACGGCGGCAACCGGGTCGAGGTGACGATCGAGCGCGTTGCCTACGACGCCGCGGTGGTCGCCGAGCAGGTGCGCGCCGCGGGGCTGCCGGGTGAGTACGCCGACAAGCTGCTGGTCGCCGCCTAGAGGAGGATCGCGTGAAGTACGTCCTGTTCGTGTGCACCCACCGTGCCGGGCGCTCGCAGATGGCCCAGGCGTTCTTCGAGCGCTACGCGCCCGAGGACGTGCGCGCCGAGTCGGCGGGTCAGGAGCCGCGCCGGAAGGGCATCTGGCCCAACGTCGTCGAGGCGATGGTCGAGGGCGGCCTCGATCACTCGGCGCGCCGGTCGCGATCTCGAGCGCGCCGGCGATCTCGGCTGCCGCCGACCGCGCGCAACCCGGCTGCAAACGAAGGCCCTCGGCGGGTTCGGCCGCGCTTAGCCTGAACCGTCGTCCTGGCAGGAGTCGGCCAGGTGGGGGCGGTGCATCGACCGTTCGACCGCGTCGAGGAACTCGGCGGCGGTGCTGAGCGCATCCGCGTCGATGCTGTAGTAGACCCACCGGCCTTCGCGGCGGCGGTGGAGCAGGCCGGCGCGGTGCAGCACGGTCAGGTGCTTGGAGATCTGTGGCTGGGATGCGCCGACGGTGTCCTCGAGGTGGCAGGAGCACAGGGGTCCGCGGGCGGCGATGTGCGCGACGAGGTCCAGGCGGAGGGGATGGGCCAGGGCGCGCAGGACCTCGAGGGTCATGTTGCGCGGCTCGGCGACCACGCGGGGCTGAGCGATCGGCAGCGGGGTCGCCTCGGGTGAAGCCATGAAAGGGATCGTAGGCGCGCCTCCAGCGCGTCGCCAGTGCCGGGCCGCGTTGACTTATGCGGTGAACGGAATGTATGGTCGGTTCTCCTTTATCGGGTGTCGGCGACCCCGGGAGCGAGGCCGCGCGAGCCCTGACGAGAAGGGGTCGCTTTGAGCGCCACCACCGATGGAGCGCGACCGGGCCTTTCCCGTCGCGAGCTGCTGGCCGCGGGAGCTGTGACCGGTGTCGCCGTGGCAGCGCAATCCGAGAGGGCGGAGGCCGCCTATCCCCGTGCCCGGATCATCGATCTCGACCGGCTGCGTGTGAATCGGCCGGTGGTCTTCAGGTATCCGTTGCGGGCGCAGCCGAACGTCCTCCTGGATCTCGGAGGGCCGGTGCCGGCGGGTGTCGGCCCGAACCGGAGCATCGTCGCGTTCAGCACGTTGTGCCAGCACATGGGCTGTGCGGTGACCTACCAGCGCGAACGGCGTGAGCTGGTCTGCCCGTGCCACCAGATCGCGCTATGACCCCGAGCGGCTGGCCTCGATCATCCAGGGCGTCGCGACCCGCGCGCTGCCGCGCGTGCTGCTCGAGGTGCGTCGAGGCGCCGTCTACGCGGTCGGCGTCGACGGCCTCATCTACGGCTACCGGAAGAACCTTGCTCCCGGCAGAAAGGTGGCGTCATGAGCGCCGAACGTCGCACGGAGACGGACGCGACCCGCCGCCAGGTGCTCGGGGCGGGACTCGCCGGGGCAGGCGCCTTGTCGTTGCCGGCGTTCCTGGAGCCGGGCGCCGCGCTGGCGGCGTCGGAGGCCGACCGCGAGGCCGCGATGGCGCGCTTCCTGGGCCGCGAGGAGTTCCCGGTCCGATCCCGAGGTCGGCCAAGGTGCACACCTCCGCGTGCCAGTACTGCAACGTCGGCTGCGGCTACAAGATCTACACGTGGCCGGTGCAGGACACGCCGAGCGCCACGCCGGAGCCCGAAGGGCGCGCTGGGCGACTGGCTCTCGCCGACGTTCGTCACGCGCGCGCAAGGTCGACGGCAAGGACAGCTACATCGCCGTCGTCCCCGACAAGGACTGCATCGTCAACAAGGGCGACCACTCGCCGCGCGGCGGCACGAACGCCCTGACGGTCTACACCACGCGCAAGCATCCGCTGACCAACCCGACCGAGCGCAACCTCTACCCGCAGGTGCGCGACGCACGCGGCGGACCGCTGCGCCGCGTCAGCTGGGACGCCGCGCTGGACCGCGTCGCCGACGCGATCAAGCGCGCGCTGGACGGGCGCGGGCCCGTCGTCGATCGGGCTGTGGGGCGGCCGACCATCTCTCGCCGGAGATGAACTTCGCGACCACCAAGCTCTTCTTCGCCCCGTCCCCGAAGGGCCTCTACAACACGGCGCTCGGGCCCCGACGCCGGCGTCGCGGTGCGTGCGATCCACAACCGCCCGAAGTGGAACTCCGAGCACCCGAGCATCGAGCGAGCACTTCGGCTCGAACATCACGCTGCTGTACTCCTACCGCGACTTCGAGCTGGCCGACACGGTCCTGCTGTCCGGGCGCCAACAGCTACGTCACCGGCACGGTGCTCTACAACCGCATGTTCGCGCGGCCCAACAAGAAGGTCGTGATCGACCCGCGGCGGACGGTGCCCGGCGGCGAACGCCGAGGACCTCGGCGGCGTCCACCTCCAGCTCAAGCCGAACACGGACGTCGTGCTGCTCAACTCGCTGATGAACGTCATCCTGGCGAGCGGCCAGCACGACCAGGCGTTCATCGACCAGCGCTGCGACCGCGGCGAGCTTCGAGCAGCTCAGGGCCAGCGGTCTCGCAGGCCAAGTACACGCCCGAGAACACCGAGCGCGTCACCGGCGTGCCGGCCGCGAAGGTGCGCAGGGCGGCGCGCGCTGCTGGGCAGGCCCAAGAAGACGTCGATCCTGTTCGAGAAGGGCGTCATCTGGTCGGGCACGCAGAACGAGGCGGTGATGAGCTCGCTACGCCAACCTCGCGCTGCTGCTCGGCAGCATCGGCCGGCCCGGCCGCGTGTTCGGCCGCCAGGGCGGCCACCAGAGCGCCTACATGTACGACTTCGACTGGCCGCACCCGCAGGGCGGCGACGACCGGCGCAACCTCTGGCAGGAGCTCGAGAAGGGCACGATCGACGTGCTGATCTTCGCGGTCTGCAACCCGCTGCGCATGCAGCAGCAGACCACGCAGCTCAGGCAGTTCGCCGAGCGCGTGCCGTTCATCGTCGACATCAACATGCGCCCGTCGGACATCGACGACGATCGCCGACGTCGTCCTGCCGGCCGCCGCCTGGGGCGAGTACACCTACACGCGCGAGAACCTCGAGCGGCGCCTGCGCGTCAACGAGAAGTTCTACGACCGCGCCCGGCGAGGTCGCGTCCGAGTACCTGATCTTCGCCCGCATCGCCCAGCGGCTCGCCGCAGCGCCACAGGCTCGTCGACGCCGACGAGTGGCAGTACGCGTCGTGGGAGGACGTCTTCAACGCGATGCGCCAGACCTAGGAGGGCAAGGCGCTCGGCCTCGACCAGATCACGCCGCAAGCAGCTGCGGGCGCTGGGCACCAACGGCATCCAGCAGCCGATCAAGCGCCGCGGGGCAACAGGCTGATGGGCACCGAGCGCATCTACGAGGACGAGCTTCGCCACCGACGACGGCAAGGCCCGGTTCGTCGCCCGCGACCAGCAGTGGACCGACGCCGACCCGCTGGCCTTCCTGCCCGAGCCGGTCAAGCCCAACGCGCAGTACCCGTTCTTCGTCACCACGGTCCGCTACCAGACGATCTGGCAGTCGGGCTACACGTTCCGCTACCTCAACGACCTCGCCTCGCACAGCCAGCCGTTCATGGAGTTCGTCGTGCACCCCGACGACGCCAACGCGGCCGGGCTGACCGACGGCGACTGGGCCGAGCTCAGCAACCAGTTCTCGCGCTGCGAGGGCGTGGTCAACGTCTCCGACGAGGTGCAGCGCGGGCTGATCTCCGCGATCTTCGGCTGGCAGGGCCCCAGCGACAACAACCCGTTCGGCGATGCCGCAGTACTACGCCAACAACCTCGTCGCCGGCGGCCCGCTGCAGCAGAAGTCCAACGGCGCGTTCTTCAAGAACACCCGCGGCGCGCTGCGCAAGCTCGACCGCCCGCCGCGTCACCGCGGCGAACACGCCGGGGTTCTCCCTGAAGGACCGCTACGGCCGCGTCACCGGCCGCGGGGAGGCCGGCAACCCCGAGTCGAAGGCCAAGAACTTCGTCTCCCGGCCGGTGCCGCGCCCGGGTTAGGACCACCGACCCCGTGAGTCGGCCGGGATGACCGAGCAGTTCGCACAGCCAGCGCCGACCGAGTCGGCGACCATGGGCCCGCTGCGCGACGGCTGGGGCCGGGCGATTCGCAGCCTGCGGGTCTCGGTCACCGACCGCTGCAACTTCCGCTGCCGCTACTGCATGCCCGCCGAGGGGCTGGCGTGGCTGCCCAAGCCCGACGTGCTCACCTTCGAGGAGATCCAGCGGCTCGTCGCGCGTCATGGCCGCGATGGGCGTCGACGAGGTGCGCCTCACCGGCGGCGAGCCGCTCGTGCGCCGCGACCTCCCCGAGCTCGTCGCGCATGCTCGCCGCAACGCCCGGCGTCGAGGACCTCTCGCTGACGACCAACGGCGTCCTGCTCGACCGGCTGGCCGCGCCCGCTGGTCGCGGCCGGGCTGCGGCGCATCAACGTCTCGCTCGACTCGCTCTCGCACACACGCTTCGCCGAGATCACGCGCCGCGACGCGCTCGACCGCGTGCTGCGCGGGCTCGCCGAGGCCGAGCGCCACCCCGAGCTGCGGCCGATCAAGGTCAACTGCGTCGCCATCCGCGGCTTCACCGAGGACGAGGTGCCCGCGCTCGCCGAGCTCGCCCGCGAACAAGCCCTACGTCGTGCGCTTCATCGAGTTCATGCCGCTCGACGCCGACGGCGACTGGGACGCCGACCAGGTCCTCACCGGCGCGGAGATCCGCGCGATCATCGAGCGCCGCTGGCCGCTCGTGCCGAGCTCCCGGCCAAGGCGTCGTCGACCGCCCGGCGCTTCCGCTTCGCCGACGGCGCCGGCGAGCTCGGCTTCGTCAACCCGGTCACGCGAGCCGTTCTGCGCCAGCTGCGACCGCATCCGCCTGACCGCCGACGGCCAGCTGCGCACCTGCCTGTTCTCGCGCACCGAATGGGACCTGCGCGCGCCGCTGCGCGACGGCTCAAGCGACGCGGAACTCGAGGAGGTGATCCGCCACGCGGTCGACACACAAGGAACTCAAGCACCGGATCAACGAGCCCGGCTTCGTCCGCGCCAGCCGCACGATGAGCCAGATCGGCGGCTGACAAGCAGGAGGTCGAAGATGAAGCGTTCTGCCCTCGCCGTGATGCTGACCCTGGCGGCCGGTGCTGCGGTCGTACTGCCCATCACCGTCGCCGGCGGCGCCGCGTCGGTGCGGGTGACCGGCACCGAGTACCGGTACACCCTGTCGCCCCGCAGCGTCGCACCAGGAACCGTCACGTTCCGCTTCACCAACCGCGGCAGGCTCAGGCACGACTTCAAGATCGCCGGCAGGAAGACGCGCGTCATCCGCCCGCGCAGGGCAGCAACCCTGAGAGTGCGGCTGCGCAGAGGCACCTACCGCTACGTCTGCACCGTCCCCGGCCACGCCGACCAGGGCATGAAGGGGAGCTTCCGCGTTCGGTGAACCTGGGCGGGATCCGCATGCGGCTGATCTCCCGGGACCCCGGCCGCTGCGTGCGCGACGGAGCCTGCCAGCAGCCGAACTCGAACAGGAACGGCAGCAAGGAGCCGCCCGGCCCGGAAACGGCCTGCTAGCTGGGAGATCACTGTCCTGAGCGGAGGGGGAGGGATTCGAACCCTCGGTAGGGGGTTGCCCCTACAACGGTTTTCGAGACTCGCGCGACCCGTGAAGATTCCGCGTAGTGGAGCCACTTTAGTCCGTCCGTCGAGCCCAATGGGACTCCGGATGGGACGAGCGCCGTGATGCCTGTATGAAGGCATCTCTGACGAGAACCGGCGTCTGGTTCACTGCAGCGGCCGCGAGCCGGAACCTGGCCGCCGCGAGGGCGTCGGTGAGGATGCCGGCGAGCAGGACACCGCCGGCGGCCGCCGGATCCGGCGACGGTGCCCCAGACGCGGAGGCCTTGATGCGCGCGGCGCCGGGCGGGAACCGCTGACGCTGGGGAGCGCGTCAGGTCACCAGCACGGCCCGCCCGAGCACCCTTCCGACCTCCAGGTCGGCCAGCACTCGGCCGGCGGCCGTGAGGTCGAAGACCTCGACGCGCGTGCGAACCCGGCCGGCCTCCGCGAGCGCGAGCGCGCGCCGGAGGTCGTCGCGGGTGCCGCCGAACGTGTGCACCATCGCGACCTCGCGGTCGGGCGCTCCCCCGGCTCCCATCCGAGCGGTGATGGACAGCCTGCCACCGCCGCCGCCGGTGACCACGATCACGCCCCCGCGCCCCGTGACCGCCGCGGCGAGGTCGAGGCTCTGCTGGGCGCCGACGAAGTCGAAGACGACGTCGACTCTGCGACCGGCGTTCGCTGCGACGATGCCATCCCGGGCGTCCGCTCCGGCCAGCACGCCGTCGTCGGCGCCGATCTCGGCGGCGAAGTCCAGGTGCGGGCGGTCCACGTCGACGGCGAGCACGCGGACCTTGGACGTGGCCCGCAGGAACTGCACCGCGAGATGGCCCAGGCCGCCGATCCCGACGACGACGGCCGTCGCCCCGGGCTCGAGCAGCGTCCGCGCGCGCTCGACGGCGTGCAACGCCGTCATCCCGGCGTCGGTCAAGGGCGCGGCGTGTACCGGATCGACGTCGCCCAGGGCCACGACGTTGCGCGCCGGGACGACGACGTGGTCGGCCATGCCGCCGTCGCGCGTGATTCCGATGGCTCCCGGGACGACGTCCCGGCACACGTTGTCGTGTCCGCGCGCGCACGCGACGCACCGGCTGCAACCCAACAGCTCGTAGACCGCCACGACGGCCCCGCGACCCGGGACCGCCACGCCCTCGCCGAGCGCCACGACCTCGCCCACGGTCTCGTGGCCGAGCGTCACCGGCAGCGGGAGCCCGTTGCCGCCGCTCCGCAGCAGGGCGAGGTCCGTCCGGCAGACGCCCGCGGCCAGCACACGAAGCAGAACCTCGCCCGGCCCCGGCACCGGGAGCGGCAGGTCGACGAGCTCCGCCCGACCGGCGCCGATCAGCCGGTAGGCGCGCACGCGTCGATGTCGCTAGACCGCGACACGCTGATCCTCCGCTCGCGCCGCCGCCGGACCGCCACGGATGAGATCCGACAGCCGCTCGGCGGCGGCGATGGTCGGCAGGTTCGTGTTCGCGCGCGGCACCTCCGGGAACACCGATGCGTCGGCCACCCACAGGCTGTCGACTCCGAGCACGCGGCCCCGTGGGTCGACCACGGCCTGCGGGTCGTCGGGCGCGCCCATGCGGCAGGTGCCGCAGATATGACCGGTGTCGCCCACCGTCGCCATCAGCCAGGCGTCGATCGCCGCGTCGTCGGACAGCGCCTCGAGGCCGGTGCCGCTCGCGTCGATGGCGATGTGCTCGAAGTCCGCATCGAAGGCGCCGGTGGCGATCAGCTCCAGGCATCGCTTGACGCCGTCGCGCAGGCGTCGCAGGTCGCCGGCGTCGTCGAGGAGCCGCTGCTCGATGCGAGGCGCGAGGTCCGCGTGGGCGACGCCAGGCCCAGCCAGCCGCGCGAGCGCTGCTGGTTGGCCCAGACGCACAGGAGCCCCGGCCCGCCGGGCGCCTCGCCGCCGCCGGCGCCGCCCCAGGTTCCGCTCTGACCGTCCATGACGAGGTGCGACGCGGCCTCATCCGGCAGGGCCGGCGTCTGATTGACCGACGCGATCATCATGTCGTTCGCTCCCGCGCCCTCCAGCTCGGACGAGTAGCGGACCAGGCAGTTGGCCTGCCGCGCGTCCAGGTCGGGCCGCGCGTCCGGGCGCGGGAAGAGCCAGACAGCGCGAGCGGATGCTCCTGCATCCCGTGTCCCACGGGCAGCCGCGCGATCGGCCCCGCGGGGCCGATGCCCGACCGCAGGAGGATCGCCGGCGAGTGGATCGCGCCGGCGCACAGCACGATGCCCTGGGCACGCACATCGATCCAGTCGTTCCCCGACGCGGACCCGAACGCCGACCGCGCGACCCGCCTCGACCAGACCCGCTCGACGGTGGCGTCGCCGAGGACGCGGAGGTTCCTGCCGCCCGCGTGCAGGCTCCAGGTAAGCATCGTTGTCGTGACGCGCGCGCCGTCGCGCGCGTTGACGCCGAACGGCGACACGCCCGTCGCCGTGGGCGCGTTGTGGTCTTCAGACCACGGATGACCGAGTCCGGCCGCGGCGTCGGCAAGCGCGTTGTCGGCCGGCCCCCATGCCTCACGCGGCAGGCGCTGCACCGGGATCGGCCCGTCCGCCCCGTGGTAGGGCCGGTCGCCGAAGTCGGCGTCGCTCTCCATACGCCGCAGGTAGGGCAGCATGTCGGCGTACGACCAGCCCGGGCATCCGGACGCAGCCCAGCGGTCGTAGTCGTCGGGTACCGCGCGGATGGCCATCATCCCGTTCACCGTCGAACCGCCGCCGAGACCCCGCCCCCGCACGTGCGGCCGCGGCTCCTGGGCGCTGGTGCGCCGCGACTCGAGCCCCCGCCACTGGAACGCGGCGCACGTCGACTCGTCCAACGCCCGCCATCCGTTGAGGCTGCGCAACGGCGGCGGCGCCTCGCTCGCCCGCCAGTCCGGCCCGGCCTCCAGAAGCACGACATCCCGAGTGGGATCCTCGCTCAGGCGGGCTGCGAGCACGCACCCGGCACTGCCGCCGCCAACGACGACCCACGCGGCCTCAATCGTCGACGGCTGTGCGCTCACCACAGCGACTGCGCGCCGACCGGGTCTGGAGGCTGGGCGGGAAGCTCGCGCACCACCGGGAGCGTGTAGACGTGCTCGGGGATCGGACGAATCCGATGATCTGCCGCGTTGCGCTTGATGGCCATTAGGGCTCCCTCCTCGTTCGTGGGGTCGTAAACTGAACTGAACTCAGATCATATCTCGCTGCCGCCCGTGTCAAGGGCGCTCGACTCGCACGGCGCAGGACTCGCCATCGACCAGCTCGAAGGACACCGGGTGCGACGTCCAGCGATCACCCTGCGGCTCGGGAGCGGTGAAGGCGGCCGCGCGGTCGTGCTCCGGATCGAGACCACCGAGCGGTTCGCGCTCGCACCCGTTGCATCCGCGGCGCTGCTCGCGGCGGCCGTCCTTTGCGCTACGGACACCCCGCCGACGGTGGCGGGACTCTCGGTGGTCGGCTACGGGATCCTGGCCGTGGCTCTGGCGCTGGTCGCGCGAATCCTCCGCGTCTGACAGAGTCCCGCCGCATGCCGGAGCGCGCCGCCATCGTCACAGGTGCCTCGCGGGGCATCGGGCTGGCCCTCGCCGAGGCGCTCGCGGACGAGGGCTATGGGGTCACGATGACCGCTCGCAAGCCTGACCTGCTCGAGCAGTCCGCGAACGCCTTGCGCGCGCAGGGTGCGGAGGTCGAGCACGTCGCGGCCAACCTGGCGGACGAGGAGGCAGCACACGCCGTTGTCACCCGCCACCGTGAGGCCTTCGGCCGACTTGATGTGCTCGTCAACAATGCGGGTGTAGGGATCGGCGCTGCGGTCGACGAACAGAAGACCAAGCACGTCGACATGCAGCTTGACGTCAACCTCCGTGCCATCGTGCTCTTCTACCGGGAGTGCGCCGAGTTGCTGCGGGCGGCGGGCGCCGAGCACCGCAACGCGCTGGTGGTCAACATGGCGTCGATGGCCGGCAAGTCGCCGCAGCCATGGCTGTCGGTGTACTCGGCCACCAAGGCGGCGGTGATCGCCTACACGAACGCGATGAACAAGGAGCTCAACGCCGCCGGCGTGAAGTCGGTGGCGTTCTGCCCGGGATTCGTCGACACCGACATGAGCGACTTCGTGAAGGCGTCGATTCCGGCCGAGGGCATGCTCCAGACCAGCGACATCGCCGAGGCGCTGCGGTTCGTGCTTCGCCTCTCGCCGAACTGCGTGATTCCCGAGATCGTCTTCCAACGCCCTGGAGAAGCGATCTAGGAAGCTCGCTTGCTCACCGGGAGTCGATCTCACGCAACGTCTCGCACGCGAGGCGCGCGCCGGTCACCCAGCCCGCGAGCTGGATCAGCGCCTCGGTCAGGCGTGCCGCCGTTCCCCGTTCGACCGGGAGGTCGGGGGCGGACGTTTCTCCGAATGCGCGATCGAGCGACTCGATCGCGATGACTGCCTCGAGGGTCGGGACCTGCGTGACGAACTCGTCCGCCGTGGCCCAGCGGTGGCGCTCGTTGAGGTCCATGGCCTCGGCTCGCAACGCCGCGTAGCGTTCCGCGAGATCGTCGGCTGATTCGACGGCGTCCTGACAGGACTCCGCCAGGCGGCGAAGCGCGACGATGACCTCGGCGTCCATCACATCAGCGTGACATGCCCGGACCTGACATGCGCCATGCTTCCTTAGCCGATGTCAGTTCAGTCAG